>WGLW01000033.1 GCA_016125405.1 Alphaproteobacteria bacterium | reverse complement strand
GCTGCAATCATCATCGCGCACAATCATCCGAGCGGTGAACCAACTCCGTCCGAAGCCGACATCAAGATTACCCGTGATCTCATCCGAGCGGGTCAGCTTCTGAAAATCGAAGTCCTCGACCACATCGTCATCGGGAATCCCAGTCATACCAGTCTTCGCAGTCTTGGATATTTTGCGTAGCTAATCAATCTCGGCTTCCGAATTCTCGGAAGCCGTCCGCACGTATGCTGCCAACTTCCGACCGGAGCTAGTTGCGTCTTTTTTCATAGTCATTCGTCTTCAATGGTGAAATGCGGTTGCGCTAAGAAGCGCGGCCCAAAGGCAGACAAAACTATGAAAACACAGGAATTGGAAAACGACACAGTGAAACGAACCGTCCGCGAACGCTACGGACAGATTGCAGAGCAGGAAGGCAGTTGCGGTTGTGCGCCGACTTGTTGCAGCCCGAAGCAATCAAACAAGCCAGAACAACATGATGCGGTTTCCGTCTCGCACGGGTTGGGTTACTCCCCCGAAGAGATCGGCGCAGTTCCCGAAGGTTCAAACCTCGGCCTCGGTTGTGGAAACCCGCAGGCCATTGCTGGACTGAAACCTGGCGAAACCGTGCTCGACCTGGGCAGCGGCGCGGGTTTCGATACGTTCCTGGCAGCGCGGGCAGTTGGACCAACGGGTCGCGTCGTCGGTGTGGACATGACATCCGAAATGGTGAGCAAGGCTCGAAAGAACAAGGCCAATGGCGGCTACGAGAACGTCGAGTTCCGCCTCGGCGAAATCGAGAGCCTGCCGGTTGCGGATGCGACTGTGGATGTCATCATCTCGAATTGCGTCATCAACCTTTCGCCGGACAAGGGGCGTGTGTTCCACGAAGCCTTCCGGGTATTGAAGCCCGGCGGACGGCTGGCGATCTCCGACATCGTGGCGCTCGCGTCGATTCCAGAGGAACTGCGCAAGGATTGGGAACTTTACACGGGTTGCGTGGCCGGAGCGTCGCTGATGGACGATCTCAAGACTCTTTTGAAGCAGGCCGGGTTCACCAACATTCGGATTGTGCGCAAGGGCGAGAGCCGGGAGATTATTGGCGGCTGGTTTCCGGGCCGGAAGGCGGAAGACTATGTGGCATCCGCCAGCATCGAGGCCGTGAAACCTTGACCAAATGATGAACGCAACGCTGGAACATATCTGGCACGAATTCGCCGAGAAGCTGGGTCAGTTCATCCGTGCGCGGGTGTCTGACCCGGCGACGGCGGAAGACATCCGGCAGGATGTTTTCGTCAAGATTCAGAAGCGGCTGGGACAACTCCAAGACCCAGCGAAGCTTCAAGGTTGGATTTACCTGATCGCCCGCAACGCCATTATTGACCACTACCGAACACGCAAGGAAACGGTGGAAGTGCCGGAGACCTTGCCAGTCGAACCTAACGACCACGACGGCGAAGTGCAGGAACTCAAAGGCGCATTCCGCCGCATGATTTACAGCCTGCCAGAGCCGTATCGCGAAGCTGTGGTGTTGACCGAGTTCGACGGGTTGACGCAGCAACAGCTTGCTGACCGGCTGGGCATTTCTCTTTCTGGCGCAAAGTCGCGCGTGCAACGGGGGCGGGCGCAGTTGAAGCAGATGCTCGACGAGTGTTGCACTTTCGAGTTTGACCGACGCGGCAAGGTCATCGGCTGCGAACCACGCGCGAAGGCTGGCTGCAAAGAATGCGGCGACGACGCGCCAACGTCCGATCCTCGCCGCGTCCCGACGAAAGCATCACGCTGAACGGGTTTCCCTCCCCTCAACCCACGGTTGGTAATTGGCAATATCCGGTGAGCAAGACTTAGCGAATTAGCTAAGTGTGCAAGCAGCGAATATGACTGCTACCGCACAAGCCGAATACAAAGCCCAAGCCGGGATCATCAAGGCCCTCGCGCATCCCACCCGCCTGTTCATCGTGGATGAGCTTTCACGCGGCGAACGCTGCGTTTGCGAACTCACCGATATGATCGGCGTGGAAATGCCCACCGTCTCCCGCCATCTGAGTCAGCTCAAGAGTGTCGGCATCCTGGAGGACGAGAAGCGCGGGTCGCAGGTGTTCTACCGGCTGCGTGTGCCGTGCGTGCTGAATTTCTTCAAGTGCATCAAGGCGGTGCAAAGCAACGGCAAGTAACGTGGATTTTTTTGCCCGCAGATTTAGCGGGTTGGCTAAGTGAAAACGAACTGGAAAACCGAATGGAAGCCGCTGGCGTTGATTGCCGGGTTGTTCCTCGCGTGCTTCTACCTGCCGGTTGGCGTGCCGCGTTTCGATAACGCGGTCACCGAGTCGTTCGAGTTGGTGAAGTGGTATGCGCGCGAGCACGTCATCCTTTGCCTTGTGCCAGCGTTTTTCATCGCGGGGGCAATTGGCGTGTTCGTCAGTCAGGCGTCGGTGATGAAGTATCTCGGGCCGAAGGCGAACAAGGCGCTCGCTTATGGCGTGGCATCAGTGTCGGGGACAATTCTCGCGGTGTGTTCCTGCACGGTGCTGCCGTTGTTCGCCGGAATCTGGCGCATGGGCGCGGGACTTGGGCCGGCCACGGCGTTCCTCTATTCCGGCCCGGCCATCAATGTGCTGGCCATCGTGCTGACCGCGCGCGTGCTGGGGTTGAAGCTCGGCATCGCGCGGGCCGTGGGTGCGGTGGTGTTCAGCGTCGTGATCGGGTTGTTGATGCACTGGATTTTCCGGAAGGAGGAACTGGCAAAGGCGGAAGCTGCTGCGCTCGATCCCGAACCGGAAGTAAAACGACCGCTTTGGCAGAACGTCATCTATTTCGGCTGCATGGTCGGAATCCTCGTGTTCGCCAATTGGGGCAAGCCGATGGAGGACGCGGGTCTGTGGCACGCCCTCTGGCTGATGAAATGGCCGATCACGGCCGCATGTGCGGTGGGGTTGGCCGTTGTAATGGTGCGCTGGTTCGGGGTGAAGTGGTGGAAAATGGCCGTCATCGCCGTGCCTGCCGCAGTGCTGGCGTTCTTGTTCCCGCAACAACCGATGATCCCGTTCGTGTTTGGCGTGGTGGGTTTGTCCGTGCTCACGAGCACCAGTGAAGGCGAAGCGGGCGATTGGTTCGCCTCCACTTGGACATTCGCCAAACAAATCACGCCATTGCTGCTGTTCGGTGTGCTGGCGGCTGGATTCTTCCTTGGTCGTCCGGGCAAGGAAGGAGTTATTCCCTCCGAATGGGTCACGCAAGCGGTGGGCGGCAATTCGCTGCGCGCCAACGTGCTCGCCTCGGTGGTCGGCGCGTTCATGTATTTCGCGACGCTAACCGAAGTGCCGATTCTGCAAGGATTGATCGGCAGCGGCATGGGGCAAGGCCCGGCGTTGGCGCTGTTGCTGGCCGGCCCAGCACTCTCCCTGCAAAGCATGTTGGTCCTGCGCACGGTGATGGGCACTAAGAAGACGGTCGTTTACGTCTCGCTGGTCATCGTGATGGCCTCGATCACCGGTCTGATTTACGGAGCAATAGTTCAATAGGAGACCAATCCATGAAAAAACTGCAAATCCTCGGCACGGGCTGCGCCAAGTGCAACGCATTGACGATGGCCACGGAGAAAGCCGCGCAGACGCTCGGCCTGCAATACGAACTCGAAAAGGTCACGGACCTGAACCGCATCATGTCGTTCGGCGTGATGATGACGCCCGCGCTCGTTGTGGACGGCAAGCTGAAGGTCAGCGGCAAAGTGCCGTCCGTGGATGACCTCAAGAAGTTGCTTGTGTGAAGTGAACCGTAAACAAGAAAGGCAAGACCATGACATCAAAAACCATTGGCTTCATCGGCGGGGGACGGGTGACCCGCATTTTCCTGGAAGGCTGGCAGCGGGCGAACGCGATGCCGGCCAAGATCGTCGTGAGCGATTGCAACGCAGACTCGCTCGCGAAGTTGAAGGCACGTTTCCGGCGGGTTGATACCGCGCCGGGTAACAGCGCGGCAGCAGCTTCACAGGACATTGTCTTTCTGGCGGTGCATCCGCCCGTGATGGCCGAGGTTGTCGCTGGTATCAAAGGCAGCCTCAAGCCCGGAGCAATCGTTGTTTCCCTCGCGCCGAAGTTCACTCTGGCGAAGCTGACCGAACTGCTGGGCGGATTTGCGCGGCTCGCGCGGCTGATTCCAAACGCGCCGTCGGTAATGAACCTGGGGTTCAATCCGGTCACCTTTGACTTGTCACTGACGGCAGCGGACAAAACCGAACTCACTGGCTTGCTCGCGCCGCTGGGCGAATGTCCCGAAGTCGTCGAACCGAAGCTCGAAGGCTACGCGCTACTCACCGGCATGGGCGCGACTTACCTGTGGTTTCAGCTCCAAACCCTGCGCGAAGTGGCGGCGGGCTTCGGATTGAGCGAGGCGGAAGTTGCGCCCGCCCTGAAACGCATGGTCTGTGGTGCAACGCGAACGCTGCTGGAATCCGGCCTCGCGCCTGCCGAAGTGATGGATCTCATTCCCGTGAAACCGCTGGCCGAAATGGAAGCGCAAGTGACCGAGATGTATCGCACGCGATTGCCAGCCCTCTACCAAAAAATCAAACCATGAAAACTCCAGCAAAGATTCTCATCCTCCTCGCGGTCGCAGCGGCAGTTGTGGCAGCGGTCGCATTGAAGCAGAACAAAACTCCAGCAACTGGCGACGCCCAGGCGCAAGCCAGTGTCACCGCCACCACCCAAGTTACAACCGCTCCGCTAGTCGCGGCGAAATTACCACGGCTGGTGGATTTAGGCGCGGGCAAATGTATTCCGTGCAAAATGATGAAGCCGATTCTGGACGAGCTGAAGCGGGATTACGCCAGCCAGTTCAAGACGGAGTTCATCGATGTTTGGGAAAGCCCTGATGAGGGCAAGAAATACGGCATCGAGATGATCCCCACGCAAATCTTCTACGACGCCGAAGGCAAGGAACTTTTCCGGCATACTGGTTTCTTCGGCAAGGAAGACATCCTCGCAAAGTGGAAGGAACTCGGCGTTAACTCCGGCGCGAAATCCAGCGCCGGGATTGTGCGCGAACAACCGGTGGCGGTGGACACGCGCCCGCGCGACCAGGTCTGCTTCATGTGTGACGGCGACGTGAACGCCAAAACAAAGACGCTGGTGAAGGGCGAGACCGAGCAACGCATCTTCTGCTCCCCGCATTGCTACTTCATCTATTTCTCCAGCATCGTCGGCGTGGAAGCGAAGACCGTGGACGCGAAAGTCAGCGTCACCGATTGGGCGAGCGGAAATCTCATCCCCGCCACGACGGCCAGCTATCTCTACGGCATGGATGCCAAGGGCCGCCCTACGGTGAAGGCGTTTGCCGACAAGGCGACAGCGGCGACGGAACAGCAGGCGAGTTCCGGCAATGCGGTGAGTTGGGATGTGCTGCGTTCCAAGGAACTGGCGACCCGCTGCGCGTTCTGCGACCGCGCGGTGTATCCCGAGGACGCCTGTGCGGTGAAGTTTGGCACGACGCACGGTTACGGTTGCTGCACGCATTGCTCGATGGGCGTGGCCGCGCGGCTCAAACAAAACATTGAAGTCGAGGCGAAGGACGGGCTGACCGGCGAGCTTATCCGCGTGAAGACGCTCGATGGGCAGATTGCCGCGCTCGAACCCGCGACCGCCGTGGCGTGGTTCGGTCAGAATAAGACTGCCGAGGGCAAATGGGTTTCCGCCGGTTGCTTCAAGCAGGGATTTTTCGTCAACGCGGCCAACCTCCAAAAGTGGCTTGATGCGCGTCCGGCTATGACGGGTCGGCAGATCACGATTGCGCAGGCGCTAGCCGACAAGATGAAGCTCTCGCCGGAACAAATCGCCAAGGCGTGCAAGCTCGGCGAATGCAACTGACATGAAAACTGACCGTCGCACAATTCTGCTAGGCGCTGTCATCATCGGCGGCGCGGTGCTTTTGAGCGCCCGGCAGGGCCAGCGTCCGACGTGTGCGGGCGGTTCATGTTTTCCTGTGCCGCCCGGCCTGGGCGCGTTGCCAACCAACTCGTGGCCGACGGTTGAATCCACCAATACGAAGTCGGCTAATCCGGTCAGTGTGTCGTTTACAAACAGCGCGAAATAGTCATGGAGCAACTTTTTACAAACTTGAGTCACGCCGTCGAAGGTGCGCCGGCCATCGCGCTCGCCGCTTCGTTCGTGTGGGGCATCCTCAGCATTGTCCTGAGCCCGTGTCACCTGGCGAGCATACCGCTTATCGTCGGCTTCATCAGCGAACAAGGCCAGGTGACCACCAAGCGGGCGTTCTGGACTTCAACTCTATTCGCCGTGGGCATCCTCATCACTATCGCGGGGATTGGCGCAATTACGGCGGCGGCGGGCCGGATGATGGGTGACGTGGGGCGCTACGGGAATTATTTTGTCGCGCTCATCTTCTTTGTGGTGGGGCTGCATTTGCTGGGCGTGATTCCGCTGTCGTTCTCCGGGCCGGGACAAGTCGGCATGAAGCGCAAGGGCTTCCTCGCCGCGTTTGTGCTTGGCCTGGTGTTTGGCGTCGCGCTCGGCCCATGCACGTTCGCTTATCTCGCGCCGATGCTGGGCGTCACTTTCAAACTGGCCGCAACCAACTTTCTTTACGGCGCGCTGCTCTTGTTGGCCTACGGCGTTGGCCATTGCGCGGTGATTGTCGCCGCCGGCACGTCCACCGAAATCGTGCAGCGCTTCCTGAATTGGAACGAGCAGTCCAAGGGCCTGACCGTCCTGAAATACACCTGCGGCGTGCTCGTGATTCTTGGCGGCGTCTGGCTGATCTACACCGCGCCATGACTCAACCCACTATGAAACGCATTTCACTTCGCAAACTTCTGCCGTGGCTGGTGGTCGCAGCGGTCATCCTGTTCGCCGTCTATCGGATCAAGTTCAGCCCGACGCCGGTAACAGCACACACCATCGCCACGGGAGAAGTGCGTGGCGAAGTCATGGGCACGGGCACGCTGGAGGCGCGCGTCAAGACCACCATCAGCCCGCGCATTCAGGAACGATTGGCCGAAGTGCTCGTGGATCAGGGCGACCCGGTGAGGTCCGGTCAACTGCTTGCCCGCCTCGATGACGCGGAAACGCGTCAGCAAGTGGCCATAGCCGAAGCCACCTTGACGGCTGCTCGCGCCACGGTGGAACGCGTCCAGTCGGACGAAGCCCGTGCCCAGGCGGTGCTTCATCAGGCGCAGTTGGATCACAACCGTTCGACCGAGTTGCTCGCGGGCAAAATCGCTGCCCAAGCCGATTTCGACAAGACCTCAGAAGCGCTCCATGTCGCCGAAGCGGATTTGAAACGCTCGCAATCGGCAATTGTCGAAGCCCAGAGTCAGGTGCTGACCGCCGAAAAGAATCTGCTCTACCAGAAGGAACATCTCGCGTTCACGGAAATGCACAGTCCTTACGACGGCCTGATTACACGCCGCGACCGCGACCCCGGCGGTGTCGTTGTGCCGGGCGCTTCCATCCTGCAACTCGTGGCGACGAATGAAATCTGGGTGTCCGCCTGGGTGGACGAAACCGCGATGGCGGGTCTGAAAGCCGGCCAACCGGCGCGGGTCGTGTTTCGTTCCGAACCCGCCAAGAGTTACGCCGGTGAAGTCGCCCGTCTGGGCCGCGAGGCCGACCGCGAGACGCGCGAGTTCGTTGTGGACGTGCGGGTGAACGAATTACCGGAGAACTGGACGATTGGCCAGCGCGCCGAAGTGTTCATTGAAACCGGACACAAAGCGAACGTCGTCGCGATGCCTCCGCAGTTCGTCCGCTGGCGCGAGAACAAACCCGGAGTGTTCGTCAACGACCACGGCCAGGCTCGTTGGCGCGGCGTTACGCTGGGCTTGCGCGGATTGCAGAACGTGGAGGTGACTCAAGGGCTTTCCGCTGGCGAACAAATCGTCCGGCCCGTCGAAGGCCAAAAGCAGCCGCTTGCCGACGGTCAACGCATTGCCCCCAAATGAACCTCGCTGTCCGCGACATTCGCCACAATGTTGGCCGCTTCGCCCTGACGACCGTGGGCATCGGCCTGCTGCTGATGATTGTCATGGGCATGGGCGGCATCTATCGCGGCCTGATTTATGAGGCCACGCTGCTCGTGGATCAGGTCGGTGCTGACTTGTGGGTGGTGCAAGGCAGCACGCGCGGCCCGTTCGCCGAAGTCTCGCGCATCCCGGCCAACCTCGAAGACCGGGTGCGCGCCGTGCCGGGCGTGGCCGGAGCGCGCCGCTTTGTTTCACACACGATTCAACGCGAGCATCGCGGCCAGCCGTTACGCATGGTCGTGCAAGGACTCTCGTGGCCGGAAGACAAGGGCGATTGGGTTTCGTTGGTTGCCGGACGCGCGCTGCGTCAGGCTCATTACGAATTGATTGCCGACCGCTCGCTGGGTTTGCCCCTTGGCGAAAAGGTGAAGCTCGGCAAGGACACTTACGAAGTCGTCGGTTTGACGCGCGGCATGGTTGGTTCTGGTGGCGACGGACTGGCCTTCTTCACCGTCAGCGACGCGATGGCGGTCCAGTTCGACGTGCCGGGCGAAGCCACGCGCCTCGAACGCGCCGCGCGCCTTGTCCGATTGGAAAACTTGGACCTTGGCCGGGTGACACCGTTGCTGTCAGAGCGGGTGGTTGGACCAGCAAACGAGTTGCCCGCGCTTGCGCCACCACTCGTGAGCGCCGTGCTGGTGACGCTGCAAGACGGCGCAGACCCGGCCCGCGTGGCCGCGACACTGGCGACCTGGCCGGACGTGACGATTTATTCCACGCAACAGCAGAAAGACTTGCTGCTCTCCGGCATGGTGGACAAGGCGCGGCGGCAACTCGGACTGTTCCGCGTTTTGCTCATCATCATTTCCGCCATCATCATGGCGCTGATTCTCTACACGCTCACGCTCGACAAGATTCACGACATCGCCCTGCTGAAACTCATCGGCGCACGCAACGGCGTCATCATCGGCCTCATTCTTCAGCAGGCATTGCTCATGGGTGTGCTCGGTTACGGACTCGCGTGGTGGTTGGGCCAGTATGCCTTTCCGCGATTTCCGCGCCTGGTCGTCATCGAAACGCCCGACCTGTTGATGCTGGGCGGCATCGTGCTGGCGATTTCCATGCTGGCCAGCCTGCTCGGCATTTGGAAAGCGATGAGCGTCGAACCCAACAAAGTCCTCGCCGCATGAACACCGCCGAGAACCATACGCCGGCCATTGTCGCCGAAAACCTCACCAAGGTTTACGGCAGCGGCAACACCGAGGTCGTGGCCATGAAGGATGTCTCCCTACGAGTGGCGCGGGGTGAAGTCATCGCGCTGCTCGGTCCGAGCGGTGCGGGCAAATCCACACTGCTCACCGCCATCGGCCTCATCAATCCGCCTACGTCGGGCCGCATTCACATTGGCGGCGAACTCGTCCTGGACGCGGATCAGGCTAAAGTTGACTTGCGGCAGTTCCGCCGCCGCCATCTCGGCTTCGTCTTCCAAAAGGCAAACCTGATTCCGTTTCTCAGTGCCGTGGAAAACGTGCAAGTAGCGTTGGAAATCAACGATGCTTCCCCGCGCGCGGCGCGCATACGTGCGATGGAACTGCTCGACTATCTTGGAGTGGCGGATCGCGCGAACAACCTGCCCGACGCACTCTCTGGCGGACAGCAACAGCGCGTCGCCGTAGCCCGCGCGCTGGCCAATGAGCCGAGTTTGATTCTGGCCGACGAGCCGACTGCCGCGCTCGACAGTCATCGCGGGCGGCAAGTGATGGAATTATTCAGCAAGGTCGCGCACGAACGCGGTGCGGCCGTGCTCGTGGTCACGCACGATCACCGCTCACTCGACGTGTTCGACAAAACCTACGAAATGGAAGACGGCGAACTGCGCCCGTCGCAACCAAGCGAAACTGACACATGAACAAAGCCCTTACGGCAGATCACGACATGATGCGAAGAACAGTTTTCACGCTGCTGGCCCTGCTCCTGGCAACCGGATTCGCTAACGCGGCAGACAAGCCGGATGCCAAACCCACGACACCTACGCCGGGCGCGAGCACCACTACCAACGTCCAAGTCATCGCCTACTACTTTCACGGCACGGTGCGTTGCGAGACATGCCAGAAGATTGAGCGGCAGGCGCGTGAAATCATAGAGCAGCGATTCAAAACGGAACTCGCCGCGAAACGAATCGTGTTTAAGCCGGTAAACTATGACCTCAAGGAGAACGCGCATTTTCAGACCGACTACAAACTCCCGTGCCCGTCGCTGGTGTTGGTCCGACAGAAGGATGGGAAAGACGAGAAATGGAAGTTGCTCGACGAAACGTGGCAACTGGTGGAGGACACGAAGAAGTTTAACCGGTATGTCGAAGCCGAAGTGCTGAAGTTCTTACCGGACGCGAAATAGACCAACCTTTGACCCATCCGCTGGCCAACCTGCGGTGCTCGGCTTGACAGTCCGTGGATGGTTCATTATCTTCATTTCGCTGTATGGCGAAATACAGAAACAGACTATGCGCACATTCATGAACATCACCAAGGCGCTGGCGGACGAGAACCGCATCCGCACGTTGCTGGCGTTGCGGAAGGGCGAGTTGTGCGTCTGTCAGATCACCGAACTGTTCGGCCTCGCCCCATCCACCATCTCAAAGCATCTGTCCATCCTCTTTCAGGCCGGGTTGGTGGAGTCGCGCAAGGATGGACGCTGGATTTACTACAAGCTGCCGGGCAAGAACGCCCCGGTGGAGGTGCGCGAAGCGATTGATTGGGTCGAGAAGTCGCTCGACGGCAATCCGCGCGCTATCGATGACCAAACAACCCTTAAACGGATCCTCAAACAAGACCCTGCGGAACTATGCAAACGCCAATGTCAAAAGTGAAACCGACCATCCTCATCCTCTGCACCGGCAACTCGTGCCGCAGCCATCTCGCCGAAGGCATCCTGCGCGCGGCGGCGGGCGATACGCTCAACGTGCAGAGCGCCGGGTCGAAACCGGCGGGCTATGTCCATCCGCTGGCCATTCAGGTGATGAAGGAAATCGGGATTGATATTTCCGCGCATCACTCGAAGCACATGAACGACTTTTTGCAGCAACCGGTGGAGACGGTCGTCACGGTTTGCGGTAACGCCGATCAGGCGTGCCCGATGTTCCCCGGCCAGGTGAACCGTCATCATTGGGGCTTCTACGACCCGGCGCACGCCACCGGCACGGATGAGGAAAAGCTCGCGGTGTTCCGCCGGGTGCGCGACGAAATCAAAATGGTGTTTGAAGCCTACGCGGCTGGTCGGCGCGACCAGGCGAAAGCCTCCTAGCCTATGAACAAGCAACGCGTTCTCTTTCTCTGCGCGCACAATGCCGCCCGCAGCCAGATGGCGGAAGCGCTGTTGCGCAAGCACGCGGGCGACCGGTTCGACGTGGTGAGTGCCGGGCTTGAACCAACGGCAGTCCATCCGCTGACCGTGCGGGTCTTAAACGAAGTCGGAGTGGACCTGTCCGGGCATCGGGCCAAGGGCCTCGACGGTTTGATGGGAAAGACAACCTTCCAACTCGCCATCATCGTCTGCGAGCGGACGCAAAAGAACTGCCCGACCATTTACCCATTCGCTTTGCAGCGTCTCGATTGGCCGTTTGAAGACCCGGCGGAAGCGCAAGGCACTGAGGAGGAGCGATTGCAGAAATTTCGTGATGTGCGCGACCAGATTGAAGCGCGAATTCTTGACTGGCTGAAGACCGCACCCATTACCAAATGATTTATGAACCTGACCACACAAACCATCCAAGTATTTGATCCCGCGATGTGCTGCTCGACCGGCGTCTGCGGGCCAGACGTTGATACCAAGCTGGTGCAATTCGCTGCCGACCTGGACTGGCTGAAAACTCAAGGCGTGGTCGTCCAGCGCCACAACCTGTCGCAGAACCCGGCCGCATTCGTGGAGAACGAACCGGTAAAAGCGGCGCTGACCGAGAAGGGCGAAGCGGCATTGCCCGTCCTGCTCGTCAACGGGAAGGTCGCCATGACCGGCCGCTATCCCGAACGGAAGGAACTGGCTTCGCTCGTGAAGGTGAAAGCCACCGCGCCCACCGCACCCGCGAAGTCGAGTTGTTGCGGCGGAAGCTCCGGCTGCTGATGAACGTCGCTACGGAAAATTCACTGACTCGCTTCCTGGAGTCGCCGACACGCTTTCTGTTTTTCACCGGCAAGGGTGGCGTGGGCAAGACCTCGCTGGCGTGCGCTTCGGCCATTGCTCTGGCCGATCAAGGCAAACGAGTTCTGCTCGTCAGCACCGACCCGGCATCGAACCTGGATGAAGTGCTCGGGGTGAAACTCCGCCCCACGCCCACGGATGTTCCTGGCGTGCCCCGGCTCGCCGCGTTGAACATTGACCCGGCGGCGGCAGCGGCGGCGTATCGCGAGAAACTGGTTGGCCCGTATCGCGGCAAGTTGCCCGAAGCCATTGTGCGCAGCATGGAGGAACAGCTTTCCGGCGCTTGCACGATGGAGATCGCGGCCTTCGATGAATTCTCGAAGCTGCTGGGTGAACCTGCGGCAACTGCCGCATTCGATCATGTCCTCTTCGACACCGCACCGACCGGCCACACGCTAAGATTGATGAAGCTGCCCACAGCGTGGACGGGCTTTTTGGAAAGCAGCACGACGGGCAATTCGTGTCTCGGCCCGCTGGCGGGTTTGGAGAAACAGCGCGGCATCTACGAAAACGCCGTCGCCTCACTGGCCGACGCCGCGCGCACGACGCTGGTTCTGGTGAGTCGCGCCCAGCGCGCCGCGCTTGCCGAAGCGGAGCGCACCAGTGGTGAACTCGCGGCCATTGGTGTTCGCAATCAGCGGCTTGTCTTGAACGGACTGTTTCAAGCCGCCGATTCCGATCCCGTCGCGCTGGCATTGCAGGAACGCGGGCGAGAGGCGTTGGCGGCGGCACATCCATTTCTCTCCCGGATGCCTCTGACTAAAGTCCCGCTGAAATCCAACAATCTTGTCGGCATCCCGGCATTGCGCGCGTTGACTGCTTCGGAATCGTCACCTTGCAGCGTTCGCCCGAGTGAAGAAGCGAATGCGGCTTTGCCTGCAACCGGCTCGTTGTCCGAACTCGTGGACGACCTTGCGCAAGCCGGGCGCGGGGTTGTAATGACGATGGGCAAAGGCGGCGTCGGCAAAACCACCATCGCTGCCGCCGTCGCCACGGAACTTGCGCGGCGTGGGCACAAAGTTCACCTCAGCACCACTGACCCGGCAGCGCATATCGCGGCGGCAGCGGGACAACTCGCAGGCTTGCACGTCAGCCGGATTGATCCCCAAGCCGAGACGCGCGCTTACGTCGAGCAGGTGCTGGCCACAGCGGGCAAGAATCTTGATGCCAACGGACGCGCTTTGTTGGAGGAAGATTTGCGCTCGCCTTGCACCGAAGAAATCGCCGTATTCCGCGCCTTCGCTCGAACCGTAGCGCAAGGCCAGGATGCTTTCGTCGTGCTCGATACTGCGCCGACCGGACACACGTTGCTGTTGCTTGATGCCACGGAGTCTTACCATCGCGAAGTCGCCCGCAAGGCCAGCGACATGCCCGAAGAAGTGCGGAATCTTCTGCCGCGTTTGCGGGATGGCGATTTCACCCGCGTGCTCGTGGTAACGTTGCCGGAAGCGACGCCCGTGCATGAAGCCGGTGCGCTACAAGACGACTTGCGCCGCGCGCAGATTGAACCGTTCGCGTGGGTCATCAACCAGAGTTTTGCCGAAAGCGGTTCGCGTGATCCGCTGCTGCTGGCGCGTGGTCGTGGCGAAGTTCAGTTCATCCGAGAAGTCGTCGAGCAACACTCGAAGAAGCGCACAGCGCTCGTGCCGTGGGTGACCGAAGAACCCGTTGGGCCGGAACGCCTGCAACAACTCTTTCAAGCGGCAAGCCATGAAGTTGCGACGGGTGGCGGATGCCGATGCAACCCAAACTAGGAAATTGCCGATGACCATGACGCCAAAGCGGGTGCTTTTCATTTGCACGCATAACAGCGCGCGAAGTCCGATGGCTGAGGCGTGGCTAAAGCGTATTGGCGGCCCGGCCTTCGAGGTGGAAAGTGCCGGGCTGGAGTCCGGGACATTGAAGCCTCTGGCCATTGAAGTAATGCGGGAGGTAGGGATTGACCTGTCGGGCAAGACCACTCAAACCGTCGCCGAGGTTCTCAACGCCGGGCGACAATTCGATTACGTGATTATTCTCTGTGACCCCCAAAAGGCCGAACGGTGTCCAACATTTCCCGGGAAAGTAACGCGTCTGTATTGGGACATTCCAGAACGTCCGAAATCCCCCGCGCCAGTGGCAGAACAACTGGCTCATGTGCGGAGCGTGCGCGACCTGATTAAAGAGCATGTTGAGGCGTGGATAGCGGAAAACCTTTGAAGTGATTTATGAAAAGCGAATCTACAAATGAGACCTTGGCCAAGAGCGAAGCCCCCAAACGGCTCGCGTTCTTTGAGCGTTATTTGACTGTTTGGGTGCTGCTCTGCATGGTCGTCGGCCTCGCTTTCGGCAAACTGCTGCCCGGCGTCACGGCTACGTTGAGCAAATTGGAATTCGGCCAAGGCTCACAGGTGAACGTGCCGATTGGCATTCTGCTTTGGCTGATGATTTATCCGATGATGCTTAAGGTGGATTTCAGCGCCATCGGCGGCATTGCAAAGAAGCCCAAGGGATTGATGGTAACGATTTTCGTGAACTGGTTGGTCAAGCCGTTCAGCATGGCCTTGCTCGCGTGGGTTTTCATGCAGCACGTCTTCTCCGCGTGGATCAGTCCGGACATGGCCAAGGAATACACCGCCGGCCTAATCATCCTCGCCGCCGCGCCTTGCACCGCGATGGTGTTCGTCTGGAGTTATCTCACGGACGGCGACCCGGTTTACACGCTGGTTCAAGTAGCGGTGAACGACCTCATCATGCTTGTAGCGTTCGCGCCCATCGTCATGTTCCTCTGTGACGTGGCGAACGTCATTGTTCCGCCGAAGGTGCTGATTACGTCGGTCGTGGTGTTCATCGTCATTCCGCTGACGGCGGGCTGGCTGACGCGCAAACTGTTGCTCAAGTCGCACGGCAAGGACTGGTTCGAGAAGAACTTCCTCCCGAAGTTTCATCCAGTGATGATGTGGTCGCTCCTATTGACGCTGGTGCTTATCTTCGCGTTTCAATCGGAGAACCTCACGAAACGCTGGCTGGCCGTGCTGCTGATTGCCGTGCCCATCATCATCCAGGTCTATTTCAACTCCGGTCTGGTTTATCTGCTGATGCGCGTCTTTCGCGTGGAGCACAAAGTCGCCGCTCCGGGGGCATTGATCGGTGCGAGCAACTTCTTTGAACTGGCCGTGGCCGTCGCGATTACTTTGTTCGGTGCAAACTCTGGCGCAGCGCTGGCAACCGTGGTGGGCGTGCTGGTGGAAGTGCCAGTCATGCTTTCCGTGTGCGGTATGTGTAACCGAACACGGCATTGGTTTGCTGCAACTAACGCGGGAGTAAACACAGGCTCTTAAGTTTCTTGTGCCGGCTTGCCTGCCGGATTTATTTCCGTCACGACGATTTCGTGAATCACCGGCTGGCCATCTGGAACGAGAGGCCGTTGACTGCTGGGCAACGCGGCGAGGTAGGACAATTCCATTCGCTGCATGGTCGTCTCGATTCGACGCAAGGCGTGGCCGCGAATCAAAACCTCGTGCGTGGCGAAGACCAACCGAAGATGTTGCTGCTTCCCTTCGGCTTTGAGTTCGGCGAAGGCGAATTGGTCAAACGGCAGCAACAGACTCCGTTCAGCCGACAGTTCGATTTTGACGCCGTGAGCGTTCGGGTCGCTCGACCAACATTCGGGTGTTTTTGTGTTCATGTTTTTGTGTGGTTTTCAGGTGACGACGACGCGCCAGTTTCAGCCGACAAAACGTGTCGGCGGCGCGTTGTCCAAATCGGAGGAGATGCCCGTGCAAGCGATCCCAAAGGCGGATACCACGGCGAGGAACAAAACCGGCCACCAACTCCATCGCCAACGGTCTGTGGCCGGAGCGCGCAACATTCTCGCGCAATTGCTCCTTATCAGGCGTGAAGATGCGGATGCCACGTCGCCCGCGCGAAATGGTCACATACCATTGCTGCGCGTTCGTCGCGGCCTTGACGGTCGAATCGGAGAACAGGACGTAATCCACCGTCTTGCCTTGTGACCCGTAGGACGTGACGGCGTAGCCGGGCAGGAACTCGCGGAAACTTTGGTCCAGGACGCGGCCATCGGTGAGTTCAACTCCGCCATCGGGATGAACTGATTTTGCGGTGACAAGCTCGCCATTCGTGACACGACCGCCTGACGCCAGCTTGCGATTGGCTTTGAGATGCAGACGGTCGCCTTGTGCAACCGAGATTTCGCGCGGAAGATAAACCGTAACGTGACCGAGCATTTTGTTTGAAACGGTGACGAACTTTCCGCCGACTTCGACCAGCACGCTCGATTTCAAAATGCCAGCCAGCTTTCCCTTTGCGCCAGGTTCAGCCTCGCGCACTTTCTGATTGAAGACGATGACGGCATCAGGCGGGTAGAACCGTTCATCCCTTTTCTGTGAGTTCGTCAGGTCGAGTTTGTCCAGCACTTGAATCGTCGTGTCGTTTGCGCCGAGCAACCCTTTGGACTTGAGTGCATCCCGGACGTGCGAATTAACACGATGCACTTCGCCCCAGGTCTGCGAGACGACGACCGCCGAAGCCTCTTGTTCCGCGAGCCGGAGATATTCTTCCGCCAGCTTGTCGGCCTGATTGCCCAATCCGCACGCCACCACCGCACCCATTTTGTCGAGGCGTTCAAATGATTCACTCAACTTGCCCGCCGCCGCTGATTCGACTGCGTTGCGATAATCCTTGATGCGTGTGCGCTCGTCAGCGTCTTTCCCAAGTGCCGGGTCTTGCCGCCGAATCTTGTGCAACTCGACTGGCCTGACGCCGGAGTGCCGCTCAATCGCCAGCAACGCGTCCGAAGCCTCAACCGCTCCGTGCTGCCGCGTGTCGCCCGAAAGTATCAGCCGGGCATTCCGTTCCCGGACCAGCCGCATCAGTTCGAGCATTTGCCGTCCGCCGATTTGCCCCGCCTCGTCCACCACGACGACCGCGCGTTCAGCCAGTTCGCGCTTGAGGATGAAATTGGCGACCGTGGAGGGTGACGGGAATCCCGCCTTTTCCATTTCCACGACTTGCTGACGCTGCGGCGCGAGAACAACCACGCGCCTGCCAGAGTCCCGAAGTTGTTCGACCAACTCATGCAGGACAAAACTTTTGCCAGTGCCAGCGCCGCCGCGAAAAACGGACACGTTGTTGATGGAGGAGAGCAAGGCATCGAGTGCCAGGCGTTGCTCATCGTCCAGTTTGGGATTCACCGGACGCGGATTCGCAACCAACGGCCAGGCATCGCCCACGCCTTCTTTTACAGTCTGAACGATTTCCCATTCGCGCAAGAGAACTTCGCGCAACGTCACCGCACCGGGACGCCCCTCGTCTCGTATGTAGCCGCGCTTCCCTGTGAACTCTTTGAGTTCGGAAACCGAAAAGCCTTCACCCCGCGCCCGACCGAGCGCTTCTTGCCACAACTGACATTCGAGCACGACCGAGTTTCGGTCGAACAAATGCTCCTCTGCCCATTGGACGGCCTCGTTGACAGTGATGCGGTTTTTCTCATTCAGAGCATTACCTGGAATTTTGGAAAGCTGGTGCAGCGACTCGCGTTCAGCTTTGCTCAACTGCGCTTCCCACAGCGTCAGCAATTCCGCCCGGCTCAAATCCTTTTGCTTCCGGCTTCGCTCTGCCGTGGCGAGTTGGGCGCGCAGGGCTTGGAAGTTTGCACCAGCGAGTTCAGGTTTCTCCGAGAGCAGTTTGGCGAGGGCTTCGTCAATCTGCGTATGCCGCTTGGAAAACCGTTCACAAAGCTGTTCGGAGACGCCTTGAACTTCAAAATCACCCCGCACGCGATTGCGAATCCGGTATCCGAAGCTCCGCAGTTCGCGAGTGAGTTCGTGGTAATAGGCGTTCTCGGCAAACTTTCTGGCGCGCAAAAGCTCGTGGTTCTGAAGCGCCTTCCAGCGATTTTCCACCGCGTCAAACGTCGCGTTGAAAACAATGCAGTGCGTGTGCAGGTGCGGATCAAGCGTGCGTGACGTGTCATGCGTGAACAGGGCGGCGGCAAAGTTGCCGGTCAAACGGTCGCTCTGCGCTCCGCTGACTCGCACGCGCGTTGCCGTAAATGCCTCAAACTCTCGTAGCGCCAACCGCACGGCGCGGTTGTGAGTCTCAAGGATTCGTTCGTCTTTGCCGAGGAATCCAGCGATAGAAACCGACTTCGGCGGTGAGAAAGTGAAGTCAAAGAATATCCGCCGATTGGCCGCGTTGTCTCCACTTTCCGTCCGCGTCGTGTTCAACCGTTGAGTCAAGGTCTCGCCGGAAGACGGATGCTGATTCTCACAAAGCCGCAGGAAATCTTCGGCACGGACTTTCCCGGCCAATCCAAGCCGTTCTGCTCCCAACCCAATCCATTCGCCCGCGACCCGCTGTCCTTCATCGTAGTAGTCGCCGACTGCCAGGTGTTCCTCGAAGTATTCTTCTGCGTTCTTGAGGTTGTATTGCGTCTTTGCCGTGACCATGCACCGGACATTACACGGACTGTCCGCGTGTGTTGTGTATCAGATACACCTTTCCGCCGTGACCCATCGAAGCAAAGTCAACGCACGGAAGACCCGGCTCGCAATCGAAGGACCAATAGTGCCCCAACGGCGAACAAAACCGCGCTGTATCCAAACGCAACCGATGTGCCAAAGGCGGTCCACAATGCGCCCACGATGATGCTCGACAGAAAATCCCCGATGCCGTTGACCGTCGCCAGCGTGCCGAAGGCCATGCCGTGATGCTCCTCGCCCACCAGTTCCGCGCAGAATGAATCTTCCAGCGTTTCCTCAATCGCCACATAGACGCCGCCCAGAATGAAGATTGCACCGAGCGTCCAGACCGTGAGCGGGAGAAAGATGATCGCCAACGCCATCACCGCCGCGAGTGCATAGCCCGCCGCGAGCACATGGCTTTTGCGAATGCGATCCGCCAGCCAGCCCGCGATGAATGCGAAGCCCGCATAGAACACGTTGTGCAGCACATACAGCCCGACGGCGATGCTGGCCGCCTTGGCTGCGCCCAATTCGGGTGTGAGTTTCTGCGTCGCCAGCAGGATGAGCAGCGTGTGCGCGAAGTCGCCCGCGCCAAACAAGCCGACCGCGACGAGGAATTTGCGGAACGACGGCGGCAGCATCCGCAGCTTTTCACCAAATGAAATGTGCGGCACGGGTTGACGGTCCTTTTCTTTGACGGCAAAGGCAATGAGCGCCACGGCAATCAGACCTGGGATTAGCGTGAGTGCAAACACCGAAGGGTAGTGGTGGTGGAACATGCCGAGGAGGAAGAACGCCGTGGCCGGGCCGACGATTGCACCCAGCGTATCCATCATCCGCTCGAAGCCGAACGCCCGGCCATAGTTCTCCTTTGTCACCGAACCGGCCAGCAACGCCTTGCGCACCGGCGTCCGCACGCCGCGACCAAGCCACGCACACGCGCGCGACAGCAACACATGCCAGGCCGCCGTCGCCAGTCCGAACGAGGCCGTGCCCAGCGCCGTGACGAGATAGCCGATCACCGCGACCGGTTTGCGGCGGCGCAACTTGTCCGTGTAATAGCCGCTCGCCATCTTGGCGAAGCTCGACAGTCCGTCCGAAACGCCCTCGATCAGTCCCACCCAAAACGCCGCCACGCCCATCGTCGCCAGAAACGCGGGCATCACCGTGGTCGCGATTTCATGCGACCAATCACTAAACAACGACGCCAGCCCGATGCCGAGCACGGTCCGGTTGAGCCAGGGAACGCGGGATGCCGAACCGAGTTTGCTCATGCGTCGCGCAGCAGTTCGTGTTTCTTCATCACCGCGTGCAGCGCCCAGCCGGTGACGAGGCCGACGACGTAGCCGTTCGGCAGCGTGAACGCCATCAGGCCGACCACGAACGTCACGAACCAATCGCTTCGACTTAGGCCCGCGTCGCGCACATGCCGGAGCAACGCGAGCCCCTCGAAGAACAGCAGCACTCCAAGAATGGATTTCGGAAACAGATGCACCAGTTGGTCGAAGCTGCCGCTGAACAGCAGGCCGGCCACGACGAAACAGCCGCCGTAGATGATCACCGAACCGCCGGTGCGCGCTCCGAAACCGTAATGCCCCGCCATGCCGCCGCTGCCATGACACACCGGCACGCCGCCGAACAGCGGCGCGACCAGATTCATCAGCGAATAGGTGAAACCCAATTTGCGCACGGACGGCGCGCGGTCGGGGAACAGGTCTTTCGCCAGGCGTTCCGTGGCGAAGAGGGAATTGCCAAGCGAGAGCGGCAACTGCGGCAGCGCGAGCACCAGCAAACCCGTCCATACGTCGCTCCACGCAGGCAGTCGTGGTTGCGGGAACTGCAAACCAACGCCCCCCACGAACGCCGGCCAATTCAAATCAAACACCGCCGCGTAAGCCAGACCAAGTCCGACCACGGCCAGTGCAGCCGGCCAGCGCCGATGACCCCACAAAAGGATGACCAGCACAAACGCAACTGCCGCGAGCGCGTAGCCGGGCACGCCGCCTTTGCTTACGAAGTCACGTCCGGCCAGCAGCGCGAGTTGGAGTCCCAAGCCGAATTGCACGCCACGCACGACGGCCACGGGAATGGCCCGCGCCAGCCAGCCGAGCAATCCGCTCGCGGTGAGCACGAGCATCATCACGCCGATGGCGAACCCGCCGCCATAGAGCGTCGCGCCGCTGAGTTTCTGCGTGATGACGAGCGCCGCCATCGCCTTGAGCGGTTGCACCGGCATGGGCATCCGGTAGGCAAGGCCGGTGAGAATTTGCAGCGCGCCGAACATCAACAGCACGCCGGTCGCGTTGAGGTCGGCGGTGAGAATCATGGCGGCGATCAGCGGCAAGTCCGTGCCCAGGTCGCCGAACGCGCCCGCTAGTTCATGGCGGTCGAAGCGCAGGCGGGATTTTGGGGAAGGGGTAGCGGAAACGGCGGGGGTTTCCCGCCGTTCGCACGCTGAGATGGTTTCCGGGTCGCTCACAAACGGGTCGCGCAACGTGGAGCAATTTGTATTCAATCCCAGCGCATGTTGAAAGCCTGCGTTCTGTTCACGGTAACTGGAGCAGCGAGAATCAGGCGACCGCTTGCTACTTTTCCGCCTTCACGACTTTCGTTACCCGCTTGACGGCGGCGGTGACGTTGCCCAGACAGCACGAGCCTTGCGGGTTGCGGATTTCACACGCGCAGTTCCCCGCTTTCACTTCCGCCGTGATGCGTTGCGGGATGGTGCAGTGGCCCGTCGCGCGGATTTCTTCGACCACCATCTTTTCCGTGAAGCCGAAGCAATAGCAAAGGGGCACGGGGTCTTCCGTTTCCTTCAACCCGATGCGCTGGCGCACGTCGGCTTTGGTGAGCACGATTCCGTTGCCGTTGAAATAGACGGCTTCGCACGTCGCGGTGCGGCAGAAGTTGAACGCATCGGCTTCGACGGTTTCCAGGTGCTGCGGCTTGACCTGATGTTTGAGCGTTTGCCGCGCGACCGGCTGGCCCGGCTGACTGCAACGCGGGCAGTTGGTTTTCGCGCCTGCGGACGATTTCGCCGCAGCGGGGGCAGGAGCGGATTTCGTGGAACAGCACTCGGACATAACGGCCTTTCAATGCGTGGCTGTGGTGGTATTGGTCTCGGCTTTGAATCCGGTTTCATCAATCACCGAGATGATTTTCTCCGGCGAAAGTTTCGAGGCGTCGTATTGCACGACGGCTTCCTTGGTGTTGAAGCTCACCTGCGCTTGTTGCACGCCCGCCTGCTTCCGCAAGGTGGACTGGATGCCAATGGCGCACGCCGCGCAGTCCATGCTGGGTATCTTCACTTTCAAGACGGCGGTGTTCGCGCCGGTCACGACGGACAGCGGACAACAGGCATCGGAACTTGTCTGACCGAACCGCAGAATGGCCGATGAGAGACTTGGAAACGCCGCTGCGATCAAAACAAAACCCGTGGCAAACCACAAAACCACCTTGTTCCATTTCGCCACCGGCTTGGTCGCGCAGGCCGAACCTTGTTCGCAGGCGGCTTTTGGCTTGCGATAGGTGAGATACCAGGCGAGCGCGAGCAGTGCGAACGTCACGCCCAGGAATACCGGTCGCCATTTTTCAAACACGGCGGACGCGGCGAATCCACCCGCGCCCAATGCCACTGCCGCCAGTGGCCCGATGCAGCAGAGAGACGCGGTGATGGCGGCGAGAACACTGCCGCCCAAGGTCGCTTTTCGCAGAGCTTTCGATTTGTCCATAAGCTTTTCCAGTTTGAGTTTCTGAACAAGCCTACGATCTCTACCCGGCTAGAGGGTCAAGGGGCTTTTTGCTTTTTGTTTGCACGGAAATTCGATAAAAGCAATGGCTCATGATCAAGGCCATCGCTCTGTTTTCACTGACCGCAGCAGCGGAAATCTTTGGCTGCTACGCGGTGTATTTGTGGCTGCGATTGCACAAACCGGTGTGGTGGTTGCTGCCGGGGGCGGCGGCTCTGGCGCTGTTCGCCTGGCTGCTCACGCTGCATCCTCAGGCTGGCGCGGGTCGCGTTTACGCCGCGTATGGCGGGGTGTATATCGCGGCCTCGCTGGTGTGGTTGTGGACCGTGGAGGGCATCCGGCCGGATCGCTGGGATGTGCTTGGCTCGCTGATTTGCCTGATGGGGGCGTCCGTCATTCTCTTCGGCCCGCGCGGCTGAAGTCGGCGAAAAGGGACTCTCCGCACCTTACGGACCTTTGTTCGACCGCGACACCGGGTTCTACAATCGGCCCTTCGTGGACGATAGCGCTTGCGGCAAACGTTCGATCAAATCGCAGAACTCGCCCGCGCACCGGCGTTGACCGCCGGTTTCCTTTTCCCATCGGGGCACAACCGCCGCCAGCGATTTCCGAAATTCGTGTAGCGCCTTGATGCGCGCGTCCAACTCCCGCAAGTGCGTCCGGGCCACGTCCGCGACACGGCGGCAGGGGGCGCGGCCTTGTTCGCGCAGGCCGAGAACCTCTTTGATTTCCTCCAACGTGAAGCCGAGGGCTTGGGCTTGCTTGATGAACTTAACCCGGCGGAGCGACGCCGGAGAATAAAGCCGGTAGTTTGCCGCTGAACGATCCGGCTTTGGCAGCAATCCAAGCCGTTCGTAAAAATGGAGCGTCTGCACGCCGACCTCGGCGCGGGCCGCAAGTTCACCGACCTTCAAGCGCAATTCCGGCTTCATCTGCCCCGCAAAATAGACCAGGCACAAGTGGCGGGCAAGACAGGCCATTACCTGCCCGCTCATCGCGG
>WGLW01000034.1 GCA_016125405.1 Alphaproteobacteria bacterium | reverse complement strand
GGGGACCGGGGGCGAACAGCCCCGGCCCGCACGCCGCCGGCGTCCAACGCCAGGGGAGTGAAAGACCTCCCCATACAAGACTGGCCTCAAGCGAGGCCGGCGAGAACAGGCCGCGGGGACGCGGGGCGATCCGCGCCATCAGGCGCCGGCAACGGCGCACCCGGACTATCTCTCGACGTGGGTTCCCCGCGTCCCCGGCCCTCCATCCTGAGGGCGAGACGGCAGCCTCCCTCCAGGCGCACCCCGCGTCGTGGAGCGTTTGGCGCGCGCGCCGGTGTCAGACCACGCCGAGGTCGACCAGCGATTGCGCCGAGGCGATCAGCGCTTCCTTCGCGGGCCGGAAATGCACACCCAGCACACGTGTCGCCTTGGCGTTGCTGGCGCGGCGCGTGCGGCCCAGTTCGGTCAGCGTCTGCTTGTAGATCGGCTGCACCATGGACATCAGGCGGATGACAAAATCCGGCACCTGCTGTTTCGGGATCTTGTCGTCATAGGCCGGGAACGCCTTGCGCAGGATGTCGGCGCATTCGGTGAACCAGAGAAAATCCTCCGACGCGATGAAGCGTTCTCCCGCCGCAGCTGGCACAGTCATCGCCGCCACCTGGCACGCCGCGACATCGCGCACATCAACGATCGAAAAGCCGAGCCGTGGAAGACCGGGCGTCTTGCCATTCATCAGCCGGATCGGAATCTCCAGCGAGGTCGACACGTCCTTCGACAGCGCGGGTCCGAAAATGCCGGTCGGGTTGATCACCGCCAATTCGAGGCTCTTGCCGTCGCCGTTCACGTAATCCCACGCCGCGCGCTCGGCGAGCGTCTTGGATTTTGTGTACGGCGTGTTGTCCGGTCCTTCGGGCTTCGACCACAGCGTTTCGTCGGCGACATCCGGCCGCTTGTCACCATGGCCGTAAGCAATCGCCGCCAGCGAGGAGGTCATCACCACGCGCTTCACGCCCGCATTCTTCGCAGCCTTCAACACGCGCAATGCGCCATCCACCGCAGGGCGGATAAGTTCGTTCTCGTCTTTCGGATGCACGGCCGGGAAGGGCGAGGCGACATGTTGCACATAGGTGCAACCCTCGACCGCCGAGGCCCAGCCGGGATCGGCGCCCAGGTCGGCCTCGATGAATTCCAGGCTGGACGCGCGCGGATCGTGCTTCGCGAGAATGCCGCGCACTTCGTCCGCCCGCTTCAGGGAGCGCAGCGTGCCGCAGACCTCATAGCCCTTGTCGAGAAGCTGCAGGATGACGTGCTGGGCGACAAACCCCGACGCCCCGGTCACCAGTACGCGTTCGCCCATGTCCGCCCTCCAGCCTGAAAGGCTGTATGCTAGACAGTGTCAGGAAAAAACGCCAGCGCCCCGATTTTCGCGCCGGTTTCATCGCCGGGCTAGCTGGTGCGCGCCTTGGCCTTCATGTCCGCGAGCGTCTTTTTCGCATCGTAGATTTTCGATGCGCCGCCCGCGAGCGTCTCGCCCTTGCCGATCTCGATCTCGATGGTCCGCTTGTGCGGCGCCTTCGCGGTGTCCTTGATTTCGAACCACTCCTTGCCCTTGTCGAGCGTCAGCTGCGCTGCGTGCGCCAGCGTGCGGGTCTCGACCTGGCTGTCGGTAAGGTTCGTCGGGCCCTCATAGCTGACGCGGTAGCGGTTGCCGGAAATCTGCGTATCCGTGAACCCGGCCGAGGGCGCAGGCCCCGAGGGCGTGGTGGGCGCCGAAGCGCATCCGGCGGCGGCCAGCATCAGGCCGGCAAGCAAAAAGCGTTTCATGACGTGTGTCCCTCCGAATCCTGTCCGGATACACCAACGCATCGTTCGTGTCAGCGTTCCGGAGGCGCTGGACCATGGGCCCGACGCCTCCGGTCAGCCGTGGGATCAGGCCTCCGCCGTCGTTGCAGCCGACTGCGCATAGGCGCGCATGGCGGTCTGCATCGATTGCTGGATGGCCGCGGCGAGTTCGTCCTTGCTGAGCTTGCCGTCCGCGTTCGTATCGAGCGCGGTGAAGGTCTGCTGCAGGGACGCCTTTTGGTCATCGCTGGTCTTGCCGAGCGCTGTTGCGATCTCGTCAAGACTCAGCTGGCCGTCATTGTTGGAGTCGCTGGCCGAAATAAGGGCGTCGGCCGCTTCTCCCGCGCGGTGGTGATGTCCGCCATGATGCGCCTTGTGCGCGTCCATGTCGGTCTGCACCGCTGTCGTCAGTTCGTCCTTGCTGATCTGGCCGTCACCATTGGTGTCGACCGCGGCGAACGCTTTCGAAATGTCGACGTTCGAACCGCCAGCTTCCAATCCCTTCTGGATCTCTTCGGCGCTGACCACGCCGTCGCCATTCGTATCGAGGGCGTCGATAAGCTGTGACGCCACATCCGACGCGCTAGGCGGCGACTGGGTCTGCAGGCTGACCATGGCCGACATGGTGCCGCCGGCCAACTGCGCCTGGCCGGGGCCCGACGCATTACAACTGGTCCCGCCGCCGATGGGCAGGGTTTGCCCGGCGGCAGACGTTGCCGACGCAGGTCCGGCGTCTGCCGACCCTCCGCCGAACAGGCGCTGCAGCAGCAAGGCTGCCGAAACGCCTGCACTTCCCGTTACTTGCATGCACTCTACTCCTGAACATGCACCGCCTTGCGACAGTGCGCGTCCCTCCGCCGGGAGATTCAGGTGCAAGATGCGTGCGGCTGCCTGGCTCGCGGAAATGGTTCAGGGAACGTGCGGCAGGAAATGCGCCGTCGGCCTCAGATGGCTCAGCTGCTCGTAGGCGTAGGCCATGCCGATCAGCTTGGGTTCCGACCACGCCGTTCCGATGAAAGAGAGCCCCACCGGCAGGCTGCTGACGGCGCCCATGGGCACGGTGATGTGCGGATACCCGGCCACCGCGGGAAGGCCAGACGCCGAACCAAGGAAATGGTCGCCGGTGATCAGATCCGTCGGCCAGGCCGGCCCGCCCGTCGGCGCGACGATGGCGTCCAGCTTGTTCGCCGCCAGCAACCGGTCGATGCCTTCCTTGCCGGCGAGCCGCTTCGCGGTCTCTTTCGCCTTCAGGTATTTCGGGTCCTTGAGGCCCGGCGCCTTGGCCGCTTCCTCGAACACATCCTGACCGAACCAGACCATCTCGGCAGGCGTCTCCTTGTCGAAGGCGATCAGGTCGTCCAGCGTCCGGGTCTTCACGCTCTCCGGCGTCGATGCGAGATAGGCGTTGATCCCCGCCTTGAACTCGGAATCGAGCACGACATTTTCAGCCTGGCCGATTTCGCGGCGGTTGGGAAAGTCCTTGATCTCGACCAGTTCGGCGCCCGCGTCCGTGAGCTGTTTCAACGCCGCCTCGAACAGCGCATCCGTCCCCGCGTGATAGCCGGCGAGAAAGCGCGCCACGCCGATGCGCTTGCCTTTGAGTGCGTCGGGATCGAGCGCCTTGGTGTAATCCTGCTTGTGCGCGTCCGCGTCCTTTGTCGCCGGATCGGCCGGATCGCCGCCCGCCATCACGGTCAGCATCAGCGCCGCATCGGCGACGGTGAGCGTGATGGGTCCCGCCGTATCCTGGCTTTCGCTGATCGGAACAATGCGCGCGCGGGACACCAGCCCGACTGTCGGCTTGATGCCGACCAGCCCGTTCATAGCGGCAGGGCAGGTGATCGAACCATCGGTCTCGGTTCCCACCGCTGCGGCGGCAAGACCGGCGGCGACGGCGGCGGCCGAACCGGAGGACGAGCCGCACGGGTTGCGGTCCAGCACATGCGGGTTTTTGGTCTGCCCGCCGACGGCGCTCCATCCCGAGGTCGAGGCGTTCGAGCGGAAATTGGCCCACTCGCTGAGATTGGTCTTGCCGAGAATGATCGCCCCGGCGTTGCGCAGCCGGGCGATCACCGGCGCATCATGGTTGGAGATGTTGGACTTCAGCGCCAGCGAGCCGGCTGTGGTCGGCGTCGGATCGAGCGTCTCGATATTGTCCTTCACCAGGATCGGCGCGCCGTGAAGCGGGCCGGGCGCAACATTTCCGGCTTTCAGCTTGTCCTGTCCCTGCGCGTCGGCCAGCGCGTTCGGATTGGTGACGATCACCGCGTTGATCTGCGGTCCCGCGTCGTCGACGGCCGCGATCCTGTCGAGATAGGACTGCGTCAGCGCTTCGGACGTGGTGTCGCCGGATGCGAGATCGGAGAGCACGTCCGTGAGGGTCTTCGGCTCGGTGACGATAAAGGGCGGGGCGGGCGGTTCGCTGGAAACCGGCGCTGGCTTGGGTTTCTGCCCGCAGGCTGCAAGCGCCAGCAGGCATGCGCCAGCCGCCCATGTCGTCCGTATCATGCAACCCTCCCGGCGCCCGACCGCCGCGTGAAAAGAGCATCGCCCGAGGCGGAAGCACAAGCTGTCCGGCCATTTAAAATGAGTAAGGCGCGTTGCAGGCGAGCGCTAGCCAAGCGTCTCGCGAATCTTGGCAAGCCCGAAATTCAGCGCCTGGTCCGCACTGATTCGCGGCGGCAGGATCAGTTCGTCGGGATCGATGTCGATATCGATCACGTTCGGCCGCCCGCTGTCGAACGCCTTCCTGAAAGCCGGACGGAGGTCCTCGGCCCGCTCCACCCTGACGCCGTCGCCGCCACACGCCCTGGCGAACGCCACGAAGTCGGGATTGACCAGATCGATCGAATGCTCCGGCAGGCCTTTCGCCTCCTGTTCCAGACCGATGAAGGCGAGCTTGCGGTTGTTGAAGATCACGCAGGTGATCGCCAGGTTGTTGCGGACAGCGGTGACAAAGTCCGCCATCAGCATGGCGAAGCCTCCATCGCCTGCGACTGCGATCACGGGCCGGTCCGGAAAGGCGAGTTGCGCGCCGATTGCGCCGGGCAGGGCGAACGCCATCGACGCCAGCGACGATGACAGCGTGTAGCGCTGGCCCGGCCGGATGGACAGATGCCGCGCCGTCCACGCCGTTGTCGTGCCGGTATCGCAGGTGAAGATCGCGTTCGATGGCGCTTCGGCCGCCAGCGCCGCGATCGCCCGCTGCGGCTTGATCGGGATGGCCGATGACTCCTCGGCGTCGGCAAGTCCCTTCAGGTCTTTCTGTTTCTCGCGCTGCATGTCGGTGTAGAAATCGCGCGACGACTTCGGCGCAACGCGGGCGAGCAGATCCTGCAGCGTCGGTTTCGCGTGCCCATGCAGCGCGGCGGCGAGCGGCGCCCGCCGGCCCATGCGCAGCGGGCTCGGCTCGATCTGGATGACCTTTGCGGACTTCGGATAGAAGGTCACATAGGGAAAGTCCGCGCCGACGATCAGCAGCAGGTCGCAATGCTCCATCGCGGCGAGCCCGGCGTGGGTTCCTAGCAGCCCCAGACCGCCGATGCAGGCTTCCTCGCCGATATCGATGCAGTCCTTGGCGCGCAGCGTGCGCACGATGGGCGCATTCAGTCGCGCCGAAATCTCCAGCAGTTCCTCGCGCGCGCCGGCTGCGCCGATGCCGGCAAGAATGGCGACCTTCTTCGCCCCGTCGATCAGCTGGGCCGCGTGCTCCAGCGAGGTCTCGCTCGGCCGCATCAGCCCGCCCTCGGATCCAAGCGTGAAGTCATGGCGCTTCGAGCGGATCGAGCGGCCGCCAATGTCGGTGGGGATCGAGATATGGGCGACGCCCGGCGCGGAAATGGCCGCCTTGCAGGCCTCCAGCATCAGGCCGGGCATCTGGTCTTCGGTCATCACCGTGCGCGAATACTCCGCCACATCCGAGAACAGCTGTTCGGTATCGACTTCCTGGTGATAGCCGGTGCCGATGAACGGGGTGGCGCACTGGCCGGTGATGGCGATCACCGGCGCATGATCGAGTTTCGCGTCGTAGAGCCCGTTGAGCAGATGGACAGCGCCCGGTCCGGCGGTTCCGACGCAGGCGGCGAGGCGGCCGGTCAGCTTCGCCTGCGCCGAAGCCATGAAGGCGCCCGCCTCCTCGTGGCGCACCAGCACGAACTCCATGTCGTCGCGCCGGCGCAGGGCGTTGGTGATGTCGTTGATCGCATCGCCCGGCACGCCGAAAACATGACGCACGCCATGCGCGGCGAGAATCTCCAGAACCAGATCAGCGACTGTCATTTGCGCGCATCCTCCGGGCGATACCTGACGCCTATCTAGGGCGGCAGGTCACGAAGTCCCGCAAGCCGGCGCGATTGGCGCGCTAGCCGTTTTCGCGGCGCGCCAGGAAGGCGAGACGCTCGAACAGCTGGATGTCCTGCTCGTTCTTGAGCAGGGCGCCATGCAGGGGAGGGACCAGCTTGTTGGGATTCTTTTCGCGCAGCGTATCGACGTCGATATCTTCCGACATCAGCAGCTTGAGCCAGTCGAGCAGTTCCGATGTCGATGGCTTTTTCTTGAGACCCGGCACGTCGCGCATCCGGTAGAAGGTCGCCAGGGCTTCCGAAACGAGGCGCTTCTTGATACCCGGGAAGTGAACATCGACGATCGACGCCATCGTCTCGTCGTCGGGAAACTTGATGTAGTGGAAGAAGCAGCGGCGCAGGAAGGCGTCGGGCAGCTCCTTCTCGTTGTTCGAGGTGATGATCACCACCGGCCGGACCTTGGCCTTCACCGTCTCGTCGGTTTCGTAGACGTAGAATTCCATCCGGTCGAGCTCCTGCAGGAGGTCGTTGGGGAATTCGATGTCGGCCTTGTCGATCTCGTCGATCAGCAGAACCGGGCGCTGCTTGGCGGTGAACGCCTCCCACAGCTTGCCCTTCTTGATGTAGTTCTTGATGTCGCGGCTGCGTTCCTCGCCGAGCTGGCCGTCGCGCAGGCGGGCGACGGCGTCATACTCGTAGAGGCCCTGATGCGCCTTGGTGGTCGACTTGATGTGCCATTCGATGATCGGCATGCCCAGCGCCTGGGCGACCTCAAGCGCGAGCATGGTCTTGCCGGTTCCGGGTTCGCCCTTCACCAGAAGGGGCCGCTCCAGCGCGATGGCGGCGTTCACGGCGACCCGCAGATCGTCTGTCGCGACGTAGTTTTCGGTGCCCTCGAAGCGCTTGACGTCGGACATCTGGCTGGTCTCTCCGCATAATTTCGGGCCCGTCCGGAACGGCGGCGGGCTTCCCAGCATAGAGCGGATTTCCGTTTGCGTGAAAAGCGGCGAGTCGAAGCAGACCCTGAAAACCCCCGCAAAAGCGGGGTCAGGTTACCGTCAGGCAAGCAAAACTTAAGGTTCATCGGGTAGACCGGGGGTGCGGCCGCGTCCAGATTCGGCTTTGCCCGAGGACATGGCTGGGAGGAAACGGATGCCGCTCAAACTTTCGCTCAAACCGGGCGAACGCTTTGTCGTCAACGGCGCGGTCCTCCAGAACGGCGATCGCCGCGCCGTGCTTTTGCTGCAGAACAAGGCGTCCATTCTTCGCGAGAAGGACATCATCCAACCGGAAGACGCCAACACCCCCGTCCGGCGCATCTATTTCCCGATCATGATGATGTATCTCGATCCCCCCGGCGCGTCGGAATTTTACGACGAATTCGTCCTGCGCATGAACGAGTTCATGGGCGTCACCCGCCACACCGAGATTCTCAAGGAATGCGTTTCGACCTCGCGCGAGGTCATGGCCGGCGAATATTACAAGGCGCTTACGCGGTGCCGCAAATTACTCACATACGAACAGGGACTATTGGCAAATGTCGGTACAGGCTTACCAGACGGCGGCGGCGAAGACTGAAACGCCGCGTCAGACGGAATACCGCGCCTTCGCGGTCGCCACGCGCGGGTTGATTGACGCAGCGGCGCTGCCGGCGATCGAGGTCGGTCGCCGCGGCGAGGCGCTCGCCAAGAATCGCCGTCTCTGGCTGTTGCTGGCCGCCGACTGCGGCGCCGAAGGCAACCAGCTGCCCAAGCCGGTGCGCGCCCAGATCATCTCCCTGTCGATCTTCGTAGACCGCCACTCCACAAAGGTTATCCGGGAAGGGGCGTCGTTCGACATACTCATCGACATCAACCGGACAATGATGCAGGGCCTCGCGCAATCCGCTGACCCGTCCGGGGCGCCAGTCTGACGCTGCGGATCCCTGAGCGATTGCGGTAGGAAACCGGTAACCATCCGCCCCCCGAAATCGTTAGCCGGCGAATAGCCCGGAACTTTTAATCCGGCTCCACCACTCCTTAAGAGGTTTCAGGCAGTCTCGCTCGATGTCGGCGCAAAACGCGCCTGACGGCCGATCAGAAGATCGGTCCGCGAACCAGAATGGAGACTGACCGTCATGCTTAGCGTGAACAATAACTATGGCGCGGCTATCGCGCTCCAATCCCTCAACCAGACCAACAACGACCTCAACGAAGTCCAGAACCGCATCAGCACCGGTCTCAAGGTGTCGAGCGCGAAGGACAACGGCGCCGTGTTCGCCATCGCCCAGGGCCAGCGCGCGCGCGTCAGCGCTCTTGCTTCGGTCAAGGACGGCATCAGCCGCGTCGGAAACGTTGTCGACGCTGCTCTCAGCGCCGGTTCGTCCGTGTCCGACCTTCTGGTCCAGTTGAAATCCCAGGCCGTCGCCGCCCAGTCCGCCGACCTCTCGCAGGCCCAGCGCGACGCCTATGACGGCGACTTCCAGCAAACGCTCAACAAGATCAACACGATCGTCAGCACGGCGACCTTCAACGGCGCCAACCTGATCGACAACACCACGTCGACCCTGCGCGTTCTGCAATCCGACCTCGACACCGGCACCGGCGCCGGCAACGTCGCCACCGTTTCGGGCGCGGCGAAACCGGCCACGAGCACGACCCCGTCGCGCTCCGACCTGGTGATCAACGCTTCGGAAAGCTGGGATGCGACCAACAACACGCTGGTCGCGAACGACTATGTTGTCTTCACTCAAGGCAGCAACAAGTACGCGGTCCAGGTCACGGCCACGACCACGATCCAGCAGTTCATCGATGGCGTGAACTCCGCCTCCGGCGGCCGGATCACGGCGTCCTACAACGACTCGACCGGCGTCCTGTCCTATCAGGCCAACGCTGCGATCGCGACGGCGGGCTTCACCGTCGACGTGAACTCGGCGGCGGACCTGTCCGGTACGGCGCGTCAGTCGAACTTCATCAACGGCGTGGCCGCCACAACGGCCGCCACCGCGACAGACCAGGCGGACGCGCGTCCGAGCTCCACGGCCATTATCGTGGGCTACGACTTCCGCGTCGGCGGCACGGGCGCCCTGAACGCCCTGCAAGGCCTGTCGATCGGCGGTTCGACCACCACCAACGCCACCAACGCGGTGTCGGTGCTGGATACGGCGATTAACTCCCTGAACTCGAACCTCGCCACGCTGGGTTCGCAGTCCAAGGCGCTCAGCATCCAGAACGACTTCCTCACGAAGCTTTCGGACACGATCGAAAGCGGTCTGAGCAACCTCGTCGACGCCGACCTCGCGAAGGAAAGCGCCCGCCTCCAGTCGCTGCAAGTCAAGCAGCAGCTGGGCGCCCAGGCCCTGTCGATCGCGAACCAGTCGCCGCAGATCCTGCTCTCGTTCTTCCGCTAGACCCGACCGGGCCGGCCGCGCAAGCGGCCGGCCTATCCGGTTTTTCGGAACTCTGAATCCCGATTTTGCAGACCGGTTCATCCGGATGCCGGCATAGCCGGCGACCGGCCTTTTGGTCTCCATGAGACACCGCCAGAGGCGTTAGGCGGATCGGTGGGAGGGCGGGCCAGGCAGAAAGCCAGGTCCGCCATTCCCGTTCGCCGGAGCCCCGCTCAGGGCCTGCCAAGGCTCCCGCTTCGTCCGCCATCCGGCGTGTTTGACCGGGCAAAACCTGCCGACCCCTTCCTTTGGCGCCTAGCCGCGCGGCCGGTCCTTCCGGGTGCGTTAACCATCGGACCCCCGAATTTGCTGGGTCCGATGCACCTCTCGTTAAGGTTTACGGACTGGCACGCGGCTTGAAGCTGCGTAGCCAGCCATCGCCCGCATTGGGCGAACCGAACTTTGGCGGGAGCTGATCCGATGCTGAGCGTCAACACGAACTACAGCGCGATGATCGCGCTCCAGAGTCTCAACTCGACGAACGCGGAACTGGACGCAACCCAGAGCCGCATCAGCACGGGCCTCAAGGTCGCAAGTGCGAAGGACAACGGCGCGGTCTACGCCATCGCCCAGGGTCAGCGGGCGCGCGTCAGCGGCCTTGCTTCGGTCAAGGACGGCATCGGCCGCGCAAGCAACGTCGTCGACGCCGCGCTGACGGCCGGCTCCTCGGTTTCCGACCTGCTGGTCACCTTGAAGACCCAGGCGGTCGCCGCCCAGTCCGCCGACCTTTCGCAGACCCAGCGCGACGCCTACGAAAACGATTTCCAGCAGACGCTCAACAAGATCAACACGATCGTCAGCACGGCGACCTTCAACGGCGCCAACCTGGTCGATGGCACCACGCCAATCCTTCGCGTTCTGCAGTCGGACCTCGACACGGGCATCGGCGCGGGCGACGTCGCCACGGTGGTCAGCGCGGCCAAACCGGCCACCGCCACCACGCCGTCGCGTTCGGACCTTGTCGTCAACGCATCCAACAGCTGGGACTCGGCTAACAACACGCTCGTGGCGGACGACTATGTCGTCATCACCCAGGGATCGAACACCTATTCCGTCCAGGTCACCGCTACGACCACGGTCCAGCAGTTCATCGATGGCGTAAACGCGGCGTCCGGCGGCCGTATAACGGCCTCTTACGACGACGCCACGGGCCAATTGAGCTACCAGGCGACAGCCGCGATCGCGACCGCAGGGTTTTCGGTCGAAATCAACACACAGGCGGACGGCGCGGGCACGGCCCGCCGGTCGGACTTCATCAACGGTGTGGCCGGTACGACGGCCGCCACTGCGACCGATCAGGCTGACACGCGGCCGAGCTCCACGGCGATCATCGTCGGCTTCGACCTTCGTGTCGGCGGCACCGGGCCGCTCAATTCGCTGCTGACGCTGAACATCGGCGGCCCCGATACCACGGGCGCCACCCAGGCGGTCGCCGCGCTCGACACGGCGATGACCACACTGAACTCGAACCTCGCCACGCTGGGATCGCAGTCGAAGGCTCTGGAAATCCAGAACACCTTTCTCACCAGCCTGTCGGACACCGTCGAAAAGGGCATCAGCGGCCTCGTTGACGCCGACCTCGCCAAGGAAAGCGCCAAGCTTCAGTCGCTGCAGGTCAAGCAGCAACTCGGGGCGCAGGCTCTTTCGATCGCGAACCAGTCGCCGCAGATCATCCTCGCCCTGTTCAAGTAATCGGTTAGTAGAGTCCCTGTTGGTCCCGGATGCGCCGAAAGGCCTGTCCGGGACCGGCGGCGGGCCCCTTCGTCGCGCTGATGCGGCCGCCCGCTGAAACCTTCCGTTAACGATCACTAACGAAGACTGACCATCGATCGACGAATCGCTCGTAATTGCGTCGGTCGCGGAGACGCCGATGGTCGGAAGCATCAACAACACAACGGGGGTTCTGGCCGCCCTCAAGGCGCTGCAGGGCGCCAGCAGCGACCTTTCTCAGGCCGAAACGCGCGTATCTTCGGGCTACAAGGTCCGCGTCGCCGCCGATAACGCCCCTGCGTTCCAGACTTCCGCCATCCTGAACGGCGAGGTGAACTCGCTGCAGGCCGTGACGCTGAGCCTCAATCACGCCCAGTCGGTGTCGGACGTTTCGATAGCCGCCGCCCAACAGGTTTCCGATCTTCTGATCAGTATGAAAGGCACAGCGTCCGCCGCGATGGCCGGCGACCTGTCGGATGATCAGCGCCAGGCCTACAACCTGCAGTTCCAGCAGCAGCGGGCCCAGCTGACGCAGTTCATCCAGAACGCATCCTTCGATGACGCCAACGTTCTCAACGGCTCGAAGCCGAACGGGATCACCTTCATCGTCGACGCCGCGGCGACCCAGACCGTCACGCTGAAGGGGAGGGATTTTCTGCCCGGCGGGAGCGTGGTGACGCTCAGCACCACCAGCGATCTCTCGAGCCCGGACGCAGCGCAGCACGCCTATGATGCGATCACGCAATCGATCACAAATGTCGGCGCCCAGCTCATCGACATGAGCTCGGAGAACAAGCGCATCGAGGCGCAGGCCGGTTTTGTCGCCAAGCTGTCGGACGCGCTGACCAGCGGCGTCAGCACCCTGGTCGACACCGATGTCGCCGGCGACAGCGCGCTGATCCAGGCGCTCCAGGTCAAGCAGTCGCTGGCGGGGCAGGCGGTCAGCATCGCCAACAACGCGCCGCAGGCCTTGCTCGCCCTGTTCCGTTGAGGGCGTTAGCGGCGAACCGGCTCAACCGGCGTCGTGCGCCGGAGCTGTCGCAGTGATCCCCCAGGCCCAGATCGAACTTGCGATCACCACCTTTGTCACCTTCTTCGTCCTGATCGATGCGGTGGCGGTCGCGCCGATTTTCGCGGCCCTGACGGCTGGGCGCCCGCCCGGCTACGCCCGCTCCATGGCCTTCCGCTCGGCGATCGTGGCGGCCGTCGTGCTCTACGTATTCGCGCTGTTCGGGCCGTGGCTGCTTAACCACATGGGAATTTCGCTCGACGCCTTCCGGGCGGCCGGCGGCGTGTTGCTTTTCCTCATCGCCATCGAGATGGTGTTCGAAAAGCGCCAGCAGCGCCAGAAAACCCGCGCCGACCAGGTGCTGGCCGAGAGCCATACGGACGGGCCTCCGGAAGACATCTCGGTCTTTCCCATCGGCATTCCCATGATCGCCGGACCCGGCTCGATCGCAACGGCCATGCTCTACATGCAGAACGCCGGGGGCGATCCGGTGGGCGTCGGCATCGTCGTCGGTTCGATCGCTCTCAACCTGATTCTTGCGGTCCTGTTCTTCCTGGCCGCCGGCCCGCTGTTGCGGGTGATGGGCGAAAACATCGCAGGGGCGATTACACGCGTTTTCGGCGTCATCCTTGCGGCGCTTGCCGTGCAGTTGATCGTCGACGGCCTCAAGGGGGCCTTTGGCCTCTAGCGCGCCTCAGGTGAGGCCGGGGACCTCGTCGAGAGCGTAGACGGCGCTCCGCCGCCGCGTCGCGTTGCGGCGGAAGGACCGCCACGCGACGTTCGCCGCGATGGCGCCAAGCAGGGCGAGGCAGGCAAAGAGGCCCAGAAGCTGCAACCGCAGGCCATTGCTCCAGTGGATCACGGTCCGCGCCGAATCGAGGAAGTTCTCGCCATCATAGCGCGCCAGCGCAACGGCGCGGTCGCCGCCGGCCTGTGCGATAAGCCGGGCGCGCCTGAGGTCGCTGCCGTCCTTGACCGTCGAGAGCAGGGCGACGGTCGAGATCGGCGAGGTCTCGTGTGAGATGTCGCGGATCACGCGGAGATCCGATTCAAGGCTTTCGAGCGCGCCGCGATCAACCGTGGTCTGGAACACCCGCTGGATCACCGGCGTGTTGGCGACGTAGCCATACTCTCCCTGGAACTCGCCGCCGAGCGCATGCTTGATCCGGGCCGGCGGCGCAGCCGCATAGAGCTTGCGCTGGAGATAGGTCTCGAATTTCGGGTCCAGCCGCTGTGCACGGCGCGCCGACAGCGCCAGCGAAGCGCCTTCCTGGGATTCGGGATCGGCAAGCGTCAGGCCGAGCCCCGCCAGCGTGAAGGAGAACTCGTCGATCCGGGCTTCGTGGACCCAGTTCGCCGCCGTGCGCGCCAGGTCGCGAAGGTCGCCGAGCACCCGGTATTCCTGCGGGGTGTCTTCGCGCGCCAGCTGGTCGTCCGGCTCGGCGTCTTCCGGTGCTGCGGCGGCCGAGTTCTGGAACATCGAAACGATCGGCGTGTTGTGTTTTTCGTAGCTTTCCTGAACGTCTTCAGGAAGATAGGTGAGCGCCGCATCGATCAGCGCCTGATCGCCGCCGCCATTTGCGACACCCAGCCGCGCCTTCAGGGATTCGCCATCCGTTCCCTTCAGCATCGCCGGAGCGGCAAGCAGGAAACCGCGCACGCCCGCATTGTCGCCCGACTCGAGCTCTTCGCGCACATACTGCGCCCAGACCTCGCGGGGCGATCCGTCGCCGGATGTCGCGAGGTGTGCGAACCGCGCGTCCATCGCGCGCAATGTGGCGGAAAGCGCTTCGGAAGAGGGCTCATATTCCGGCCGGTCGTCGCCATAGGCGATTGAAATCGCGCGAGCGCCGATGAACGGCGCCACACAAAGGGCTGCGTTGAAAAGCAGGGCCGCATAGGCGGCAAAGGGAACACCGCGTTTCAGACGTCGGTTCATCACCGGCTTTCGCCTCTAACTCTCACCATACGCATTCGACGTAACGCTGGCCGGCGCCCCCCTGACAGACGCCCGGTTCCCTTTTTCAGCGGAGAGAGACAGAGATCAAGTGGCATTGGCGCCTCTGTCGAGAAAATAATGATCGGTCTGCGGCGGTCTTTCGACTTGACGACTCGATGAGGCCTGCGCCGTCAGGCTTTTGCGTTAACGGCGAGACCCGAGGAGCTGGCCGCCCGTCCGCTCTGGATCGCGCCGGATCTGCCGTAACCGGGCGGCGCCTGGCGGACTGAGGCGATTTCATCGGCGATCGCTCGGACCAGTCCCTCGCTGACCTGCTTCATCGCGGCGAGCTCCCGGGCATGGCCTTCCAGAAGCTCTTCGAGCTTTTGCGACATATCGCGCAGCGCCGCCTTCTGGTCCGGCCGCGCCCCGGCAAGAAGCGTCGGATCGGCCTTGATCTGCGAGACTTCGAGCCGCCAGGCATGGGCGAGGCGCTCCTTTTCCTCGAAATCCTGCGATCCCCCGTCGAGGCGGCGGGCCTTGAGGGCTTCGATCTCCTTGCCGACCAGGGCGATGAGCCGGGTGGCGATGACCAGCAGCTGGTCGGCGCGGTCGATGGCGGGCTTTGCCGAGAGCGTCATTCCAGTCCCTGCAGCTTGAGGATTTCCTTGAGAACGGCGTCCCGTACGCCAACCCCGCCGCGGGCGGCGATGGCCCCGGCGTACTGGTCGATCAGCATCGGCTTGAACATTTCCTCGCCCGAGCCGCCGCCGAATGGCGCCTCCGTGGAGAGACCGGCAAACATCGGCTGCAGCATCTGCGAGAGGAACATGTGCTCGAACTCGGTCGCCACCTTCTCCGCTTCCGCCCGCGTGTGGACGGATGCGACGCTGGCGGCCGGATCCTTGCGGGCGGCGGAGGTCACGTCGACCTGCGGCGGGGTGAGGGCTAGACCGCCGGCCATCACATCAGCTCGATTTCGGCCTGGAGAGCGCCCGAGGCCTTGAGCGCCTGAAGGATGGCGATTAGGTCGCGCGGGCTTACGCCAAGCGCATTGAGACCATTCACGAGTTCGCTGAGAGGCACGCCCCCGCCGACCATGGCGAGCTTGGCCTTGTCCTCGACGGCGGTGATCTTCGATTGCGGCACAACCACAGTCTGGCCCTGCGCCAGCGGATTGGGCTGGCTGACCGCAGGCTGCTCGTCGACCTGGATGGTCAGGTTGCCCTGCGCGATCGCTACCTTCGACACGCGCACATTGTCACCCATCACGATGACGCCGGTCACCTCGTTGATGACGATCCGCGCCGGCTGGTCGGGTTCGATCTGCAACAGTTCGATCTGCGAGATCAGCGACGCCATGTTGGGAAAACTGGCGGGCTTGGTGAGGCGGATGGTCGAGGAATCGGTCGCCTGCGCGGCGTTCGAGCCGACAAAGGCGTTGATCGCGCCGGCGACGCGGCTGGCGGTCGTGAAGTCAGGGTTGCGCAGCGACAGGCGCAGCTGCGTCTGGTCGGCGAGGTCGAACTGCAGTTCACGCTCGACCAGCGCGCCGTTGGGGATGCGGCCGCCCGTGGGAACGTTGCGGGTCAGGGACGAGCCGGACGCGGCGCTCGCCGTGAACGAGCCGACGGCGACGGACCCCTGGGCCACGGCATAGACCTCGCCGTCGGCGCCCTGCATCGGCGTCGCGATCAACGTTCCGCCCTCGAGGCTGCCGCTGTCGCACATCGCCGAGATGGTGACGTCGATCCGGCTGCCGCTGGCGGCGAAGGGCGGCAGGTTGGCGGTGACCATGACCGCGGCAATGTTCTTGGTGTTCAGCGTGGCGTTGCGGGTGTTCGAGCCGAGGCGCTCCATCATGGCCTCGATCGCCTGGCGGGTCATGGCGCAGTTGCGCAGGCTGTCGCCCGTGCCGTTGACGCCGACCACGATGCCGTATCCCAGCAGCTGGTTCTCGCGCACGCCCTCGATGTCGATGATGTCCTTGAGTCGCGAATTGGCGAGTGCAGGCGCGACCGCCATCACGGCGGCGAAGACAAGGACGGCAATACGGACAAGCGGGCGCATCGGGACCAGGGGCAAGGGTAGGGACAGGCGTCAGGTGTCCGACCATTCTGGCCGCAGCGTTTCGGACGCAGTCTCGCTTCCCAATCCGAAACAAAGCTTTAATCCCGAGTTTCCGGCGGTTAGCGTTTCTTAAGCCGGCATTAACCAGCGCGCCGAACTCTGGACCCTCAACGGGCTTCAGGCCGCAGGGTTCAATGAAGGTTTCCTCGACATCTTCCGCCTCGGGCGCGGGCAAGTCGGCCGGACCGAAAGGCGCGGCAGGCGGGTTTCGCATCGATGCTGGTCCCGGTGAGGTGACGGCGCGGCCGGCGGTTGGCGGCGTCGGCGCGGCTGGCGGCGTGTCAGGCGTTGGGGCGCTGATGGCGCTTCAGGGAATTGAGGGAGGACCGGAGGCGCGCTCCCGGGCGCTGCGGAAGGGGCGGCGGCTGCTCGATGCACTGGACCGCCTGCAGCTTGCGCTGCTTGGCGACGGGCCGACAAAGGGGCATCTGGGCCTGCTCAAACGCGCCATTGCGGAACACCGTGACGCGTCCGGCGATCCTGAACTGGACGAAACCCTGAACTGGGCCGAGGTCCGCGCCGCGGTCGAGGCGGCCAAGCTGGAGCGCGCTATCGAGGCCGCCTGACTTTCGGGCAGAAACGCCGCCCGACAGGCGACATTGCGCTGCAACAATGCGCCTGGGATGAAACCCGCCGCCGCCCTCGCGCGTTGATGTCCGCTAAAGGCCTGAATTTTGCTGGAAAATGGCCCGGCGTCCCAGGGGATATTGATCGTGGACGCTTGGGGATGACTCGGATATATGACCCCGCGCGTTTTGATGCGCGCCAGGACGTCATCGTCCGCGGGCAAGGAGCGATGGAATGGCTTCTACGAAAACCGGCGCCTACAAACCGACCGAAAGCGAGCCCTATATGGGCAAGCGACAGTTGAAATACTTCAGGGAAAAGCTGTTGGCCTGGAAGGAGGAAATCCTTCTCGGCAACCGCGAGACCATCGCGGGAATGCAGGAAAACGTCGCGCCGATCCCGGACCTCGTTGACCGTGCGTCATCCGAAGCCGACCGCGCCCTCGAACTTCGCACCCGCGACCGCCAGCGCAAGCTGATCAACAAGATCGAGGCGGCCCTGCGGCGCATCGAAACCGGCGAGTACGGCTATTGCGAAGAAACCGGCGAGCCGATCGGCATCAAGCGCCTCGAAGCGCGCCCCACGGCGACGCTGAGCCTTGAGGCCCAGGAGCGGCACGAGCGCAAGGAACGCACCGTCCGCGACGACTAGCAGACGCCAACGCGACTCACTTTTTCGGAGTGAACACAGGCAATCGCCAGCCGGCGGCGATCGCTCCTGCGCGCACGGCGAAGCCGAGCGCCACTCCGGCGCCGCTTGCCCATACGACCGGCGCGTGCAGCGCCGCCAGAAGCACGAATATCGAGGCGCTTGCGATTGCGGGTGTGACATAAAGCTCGCGACGCAGCAGCACGGATGGTTCGCCCGCCAGCACGTCCCGGATAACGCCGCCAAACGTCGCCGTCAGCACGCCCATCACCACGGCAATGACGGGATTGATCCCCCACGCCTGCGCCTTGGCGGCGCCGACAACGGCGTAAACGCAGAGTCCTGCCGCATCCAGCCAGAGCAGCGCGCGCTTCGGCAGTCCGCGCCCGCGAGACGCAAATATGGCCACGCCCACAGACGCGCAGACGATCGCATAGCCAGGGTTCGTGACCCAGAAAACCGGCGCGCCAATCAGGAGGTCGCGCAGCGTGCCGCCGCCGACGCCGGTGATCGCGGCAAAGAAAACAAAGGTGACCACATCCTGTCGACGTTCGGCCGCCATGAGGGCGCCAGACGCCGCAAAGGTTGCAACGCCCGCATAGTCGAGCATTTCGACCAGGGTTATCGCCACTTTGATTCCCCCTCTCAGGACCGGGCGTCCGGAACCCCCGCGACAGTCCGACACCACTTTGGCTCTAGGCAAGCCCCCGCGCCGAAGGCAAGTCCTCAGGGGAAGGGCATGGAGACGAGTGATGGCCGGACCCGCCACCCGGCGGCAGGCTGCGAGCGGTTGATGTCGGCGGCGGATATAACGGAGGCAGATCACCTCTTCGTCTATGGTTCGCTGCGGCGGGCGGTGATTGAAGAGGCGCGGGCGGCAAGCACGCTGCTCACAGCTCACGCAAGGCCGCTGGGAGAAGCGAGTATGCAGGGTCGGCTCTATGCCGTGTCCTGGTATCCGGGTTTTGAGCCTGGCCGGAGCCGTAGTCAGCGGGTGATCGGCGACGTCTGGCGGATCCGCGACCGGGCTGCCCTGTTCAGCGCGCTCGATTCCTACGAGGGACGCGAATATACCCGCGCCCGCCGGGTTGCACGGATGGCCTCGGGGGTGAAGATCAGCGCCTGGGTCTATATCTATGCGAAGGCGCTCGACGGCGCTCCGCTGATCGCTTCGGGCGATTTCGCGCAGTGGCTCAGGGCCAATGGAAGTCTGGGATGATCAACCGCTCAGCCGGACCGGAAATCCTTCGTCTGATCGACCTCCTGTCGAAGCTGCCCGGCCTTGGGCCGCGTTCGGCCCGCCGCGCGGCGCTGCATCTTCTGAAGAAGCCTGACCAGGTGCTCACCCCGCTGGCCGCCGCGCTCGCCGATGCGGCAAACAAGGTGCAGGCGTGCTCGACCTGCGCAAACTTCGACACCGTGAATCCCTGCTCCGTGTGTTCGGCGTCAGGCCGCGATCATGCCGTGATCTGCGCGGTGGAGGAGGTGGGCGATCTCTGGGCGATGGAGCGCTCGGGCGTGTTCAAGGGAACCTATCACGTGGTCGGCGGGGCGCTGTCGGCGCTCGATGGCGTGGGGCCGGACGATCTCAACATCGCGAAGCTGGTGGAGCGCGCGGCGTCGCCCGGCGTGACCGAAATCATCCTCGCCCTCAACGCCACGGTCGATGGCCAGACGACCGCCCACTACATCACCGACCGCCTCGCCCACCTGCCGGTAAAGGTCACGCGCCTCGCCCACGGCGTGCCGGTGGGCGGCGAACTCGACCACCTCGACGACGGCACCATCGCCGCGGCGCTGGCGTCACGGCGTTAAATCTTCCGCCGCGCATTCGGTGGCCCACAGAATCGGGCAAACCTGAGCAACCCGCCCATCTTGCCGGGAACAAACTATGAACCTATGGTCCGCCGCATGACGCTGACGCCGCTCGACATCGTGCTCTTCATCGTGGCGCTGGCCGCCGTCGGCTTCGCCATCTGGCGCATGCAGTCCGGCGGGCCCGACCTTGTGCGGATCACTGCCGAGCGGGATGCGCACGCGCGGGAAGCCGCCGCCGTCAGCGCCGAGCGCGACCAGCTTCGCCAGCGCGCCGAGATTGCCGAGAGAAAACTCGCGACGCAGGCTGGCGAGATCGCCGAGCGGGAAAAATCCTTCGCTCGCGAGGTCGAGCAGATGAAGCGCCTTCAGGCGGAAGGCGAGGCGCGCTTCCGGCAACTGGCCAACGAGGCGCTGGTGAAATCGCAGGAGCACTTCGTCAAGGTCGCGGACGAAACGCTGAAGAAACACAAAGAGGGCGCCGCCGGCGAACTCGGCAAGATGCTGCAGCCGATCCAGGAAAGCTTCGGCCAGTTCCGCGAGAAGGTCGCCGAGATCGAGAAGGTCCGCTCGGAGGACCGCGCCAGGCTGGATGAACAGATCCGCGCCATGGGCTCGACCATGCAGGAGACACAGGCGGCGACGTCAAAGCTCAGCAACGCCCTCGCCACCACCCGGCACGGTGGACGGTGGGGCGAGGAAACGCTCCGCAACGTGCTGGAAATGGCGGGCCTGTCGCCCTACGCGGATTTCACCGAGCAGACCTCGACCAACACCGAAAAGGGCCGCCAGCGGCCGGACGTCATCATCCGCATGCCGGGTGGTCGGGAGCTGGTGATCGACTCCAAGGTGTCGCTGGACGACTACCTGGCCGCCTCGAACGAAACCGATCCCGCCCGGCGCGCCGAGCGCCTCGGGGCGCACGCGGCCCGGGTGAGGGCGCATGTCCAGAGCCTCGCGAAGAAGGAATACTGGAAGGAGATATCGGACCGGGTCGACTTCGTCGCGATGTTCATTCCCGGCGAGAATTTCTACGCCGCCGTGCTGGAAAACGACCGCGACATTTTCGATTACGCCTCGCGCAACAATGTCATCATCGTCACGCCCTCGACGCTGATCGCGCTGGCCAAATCTGTCGCCTACGGCTGGCGCCAGGAGCAGATGGCGAAAAACGCCGAGCAGGCGGCGAAGCTTGGCCGCGATCTCTATGACCGTCTGGTCACCATGTGCTCCCACATGGATGGCGTTGGCGACAGCCTCGGCGGGGCGATCAACGCCTACAACAAGATGGTGGGGTCGCTGGAAATGCGGGTGCTGCCGGCGGCGCGCAAGTTCGAGGACCTGTCCTTCGCCGATCCGCAGAAACTGATCAGGGATCCGGGCCGGGTCGAAACCGCGCCGCGCCAGCTGACCCTGCTTGAAGGCATGGGCGAGGACGGGCGGTCCGAAGGGCGGCCTGCCGCCGGGGTCAGGCGGAAGACCGGCGAAAGCTGAAAAAGCGGTCGTTCAACCCGTCACAATTTGTCCCAAAGCCCCTGTTCTCTTGACGTTTTGGCGCGCGCTCCATAGCTAGCAGACATGGCCATCCGCCCCATCCTCACGGTTCCCGATCCCATCCTGAAACAGGTATCGAAGCCTGTTGCGGCGGTGACCGACGAAACGCGCGCGCTGATGGACGACATGCTGGAGACCATGTACGCGGCGCCCGGCATCGGGCTGGCCGCCGTCCAGATCGGCGAACCGGTCCGCGTCATCGTCATGGACATCTCGCCGGAAGACGGCCCGCGCGCCCCGCGCTATTTCGTCAATCCGGAAATCCTCGAGACGGTGGACGAAACCCAACCCTATGAAGAGGGCTGCCTGTCCGTGCCGGACTATTACGACACCGTGGAACGGCCCGCGAAGGCGAAGATCCGCTACCTCGACTACAACGGCAGGGAAGTGGTGGAGTGGGCCGAGGGCATGTACGCCGTCTGCATCCAGCACGAGATGGATCACCTCGACGGCACGTTGTTCATCGACCACCTGTCGCGGCTGAAGCGTCAGTTCGCGATCAACAAGGTGAAGAAGGCCCGCCGCGCCGCGGCCGCCTGAACGTCTTCAGCCGTTCATGATGACGTCCGACTCTGGCGTGGGTGCAAAACCGTTTGGGGCTGACGCTGGGTTGCATACAATCGCCTGTCGCCGGATGTCCGGCTGAGGGGCGGTTCGCGTGAAAGCCAGATTGATACGGTTCGCATTTGCGCTTCACCGCTGGATGGGCGTGACGCTCGGCGTGCTGATGCTGATGTGGTGTCTCTCCGGCTTCGTCATGATCTTCGCGCCCTATCCGGCGACCAGCCGCGGCGGGCATGACCTGCGTGTCGAAGGACTGGCGCCGATCATCCTGCCGGAAACCGTGCGCCTGCCGGCGGCGGCCGCGTTTCCGCCAGACGCCCGATTGGCCTCCGCCCGCATTGAGATGATGGGCAAGGAGGCCGTGCTCCGCATGGGCGGGGCCGGCGTCGCGGGCGTGTTCAGCCTTTCAACCGGCGAGGCGATCAAGACGATCAGCGCCGACGACGCCCTTGCGGTGGCGACGACCTATGCAGAGCGCCACGGCATCGCCGCCCGGCCGGAGATCAGCAAGCTGTCGAAGCGCGACGAGTTCACCGTCGCGGGCTATTTCAATTCAGCGCGACCGTTCTGGCAGGTTCGACTCAATGACCCGGCTCGGACGATGCTCTATGTCTCCTCCAGGAGCGGCGAGATCCGGCAACTGACGACCCGGCAGGACCGCGTGCTGAGCTGGCTCGGAGCGATCCCGCACTGGCTCTATTTCACAACGCTGCGGCAGGACGCGAAGCTCTGGAACCAGGTGGTGATCTGGGCCTCGCTGGCGGGATGTTTCCTTACCTTGCTCGGTCTCTTCGTTGGCGTCCGGCAACTCCGGCGGCGTCATTCCACCGGCAAGCTCGCCTCGCCCTATCGCGGCGTGAAGACTTGGCATCACCTGCTGGGTCTTGTGTTCGGCGTGCTGGTGCTGAGCTGGACGTTTTCCGGCTTCACGTCGATGCAGCCCTGGGGCTGGTTCGAAACCGGCCAGGCGGCGAGCGAGGCGGCGGCGCGCTATTCCGGCGAGGGCAAGAGATGGTCCGAGGCGCGCAACGATCTCTTCGCCCAGATCGATGCTGTGCGCAGGCTACCCTCCGGCGCGGTCCTGCAGGTGAGCTCGGCGGCAGCAGGGGGCGCTCTCTACTTCGTTCAAACCGCGACAGACGGCTCACGTTTGCGGCTGGACGCCGATGGTGCGCCCGCACCGTTCGACGCCGCGCAATGGGCCCATGCCGGAGACGTGCTTGGCGGGAATACTGGCCCAGCGAAGGCCGAACGTCTCACAAAAGAGGACGACTATTACTACAAGGGCGCAGCAGCGTCCGCGTTTCCCGTGGTGCGCATCGTGGTTCCGGCCATGCAGGACACGCGCTTCTATCTTGATTCCGTCTCTGGCCAGATTCTGTCGATCGCCGATCCTGGCAATCGTGGCTTTCGATGGTGGCACATGGCCCCCCATCGCCTCGACTTCGCCTGGTTGCGGGTTGGATGGCTCCGGCAGAGCCTCGAGATCGTCCTGCTGGTCGGCGTTACCGCAGTCTGCGGCGCCGGCGCCTGGATGGGCCTGATAAAGCTGAGGCGGGGCGGCCGTCTGGACGGCCGGCCCTGACGACTAGAACGGCATCACCTTCTCGATCGCGCGCTGGCCATACCGGGCCCGCTGAAGCTGGGTGATGTCGCCCTTGCCGCCATAGGAGATGCGGGCTTCCGCGATCTTGGTGTGCTCGATCGTGTTGTCGGCCGCGATGTCCTGCGGGCGGATGACGCCAGAGACAAGCAGTTCACGAAGCTCGTTGTTGACCAGAACTTCCTGGCTGCCGCCGATCACCAGGTTGCCGTTCGGCAACTTGTCCGTGATCACCGCCGCCACGGTCAGCTTCACCGTTTCTGCCCGATTGACCGAGCCGGCGCCCTTCGAGGCGGTCGTCGAGTTCAGGCTGAGCGCAGGGTCGAGCGCCGGCGTTCCGGGCAATGTTTTCTGGAGCTTGGACTCAAAGCCGAACAGCGCGCCAATGCCGGCTTTTTCGGACGACGAGCGATCGCGCTGGGTGGTGTTGTTCACCTGGGCAGAGTCCGCGATCTGGATATTGACGGTGAGAATGTCGCCGATCTTGCTGGCGCGCTGGTCGCCAAAGAAGGACCGGGCGCCCGACCGCCACAGCGAGTTGGCCCCGGCGGGTTCGGTCTTTGGCGCCGGCAGCGGCATCGACACTTTCTCCGCGCCGGCGACCGAAGCCGGGTTCGAGATCGGCGACAGTTGCGGCGAAGCGAGACTGTCCGACATGCTGCTGCAGCCGCCGAGCATGGCGATCCCGATGGCTGCAACTCCGGCAAGACGGCTGGGATCGGACATCGTCATCTCCTACCTCGACACGAGCGCATCGCCGTCGGCGGTCGCAACCGCATCGATCGAGCGTTTCGAATACTTGTTGAGCACGCGCACCGGATCGCCCGCTGCGGCGTCGGTCTGGGCTTCGCCTTCCACCGTGAGCCGCAGGCCCTCGGCTGCGTAGACAAGACGCACCGGCTCGCCCTTGTGCACGACGGCGGGCGGCTTGACATCGGAGGTCTGGATCGCCTGGCCAGAGCGCAGAAAACGCTTCGACTCCTGACCCACCACATCGTCGAGCTTTTCCGGCGCGTAGCGGACGCGGGCGCCGTTGGGAGGGGCCGCCCATTCAACATCGGTTGCCGCGATCCGCGCCCCGCGGGGAACGTCCCGCGCCAGCAACAACACCCAACCCGCCGTTGGCGCCGTTTGTGGAACGCCGCCCAGCGTCGCGCTCTGGGCTTTCGGCGCTACGGGCGCGACTTTCGCGACAGGCGCCGATGGCGCAACCGGGGCTGAAGCCGCGTTGTTCACCAGGATTGGACGATCGAGCGGAATGGCCAGGACGACGCCCGCCCTGCGAGCCGCCTCGATTACGAAGGCTGGTTCGAGTCTCAGCGTTTTTCCAGCATCCGGCGTGGGCGCGAGCAGCACCTTCGCCGCATCCCCGGTCACCGGCGCGACGTCGCCGAGCGTCACCCACGGGCCGCTGACGGCCACCTGCGCGGCGGCGACGGGTGCGAGGAGGACGGCGAGACCGGCGAACAGGGCTGTGCGGATCATGTCGGGTTACCGGGCGTTGCGATCAGCGGAGGTTGGTCATCGTTTGCAGCATCTGGTCGGTGGTGGTGATCACCTTGGAGTTCATTTCGTAGGCGCGCTGCGCGGTGATGAGATCGGAGATTTCGGTCACCGCGTTGACGTTCGAGGTTTCCAGATAGCCTTGCTCGAGCGTGCCGAAACCGACGGCGCCGGGCTGGCCGCGGTTCGCCGTTCCCGATGCGGCGGTCTCGAGGAACAGGTTGTCGCCGATGGCGTCGAGGCCGGGCGGGTTGACGAAGCGCGCCATTTCAAACGCGCCGATATCCTGGGGCGTCGAGCCGTCGGCCGGAATGGCGGAGACCACGCCCTGGGCGTTGATCGACACCGAGGTGGCGTCGGTCGGCACCGAGATGCCGGGCGAGACGACATAGCCTTCGTGCGTGACGATCTGGCCGTCGGCGTTGATCGAGAAGTTTCCGGCGCGCGTGTATGCGTCGCGCCCATCGGGCAACTGCACAATGAAATAGCCGTCGCCCTGGATCGCCAGGTCATAGGGGTTGCCGGACTGGCTGATATTGCCCTGTTCCGTGACGCGATAGACCGCGCCCGCCTTGACCCCGGCGCCAACCTGCACGCCCGTCGGCACGATGGTGTTCGCGTCTGAGGAGGAGACGCCCATCTTCTCGACGTTCTGGTAGAGCATGTCCTCGAATTCCGCCCGCTGGCGCTTGAAGCCGGTGGTGTTCATGTTCGCGATGTTGTTCGCGATCACCTCCACGTTGAGCTGCTGGGCCTGCATGCCGGTGGCGGCGGTGTTGAGAGCGCGCATGGGTCTGTGACCTCTTCAGGTTCAGGAGGTTCGGGACAGTTTGTCGATCGACGAGCCGCGAAGCTGGTCGGCCTGGTTCAGCATCTGGCCGACTGCTTCGTAGGTCCGGCTGATGTCGATCATGTGGGTGAGTTCGACGACCGGGTTGACGTTGGAGCCTTCGAGCGCGCCGCCAGCGACGGTCATGCCTTCCGGCGCCCGCGTGGGCTGGCCGTTGGCCTTCCAGAGATTGCCGCCCATCTTTTCAAGGCCGGCCGGCGCATCGAAGGCGACGATGTTGAGCGTGCCCACAACCTGGCCATCCTGGACGATCGCGCCGTCCTTGCCGATCGTCACGGGGCCCGCGTCGGGGTCGAGCGTGATCGGACCGCCGGACCCCAGCACGGGCATGCCGTCATGCGTGACGAGCTGTCCGGAGCTGTCGAGGCCGAAGCGGCCGTCGCGGGTGTAGGCCGTGCCGTCGGGCGTCTGAACCGAGAAGAAGCCCTCGCCCTGGATTGCCGCGTCGAGCGGGTTGCCCGTGTGCTCGATCGGACCGCCGGACATGTCGCGCTGCAGTTTCCAGGCGTTGACGAAGGAAATGCCGTTGGGCAGGTCGGCCGCCGCCGCCGGCCGTTCGCTAAGCTCGCGCATGACGAGATGCTCGGCCTTGAAGCCGGTGGTCGTCATGTTGGCGAGGTTGTTCGCCGTGGTGTCCATCCGCTGGTGCAGCACCTGCTGCGCGGAGAGACCGATCGCGAATGAGTTGTCCATAGCCGCCGCTGGGGCGCCCTGACACGCGATTCGGCGTGCAAGAGGCTCGGATCTGACGCCCGCGTCTTCTGCGCCGGGCGTAGGGTAGGCAGGGCGATCATGGGCTGTTTGCGGTTAACGGGATGTTTCCGAACCTGCGGCTGAAAGCCCCGTCTGCCCGGCAAGTCTTGCCCATCGAAAGCAATCCTTAACCAAAGCCGGTCGATTTTGCCCACTGCGCCGCTCCCTCATGGGGCGGGGCGGCAGCAAAGGCGCGTCCGAGCCGATGGCGAAGAAAGAAAAGAAGCCAAAGACCGAGGAACCGGAGGCCGAAGCCCCGGCCGCGGGCGAGGAAGGCGCAGCCCCCGCCAAGAAGAAGATGGCGGGCAAGACGCTGGTTCTGTTCATAATTCTGCCGGCCCTCCTGGTTCTGGGCGGTGGCGGCGCGGCCGCGTTCATATTGCTTGGCGGCAAGCCGGCGGCGCACGCCGAGGCCGGCAAGGACGGTGAACACAAGCCGACAGAAAAAAAGAAGAAGGACGACAAGAAGGAAGCCGAAAAGAAAGACGCGCATGGCGGGCATGGCGAGGCCAAGGACGCCAAGGCCGACGCCGCGCCTTCGGCGGGCGGCATCGAAGTCGGCACGCTGACGGTCGGCGAGGATGGCCAGCCCTCATACTACACGATGCCGGATATCATCGTGAACCTGGCCGGCGGATCGGAGAACGACCGCCCGCTCTTCCTGAAGCTCGGGCTTGTGCTGGAGGCGAGCGATCCTGGGTCATTCGACGAGATGACCAGCATGATGCCGCGCGTCGTCGACCAGTTTCAGACCTTCCTGCGCGAACTGCGCGTCGAGGACCTCAACGGTTCGGCCGGCTCCTACCGTCTGCGTCTCGAACTGCTGAAGCGGTTCAACACGGTGATGGCGCCCGCGAAGATCGACGCCGTGCTGATCCAGAACATCCTCGTGCAATAGGACGGACACGTGGCTGAGGAAGCGACAGACGAAGAAATGGCGGCCGCCTGGGAAGCGAGCGTCGCCGCCGACAAGCCGGCGGAGGGCGAGGGCTCGTCCGAGTGGGAAGCCGACATGGCGCAGGGCGACGCCGCTTCCGGCGGCGGGCAGGCGGCTGGCGCTGTCGGTTCGGAACGCATCCTCAACCAGGATGAAATCGACAGCCTGCTCGGCTTTTCGCTCGACGAGGAAGCCGACGGCAAGAAGAGCGGCATCCGGGCGCTCATCAACTCCGCGCTGGTGTCCTACGAACGCCTGCCCATGCTGGAGGTGGTGTTCGACCGGCTGGTGCGCCTGATGACGACCAGTCTGCGCAACTTCACTTCGGACAACGTCGAGGTGTCGCTCGACGCCATCCAGTCGATGCGCTTCGGCGATTATCTCAACTCGATTCCGTTGCCGGCGATTCTTGCGGTGTTCAAGGCGAAACAGCTCGACAATTTCGGACTGCTGACGGTGGACTCGAACCTGATCTATTCGATCGTCGACGTTCTGCTGGGCGGCCGGCGCGGCACCATCGCGATGCGCGTCGAGGGCAGGCCGTACACCACGATCGAGCGGGTTCTGGTGACGCGGCTCGTCGAGGTGATTTTGCAGGATGCACGCAAGGCGTTCGATCCGCTGACATCCGTCGAGTTCGAACTGGACCGCATCGAGACCAACCCGCGCTTCGCCGCAATCGCGCAGCCGGCCAATGCGGCGATCCTGGTCAAGCTGCGGATCGACATGGAGGACCGGGGCGGACGCTGCGAACTGCTTCTGCCCTACGCCACGCTCGAGCCGATCCGGAAAATGCTTCTGCAGAACTTCATGGGCGAGAAGTTCGGGCGCGACAACATCTGGGAAGGCCACCTTGCGACCGAGCTGTGGTCCGCGCCTGCGATCCTGCGCGTCGTGCTGGACGAATTCACCGCGCCGCTGGGCAAGATGATGAATCTTCAGGTCGGCGAAACGCTGGTCATGAACGCGACGCCGGATTCGAAAGCCCACCTCATGTGTGGCGACATCCACCTCACCCACGGACAAGTCGGACGCATCGGCCAGAAAGTGGCCATGCGCGTCGAGGCGCCCATAACCCACGCAGCCAAAAAGCGCGTACTGGAGGCCAGATGAACATCTACTCGATGACGCTCGAAGGCGTCGTGGCGGGGCTTCTGCTGATCGCCATCGCCTATTGCTGGAAGCTCGACCGCAGCCTCAAGAAACTGCGCACCGGCCGGGACGGCATGCTTCAGGCGGCGCGCGAACTCAGCAATTCCGTGACCCACGCCCAGAACGCCGTGCAGGCGCTGCGAGCGTCCTCGGATGCGGCGGGCCGCGATCTCCAGGCCAGAATCGACGAGGCGCGCGCGCTTGCAGCCGCTGCCCCGGCGCCGCGCGACAACAACGTCGATTTCACGCTTCGCCGCCGAAGCGTTCTCTAGCGGAGAGCCGTCATGGCTGCGAAGGTCAGTGTCCTGCAGGCCGTCATGGCCGTGTCGATCGGCGCGCTTGCATTCAAGGGCGTCGATTTCGCCCAGGCTGCGGCCCAGCAGGCCGAGGCGCCGGATCCGGCTGCGTCTGCGGCCGCCGCGGATTCGCCCCTCACTGCGGGCGCCAAGATCGATTCGCCGTCCGGACCCAATGCCGGCGAGCAGGCCGATGGCGACGGCAAGACGGCCGCCGCCGCTTCGTGCCCGACTGGGCCGGATTATTCAGAGGCGGGGATTTCCGCCCAGGAGATCAATGTCCTTCGCAGCCTGGCGGACCGGCGCAAGACGCTGGACGACCGCGAGGCGAACATCGAAACCCGCGAGCAGACAGCCGCCGCCGCCGAGGCGCGGCTGCAGGACCAGATCGGCGAACTCAAGGCCCTGCAGGGCGACATGCAGAAACTTCTCGCCTCGATGGAGGAGAAGAAGGACGAGCGCATGGCGGCGCTGATCAAGACCTATGAATCGATGAAGCCGAAGGATGCGGCGAAGATCTTTGACGGCATGGACGACAAGATCCTGATCGATCTCGCCAAGGGCATGAAACCGGCCTCTCTGGCGACCGTGATGGCGGCGATGGACGCCAGCCGGGCGCAGGCGCTCACCAAGATGCTGGCGGATCTCGCCCAGTTGCCGCCAAACGTTGAAGCCCTGAAGACGTCCAGCGGATGAAACGCCTTCGCCCTTCAGCGCCGGTTTCGATCGGTCTCACGCTGGCGGGCGTGTTCGCTCTCGGCGCTTCGGCGCCGGCGTGGGCCGACCGCGCCGTGGCGTTGAGCTTCCAGGAAAATCCGGACTATGGGCGCATCACGGCGAAGTGGGCCGATGGCGACGAGACGGCGCCGAAGATTTCCGCAACCGTCGCCAGCCAGGTGCTGATCCTGAAATTCGACCAGAAGGTAGACATCGACCTCGATGCGCTGAAGAAGGGCCTGCCGGACTGGGCCGCGCTCACCCGCATGGATGCGGACGGGATGACGGCCCGGATCGGGCTGACCAAGGCCGCCAAGCTGCACATCTCGACGTCGCTCGACATGGTGGCGGTGGACCTCTGCCCGCCGGACGAGACGAAGTTTCCGCCAGACATCGTGTCTCCGCTGGTCGCCAAGCGCGCAGCCGCCGAGCAGAAGGCGCGCATCGCTGCGATTCCCCCGCCGCCCAAAATTGATGATCTTGAAGTGCGCGGCAGCCAGTCAGGCGCCTCATCGCGTGTCGCGTTCTACTGGCCGCAAAAGGTCGGCTACAAGGTCGCCGGCAAGAGCGAGGGCGTGCTGAAACTCCTGTTCGCCCATCGCGCCAAGGCGGACCTTGCCTACCTGCATATTTCCCCGCCCGACAATGTCGCGGACTTCCAGGGCGAGAACACCGACAAGGGCTACCTCGTCACTGTCACGGCGAAGGACAAGCTGCCGATCAAGGTTTTCAACGAGGGCGATGTGGTGGTGCTCGACATCACACGTCCCGCTCCGCCGCCGAAGCAGGATGATGAAACCTCGGGCGAGGGCGGGCCGCCCGCGCAGAAACCCGGAACTCCGAAGGCGGGCGAAGTGACGGATTCGAAAGTTCCGGCTGCGCCCGCGCCCGTGCCGGTGTCGGCCAAGCCGGAGCGGGACAAACCGTTGCTGCTGGTCCCGCCAAAGTCGGTGATGACCGACCCGGAGGTCGAAGCAAAGGAAGCCGCAGCGGCTGCGGAAGAGAAGGCCCGGGCGGAACACGATTCGGCGCTTGGCGGTCCTGACCGCAAGACCGAGTTGTCCTCGATGTGGAAAGATCCCGCGCCGCCAAACGGCGTCGTCGACGTCAAGGTTCTGCCGTTGGCCAATGGCGTGGAATTCCGCTTGCCCTTCGCCCAGGCGGCGCCGGCGGCCGTGTTCGCGCGCGGCCAGGCGGTGTGGGCCGTATTCGCCGCGAACGCCGACCTCAAGGTCGATCCCGGCGCGCTGCCTGTCGGCTACAGGGTGCGCACCATGCGCGCCAAGAACGCCACGATGATGCGGATCGAAATGCCGAAGGGCCTCACGGTATCGGCTGACGCCGCAGATGCGGTGTGGACCGTGCGGCTGGCGCCCACCGCGACGCCGCCACATCGCTTCCTGCGACCGGATCGGGCGACGTCGAAAGAAGGCCGATCGGAAATCGACACCATGCTGTCGCAGGCCGCCGGCGTTGTCTGGTTCGAGGATCCCGTGGTCGGGGACCAGATCGCCGTCGCCGTTTCCTACGCGCCATCATCCGCCTCGCCGATCCCGCGCGACTTTGTCGAGGCGACGCTGCCGGCGACGGCGCATGGTCTCGCCGTCATTCCGAAATCCGACGACGCGGTGGTCACCATCGAGTCGGAAAAAGTCATTGTCTCGATGCAGGCTCATAGCCAGACCGCGCCGCCGCCATCGTCCGGCGTTCCGCCGGCTCTACTGGTCTCGGCCGATCCGGCCTTCGTCGATTTTGCGGCCTGGGGGCTGAAGAAGGGCGATGACTGGTTCAAGCGCCGCGAAAAACTCGAAGCGCTGGCCTCGGCGCTCGATCCGGCCACGCAACAGGGCGCGGCCGCCCTGCTCAATCTCGCACGCTTCTATCTGGGCAACGACATGCCGCAGGAAGCTCTCGGCGTGCTTGATCTCGTGAGGTCCGAAAATCCGGATGTGGGCCAGGAGCCGGAATTTCTCGGCATGAGCGGCGCCGCCAACGTGATGGCGCACCGCATGAAAGCGGCGGATGAGGATCTGTCAAAAGGCGCCTTGCGCAACGAGCCCTCGGCGGCGCTCTGGCGGGGCCTCATCGCTGTCGACAACAGGGATTGGGAGCGCGCAGCCGACTTCTTCCGTCAGGGCGAAAAGCAGATCACGGAATACTCGCCGGAGCGCGCAGCGCACTTCGTCGCGGCGGAAGCCGAGACTGCGCTCAACACCAATGACTATGATGCGGCCCGGCGCTTTGCTGACGAGGCGGTATCGACCGGTAAGGGCGAGGACGCCGAGCGCGGCCAGATGGTTCTGGCCGGTCTCGCCAAAGTCATCGACGGTCCAGCGAAGGCCTTCGACATGTACGACAAGCTCGCCAAGACAGCCTCGGAGCCGGTCGCCGTGCGCGCCGAACTGAAGCGGGTGGAGACGGGCGTTGCGGCCGGAAAGCTGTCTGTCAACGAGGCCACCGACCTGCTTGAAAGCCTTCGCTATCGCTGGCGCGGCGACGATGTGGAAATGGAAACCGTCGGCATCCTCGCTGATCAGTACATGAACACCGGCCGCTTCCGCGATGCGCTGCAACTGGCGCAATCCACGGCGATGCGTGATCCGAACGCTCCGGGCGCACGCGATCTCCGCATTCGCCTTAGCGATTATTTCCGGCGTCTGTTCCTCGATGGCGAGGTCGACCGGCTCGATCCCATCCAGGCGCTGGCGCTGTTCTACGAATTCAGCGACCTGACGCCGGTGGGCGCCGACGGCGACCAGATGATCCGCAAACTGGCCCAGCGCCTTGTCGCGTTCGACTTGCTGGACCCGGCGGCGAACCTGCTTCAGCACCAGGTCGACAACCGGCTGCGCGGCGTCGGGCAGGCGGCGGTCGCGGTTGATCTCGCGAAGATCTATCTCTGGAACAAGCAGCCCGACCAGGCGCTGGCGGCGATTAACGGATCTCGGCAACCCAACCTGCCGAAGGATCTCACGCTTGAGCGCCGGTTGCTGGAAGCCGCCGCCTATCGCGACATGGGGCGTTTCGACCACGCCATCGAACTCGTCGAGAATCTGGATGGGCCCGAAGCGAAATCCCTGCTGGCCGATTCCTACTGGCGCAGCCGGCAATGGCCAGAGGCCGCCCGCACGTTCGTGTCGATGCTGCCGCCGCCGGGGCAATCCTCGGCGGATGGCGCCGCGCTGGCGCTGCGCGCTGCGATCGCGGCGCGCATGGCGAAGGACGACGGCCTGCTTGCCGACTTGCGGGCCAGGTACATGCCCTTGTTCGACAAGTCGCCGGACAAGGCGAGCTTTGACCTGATTACAGCGCAGACCGATGTGACGGGCGCGGCCGTGGCCGAAGCGGTGAAGCGGCTTGCGGACGCCCCGAATGTCGATGCTTTCGCCAAGGCGATGAAGACGCGCTTCGAGAGCGACCGGAAGATTCTCTCCGACGAGGCGGCGAAAGAGCAGGCGGAGAAAGACAAGGCGGCCAAGGAAGCCGCCGCCCGCGCGAAGGCTGAACAGGACGCGGCCGCAGCAGCGGCAGCCGCCAAGGCCGAGGCGGCCAAGTCAGATGCCGATGCAAAGGCGTCCGGGAAGAAGGCCGAAGGCAAGGCCGCCGACGCCGGCTCAGGCGCCGCAGGCAAGGGCTGATCGTCCCACACGCGCGAGTCTGAACGCTCGTTCCCCAAACTCCCCAGCGTCATAGGGCAATCCGCCGCGCACCATCGGCGTATTTCCAGGATTTTGCCTCTCTGGGTTCTTGCTAAGCGCAACCAATTTTTAGCGTACATTCGCTAACCATTGTGGCGGGGACGTTTCACCACACCCCTTCTCGGGGTTTCCCCGGATAGCCGTGAATCGCAGTTGAGGTGATCTCGATGAGGATGAACGTCGCCGCCAAGTCCTACAGCCTTGCCGACAAGCCGGATGCAGCCGAGGTTCGCATACTTCTCATCGACAATGACGAGTTGCTGCTCTCGGACCTGAGGGGCCTCGGTTGTCCCGAGCTCGCGATCGAAAACCTGGAGCCCGCCGACAGTGTCGACGTTCTGGCGCTGGCTGGACGGTGCGATGTCGTGGTCATCAACATCGATGCGGCGTCGGGTTTCGGGTTGCTGGAACGGGCGGCGCCGATGGATATCGGTCCGGCGGTGATCGCGCTGGCCGGGCAGGGTGTTCCCGGAAGGACTCTGGAGCATACCCTGACGCTTGCCGAGCTGCGCGGCGCCGCGGTCGCCCTGCCCAAGCCGATTGACGCAGTTGAACTTGCGCTTGCGGCGATCCGGGCGATTGGCCGGATGCGGATGCCGTCGCCGGATCTGACCGTCCTCGCGGAAAAGCTGGAGCGCCGGCTTCTCGTCTGAACGTCAGGTCGGCGGCGCCTGCATGAAGCTTTCGACCAGCGATCCGGCGAGCATGTGCCAGCCGTCGATCAGCACGAAGAAGATCAGCTTGAATGGCAGCGAGATGGTGACCGGCGGCAGCATCATCATGCCCATCGCCATGAGGATCGACGAGACCACGAGATCGATCACCAGGAAGGGCAGGAAGACCATGAAGCCGATCTCGAACGCGCGCTTCAGTTCCGAGATCATGAACGCCGGCGCCAGCACCTGGAACGGCGCATCCGCAACTATCTGAAGATTGGTGATCTTGGCCATGCCGGCGAAGAGCTGAACGTCTTTCGGATCGGCGTGCGCGGCCATGAAGACCTTCACCGGCGCGACGGCTTTCGGCAACGCCTCCTGCAACTGCATCGTGCCGGCCATGTAGGGCTGCACGCCGTCATTGTAGGCTTGGGTAAATGTCGGCGCCATGACGAAGGCGGTGAGGAAGAGCGACAGGGAAATCACCACCGAGTTGGGCGGCGCGTTCTGCAGGCCGATGGCGGTGCGCAGGAGGGAGAGAACGACGATCATCCGCACGAAGGACGTCGTCATCACCAGGATGGAGGGCGCGAGCGACAGGATGGTGATCGCGGCGATCATCTGGACGATGCCGGAGGTGAGCCCCTGGCCGGTGCCGAGATCGACGCTCACCGTCTGCGGCAGCGCGGCAGGGGCCGCCAGCGCGGCGATCGCAAGGAGCGGCGCGAGACGAAGCAGGCGCTTGATCATCCCGCTGCTCCATCGCCGGCCTGTGGCGCGGGCGCCGGTTCCGGGGCCGGACGTTCGGCGACCACGCAGTCGCCGGCGGGGCCGAGGAGCAGGAGGTGTTCGCGGCCGTCCCACCGCACGACGGCCAGCTTGCGGCGGACGTCCATCGTCCGCCATTCGACGACCCGGAGATCGGAGTGAACCATGCCGGCCTTGAGGCCGATGGATCCGCCATAGCGGCGCAGGGCCCAGGAGAGGCCGAGGATGATCCCGAGGACCAGGATCAGGGCGCCTGCTGCGCGGAGGGCGTCGAACATGTCCATGAATCGGAATTAACCGCCTGCCCCGGCCATTCGGGCCGGTCGTTAACCCTTCGAAGACACCGGTAAACGGCGGGTTAACAAAACCGGCGGGCGGTTTACGCGGCATTAATCAAACCGGCTGATTTTGCCTGGTTGAAGGAGGCCGCCGCCCATGGCCAACCCGATGAACATGACGATTTTCACGATGATGAAGGCCCGCCTCCAGGAGCTGGGGGAGCGGCAAAAGGTCATCTCCGAAAACGTCGCCAACGTCTCGACGCCCGGCTTTACGCCTTCGGATGTCGATGAAACGAGTTTCTCCAAGACCCTGGCCCGGATGGCCGGACATGCGGGCGCCGGGCCCGGCCGCACCCAGATGCTGACCTCCGACCCCGGCCACATGACCGCGCCGCGCGTCTCGTCCGTCGGCGTCACAACGATGAAGGCTCCTGATTCCGAAACCACGCTCGACGGCAACTCGGTGGTGGTCGAGGAGCAGATGATGAAAGTCGCCGAAACCCGAACGGAATTCGAAACCATGGTCGGCCTGTACCAGAAGAGTCTGGGCCTTCTTCGACTGGCGTCACGCGCCCCCGGTAGCTGACGCCCAAACAGGACGCGCCCATGTCTTCCGATCTCATGTCCGCCATGTCGGCGGCGGCGAGCGGCCTGCGCGCGCAGACCGTGCGCATCCGTCTCTCGGCCGAGAACATCGCCAACGCCGACACCACCTCGACAACGCCGGGCGGCGATCCGTACCGCCGCAAGGCGCCGGTGTTCCGCGCCTATTTCGATCGCGAGTCCAACGCCCAGCGCGTCAAGGTGACGGGCGAGCGCGAGGACACCAAGACGCCGTTCGTCGAGAAGTACGACCCGAGCAATCCCGGCGCCGACGCCAAGGGCTATGTGAAGCTCTCCAACGTTTCGCCGCTGGTGGAGATGGCCGACCTGCGCGATGCGCAGCGCGCGTATGAAGCCAACCTCAATGTCGTGGAAGCCTCGCGCTCCATGATGATGGGGATCATCAACATCCTGAAGACCTGAGGAGCGCTGAATGTCCGATCTCGGCGTTTCGGCCGCGAAGGCCTATATGCAGACCGCCAGCACGCTGGCGAACAACAAGACCGCGTCCGCCGGCGAGGCGGGGGGCGGCTTCGGCGACCTGCTGAACTCCGCGATCAGCTCGGTGCAGAACGCGGGGACCGGGGCCGAACAGGCGATTACCAACGCCACGCTGGGCAAGGGCGACATGGTGGATGTGGTGACCGCCGTCGCCGCCGCCGAGGCCAGCCTGCAAAGCGTCGTCGCCGTGCGCGACCAGGTGATCAAGGCCTATCAGGACATCATGCGGATGCCGATCTAGGGCAACTGTCTCCCACCCAAGTCCTGACGTTTCTTCCATGGCGAATGCAGCTCCTCCCCGTCGGGGAGGAGAGCCGTGTATCCTGCGGTGAGGCGCGCTCACGCCGAACTCTCGAAAATGCGGAACAGGTTGCAGAGGTGCACATAGACCGCGAGGAACGGTTAGCGGCCGTGCAGTCAGAGGCGGCTTGTCCACCAGAGATGAAAATCCTCTGGATCGAGAACCTGCGCAGGTGTTTTCGCCAGCACGCGCATGAAGCGGCGGATCGCAGGTTCGGGCCGAGCGAGCACGCGGGCGATGGCGGCGAGACGGCGGGCGAGGGCGATCACATCCGGCGCCTCGCCGGTTTTCAATCCGCCGGCGCCAGCGCCTGATAGGAAACTGTCTAGTTTCGTGCGCAGGGTCAGGCGCAAAACAAACAAATGAACCCTTGAGGGCTCCCCGAACATGCAGACCCCGACCCTATTTGCGCGACCCAAAGCACGGGTCGTCGCTGCGGCGCTGATTGCCAGTCTCGCCGCCGGATGCGCATCCCATCCCCAGATGGTCACACGAGATCAGCCCGGGCCTTGCAGCGCCTCGGCGGATCAAGTCGTCACGCTCGCCACACTCAAGCTCGCCTATCGCCAGTATGGCCCGCGAAACGGCGCCCCAGTGATCCTTGAAGCCGGCACGGGACAAAAACTGGTCGACTGGCCGCCGGCGCTGATCAATGCGCTCACGGCGAAAGGCTATCGCGTCACCGTATTCGACAATCGCGACATGGGCTGTTCCACACACCTGACCAACGCCGGACCGCCGGACTTCGGCAAGATCCTCACCGCCATGGGATCAGGCAAGACGCCGCCTGTCGCCTACACGCTGGACGATCTTGCCGCTGATACGGCTGGACTGATGGACGCCCTTCACATTCCAAAGGCGAATATTGTCGGCGTCTCGCAAGGCGCGATCGTCGCCGAAATGTTTGCCGCTGACTACCCGGAGAGGACGCTCTCGCTCACAGCGATTGCGCCCAACTCCGGCAACAAGGCCATTCCCGTGCCGGCCAATCCGAAGCGGTTCGCGGGGCTTCCGCCAGCGCCGCCGGCGGGCGCGCCGCAGGCCGATATTGTGGCGTACAAGATCGCCAATTCGAAGGCGCTGCAAAGCGTCACGCATCCGCGGTCCGACGAGGAGTTGCGCGCCATCGCGGCGGTCAACATCGCCCGCAGCTACGATCCGGATGCATCCGGCCGCCAGTCCGCGGCGGCGCTTGTGACACCGGACCTGCGGCAGAAACTCAAGGGCATCACCGCGCCGACCGTGGTGATCCAGGGCGCGGAAGATCCGCTGATTCCCCGCGCCATGGCTGAAGACGTCGCACAGTCTGTTCCGGGCGCCCGCCTGGTCGTGATCGACGGCATGGGGCATGACTTGCCAGATGCGGTTGCGCCTGAAATCGTGTCGGCGATCGCATCGGTGGCTCGCCATTGAGACTGGCGCGCCGACGCGGCGGGGTCCCTGGAAGAAGCTGAGTCGTTGAAGGCCAGCCGAAGAGCCTCGGGAGGAGAAGAGAATGACCGGACTGGCGAAAAGCATCGCCGCGCTGGCGGTGTGCGGACTGGTGTTTGGCGGCTGCGCCTCGACGGGCGGACACGGTGGGACGCACGAGGTCTCGCAGCTGGTGTTCATCGGCGACAGCAATCTCGATATCGGCCGCGCCAAGACCGAGGCTGCAGGCGACAGTCACGACGGCAAGGTCGCGCCGCCCAATACGGTGGGCGGGCGCTATTCGAACGGCGAGATCCTTCCCGAATACCTGAGCCAGCGGCTTGGCGTGAAGGAAGTGAACTATGCGTGGGGCGGGGCGACGTCGGGCATGACGAATATCGCCGGCGCGCGGGGTCCGAGCGATCTCACCAACACGGGCACGCTTGCGCAGATGACGGAAGTGGAGGCGGCTCTGGGCGGCAAGCCCGCCGATCCTCACGCGCTCTACATGGTGATGGCCGGATCGAACGATCTGGCGACCGTCGACAAGACCGACCAGGCCGCGATCGACGCCGCCATCGCCGGTGTGATCTCCAACCTGCGCACCGTGGCGACGAAGCTGGATGCGATGGGCGTGACCTTCATCGTGATCGGCACGCGCACGCCGCGGCCCGTTTTGTCGGACCATGACCTCGCCACCGAAGAGCCGGACGTCGAGGCCAAGAACGACGCGGCGGGACGCGAGCTCAACATCGCCATCCGCAAGCTTGTTCCCGAACTCGATGCGCAGCTCGGCGCGGATGTGGAGGTGTTCGACTTCTACGCCGACATCCGCGATGTCATCGGCCACGCCCAGGCTTACGGGTTTGCGCCCTATTCCTCCGATCCGGCGAACTACTGTTCCGCCAAGGGCCAGACCACCGATTGCCGCCGGCTGATCAACTACGACAGCGCGCACAAGACATCCGCCGTGCACGCCATCCTGGCGGACAAGTTCATCAAGCAGTTCCACCTGAAGGGTGAGTAGGCCGGCGTTCCGCTGCGGACGGGCCCGTCGCTGCTTGCCCGCGGCGGATATGGCCGACAGTCTGGCGCGGCCTATATCCGACCGGAGGCAAGGGGCATGCGCCAGGGCCGGGGGCTGTTGGCAGGCGGGCGCGCGACGGAACATATGAATAAAAACAGCGTACTGGATGAACTGGCTGTCGACCGCTACCGGCTGCTTGTCGAGTCGGTGACCGACTACGCCATCTATATGCTGGACCCGAAAGGCATCATTTCCAGCTGGAATCCGGGGGCCGAGCGCTTCAAAGGCTATACGGCCGGCGAGGTGATCGGCTCGCACTTTTCGCGGTTCTTCACCGAGGAGGACCTGCGCGAGCGGCTGCCGGACCGCATCCTCGAAACGGCGGCGCGCGAGGGCCGGTTCGAGGGCCAGGGCTGGCGGGTTCGCAAGGATGGGCGCCGCTTCTGGGCCCACGTGGTGGTGGATGCGATCCGGGGCCAAGACGGCGCGCTGATGGGCTTCGCCAAGATCGTCCGCGATCTCTCCGACCAGCGGGCCACCGACACCGCACTGCACGACAGCGAGGAGCGGTTCCGCCTGCTGGTTCAGAGCGTCACCGACTACGCGATCTACATGCTCGACGCCGAGGGGCGGGTGACCAACTGGAACGCCGGCGCCCGGCGCATCAAGCAGTACGCCGCCGACGAAATCATCGGCCAGCACTTCTCGAAATTCTACACCGAGGAAGACCGCGAGGCGGGCGAGCCTGCAAAGGCGCTGGCTGCGGCGCTGAGCGAAGGGCGGTTCGAGAAGGAAGGCTGGCGCGTCCGCAAGGACGGCAGCCGCTTCTGGGCCAACGTCATCATCGATCCAATCCACGACGAGAGCGGCAAGCTGATCGGCTTCGCCAAGGTGACGCGCGACATCACCGAACGGCTGGAATCGCAGCAGGCGCTGGAAGTCGCGCGCGAAGCCTTCTTCCAGTCGCAGAAGGTCGAGGCGATCGGCATGCTGACGGGCGGCATCGCGCACGACTTCAACAACCTGCTGTCTGTCGTGCTCGGCAGCCTGGAGCTGCTGCGCAAACGCATCGACGATCCCGCGAGCCTGCAGCTGATCGAGAACGCGGCGCAGGGCGCGCGGCGCGGCGTGTCGCTGACCCAGAGGATGCTGGCTTTCGCCCGCCGCCAGGACTTGAAGGTTGAGCCGGTCGATGTGCCGGCGCTGGTCTCCGGCATGGCCGACATACTGAAGCGCACGCTGGGGCCGGAAGTGACGGTGTCGCTGGATTTTCCCGAGAGGCTGCCGGCCATCCTGACGGACGCCAACCAGCTGGAGCTTGCGTTCCTCAACCTCGCCGTCAATGCGCGGGACGCCATGCCCGAGGGCGGCGAGATCACACTGTCGGCGCGGGCCAAGACGGTGGCGGAGGGCGCGGGCCAGGATCTTGCGCCGGGCGCGTATGTCTGCCTCAGCGTTGCGGACACCGGCGAAGGCATGGACGAGGAGACGCTGAAGTCCGCCGCCGAACCGTTCTTCACCACCAAGGGCGTGGGCAAGGGAACCGGTCTTGGCCTGCCGATGGTGAAAGGTCTCGCCGAGCAGCTCGACGGCCGCATGGTGATCAGCAGCGAGGTGGGGAAGGGAACGCGGGTGGAGCTGTGGCTGCCCGCCGCAAGCGGCGAGCCGTCGGCGGCGACGACGACGCCACGCGAAGCCGAGCCGGCCGAGGACGCGTCCGCTGCGCTGCGGGTGCTGGCGGTGGACGACGATCCGCTCATCCTCATGAACCTCGTCGCCATGCTGGAAGACATGGGCCACTCGGTGCTGGAGGCGTCGTCCGGCAAGGAGGCGCTGGCGTTGCTGGACAGCGCAACGGTCGATCTCATCATCACCGACCATGCGATGCCCAACATGACGGGTGCGCAGATGGCGGCCCAGGTCCGCGCCACCCAGCCGGACCTGCCGATCGTGCTGGCGACCGGGTATGCGGCGTTGCCGGCGAATGCGGAGATCGATCTGCCGCGCCTGCCGAAGCCTTATTCCCAGGCCGATCTCGCCAGGGCGATTTCCAGGGTCATGTCTCCGGCCTAGTCGCCGCTATTTCAGAACGCGCAGGCGCCTGAGGACGATGTAGACGGCGGCGACGGTGGCGGCGCAGACGCCGAGCACAAGAGCGAAGCCCTCCGGATCGTCGCCGAAGGTGATGCCCTTCAGGTTCATGCCAAACGCGCCGACCACCAGCGTCGGCGGCATAAGCAGCGCGCTCATCACCGTGAGCGTATGCAGGGTGCGGTTGGAGACGCCGGATAGCCGGGTGTCGAGTTCCTCGTGAACCAGCCGGGCCCGGTCCTGCAGGGCGGCGAGTTCATGCCCGGTGTCTTCGGTGTGCTGGATCAGAAGCGGCAACTGCTCGATGATCGGATGTGCGATGTCGGGACCGTGGCGCACCGAGGCGCGGTGATAGGCGGTGCGCAGCGCGGCCACCTCGCGATGGCGGCGCGAAAGATCGCGGCGCAGGGGACCAAGCTTGACGTCATCGAGATCGCCCTCGGCGCCCAGCACGCGGTCCTCGATGTGATCAAGGTCGGAGGCCAGATCCTCCACCTGGTCCTCGGCGAGTTCGCAATAGCGCTGGTTGATGGCGATGAAGGCGTCGAGCGGCCGGGCGAAGGCTGCGCCGCCCGTTTCGACGCGGCGATGGACGTCATGCACCGTCTGCATCGGATGGCGCCGCGCGGTGATCAGGCGTTTGTTGTCGAGCGCGAAGCGGGTGCGGCCAAGGCCCGCAGTCGCGCCGTCGAATTCGAGGCCGAAGTCCGGCAGCACGCCATAGGCCCAGCTATCCGCGAAGGCGATGCGCGGCGCGCAATCCTCTCCCAGAAGAATGTCGCGCGCATTGGACGGAATGTCGGGCGCGGCGGAGAGAAAGTCCCGCGATCTCTGGTCACTGAGCGCGAAGTGCGCCCACACCCAGCCTTCGTCGATCGCCAGGTCCGGCGCCAGCGCACGCGTGTCGAGCGACGTTGCGGCGCCTGCGCGAAAGTGCAGCGCCCACAGGGCATATCCTGAAAGCAACAGCATGACACTCGCTCCCCCCGGTGCGCGGTGCGCGATTCAATTCGTGCAACGCCTTCCTGACTCCCGGCCGCGCGTGTATAACCAACTCCGCCATCGACAGGGAGGGTGTCGTGAAGCTCGCCGATGTCATCGACCTGAATCGCGTCCTCGAAGTTGTTTGTGACGAGTGCTGCCAGCGCACGCCGCTTGATCCGACATTCTTTGTGACCCGCCGCGGCCTCGCCGCAAGGATCGAGGATATTGGCTCGACGCTGGTCTGCCCGTGCTGCGGGTCCCATGACATCGAGTTGCGGTCGACCGCAGCGACGACGATGCTGGAACGCGCCTAGCGCCGCGCTGCAAGGAAACCCCGCCAGCTGCGAGGCGCCGGCGGGGCGTGAAGGCGTCGGTCGTCGGGAGCTGCTAGCGCCGCGTGGATGGGCGGTCATTCAGTGCGGCAAGCTGGGCGCTGACAAGATCCTTTGTCGTATAATTGTCTTGCGCACTCCTCTGGCGCACGGCGCGTGAGAGGCTGGACAAATCAGCGCGTTCGCGATCAGCGCGAATGGAGGCGGACTTGCGCCAGCCCGAACTGCTCCGCTGGTCGAGCGTCACAAGGTTGCTGGCCATGATCTCGCGTCTCTGGAACAGACCATCATCGATGTCGCCTGAAACCAGCACGCGGTCGCCGGGCGTGATCTGCTGATATCCGACCTTGTCGAGCGGGTTGTAATTCAGGTGACTGACATCGACGAGAATGCTCGTTCGGCCGATGTCGAGTGTGAACTGGTTCTTCGCCGGGCGAACATTCTGCACAACGCCGCGCAGGCTGGTGGTGTATTCGTAAGGCGAGGGAGCGAGCCAAGCCGTGACGCTCTCCTCGTCCGCCGGGTTCGCATAGAAGCTGGTGTTCAGGTTCCGGACGAACACCGACGACGCCTCGATGGATGTGCGCTGGAAAAGATCGTTATCGACCTTGCCGGTGACGGTTACCTGGTCGCCGGGTTGCAGCTTCCATGCGTTGCCCCAATCGCCCCAGCCGTCCATTTCAACAGTGATGTAGCCGTCGCCGTAGTTCAGCAGAAATTTGTCGTTGGTGGGATGCTGAACCCGGCCGCTGATGGTGATCCATGACTGGTCTGGCCTGCTGTGAGGCGACTGGGCCATGGCGGGCGCCGAAAGCACGCTGGCGAACGCGGCCGCCGCAAGGGTTGTCGGGATTGTGCGAATGCTCAATTGGGCTCTCCTCTGCTGCGTGAGTGAACCCCCGTCGCTTGCGGGGGCTATCGTCCCCCCAAATGGAGAAGCTTGCTGCACCACGGGTGCGGCGCCGCGCTTCTGCAGGACCAACGAGCGGCGGGCGCGTCCTGTTCCGATTTTGTCATGCTGGCGGACAGGCGCGCGCCGACCCAGTGCGGCGCGCGCATGCACGACGATTGAGACCGGACGGAGCCGTCCCAGCCTAGAAGGTCAGCTTGCTCCAGACCGAGCCGCACTTGTGCTGGTCGGCGAAGGCGGCCGCATCGAGCGACGTGACGCCGCCGCCGCTGGCGACATCCAGCGCCTGCACCGATCCCTTGGCGAAGCCCGGCCATTCCGGAACGCCCTCGCCATTCGGATCGCCCGTGCGTGCGAAGTTCACCCAGTATTGCGACATCGCCGTCTGGAGATCCTTATTCTCGGGCGTCTGAAGGTCGGTCATGTTCATCACGAACGGGATTTCCGACGCGTGCGCCGCGCCCTGCGGCAGGGCGAGCTGGTATTTGCCATCGACCACGCCGACGATGGGCGGCGCCGACTGGTTGCGGAACTCGTACATCCAGACCGGCGAGCCTTCCTGTGCGATCTTCTTCGAGACGTTGAGGCCGTTGCACGAGAAGATGCTGTCGGTCGCGGCGGCCGCTGAAGCGAAGCTGGGCTGCAGCGACTTGTCGTCGCCATAGGCGGAGAGGGGATAGTCCTTCTCCGTCAGCGTCTTCGCCGGAACGCCCGCCTGTCCGGCGAGCCGCTTGGCGCTCATGGCGTAGATCGCGGGCGACATCAGGAAGGACTTGTCCGCCGGATCGGTGTCCGGCGGGCTCTTCGCGGCGCGCGCGCCCATTTCGCTGATCGCGAGGAAGAGGCGGTATTCATCCTCGTTCGATCCGTTGATCACCGGAACCTTGTTCTCGGCGCCAGCGTCGAATGTCGCCTTGATGGTTTGCGGCAGCACCTTGCCATCGACCGACGGGATGACGCTGGGCACGGCAGTGGTGAAGGCGGTGAGCAGATGGTCGCGCACCACGGCCTCGGGCAGTCCGCGCAGGCAGTCCGCCGTTATCTTGTCCCCAGCGCAGGCCGCGCCGGCATCGGCGCCCGCAGCCTTCACCGCGGCTTCGGCGGCGGTCCGGCTTTTCGCTTCAAGCTCGTCGCGCGTGAGCTGTCCGTTGACGCCATAGGCGCCGCTTTCGACGATCGCCTTGTTGAACAGGCCCGCCGAGAGAGGCGAGGCGAGGTGCGTCAGCACGCTGAAGCCGCCCGCGGATTCGCCGAAGATGGTGACGTTGTTCGCATCGCCGCCGAACGCCGCGATGTTGGTCTTCACCCAGCGCAGCGCCGCCTGCTGGTCCATGATGCCATAGTCGCCGACGCTGCCGTCCTCGGCGGCGAGCGAGGGATCGCCAAGGAAGCCCATCGCGCCCATGCGGTAGTTCATCGCTACGACGATGACGCCCTTGGAGACCAGCGGCGAGGGATCGGCATAGTCGCCGGACGCGCCGGTGAGGAAGGCGCCGCCATGGATCCAGACCATGACCGGAAACGGACCGGCGCCGGACGCCGGAGCATGGACGTCGAGATAGAGGCAGTCCTCGCTGTCGCCTTTCGAGCGGAACGGACTGTTGCTGGTCTGGAGGCAGGGCGAGCCCGAGGCCGTGTTGGCGAGCGGCGTCGTCCAGTGCGCGGCGGGCGAGGGCGGCGTCCAGCGCAGCGCGCCGACGGGCGGGGCGGCGTAGGGGATGGCGAACCAGTTGCGCATGCCGTTGCGCTCGACCGCCTGGACGGGGCCTGCATCCGTCTGCACCACATTGCTGGCCTGGGCCGTGTCAGCGGGTTTCGATGCGTCGGTCTTGCCGGCTTCGCCTGAGCAGGCGCCAAGGGCGAGCGCTGCGACGCCGGCAAGCAGCAGGCTTTGCCAGGCGGGCTGGCGCGTGGTCGTCCGGATCATGTGGTGTCCTCCCAGCGGGTGTTCTTGCGACGTCCCGTGCCGTTCTCTATGGCGCGTTGCGCCGTTTGCGACAATGGCGCGGCGTCATCGTTGCGGACGATCCGCGGACGCGCTTGACGGCGCCTAGCGTCGCATGATGAGCATCATGCAAACAACCTGCACAATCCGTCGATGGGAGACGCCAGACATGAAGACCCGGATCACCGAACTCTTCGGCATCGAACATCCGATCATCCAGGGCGGCATGCACTGGGTCGGCTTCGCGGAAATGGCGGCGGCGGTCTCCAACGCGGGCGGCCTCGGCCTCATCACCGGATTGACGCAGCGCACGCCCGAGCTTCTCGCGAAGGAAATCGCGCGCTGCCGCGAGATGACCAAGAAGCCCTTCGGCGTGAACCTCACCTTCCTGCCCGCCGTGACGCCGCCGGACTATCCCGGCTACATCAAGGCGATCATCGAAGGCGGGGTGAAGATCGTCGAGACGGCCGGCAACAACCCGCAGAAATACCTGCCGGCGCTGAAAGAGCATGGCGTCAAGGTGATCCACAAATGCACCTCGGTGCGCCATTCGCTGAAGGCGGAATCGATCGGCTGTGATGCGGTGAGCGTCGATGGCTTCGAGTGCGGCGGGCATCCGGGCGAGGACGACGTGCCGAACTTCATCCTGCTGCCGCGCGCGGCGGAGGAGCTGAAGATCCCGTTCGTGGCTTCCGGCGGCATGGCCGACGGACGCTCGCTGGTGGCGGCGCTGGCGCTGGGCGCCGAGGGCATGAACATGGGCACGCGCTTCATGGCGACGAAGGAAGCGCCGATCCACCAGAACGTGAAGGACGCGCTGGTGAAGGCCAGCGAACTCGACACGCGGCTAATCATGCGCAGCCTGCGCAACACCGAGCGCGTGCTGGAGAACGCCGCCGTCGACCGCATCCTCGAAAAGGAAAAGACGCTCGGCAAGGAGCTCAAGTTCGAGGACATCATCAAGGAAGTCGGCGGCGTCTATCCGAAGATCATGAAGGATGGCGACATGGATGCGGGCGCCTTCAGCTGCGGCATGGTCGCGGGCCTGATCCACGACGTGCCCACGGTTGGCGAACTGATCAGCCGCATCATGGGCGAAGCCGACGCCATCATCGAAAGCCGCCTCGCCCGCATGATCGGAATGCGGCATTGAGTGGGCGAGGCGGCGGCTTCAGTCTCTGAGAACAGGTTCGTCTGTCCGCGGGTTCACCAGCGTGACGTTCTCCAGCGCCTGAATCCGCCACGCGCCGTTTCGACGGGTCGCCACCGCCATGATCAGGGTGTCGACCGCATGCGGACCTGCGGGATGGGCCGCGCCGGTCGCCACCCGGCTCCAGAAGTGCACGACGCAAACGCCGTCGGCGAGCGTATCCACCGCGACAAGGTCGTTCCTGAGCGTTGAATCGCGATAGATGGTTTCGTGGATGGGGCGGTGCAGGGCGATGATGTCGCCGACACCACGCACGAAGTGTCCGAATCGGTTCACGAAGGTCGCGGTCTCGTGGAAAAGGGCGCCGAACGCCGTCATGTCATGGCTGTTCCAGGCGAGCTCGAACGCGTTGGGGATCTGGTCAGGTTCGAGGATCGACGCCATCTGAGGGTTCCTGCCCGTGTTTGATATCTGGATAGCGTCAACCTCGCCTTCCCGTCAGGCCTCGAAGATCACCTCGACGGTCCGGCCGGCTTCGTTGTGCGTCGTCATCTCGCCCTGCAGCTGGGTGACGAAGCTGGAGATCAGGCGCGTGCCGAGGCCTTCGCCGCCGTTTCCTGCGGCGCCGACCCCGTTGTCGGCGACAACCAGACGGGCGGCGCTGTCTTCCTTCGTGAGCGTCACCTCCACCTTGCCGGTTCGGCCATCGGGAAAGGCGTGCTTGAAGGCGTTGGTGACGAGTTCGTTGACCAGCAGACCGAGCGGCATAGCCTGTCCGGGCGCAAGGTCGAAGGGCGCGATCCGCCAGACCAGGTCGACGCCGGGCGGCGCCGCGCCGGCAAGGGCGGGCAACAGCTTTTCGAGAAAGCCCGCGGCGTCCACCTGGCCGAACTGGTCCGTCTCGTAGATGTGCTCGTGCACCTTCGATATCGCCGCGATGCGGCCGGCGAGTTCTGTCTTGGTCGAATCCGGCGCCTCCTGCAGGCGGACCAGCGCGATGACCGACTGGAGATTATTCTTCACGCGGTGGTGGATTTCCTGCAGCAGCGTCTTGTTCTCGGCGAGGGCGGCGGCGAGGTTGCCCCGCGTGCGCTCCTGACGGAGCAGGAGAAGCACCACCCAACCGCACATGAAGACCAGCGCGAGAAAGATTGGCGCCGTAACCAGCGCGCTGGACCGCACGCGCGACCAGAGGGCGGTCGTCGCCGACGTCTGGGACAGGCTGGCCACAGCGATAACGCCAAGATCGGGATCGAGCTGATAGCCGACCCGGCGCAGATGGCCGTCCACCGGCGATTTCGCGGAGTAGACGCCCGACGGCGAGGCCTTCAATTCTCGCGTGAAGAGCTGGTAGTCCGACAAGTTGAGGGGGTTTTCCGGAACCGGATAGCGCGCGATCTGCCAGCCGTCGTCGCGAATGAGGCCCACGGTCGAATCCGGTCCGAGCGAAAGCGTGCTCCACAGATCGGAGAGGTAGTCGGCGGGGAAGTAGGCGGTGATCACTCCGGCGAACATGCCGTTGCGTTCGATGCGGTGGGCGACGCCAAACAGGCGGATCGCCCCCTGAACGCTGATGAGCGGGGTAATCACCAGGCTCTTGCCTTTGGCGAGGGCCTGGAAAGCGTCGTTCGTCGCGACGTTCGCGCCGCGTGTTCCGCTTCGCGTGATGGTGTCGCCCGCCGCGTCGTAGAGGCCGACGATGCCCGGACCGGTATCTATATTCGCCAGCGAAAAGGCCGCCGGGTCCGGCCCGAGCGCCCGGTCGATGCGGACCAGCCGCTCGCGCGTTTCGTTGACCAGCGACCGGAAGTTTTCCCGCACGAGCCGCGAGGCGGAGGTCACGCGCTGGTCGGCCGTGCGCGATGCGTCCGCCTGCATCAGCCAGATGAGCAGAACCGCCAGAAGGGGAACCAGCACCGGAATGAACAGGAGAAGCGCAATAGCGGCCTGGACGCCGCGGCGGGCGGCACGCTCTGGGCCTTCTTCCAAGCTTTTCTCCCCGGGTCGATCCCTCTTGTGCCTTCAAAGTAGACCAATCGGGACCCGAGACAATTCCATGAGTTATATGTGGGGATTTTCCTGGCGATCTGTGTGGCGGCCGATGTCATGCGTCCGCGCGACCTCGTTAACCTTGCGAAGATGGGCCGGGCTCCGGCTCTTGTCGGCCGTTGGCCCGGCTCTCCGTCAACCTGCTTCGGCGTCAGGTCTTGTGATCAGGCGGGCGCGTGAACCGGCGCGGCGTTCGCGTCGGGTTGAGCGGCCTGGCGGAAGGACAGGGCGGTAAGGCGCGCGCCCGTTTCGAAGGGTGTTGCGTCCGACCAGAAGCGCGCGGCGAACTTCGATGAATCGACGTGATAGGGACGGTTCCAGGTGAAGCGCATTTCGGCGACCTCCTTCATGAAGGGCACGAAGGCGCCGAGGACTGGCGGCAGCCAGAGCGGGATCGCGGTGACGTTCAGCTTTTGGCCGAGCGCCCGTGCGCCGATTTCGAGAATGCGGCGCGGCGTGGTCGTCGGCGCGCAGGGAACATGCCAGGCCTGGCCGTAGGAGTCGTCCGGCGCATCGAGCAGCGTGACGGCGGCGCGGCCGATGTCGGGCACATAGGCCACCGCGTGCGGCGTATCCGGCGGCATGACCAGCATCGCCGCCTTGCCCTGTCCGATCCGTCCGAAAGCGACATCTCCGAGATGCGAGCGCTCGACGCCGGGGCCGTAGAAATCAGGCGCGCGAAGCGAGGCCCATTTGATGCGGCCGGCGGCCGCCGCTGTCATCCACATCCGCGTGACCTGCGCCCGCACGGCCGGCTTCACGCCATAGGTGGTGAGCGGCGTCTCCTCGGTGAGCGGCCGGCGCTGCGGTCCGTACATGTAGAGATTGTCGATCTGCACGATGCGGGCGCCGGTGGCTTCTGCGGCGGCGATGAAGTTCGCCATCGCCTTTGGCCAGGCCTGTTTCCAGACCTTGCCGCTGTATTCGAAACCGGTGGTGATGACGGCCTGTTCGGCGCCGGTCATCGCCGCCCTCACGTCATCGGCGTTGAGAACGTCGCAAACCTGAAAGTCGGCGGCGGGCGGCAGGTTGGCGGGGCGCCGGCGCTGGACCACCCGCACGCGCTGGCCGCGGGCCAGCAGGCGCTCGACCGTCGCTTCGCCGGTGGGGCCGTATCCGAACACCGTGACAAGGCCGTTTTTCCGTTGGCTCATATCCATCTCCATCGACTGGCTTCGAGGATGAACTTACGGCGGGACTCGACATATCAAAAATGCATAGTAATTATAACTTGCATGCGTGAAGTGAATTTGTCTGGCCTCGACCTCAACCTGCTGCCAGCGCTGGAAGCGCTGTTGCGGCGGCGGAATGTCAGCCAAGCCGCGAGCGATGTGGGCCTGAGCCAGCCAGCCATGAGCCGGGCGCTGGCGCGGCTGCGCGAGGTGCTCGGCGATACGCTGCTGGTGCGCGTGCCGGGCGGCGGCTACGCGCTGACGCCGCGCGCCGAAGCGCTGTCGACGCGACTTGCGCCGACACTGGATCATGTGAAGGCCGTGTTCCAGGAACCGACATTCGATCCGGCGAAGGTCGAGCGCACGGTGCGTATCGCGGGCGCCGATCCGCACAGCATCCTGCTGGCGCCGGCGCTGATGGCGCGGCTGGCGAAGGAGGCGTCGGGCATCGACATTCGCATCGAAGCCTACGGGCCGGACATGGTGCGGCGCATGGAGACCGGCGCGCTCGATCTTGCCTTCGCGGTCTCGACCTCGCCCCTGCCGCCCGGGGCGAAGAGCGAAAACCTGGGCCGGGACGAACTCGTGCTGGTTCTGCGCAAGGGGCACGCCCTGGCGCGGCGCAAATGGACGATCGAGGATTATGGTCGCGTCTCGCATGTCGGCGTGTCCATCTTCGGCGACAACCAGTCCGAGCTGGATGCGCAACTGGCGGCGGCGGGCGTGCACCGGCGCATCGCGCTGGTGACGCCGCACTTCATGGCGGCGCTGGCGGTTGTAGGCGGAACAGACATGGCGACAACCGTGTCGCGCGTGTTCGCGGCGCGGTTCGCCGACCAGTTCGGGCTGGTGCTGAAGACGCCGCCGCTGCCGGACCTCGATCTCGAGCTGACGATTGTGTGGAGCCACGTGCGCGCCGCCGATCCGGTGCTGGCCTGGGTGCGCAGCGTGATCCGCGAAACGGCGCGCGAAACGCTGGTGCTCGACGGCGCGCGCGTATCGTCGTGATCCGCCACGCAGCGGGCGGTTGCGGCTGGATCGGACGTACGCTACCCGCGTCCTGCTTGACGGCCTTCCGCAGAGGCCGTTAAACCTAGCACCGCTAGGGAAGGCGGCCGGCGTTCACGCTTCCATGAGACGGAGAGGGCGCGCGGCCGAACGGAAATGCTCAATCGCGGATGTTCCGTCCGCAAAAATCCGGGGTGATGTCATGAAACTGCTATCCTGCCTGCTTCGCAGCGCGGTTCTTGCGTCGGCGAGCGTCGTCAGCGCCGGTCTCGCGATGGCGCAGGCGCCGGCTGCGCCCGAACATTCGCTGCTTGGCGTCAATTGCGATGCGCCGCCCGCCTATCACTGCCCGGACACGATGTGCGACCAGGCGGTCGTCACCCAGCCGGGCGACACGGTGGAGATGAAGACGCGGCGGCCGTATTTCCTCGATTGCCCGAAAGGCTACAAGCCGGGCGACAAGGTCAACATCGTGTTGAGCCTGCACGGCTATGGCTCCTACGCCAACTGGCAGCGCAACTACGCGCCCTTCTATGACGACAAGGACAAGTACAAGCTGGTGGTGATCACCCCGGGCTCGCCGGTGCGCTACTGGAGCGAGGCGGACGATGAGTACCTGCACAACATCGTCGACTCGGTCGTCGGCGCGATCGGCAAAACGAATGTCGATCACTTCATCCTGGCGGGGCACAGCCAGGGCGGCCTGACCTCAAGCCGTCTCGTGTGCACCGACTACTTCAAGGACAAGGTGGATGTGCGCATCAGCCTGTCGGGCGGACGCGTCGGCGACGTGACGCCGGCAGGCAAGGGTTTCGCCCAGGGCGGCAAGCCGGTCTACCAGCAGGTTCCCGGCGAGAAGCAGCCGGCGCCGCCGCCGCTGCGCATGCCGTCGGCGGATGCGGGCGGACCGCCCGGGGGTGCGTGCGATTATTCCTTCATCTTCGAGAACGGCGCCAACGAGACAATTCCGGCAGCGACATCGCCGCTGGCGACGAAGTACGGATGCAGCGCCCGCAAGGAAGAAGACAACGTGATCGATCCCAAGCCCGGCTATGTGTGGGATGCGACGCGGCAGGATCCCGGCACAGACGGCTGGGGACACTATCCGCGCTCGGGCCGGGCGCAGGTGTTCGTTTTCCCGAACTGCAAGGGCGGTCGTGTGGTGGCGGACGTGCTGCGGCTTCAGAAGGGACACACCGAAGGGCTCGAGCCCAACGTGACGGAGAAGCTGGTGACGCTGGCGCTGTCGGCCAAGGGCGGCAAGATCGCCAACGGGTCGTGGTCGCCCCCTCCGCCGCCGAAACCGGCAGCCGGTCCGTTCGGGTCGCGGGGCTAGCCACGGCAGACTTTGAAGAGGCCGGCCCGTGGCGACGCGGGCCGGCCTTTTTCATGGCGTCAGGAACCAGCTCATCGCGGCGTCGGTGACCGGACGCGGCCAGTTATGGCCGCCATTGAACAGGTCGAGCGTGACGTCGAAGCCGGCGGCGCGCAGGGCGGGAACGATGGTCGTGGTCGTGACGTCCACCGGCAGGATGCGGTCCTGCCGTCCATGCGCGATGAAGATGCGCGCGCGCTGCGTGGCTTCGACGGGCATGATGAATCCGGGCGACAGCGCGATGACGCGCGGGAAGAGCGCCGGGTTGTTGGTTCCCAGCGCCAAGGCATAGCCGGCGCCGTCGGATACGCCGAGCACGCCGGTGCGCGCGGGATCAATGGCGTAGCGCGAAAAGACGGCGGTGAGCGCCGCGTCGATGCGGGGCACATCGGCGCCGTATCGCGTGGGCGCCCCCGTGGATCTGCCGCGCACGAAGGACTGCACGACATCCCATGTCGTGCCCTCCGAGTCCGGCGCCAGCAGGATCACGCCCCGCACATCGGCGTCGTGGCGAAAGTGGTCGATCATGTCCGCGCCGCGTCCGGTTGCGCCATGCAGCAACAGGAGAAAGGGCGCAGGCTGATCTGGCCGGTAGGTGCGCGGCACGTAGAGCTCCGCGCTGGTTCCGTCCGTGAGGCGCGTGATCCCGGTTCTGGCTTCGGACGCAGGCTGCTGTGTCGAGGGGCGGGCCGCAAGTCGTGGCGCTTCGCCCAATGCCGGTCCCGATGCCGGACCGCTGGCGGGCGGCGGCGCGCTTGCACAGGCGGCGAGCAGCACCCCGGCAAGCGCGGCGAGCCAGACGCGAAGCCGGCGCCCGTCGGCGGACGCCGTGGAGAACAGCTGGGCGGAAGGCGTGCTCATGGTCTCCCTGCGGCGGGCGGCGGCGAGGCCAGGCCGGCGTCCGCTGCATAGCCCGCAGGGGTCGAAGCGTCAGCCCTTGGCGCCGGACCGCGCCGCGCCGGGAACATCGTCTTCGGTCTTGCCGGTCTCGGCGGCTTCGACCGGCTTGCTCAGGGCCCAGCCGACGATGAAGGGCGCCACCATGCCCGGCAGGCCTTCATAGACCATGTCCTGCCAGCCCATCTGGCGCCAGGCGAGGGCGATGGCGACGCCGAGGATCATCAGACCGATGGCGACCGGCTGTCCCACGCGCCGCCGCATCGCCAGCAGGGCGATGAGGGGACCGAAGGCGCAAGCCAGCGTCGACCAGGCGAGGATCACCAGGCTGAAGACGCTGCGCGATCCGGACAGCGCGAACAACAGGGCGAGCAGCGTGACGCCCGCGGTCGCGGCTTTCATCATCCACGGCTTCTGGAGCTTCTGTGGCGAGAGGTCGTGAGTGATCGCCGCCGAACAGCTCAGCACGAGCGAATCCGCCGTCGACATGGTGGCGGCGAAAATCCCCGCGAGCATGACGCCAACCAGCAGCGGCGGCAGGAGCTGCACCGACATGGTGGGCAGCGCCAGTTCCGGATCGAGATGGGCAAGGTCGGGCAGGTAGAGGCGCGACATCAGGCCGACGCCGGTGGCGAGGCCGTAGAAGATCGTGAAATACGAATAGTACCACGCGCGCGCCGCCAGCATGTCGGACGGCTTCTCCAGCGCCATGAAGCGGATCATGATGTGCGGCTGGCCGATCACGCTGACGCCCGCCGCCATCCAGCCGATGATGAAGAGCGCGACGCCGATGGCGCCCGGGAACAGGACCTCGGTGGGAAAGAGATTGAGGAAGCCGGGGATGTCGCTCATCTCGCCGACCGATGCGCCCAGTCCGCCCCGCGCGGCGACGGCGACGCCGAGCAGCAGCGTCATCGCGAACATCATGACGAAGGACTGCGCCGCGTCGGTCCAGATCGAGGCGCGGATGCCGCCGACCGCGCTGTAGGCGAGGATAAGGCCGGCGGAAATGATCGCGCCCATTTCCGGCGACCAGCCGAGCACGCCCTGCAGCGCCTTGCCGCCGGCGGCGACCTGGGCGGCGGAATATGCGCCGAGGAAGATCACGGACAGCAGCGCCGAGATGCGGCGCCAGAGGCGGAAGTCCTTGCCCGCCCAGCGCGCAACGACGGCGGAGAACGACACCTCGCCCGTTGCGCCGGTGACTTCGCGCAGCCGGCGGTGGACGAACAGCGAAGCGAGGAAGTCGCCCGCGATCCAGCCGATCATCAGCCAGATGGCGGCCAGCCCCGTGGTGTAGGTGAAGCCGATGACGCCGATGAACATGTAGCCGGAATTGTTGGTCGCCACGGCCGAGAGCCCGGCGAGCCACGGACGCACGCTGCGGCTTGCGAGGTAATAGTCCTCGTTCGATGCGCTCGACTTGCGCACGGAGGCGAGCCCGATGGCGACGAAGGCGCCAAGACAAAGAAGAAAGGCGAGAAGGGTCAGGGTCATGGCGTATGTTCCGGGGTCTGGATTTCAGCTGGCGCAGGCGCAGGCGCTGCATCCGCGGATTGGCTTTGCGCGGGGTCGAAGAGGTCGAGCTGCGGATCGTCGTCGGCGCGCGGATCGAGTGCGGCGACGAGTACGCTGGTGGCGGGAACGGCGGAGAAGGGCGTCTTGTCGCCAAGGCCGAAGGCCGGCGCATGGACGCGGCGCACGAACATGGCGATGGCGAGGATGAGAAGGCCGCAGGCCGCGTAGGCGAAGAGGCCGCCCGGGCCAAGCGGCGTCGACATGGCGAGACCGGCAAGCAGCGGGCCGATGAGGGCGCCGACGGCCCAGACGACGAGGATGCCGGCCATCATGCCGGTCGCCTGTCCGGGCGCCGCACGGTCCGCCGCGTGGGCGACGGCGACACCGTAGAAGGACATCGAGCCCGCGCCCCAGCAGGCCGCGAGCACCAGGATCCCGCTCCACGGCAGGACGCCGCCCGCAAACGCCAGCGCGAGCGATGCGATGCACCCGGCGCCGGCGAGGGCCGCGATGACGATGCGTCGGTCGATGCGGTCCGAAAGCATGCCGGCCGGCCATTGCGCGGCGACAGCGCCGAGCGCGATTGCGCCGTTGAAGGCGGCGGCGGCGCCAAGCCCCGCGCCGGCGCCGTGACTGGAGGCGAAGATGGCGTATAGCGCCAGCACCGATCCGTTGACGGCGCCCGCCATCAATCCAGCCATCACGGCGGCGGGCGCAACGCGCCACAGGTCCTTCAGTCCGAAGGCTTCGGCGGAGGGCGGCGTCGGCTGGCCGCGCCGGGTGACGCTGACGGGCACGAGGCTGGCGGCGAAGAGGGCGCCGATGATCATGAAGCCGGACGCCTCGCCCGGCGCGAGCGCCGCGATGGTGATGGGACCCGCGATCTGCCCGACCTTGGAGATCACCAGGTAGAAGGCGAGCAACGATCCGCGCCTTTCCTGCGGCGCGAGATCTGCGATCCAGCTTTCACCGGCGGTCAGAAGCGTCGAGACGCAGAAGCCGAGCACGACCTGGATCGCGACCCACGGCGCAAGGTCGTGGAGGGCGAAGAGGGACAGCGAGGCGATGGCGGCGATGGCGGCGAAGCCCGCGAAGGCGCGGACATGGCCGATGGCGCGGACGGCCGGCACCGCGCGCAGGGCGCCGAGAAGGAATCCGCAGCCATAGCCGGCGGCGGCGACGCCGATGCCGAACGGGTCCGCGCCGCGCGCAACCAGCGCCAGCGGCGCGAAGGCGCTGAGCGCGGCGACGCCCGCCTGCATGAGAGCGAGCCCGCCGATGATCGCGGCGAGGTTGCGGTAGTCTGTGAGCGTCCGCCCGAATTCGGCGCGTCCGCTCGCGAATGCAGGACGCGCCGCCGCCATGGGTCAGCCGCCCCGGCGGCCCGCCGCTTCGATCTCGCCTGCGACCGGCTTCAGCGCGCGGGTTTCCTTGCGGGCCGCGATATAATCCGGGCGCGGCTTCTTCGGTCCGAAGGGATCGAGCAGGGCGTTCGACACGGCGTTGTAGACGAGGAAGGCGTTGGCCCGCGGCAGCGGCGTGATGTTGCCGTTCGAGCCGTGCATGGTGTTGCAATCGAAGATCACCACCGTGCCGGCCGGGCCGGTGGGCGATGCGATGCCGCCTTCTGTCGCCAGCTTCCTCAGGCTGTCTTCGTCCGGGACGCCATATTCCTGCTTGCGCAGTGACTTCCTGAAATGGTCTTCCGGCGTTTCGCCGACGCAGGTGATGTAGTTGCGGTGTGACCCGGGCATCAGCATCAGCGGGCCGTTCACGTCGCGGTTTTCGGTCAGCAGGATCGAGATCGATATGGCGCGCATGTCCGGCATGCCGTCCTCGACGTGCCAGGTCTCGAAGTCGGAGTGCCAGTAGAACTCCTTGCCGCGGAAGCCCGGTTTGTAGTTGAGGCGCGACTGGTGGATGTAGGCTTCGTCGGCGAGGACGTGTCGCGCGATGTCGACCAGCCGCTGGTCGCTGGCGAGGCGGTTGAACAGCGCGCTCTGGCGATGGATCGCGAAGATCGAGCGGATCGCGTCATCGTCCGACGGCTCGCGGATGATGGTGTCGGCTTCCAGCGAGGACTGGTCCGCGCGCAGGTGAGCGAGTTCGTCCTGCAGGGCCGCGATTTCAGCAGGCTTGAACAGGTTCTTCAGCACGACGAAGCCGTCGCGTTCGAAGCATTCGTGCTGCTCTTTTGTCAGCGGCGATTTTGGCGACCAGGCCGAGCGCACGGTCGGTCCTGTGCGGCCGATCCAGCGCGGCGCGGGATCGATGCGCGATGGCCAGGCGTCCTGCGTGACGGTTTCAAGCAGGCCCGTATCCGGCATGTCAGACGCCCTCCGCTTCAAGCGGGTAGGCGCCCGTGTCGTCGTGGACTTCGCGGCCGTTGAGCGGCGGGTTGAAGACGCAGGCCATCTTCATCTCGGACTTGGCGCGGAGAATGTGGTCGTCATTCTCGTTGAGCGCGTACATCACGCCGGGATGAACGGCGTGGGTCTTGCCCGTCGCCTTGTCCGTAATCGAGCCTTCGCCGGAGATGCAGTAAACCGACTCGAGGTGGTTCTGGTAATGCATCGGCAGCTCGGCGCCGGCGTAGATCGTAGTGATGTGGAAGGAAAAGCCCATCTTGTCATCCTTCAAAAGAAGGCGCGTGCTTTCCCAGCCTTTGGAGACCACGCGTCGGCGGGTCTGGTCGGCGTCTTTCAGGTCGCGAACGATCATGTCGGGTCTCCTCAGGCTGCGCTGCTGATCAGCTCGGACGTGGCGAGCGCGGCTTTCATGGCTTGTTTCAGGATGTCGAGGCCGTGTTCGAGATCGGCGTCCTCGATGTTGAGCGGGCACAGCAGCTTGACGATCTGGCCGTAGGCGCCGCTGGTTTCGATGACGAGACCGCGTTCAAAGGCTTCATCGACAACGCGCGAGGCGGCGTCGCCATCGCCCAGGTCGAGGCCCAGCATCATGCCGCGTCCCTTGACGCCCCGGATCTGGCCGGGGAAGGCGCGGGCGATATCGGCGAGGCGGCGCGAGGCCAGTTCGCCCTTGCGCTTGATCGCGTGTTCGAATTCGCGGTCGGCCCAGAAGGTCTCGAGCGCAGCCGTCGCGGTGACGAAGGCGTGGCAGTTGCCGCGGAACGTGCCGTTGTGCTCGCCCGGCGCCATGACGTCGTATTTCGGTTTGACCAGCGTGAGGGCGAACGGCAGGCCCATGCCCGAAAGCGACTTTGCCAGCGTGATGATGTCCGGCGAGACGCCCATGCGGTCGAACGAGAAGAAGCTGCCGGTGCGGCCGCATCCCGCCTGGATGTCGTCGATGATGAAGAGGGCGCCGTGCCGGCGGGCGACCGATTCGATCGCGCGCAGCCATTTGGCCGAGGCCACGTTGAGCCCGCCTTCGCCCTGCACCGTCTCGACGATGATCGCCGCGGGCGCATCGACGCCGCTGGATGGATCGGACAGCAGTTTGTCTAGCTGGGCTGCGGTGTCGACGTCGCGGCCATGATAGCCGTCGAACGCCGCGCGGGTGACGTTGGTCAGCGGAACACCGGCGCCGCCGCGATGATGCGAGTTGCCGGTCGCAGCGAGGGCGCCGAGCGTGACGCCGTGGAAACCGTTGGTGAAGGCGATGACGTTGGTGCGGCCGGTGACCTTGCGCGCGATCTTCAGCGCAGCCTCGACGGCGTTGGCGCCCGTCGGCCCCGGGAATTGCAGGCGGTAGAACAGGCCGCGTGGCCCGAGAATGCGGTTCTCGAACGCTTCAAGGAAGCGCTGCTTAGCGTCCGAGTGCATGTCGAGGCTGTGGGTGACGCCGTCCTGGGCGATGTAATCCATCAACGCCTGCTTCAGGACGGGATGGTTATGGCCGTAGTTGAGCGTCGAACAGCCGCTGAGGAAGTCGATGTACTTGTTGCCCTCGCTGTCGTGCAGCCATGCGCCCTGCGCACGATTGAACACCGCCGGGAAGCTGCGGGAATAGGACCGCACTTCGGATTCGAGACGCTCGAAGGTCTCGAATGGGCGCGCGGGTTTGGGTTGCGATTCGATCAGCATGGTTTCCCCTCTGATGTGTGACGGATTCAGCGGCCCGACGGGCCGCCGCGAAAGGAGCCGATCTCGACCAGGTGCTCAGTCGCATGTCGGCCAGCGAAATGGGTCTCGGCCTCGAAGCCGGGACGGTGCGTAAAACGCGCGTGGAGATCGTGTGCGAGCCCGCGGAAGAGCGCCCACGAGGCGTCGTTGGATTCGGTGATGGTGGTTTCCAAACGGGTTACGCCCCGACAGGCGGGGCGTTCGAGGATGGCGCGAATCATGCGGCGGCCGAGGCCGCGGCCTCGAGCTTCAGGAGCGACGGCGACCTGCCAGATGAACAGCGTGTCCGGGCGGTCGGGGCGGATATAGCCCGAAATCCAGCCGCCAGCTTTTCCGCCGATTTCCGCGATCACGCACGTGCCGGCGAAGTGGCTGCATTGCAGCAGGTTGCAGTAAAGCGAGTTCGGATCGAGCGGCGGGCACTGCGCGATGAGGTCGTGCACCATCGCGCCGTCGGCCGCACGCGGCTCGCGAAACAGCAGGGATGAGGACGCTTGGCCCGCCCGGCCTTCGGAATCGAAGGTCTGTCCGGTTGAGGTTTCCATGGGCGGGTATTTCGTGCATCGAAATATGTAAGTCAACCCAAACTGCCAAATCGTTAGGCAAAAACAGGGCTTTAATGATCAAAACCGTAGCAGAATGAGGGGGTTCCGCCTGATATTATTTTACTATTCGAAGAGATATGCACAGCGCCCCGCTCGAGGTTAGGAGAGAACGTCGATGCGGGAGGCCTGAGATGCGCGCCACGGATGCACTAGTCGCCATCCGCCGAATCCTTCGCGCCGCCGAGTTCGCATCGCGCGATCTGGCGCGGAAATCCGGCCTGACGCCGTCGCAGGTGGTGGTGCTGCAGATCATCGCGCGTCAGGGCGAGGCCGGCGCGGGCGCGATTTCCGAAGCGGCGAAGCTGAGCCAGGCGACGGTGACATCCCTGCTCGACAAGCTGGAGGAGCGAAAGCTGGTGCTGCGCCGGCGCGATCCCAATGACCGCCGCCGTGTGACCGCCGAACTGACGGCCGAGGGGCGCGCGGCCCTCGCCGACACGCCGGATGTTCTGCAGGACCGTTTTTCCGCCCGCTTCAACAGGCTGCAGGACTGGGAGCAGGCAAGCGTGGTCTCTGCCCTTGAGCGGGTCGCCGCTCTGCTGGACGCCGAAGGTATGGACGCCTCGCCGATCCTCGACATCGGTTCGCTGGACCGCCACGCGCCGCCGCAGCCTGAGCGCTGAGCGCACGGCGTTAGCGGATTTTCGTCGGCGCTGGTTCTGCCGGAACGCGCAGGATGGTGCGGAAGCCGATGTGGTTCGATCCGGTGTCGGGCGGACCGGCCTGACGCGCCGGCGGGCGATAGCGCAGGCAATAATTGTCCGCGCACAGAAATGATCCGCCCTTGACGACATGCTTGGCGACGCCTGGTTCGTCCGGATCGCGTGCGCGGGATTGGTCTGGTCCCTGCGGATCGTCCGCGTCGGCGGGATCAAGGCCCGGCGCGTACCAGTCCTTCGTCCACTCCCAGACATTTCCCGCCATGTCGTGGAGGCCATAGCCGTTCGGCGGAAAGCATCCCACCGGAGCGACCTTCGCCTTGTAGCCGTCGGCGCCGGTGTCGAGCACCGGGAAAACGCCCTGCCAGATATTGGCAAGCGGCTTGCCGGAAGCGTCCTCCGGCGGCGCATCGCCCCAGGTGTAGGTCGCGTTGTCGAGGCCCCCGCGCGCGGCGTATTCCCATTCGGCTTCAGTCGGCAGGTCGCGCCCGAGCCAGCGCGCGTAGGCCATGGCGTCTTCCCAGGCGACCTGCACGACGGGGTCGTCGTCATGTCCTGCGATCGATGTGGCTGGCCCGCCCGGATGGCGCCAGTCGGCGCCGGCGATCACCGACCACCATTGCAGCGGCCCGGCGTTGGGGCTGTTTGCGCCGACAAAGACAAGGCTGGACGGTTTGCGCTGGTCCGCCGTCAGTCCGGGATACGCGGCGGGATCGAGCGGGCGTTCGGCCAGCGTCTTGTAGTGCGTGGCGTCGATGAACCTCGCGAAGTCGCGATTGGTGACTTCGGTTTCATCGATCCAGAACGCGCCGACGCGGGTCTGCCGCGGCGGACCTTCCTCGCGATGGCGCGGCTGGGCCCCCATGGAGAAATCGCCGCCATGGATCAGGACCATGCCTTGCGTCGCAGGTGCGTGTTCGGATGGTGGCGGCGTATGGCATGACGCGGAGATCGCCGCAGACATTTTCTGGATATCGGCGCCGCGGCTGCACGCTGTGGCGAGCGCCAGCAGGCAGGCAAGGCTGGCAGATCTGAGGATGGCGTTCCGCATATGTGGACTGTCCGACACGCGCGCGAGCGCCGCAATGCTCCGCCGCCGATTATATTGACACACATTATGTCAAAACATAGAATGTCGGCGGACGGTCGATGGAATCGAGGTCGCGATGGAAGTCCTGAGGACGCCGGACACGTGTTTCGAGGGATTGAGCGGATACGCCTTCGCTCCGCACTACGCCGAAGTCGCTGCTGGCGACGGGACAAAGCTGCGGCTCCACTACCTTGATGAAGGTCCGCGTGACGGCGAGCCCATCCTCTGCCTGCATGGCGAACCGTCCTGGTCGTATCTCTACCGCAAGATGATCCAGATCCTGACGGGCGCCGGCTATCGCGTGATCGCGCCGGACCTGATCGGCTTTGGCCGGTCAGACAAGCCGGTGCGGATGGAGGACTATTCCTATACGGGTCATGTCGAGTGGATGAGCCAGTGGCTGACCGGACTCGATCTCAAGGGTCTGACGCTGGTGTGCCAGGACTGGGGCGGGCTGATCGGCCTGCGCCTGGTGGGGCTTCATCCGGAGCGGTTCGCGCGGCTGGTGATCGCCAATACCGGTCTGCCGAACTCGAAGGCGCCGCCCGAGGCGATGGTGGCCATGCTCGGGCAATTCTTTCCGCAGGTTCCGGTTCCGGACGCCGCGATGGTGACGGAGCAGTTTCGCGCGGGCGCTCCGGCAGCCTTTCTCTACTGGGTCAAATACGCCAGCGAGTCGCCAACATTTTCGGTGCGCGAAGTGTTCAACATCCTGTCGCAGATCGAGGATCCCGCCGTGCTCGACGGCTATGTCGCGCCTTATCCGGACGCGCGCTACATCGCCGGCGCGCGCAAGTTTCCGGCGCTGGTGCCGCTGTTGCCGACGCCCGAGCACAAGGCGGAGCGAGAGGCGAATGACAGGGCGTGGGCGGTGCTGGAACGGTTCGAGCGGCCGGTGCTGACGGCGTTCACGGACGATGATCCGGTGACGCGTGGCGGCGAGGCGGCTTTCCAATCCCGCATTCCAGGCGCGCGTGGACGCAGCCACGTGACCATCAAGGGCGGCGGTCATTTTCTGCAGGAAAAGCAGCCCGAGGCGTTTTCGAAAGCGATCATCGACTTCATGCGCGAAACCGCCTGAGCGGAGCGCGACAGGGGCCGGATGCAAGAGGGGACAGCCATGAACATTGTCAACGAGGTCTTCCCGACCGATCCCTCGCAGATCGGCAAGCTGATGGAGGCGGGACCGGAAGGTCCGGTCTTCATGGTCAACCTGCTGAAGTTCAAGGATCGCGCCGAATATGATGACGGGCGGGAAACCTCGCTCACGGGCCGCGAGGCCTACATGATCTACGGCCGCGCCGTTACCGAGCTGCTGCCGAAGTTTGGCGGCAAGGCGATCTTTGCTGCGGATGTGACCTTCCTCTCGCTCGGCAAGGCCGACGAGCTTTGGGACGAGGTGGCGATCGCGGCCTATCCGGGCCGGGGCGACATGGTGCGCATGTCGATGTCGGAGGAGTGGCGGCAGATCGCCGTGCACCGTTCCGCCGGGCTCAAGGGCCAGCTCAACATCGAGACTGTGTTGCCGGCGGGCGGCGCTCCGGACTGGCAGGTGGCGCTGGCCGGTACAATGCGGGGAACGCCATGAAGTGGCTCTGGCGCGGACTGGTCGTCGTCATCGCGATCGGCGTCCTGGGCGCCCTCGGGTTTCTGGCGATGAAACGTCAGATGGGCGAAACAATGTTCCGCACCGCCGCGATGAAGCAGGTGGGGCGCGACCGGTCGGCTGACCTTCCCGACGGGTTGCAGGTTTATCTGTGCGGTACGGGATCGCCGCTGCCGGATCCGGCGCGCAATGGCCCGTGTGTCGGAATTGTCGCCGGGACGCGGGCGTTTGTCTTCGATGCGGGTTCGGGCGGCGCGCGGCGTCTGGCGCGGATGGGATTTCCGACCGGGCGGGTCGAGCACGTCTATCTCACGCACCTGCACTCCGATCATATCGACGGGTTGGGCGACGTGATGCTTCAGGCGTGGGTGGGCGGTTCGCGCCATACGCCGTTGCCGGTGTCAGGACCGGCGGGCGTTGCCGACGTGGTCGCCGGGTTCAACGGCGCCTACCGGATCGACAGCGGATATCGCACCGCGCATCACGGCGCCAAGGTCGCCGACCCCGGGGGATTTGGCGGCGTCGCCGAGGAGATCGACATCCCGGATGGTCCGCCCGGCCGCAAGGTGGTGCTGGACGATGGCGGTGTGCGCATCACGGCCATCACGGTTGACCATGGGCCCGTGAAGCCGGCGTTCGGATATCGCATCGACTACAAGGGCCGGTCGGTCGCCCTCAGCGGCGACACCGTTTATTTTCCGGGCTTCGTCGAGGCGGCAAGGGGCGCCGACCTGATGTTGCACGAGGCGCTGAACCCCAAGCTGGTGATGATGATGCATGATGCGGCCGAGAAGAACGGCCAGCCGAACCTCGCCCAGGTCATGCATGACATCATCAATTATCACTCGACGCCGGAAGATGCGGCCCGCGCGGCCAAAGAGGCGGGGGTGAAACGGCTTGTGCTCTATCACATCGTGCCGCCCTTGCCCTCGCGCCTGCTCGACGCCGCCTTCCTGGGCGATGCGCACAAGGTGTTCTCCGGCCCGTTGGAGATTGGCGCCGATGGCGAGCTGTTCAGCCTGCCCGCCGGCTCGGCAGACATTCGCCGCACACGGCCCGGCTAGATGCGATTTTTCCCTGTCGCAATGGCCGCCGGTCGCAATAAGATGCCGGCGCAATGAAATCCCAGAAGGCGCTCAAGCGCGCGGATTCCGCGCCCGTGGACGACGATGCGCCCGCCGACGGCCGGCGGATGCGCAGCGAACGTAGCCGCCGGCAGATTGTCGAGGCGCTGTTCAAGCTCGTGCGCGAGGGCGACATGGCGCTTTCGGCGGCCAAGGTCGCTGAAACGGCGGGCGTGAGCCTGCGCACCGTGTTCCGCCATTTCGAGGAAATGGACGTTCTCTATCGCGAGATGTCGGCGCGCATGGAAGCCGAGATCATGCCGATCGTGATGCAGCCCTTCGATGCGAGGGACTGGCGCGGGCGGCTGGATCAGCTGGTGGCGCGCCGGGCGGGCATCTACGAGAAGATCATGCCGATGAAGGTGGCGTCGAGCGTCCGGCGCTTCCAGTCCGATTATCTGATGGATGACTACAACCGCTTCCTGAGACTGGAGCGCGGCGGGCTGCAGGGCATTCTGCCGCCGCACATTCTCAATGACCGGGTGCTGAGCGCGGCGCTGGAGATGGTGACGGGCTTTCAGGCGTGGCGGCGGATGCGCCAGGACCAGGGCCTGTCGGCGGCGGAGGCGGAAGAGGTCATGGCCGCGGTGGTCAATCGCCTCGTATCGAAGCGCTAGCTGGCGCGGCGGCGGCGCAAGGACAGCGCCAGAAAAATCAGGATCAGCGGCAGCGCGACAAGAACGGCGTAAGCCTCAGGCGGCTTGTGACCGATCGCCGGCGCCTTGAGCAGCCATCCATCAAGCGCATGTAGCGTGCGTTCGACAAGAAGCAGGGCGAGGGCGAGCGGCGTGAGCGGCCGGTAGCGCAGGGCGACCGCCAGCATCATCGCGCCCCAGGCGATCTGCGTCGCGCCGGCCCAGGCGAACAGGCCGATCACCTGCGGCCCGTTCGCGGTAAGGTCGAGCCCGGCGATGACGCCTGCCCCGCCATCCGACAGGAAGGTATGGATGCAGCCGGGCACGAACGTCAGCGCGCCGATGAGGGCGAGAAACCAGGCGGCTGACCGGGCGCCGAGGTAGTCGCTGTTGGTTGAGGCGGGCAGCAGGGACATGGATCGCTCGGCAGATCAGTTCGGCCAGTAGACGTATTCATCGCCCTTTTCGAAATGGTCGGCGGCGGTCTTGTCGATGGCGACGGGGCTTTGCGTGGTCGAGGGGTAGAGCGGGGGAACCGCGCCTTTGCGATGGTCGGCCAGAAGCTGCTTCAGCTCGGCGACTTTGTCCGGCATCTCGGCGGCGAGATCGTGGTGCTCGGTTGGGTCGTCCTTCAGGTTGAACAGCCAGGTCTTCTCGGGGCGCTTCGTGGTCTGCAGTTTCCAGTCGCCCTGGCGGACCACCTGATAATAGTCGGACTCCCAGAAGATCGCATCGTGCGGGACCGGATTGGCGGCGGGATCGCCCTCCGCCAGCGGCATCAGGTCGGCGCCGTCGATCACGTCGCCCACAGGAATGGCGGCCTTCGCGGCGTCGGCGAAGGTCGGCATCAGGTCGATGTGGGCGACCGGGGCATCGATTGTCGTGCCCGGTTTGATGTGTCCGGGCCACGAGATGAAGAACGGTACCCGGATGCCGCCTTCGAACAGGGTCAGCTTCCAGCCGCGATAGGGCGCATTGACCTTGGGAATGCCGATATAGCCGGGCGCGCCATTGTCGCTGGTGAAGACGAAGATGGTGTTGTCCGCGAGACCTTCGGTCTTCACGGCGTCCATGATGCGGCCGACGCTGCGGTCGAGCGAGCGGACCATGGCGGCGTAGACGCGGGCGCGATGGGGCTGGATGTCGCCGACGGCGTCATAGTCGGCCTTGGTCGCCTGAAGCGGGGTATGCACGCCCCACTCCGCGACATTGAGGAAAAACGGGCGGTTGCGGTTGGCGTGGATGACCTTGATCGCCTCGTCGGTCCACCAGTCCGTGAGATAGCCGCCGGGTTTGAACCAAGGGCCCTCATTGTAGGCGGCGGCGTACTGCATGCGGGCCCAGAGAAACTTGTCGATCGGGTCGAAGGAGAGCTTTGCGTTGACCACGTTGGGGTCGTGCTCGGGCAGGTAGAGCGCGCTGGCCATAAGAAGGCTCTCGTCGAAGCCCTGCGCGTTGGGGCCGAATTCCGGGCCAAGGCCAAGGTGCCATTTCCCGATGTGGACAGTGTGGTAGCCGGCGTCGCGGAGAACCTCGGAGATGGTGACTTCCTTTCCCGGCAGGCCCTGTTGCGCGAAAGGCGGCGAGGACTTGTCGAGCTTGGCGTCGTAATCCAGCGGCGGAAGGCCCGACCCGTCGCCGTTGGCGAACATCGACACCAGCCTGCCCATGCCGTTTGGCGTCGGCGTGAACTCGAAGCCGGTCCGCGTCGGGTAGCGGCCGGTCATGATCATGGCGCGCGACGGGGCGCAGGTGGAGCTGCCGGAATAGGCGCGGGAGAAGATTGCGCCCTGCTTCGCCAGCCGGTCGATATTGGGCGTCGGCACGCGGCCGCCGGCGTTGCCGCCGCCGAAAGTGGTGATGTCGTTGATGCCGAGATCGTCTGCGAGAATGAAGACGATGTTGGGCGGTCGCTGGTCCAGCGGCGTTGCGGCCTGATCCGGGCCCTGCTGCCATTCGACCGGATGGTTGGGAGCGATCTTGCTTTGCGCCTTGGCGATGGTGGTGGCGGTGTAGAGGATCAGGGGCTTGCGGAAGATGAAGGCCGCAGCGCCAAGCCCGACGACAACGACGAGCGCGATCAGAAGAAATCGTTTCATGTCACCCCATCTCCGAAGCCGCAGCCATCACGCAGTCAGCCGTTCGCATCCGGTTCCCTCGAGAACATTGTCGACGACGGACCGGTCGCCGGACCCGAGCGCGCGATACCCTTCCTGAAGCCACTGCAGGCACTTGGCCTGATAGGGAAAGGTCGGCTGGGACCATTTGCGACCGTCGATATCGGTTTCAAACGCTTTTTCGCCCGCCTGAACGGCGGCGGCGTTGGCGAGCAGGAAAGGAACGTAAACGCGGCCGATTTCCGCGAGCAGCGCCTGCAGCACGTCGAACCGGTCGCGCGCCAGCCAGTCGCCGGCTTCCGGCTCAAGACCTGACAGGTCCTCGACCCTGTCGATCCAGGCGCGCACGCGCGGCGCGTCCCGGCACGCAATGGCTGCGGACGTCGGCTCGACGATCGCCAGTTGCGTCAGCTGGCCGTAGAGCGCGAAGTCAGCCGTCGCGGGCCGGGCGCCGAAGACATAGCCTTCATCTCGAATGCGCTCGTCGAGAAGTCCGAGCAGACGCCGATAGCTCGACTCGATGGTCTCCGCCGTTATGTCGTTGGAGCCGACAACATGCAGGCGCCCGATCTGGCGTTCGGAAAACGCCACCGCCATCGCCGAACCTTCTTCGGGCGAAACTGTTGGCGCCGACCAGTAAACCAGCAACGGGCCGGCATTGAGGATGTCGGCCTGGTGCGCCCAGCGATAGTGGAACATCGGCTTGGTCAGCCATTCGTCCGCGAAATCCTCGATCAGCTCGTTGAGCCAGCGCAGCGCCGGATCGTCCGGGATCACGGACCGGCCGGGGTAGTCAGCTTCGAGGCGGCGGGCGATCGGCGTGGAATCGACGACAGCTTCGAGCGCGCCATCGTCAGCGGGAAAATAGAATGTCGGAAGGAGGCGCACCTTGGGCGCGGGGTAGCCTTCCGGCGGGCGTTGATGGCCGCCCCACAGGATCGCGTAGGGAATGCGGCGGTAGCGCAGAAGCGCGATCATCTTGCGGGTATAGGGCGAGCCCGGCGCGCCCATCAGCCTGAGCGGGCCGGGCGAAGCGGCTGGTCCCATGTATTCCTCCCGCCGCCGGTCTCGCCGGCGTCCGACTCCCGTTCGGGATTATAATGACACTATCACTGACAATACTATGAACCGTCAAGACGTGCTGCGCTTGCCCCGGCGACGCAGCACGAGCCAGAGGCCGGCCGCCAGAACCAGGACAATCGCTGCGCCGGCCGCCGCGAGACCGCCCCCATAGCGCCGCACCTGCTTGCCGATGGCGTTTTTCACGATCTGCTGCTGGACGTCGTAGCCCTCCGGCAGCTCCAGCACACCGGCCTTTTTGGCGTAGGCCGCGTAGTCGCGTTTCATCTCCGTGAAGAGATCCGGTCGCGAGGCCGCCAGATCGCTGGTTTCGCCTGGGTCAGCGGCAAGATTGAACAGGCGCCATTGTCCATCGCCGTAAGGCGGCATGTCGCGCACCAGCTTGTAGTCGCCCCTGAACAGCGAGGCGTTGCCGGAGACCTCGAAGCCGACCGGATCGTCGGGCCCGTGGACCGTGTTGGCCTGCCCGTCCAGCACCGGCGCCAGGCTGCGTCCCCACATCGGGATGCCACCGGGCGCATGGGTGTCGGGAACGCCGGTCAAATCGAGAATGGTGGGCGCGACATCCGTGACGAACGCCTGCGCCGCCGTCCGCGCGCCCGCGGCGATCCCGGGACCGGACACGATCAGCGGCGCATGAACGCCGCCCTCCGCCGTGTAGAATTTGAACAGTATGCCGGGCGAGGCGGCCGCCCCGGCCCATTCCGGCCCGATATAGTTGAGACTGCCCTTGAGGCCGAGGTCGTCCAGCTTCCAGTCATAACCGTGCAGGCCCATCCAGAGGTCCATGCCTTGCGCGTGGACCGGATCGCTGGGTTCCGGGCCGTTGTCGGACGCGATGATGAAGACGGTGTCGGCGAACTGGCCCTGCGCCTCAAGATAGCCGATCAGCCGGCCGATCTCGTGATCCATCGCCTCCATCATCCCGGCATAGACCTCCATGCTGCGCGCATAGATCTTCTGGTCTTCTGGGCTCAGTGAACTCCATGGTCGAGAGCCCTTCGGCATTGGGCCGAGCGGCGCGCTTTCGGGGATGAGCCCAAGTTTCTGCGCACGCTCCCAGCGGTCGCGCCGAAGAACATCCCAGCCCGCATCGAACCGTCCGGCATAGTGGTCGGAGTATTCCTTCGGCGCCTGCACAGGAATGTGGACAGCCTGAAAGGGAAGGTAGGCGAAAAACGGCTGACCGCTGTCCTTGCCTGCCTGCAGGTAGCCGATCATGCGGTCCACCAGCAGGGTGGAGGAATAGAAGTCGTCCGGCAGTCTGGTCGGCTTGCCGTCCTCGAACCATGGCGCGCTGTCGTAGTACGGCATGTAGGGCTTTTGCTGCCAGTTGTCGGCGCCCGAGGCGTCCAGCGCCAGCGAGTGGTCGAAGCCGTGCGCGTCCGGCAGGTCGCCGGGCCCGTGCCCGAGATGCCATTTGCCAGCCATGTAGGTGCGATAGCCCGCAGCCTTGAGGCGCGAGGCGATGGTGACGACGCCCGGTTCGAAATGCAGTGTGTAGCCCGGCTTGCCGCGCTGTTCCGGCGGGATGACCTCCTCGATCGTCGAGACGCCGGTCCTGTGATTGTCGACGCCGGTCAGCAGCATGGCGCGCGAGGGCGAACAGAGTGGCGAGGTGTGATAGTCGGTGAAGAGCACGCCCTGTCCCGCCAGCCTGTCGATGTTTGGCGTGTGCGCCTCGCCGCCATAGGCGCCGAAATCCATGAAGGCGGCGTCGTCCACCAGGATCAGAACGACGTTGGGCCGGTGATTTGCTGGCGGAGGATCGGCCCGGGCCGAGCCCAGCAGCGCCAGGCCTGCCGCAACGGCGCCAAGTGCGCGCGGCGCAACGAGGTTGAGGACGCCCTTGCCCATGCTCGCCTCCTCGGCTGGCGGAGTTTTCGTCCGCCTCGACGAGGAAAGATATTATGGCATAATGAATGTCAATAACTGGAGGACGAGATGAAGTGGGCGGTTCGGGGACTTGTGGGCGTGGCGGGCGTGCTGGCGATCATTGTCGCCCTCGCTTTCTGGGCCAATCCGGCGGCGCCCGCTGAGCGGCTGGGTCTGACCGGCGAGGGCGGTCTTGGCCTTGCGACGCTGCGCGCCGATCTGGGCGGCTTCTTTGGCGGCGCTGGCGCGCTGGCGCTTTACGCGGCCATTCGGGACCGCGCGCGATTGCTGACGGCGCCGCTGCTGCTGATCTGTCTCGCGCTGGCGGGTCGCATCGTGACCGTCGTCGTAAACGGATTCGAGCAGAGCATGATCCAGCCCGCGGCGATCGAGGTCGTCCTGCTGGTCGTGCTGGCGGCGGGTCGAACCCTGCTCTCCCGGCCTCAGGCTGAAGCGGCGTAGGCGTGGCGGCGGTAGCGCAGCATCTGTCCGGACCCGGCGTTGGTGGCGACGCCGTCGCGCAGCGCGATCTGGCCGTTGACGACAACCAGCGAGACGCCCGGCGGCGTCTGCTTGGGATTGTCATATGTGGCGGCGTCGATGATGACGCCCGGATCGAACAGGACGAGATCGGCGTGATAGCCCTCCGCGATGCGGCCGCGCTCCTTCAGGCCGAAGGTGTCGGCCGAGACGGAGGTCATTCGCGCGACGGCTTCCTCGAGGCTTAGCACACCGCGCTTGCGGACGTATTCGCCCAGCACTCGCGGGAAGGTTCCGAACAGGCGCGGATGCGGCTTGCCATTCAGCGTGGGGATGCCGTCCGAGCCGACCATCATGCCGGGATAACGAAGATTGGTCTCGATGTCGGCTTCATCGATGATGAAGTGGATGCAGATCGTGCGGTCGCCCTTGGGCGCCGTAAGGATAAGACGAACGGTGTCGGCGATGTCTTCGGCCCGCTCGACGGCGATGTCTGAAAGCATCCGGCCCTCGAATTCGCGGAAGGCGGGGCAATTGGCGATGCGGATGGTTTCCGCGAAGCTGCGGTCGATGGCGTCGAGCCGGAAGTATTCGATCATTCGCCCGCTGCCGGCCGTGTAGGGATAGATGTCAAGCGTCACCGTCTGTCCGGCGGCCTTGGCTGCGTCCACAAGATCGAGCGACTGGCGCACCTTGCCCCAGTTGGCCTTGCCCGCCGCCTTGTGGTGCGAGATGTGCGCGCGCACGCCAGCGTTGCGCGCGATCGTCAGGGTTTCCTCAACCGCTTCGAGCAGGCGGTCGCCCTCGTTGCGCATGTGCGTGGTGTAGAGGGCGTCAAAGGCTTTGGCCTCTTGCGCGAGTTCGATCACTTCTTCGGTCTCGCTCCAGCGGCCCGGACGATAGATCAGTCCGGTGGAAAAGCCGCAGGCGCCCTGTTCCATCGCCTTTGCCACCTTGCCGCGCATGGCGGCGCGCTCGTCTTTCGTCGGCGCACGGTTTTCCATGCCCATGACCTGGGCGCGCACCGTGTTGTGGCCGACCAGCATGATGGCGTTGATCGCGGGCCGTTTGGCGTAGACGGCGTTGAAATAGCCTTCGAGGTCGGCGAAGGCGCCCTGCGCGCCTGTGATGATGCCGCCGCTGGCTGGCCCGGGATCTTCGCCAGGCGTTGCGGGGATGGCGCTGAATCCGCAATTTCCGCAGACGCAGGTCGTGACGCCCTGCGCCAGTTTGAAGCCCATGTCCGGGTAGCGGATGAAGGCGCCGTCATCGTGGCTGTGCACGTCGATGAAGCCCGGCGAAAGGTGAAGGCCGCCGGCGTCCACTTCGGTGCGCGCCTCGCTGCTTGCCGCGCCCACTGTGCGGATCCGGCCCTCGTCCACCTCGACATCGCCCTCGAAGGCGGGATTGCCCAGGCCGTCGAGGATGCGGGCGTTCCGGATGATCAGGTCAATCGCCATGGGCGCCAGTCTGCTTCTCTGCCGGATCAAAGGCCATAGAGGGCCGGGCGGGTTCTGAGCCATTCGCCAATCTTTTCGCCGATCATGATGGCGGTGAGGTTGGTGTTGGCGCGGGGGACAGCCGGCATGATCGAGGCGTCGGCGACCACGAGGCCGTCGACGCCGTGGCAAAGCCCTTGCTGGTCGACAACCGCCATCGGGTCGGACGCGGGCCCCATCTTCGCCGTGCCGCAGGGGTGATAGCCGCTGCCGGCGAATCGGCGGCAAAGACCGGCGATCCGCTCGTCGGTCGGGGAGCCCCCGCGCGGGAAGACAATGTCTTCAGCCAGATCGGCGATGGCGGGCTGGCGGGCGAAATCGAGAACGTCGCGGTAGCAGGCGACAAGGCGCTCAAGGTCGCGATCATCCTCGCAGAAATGCATGTCGATAACTGGCGCCGCATCCGGATCCGCCGACGCCAGCCTGAGTTCGCCCCGGCCATGCTGGTACTCGACCACCCCTGCTATGCCGAACTGCGGCTCGTCGCGGCGGCCCGTGAAACTCAGCATCTCTATCTGAAGGTCGCAGCGCTTGTCCGAACCGGGCGCTGTGTAGCGAAGGATCGACTGGATGATCGGCGCGTCGTGATCGATCATTGCCGGGTCTTTCGGGCGCATCGTCACGGAGAGGGCGGGGTGGTCGCTCAGATTCTGGCCGACGCCGGGGATGTCGCGGTGCACCTCGACGCCGTGCGCCTCCAGTTGGGCGCGTGGGCCAAGGCCGGATCGCATCAGGATGGCGGGTGACATGATCGCGCCGGCCGCAAGAACGATCAGCCGCGCGCGAATGATCTCGATGGCGCCGGTTCGGTTGCGGACTTCAACGGCGGTGCAGCGTCCATTCTCGATGATCAGCCGGGTCACCAGCGTCTCCGGGCGGATGTCCAGATTGGGCCGGATGCGCGCCGGAGCTAAGTAGCCCACCGCGCACGACACCCTGAGGCGGCCGAGCTTGTTCATGGGTTGGGGGCTTGCGCCCCATCCTTCGGGCTCGTTGGCGTCGGCGCACTCGGGATAGCCAAGCGCCTTCGCCGCCTCGAAGAAGGCGAGATGCGGCAGCGTCATCTCGGAGGCGGGATAACGGCGGATCGGGATGGGTCCCGCATCGCCATGCCAGGCGCGTTCGCCGAAGTCGAGGTCGCGCTCCAGCCGGCGGTAGGCGGGCAGCACGCCTTCCCAGTTCCATTCGGGAAGTCCCGTCGCGGCCCACTCGGCAAAATCTTCGGGAACGCCGCGCAACGCGATCGTGGTGTTCACCGCGCTGGACCCGCCGGTCACGCGGCCGCGTGGGAAGCGCACGTCCCTGCCCGCAGTCGGCAGATAGGACAGGCCCCAGTCGTGCGCCGAGTAGGAATTGTTGTGGCTGTTGACGAGGTCGAAAGGCGTTGACCGGAGATCGCTGTAATCCGGCCCGGCTTCGACCAGAAGCACGTGACGGTTCGGGTCTTCGGAGGCGCGCGCGGCGAGCGCACAGCCGCTGCTTCCCGCCCCGATGACGATCAGATCGAACATGGAGGGCACGTAGCATGGCGGCGCGGCCCCCAAAAGCGATGCGTTTCGCAGCACCCGCAGGCGGCCGGACCGAGTTGCGATCTCCTCGTCAAATTCCGCTTGCCGAAAAAAGAGAGCTATGACTAGCTTATCTAGGTCTCGGGTGGGAGGATGCCATGAGGACGCTGAGGACGCTGAAGGCGCTGTTGCTGGCGACGGGGGCTGTTCTTGTCTTTCCCTGGGAGGCCCTCGCTCAGGACGCCGCCAAGACGGATGTCATCATCGTCACGGCCCAGAAGCGGTCCGAGGACATCCAGGATGTTCCAATTGCGATCACCGCGCTGACCGGCGAGACGCTCAAGGACCAGCACGTCACAAACGTTCTCGACCTCAACGCGATGGCGCCGGGTCTTCAGGTCAAGACCGATGACAACGCGGCAAACCCCAAAATATTCATACGCGGCATCGGCCTCAACGATTTCAATCCCAACACGGCAAGCGCCGTCGCAGTCTATAGCGACGGCGTCTACATCGGTTCGCCCCTCGCCCAGATGGGCCAGTTCTTTGATCTGGAGCGCGTCGAGGTTTTGCGGGGCCCGCAGGGCACGCTCTACGGCCGCAACACAACAGGCGGCGCCATCAACCTGATTAGCCGCAAGCCGGGAGACAAGTTCGAGGCCGATGCTTCGGTCGAATACGGATCCTACAATGGCGTGACGGTGGAGGGCGGCGTCGGCGGCCCGGTTGTTCCGGGCGTTCTGGCGATCCGCGCGGCCGGTGTTTATGTGCGGAATGACGGCTACACGCTCAATCGCCTCACCGGAAACCGGGGCAACGATACGGACCGCGGCAGCGGCCGCGTCACGCTTGACTGGACGCCAAGCGAAACGTTCGAAGGGCTCTTCCAGGTGCGCTATGGCCGGTCCAACGGCGGCTCGATCTGGGCTTACAACCGCTCCCTGTTTCCGGCGACGGCGCAGGCGACCGGACCGGACGGCTTATGCGCGCCGGCCTACTACACGTCCGGTGAGTGCACGGATGCGGCCGGCTACGCCAACACCAGCACCAATCTCTACCAGGGCGATTATCACCTTGAAGGCAAGGACAAGGTCGAGACCTATGGCGCATCAGGCACATTGACCTGGACGCTCGGGGGTATGTCGCTGGTCTCGGTCACGGGCTATGACCATGCAGACCGCGACGACCTTGAAGACACGGATGCGGGGCCGAACGATGTGCTGACCGCGCGCTATCGCGCCAAGCAATGGGCCGGCAGCGAGGAATTGCGGTTGCAGTCCAACGGCGACAATACGCTCAACTGGGTTGCGGGCCTCTATTATTCGCACGACGACCTGAGTTCGAATTCCTATTACGACGTGTTCCGCCTTGCGAACTCCGGCGTCCAGGCGGTCGATGAACCCCAGGGCATTGGCGTGTTTTCCTGGCCGTTCACGCAAAAGACCGACAGCTACGCAGCCTTTGGACAAGTCGACTACAAGGTGACCGAGCGCCTTACGGCCACCCTCGGCCTGCGTTATTCGGTCGACAGCAAGGACTTCCACTACAACAGTCTTTACGCCAGCGACGTTGGCGGGCCGACCCTCGACACCATTCTGACCGACGACGCGAGCAAGAATTTCAGTTCGCTGTCCGGAAAGGTGAGCGTCGCCTACAAGCTGACAGACTATGCGAACGTCTATGCAAGCTATAACCGCGGCTACAAGAGCGGCGGTTTCTTCGGCGGCCAGACGACAGACGCCTCCTCGCTCAAGCCCTATGACGATGAAGTCGTGAACGCCTACGAGGTTGGCGCAAAGACGGAGCTTCTGGGCCGGCTGCTCACCGCCAACGTCTCGGCGTTTTACTACGACTACCAGAATCTGCAGGTCTATACGCTGGTGGTTGATCCCAACACGAACCTGACGGTCCAGAATTTCACCAACGCCTCCAACGCCAAGGTTCAGGGGCTTGAGGCCGAGTTGTCATCCTCGCCGATCGACGGGCTCGATCTGTCGCTCTCGACCTCCTTCCTTGAGGCGACCTACCGCAACTTTACTTCAGCGGGGACAGACTATTCAGGCAATCATCTTCCCAACGCTCCGCGCGCGACAATAAACGGATCCGCCCGATACCACTGGGCGCTGTTCGGCGGCACGGCCGATACGCAGGCGAGCGTGTCCTACCGGTCCAAGGTCTATTACGACACGACGAACGCAGATCGTCTGACGGATCAGGAGCGCACGTTCGTGGATCTCCGTGCGGGCTGGAAGATGCCGGACGGGCGCATCGAGTTCGGTTTATGGGGCCGAAATGTTTTCGGCGAGACCAACATTTCGGACATTATCCCCATCGAGGGCTTGGGATTTGACCTCTTCAGCATGGGTCCGAGGCAAACGGCTGGTGTCTACGCCCGCTTCAACTACTAATGTCGCATGACTGAAGCGAATCCTGTCCCATGGATCGGGCCCGCGCCGACGCGGGTCCAGTTCTCCGCTGTCATGTTCATTGGCGTCACGGCGATCATGATCGCCGGCCTGCAGCCGCTGCTGCTTGGCGCGCTGGAGGCCGAAGGCCGGATTTCCTCGGCGCAGCTGGGCCAGGCGGCGACAGCCGAATTGCTGACTATGGGGCTCGCGGCGGGCCTCTCCGGCGCGCTGCTCAAGCCGGCCCGCCTCCGGATCATCGCGGCGCTCGCCTCCCTACTGCTTGCAGGCGTCGATGCGGCGACACCTATGATGCAGGGGCAGATGGTGACGCTGATCCGCGCAGCCGCAGGTATTCCCAGCGGCGTCCTCATGTGGATCACCGTCGCCCTGATCGCACGCTCGCCGATGCCGGAGCGATGGTCCGGCGTCTATCTGACGGTGCAGACGCTGGCGCAGTTCCTTCTGGCTACATTCCTGTCGCTTGCGGTGGTTCCCAAGCTCGGCGCCGATGGTGGGTTTGACGGCCTCGCCGTCTTCTGCGTGGTCACGGCCGCCGTCGCCTTCCTGATGCCTGACAGCTACGCCGACCTGCCTCGGTCGGAGAGCGGCAGCGCATCGCTGCCGGGTTTGCGCGGCTGGATCGCGCTTGCCGGCGCCTTCCTTTATTCCGCCTTCACAATTGGTGTCTGGGTCTATGCTGAGCCGCTGTCCAAGCAGTCGGGTCATGATCCCGGCGTCACGGGGCTCGCAGTTTCGATCTCGCTGGCCTGTCAGGTGGCTGGCGGATCGGCGGCCACCTATCTCGCCGGCAAGGTGAACTGGCTCGTGGCGATCCTCGTTTGTGCGCTGATCAATGTCGGGCTTCTCATCGGTTTCGCTATCCTGCCCGGACCGGCGATCTTCCTGGCGATTTCGGGCGGGTTCGGCTTCCTGTGGCTTTTCGCCCTGCCGTTCCTCGTGCCAATGGTGATCGAAGCGGATCCCGCACGCCGCGCGGCTGTGCTGATCGGCGGGGCCCAGGTGCTGGGCGGGAGCTTCGGACCGCTGCTCGCTTCGATGCTGGTGACGGACCAGGACGCGCGCGGCGCGGTCGCCTTCGGCGGCGCGTGTCTCGCTGTTTCGGTGCTGATCGCGATTGGCCTCCACCAGACGCGCGCGCGTGTCGCGCTGGCGAGGGGAGGCTAGCTTGTGGCGGTGAAGCGCGCCTTGAAACAAAAGCGGGTGCTGCCCCGGCAGGATCGGGCCGTGCAAACGCGCGAACGCCTGCTCGACATTGCCGGAGAACTTCTCGGCGAGGTTGGCGTTGAACGCATTTCGACCAATATGATCGCCACTCGCGCAGGCGTCTCGCCAGCCGCGCTCTACCGGTATTTCACCGACAAGTACGCTGTCCTGGAAGCGCTGGGCCGGCGCCTGATGGACCGGCAGAACCAGGCGCTCTACGGATGGCTTGAAAATCACAAGGCCGGCGGCCTCAAGGCGCTTTCCGCCTCGGTCGAGGAATTGATGCGCGCCACCGCAAAGGTGACAGAGTCGGAGCCTGGCGGCGTCTGGATCGAACGGGCGATGCGGGCGGTGCCGCGGCTTGCGCATGTCCGCGTCGAATCCCACCGCGAAGTGACCGATGCGATGATGGAAGTTTACGCCCCGCTGCTTCCGGACGTGAAACGTGCGGTGCTCTGGCGCCGCCTGCGCATCGGCGTCGAGCTGGGCTACGCCATCGACGAAATGTTGGGCGAGGAAGATCGCATTCCGCGCGAGGCCGTGATCCGCGAGGCGGCGCGGATTCTCGGCGGCGCGCCCATGACGGGAGATGAGTGATGGCGGCATGGTCCAACTGGTCCGGCAGCGTCAACGCCAGCCCGTCGGCGATCGAACGGCCGCGCACCGAGGCGGAACTCTCCTCCCTCGTCGCAAAAGCCGCGAAGGTGAGAGTGGTTGGGGCTGGCCATTCCTTCGTGCCCCTTTGTGAAACAGACGGAACCCTGCTGTCGCTCGCCGACATGGAGGGGGACATGGAACTGAGCGCCGATGGCAAGCGCCTCTGGGCGCCGGCGGGATGGAGTCTCGCGAAACTGACAGACGCCATGTGGCGCAAGGGCCTCTCCCTGTCGAACCAGGGCGACGTCAATCCGCAGGCACTCGCGGGCGCGCTCGCGACAGGGACTCACGGCACGGGCGCGGGACTGGGATCGCTGTCGACGTTCGCCACTGCCTTTCGGCTTGTCGGGCCTGACGGGTCGATCACCACATGCAGCCGAAGCGAAAATCCGGACCTCTTCGAGGCGCAGCGCCTGTCGCTCGGCCTGCTCGGCGTCGCCAGCCGGATCGAGATCGATGTACTGCCGGCTTTTCATCTCGAGGAAAAACTGGAGGCCTGGCCGCTGGACCAACTGGCGGAGCGCTGGGACCACTTGGCCGCCGAGAACCGTCATGTCGAATTCTTCGTCTTTCCCTATGCCGAAACGGCAATGGTGAAGATGCTCAATCCCGCCCCGTCCGAAGGCGAGATGTCGGAGCAGGGCGACATGGACGACGACATGTTCCGCCGTGTCTGCGAATTGTGCCGCGCGGCGCCGTTCATGACCCGGATGGTGCAGGGCAGCCTGATCCCCAAATCGCTGAAGCGCCGCCGCGTCGGGCCCGCCTACCGGATATTTCCATCCGACCGCACGGTGAAGTTCGAGGAGATGGAGTACGAACTGCCGCGCGAAAACGGCTGGCCGGCGTTACGCGAAGTGATCGCATGGATCCGCAAGAAGCGTCTGCCGGTCGCCTTCCCGTTCGAATTCCGCCTGGTCGCGGCCGACGACATATGGCTCAGCCCGTTCAGCGGCCGCCTCGGCGCTTCGATCTCCATGCACCAGTATCATCGCATGGCCTGGCGTGAGATATTCGCCGAAGCCGAAACGATCTTCCGCTCGCATCAAGGACGCCCGCACTGGGCCAAGCGCCATACGCTAAGCCACGCCGACGTGCTGGAGCTTTATCCCGAAGCAGCGCGGTTCTGCGCCGTACGCGAACGCGTCGATCCAGCCGCGAAATTCGCCAACGCGCACCTTGCCGACCTCTTCGATGCGCGACCGGCAGCGAGGGTCTGAGCCCATGTCCAGCCCGGTTTCCGATATCGATCTCCATGCGCATCTGATCGGCCAGCAGGGTGGGCGGCGGGCCCTGAACACGCCCGTCCTCGTCGTCGATATCGACGTCCTCGCGCGCAACATTCAATCAATGGCGGCTTTCGCCGCCGAGCACGGGCTGGCGCTTCGTCCGCACGCCAAGACGCACAAGAGCGCCGACATAGCGCGGATGCAGATCGCGGCTGGCGCCGTGGGCGTGTGTTCCGCCAAGCTGGGCGAAGCGGAAGCCATGGCGAACGGTGAGGTCGACAGCATCCTGATTACATCGCCGGTCGTCACCGCGCCGGGGATCGAAAGACTGATCGCCCTCAACCAGCGTATCGGCGATCTCAGGGTCGTGACGGACAATCCCACCAACGTGCAGGCGCTCATGAATGCGGCGACAACGGAAAAACCGTTGCAGGTTCTCGTCGATATCGATCCCGGCATCCGTCGCACAGGCGTCGCCTCGCCCGAGGCGGCGCTGGCGCTCGCGAAGCAGATTGCGGCGGCGCCCTCGCTGCGCTTCCTCGGCGTGCAGTATTATTGTGGCCGTGAGCAGCACATCGAAGCCTGGGCGGACCGCGTGGACGCCATGAAGAAGCGCACCGCCTATCTCAAGGGCATTGTCGACCAGCTCAACGCCGCCGGCCTTTCGCCTCAGGTCATCACGGGCGGCGGTACGGGCACGCACCGGATCGATGCGGATCTCGGCGTGCTGAACGAGCTTCAGACCGGCTCCTACGTCTTCATGGACAGGCAATACAATGATTGCGACCTGACCGGAGACGGCGTGACGCCGTTCGAGACGTCGCTGTTCGTGGATGCGCGGGTGGTCAGCGCCAACACGCCGGGCATGGCGACGATCGATGCGGGGTTCAAGGCGATGGCCACGGATGGCGGTCCGCCGACCATCCTCTCCGGAGCGCCCGAGGGGGCAGTTTATCATTTCATGGGGGATGAGCACGGCGCCATCGTTGCGGCCGATGCAACCTTCGCGATTGGCGATGCAGTGACGCTGGCCGTTCCGCATTGCGACCCGACGGTCAATCTTTACGACCACTATCATGTAGTGAGCCACGACACGCTCGTCCGGATCTGGCCGGTCCAGGCCCGCGGGCGATCGCGCTAGAGCATTTGCGCAATAATTTTGCTACTAGCAATATATAGTTAATCAAGACCGGCGAGGATCGCCTCCAATCTGATGCTGGAGGCTATGTTGGCTAACTTCGGGACCGCCCACGCTCTCAAGACCGTCAGCCGGTCGCCGGCGCGCCCGGGCCGAACCTCGGATTTCGAGGGCATGGTCAATGCGATCAACCGCTCCCAGGCGGTGATCGAATTCACGACCGACGGGCACATCCTGCACGCCAACGAGAATTTCCTGGCGACGTTGGGATACTCGCTGGACGAGATCGCAGGCCAGCACCATTCGATGTTCGTCGAGCCGGCCCAGCGCAACAGCCGCGAATACCGCGCCTTCTGGGAAAAGCTCGGACGCGGCGAATACGACGCCGGCAAGTACAAGCGCATCGCCAAGGATGGTCGGGAAATCTGGATCCAGGCGAGCTACAATCCGATCTTCGACGGCGCGGGCAGGCCGATCAAGGTGGTGAAGTTCGCAACCGACATCACCGAGCAGGAAGCGGCGCGCCACGAGGCGCAATTCAAGAGCGCCGCCTTCATCGGCACGTCGGTGGCGATGATGATGGTCGACCGGAATCTCGTCGTCCAGTATGTCAACGACGCGACGAAGAAGCTGTTCTCGGAAAATGCCGCTGCGTTTCGCGCGGTCTGGCCGAGCTTCAATCCCGATGCGATCGTTGGAACCTGCATCGACATCTTCCACAAGAATCCCGAGCATCAGCGCAGGCTGCTGTCCGATCCGGCACGGCTGCCATACAAGACCGACATCACCATCGGCGAGTTCAAGTTCGCGCTGAACGTCAGCGCGGTTTTCGATGACCGGCGCAACTATGTCGGCAATGTTCTCGAATGGGACAACGTCACGGTCACGCGCTCCAACGCGGGCAACCTTGCGGCGCTGAACCGCTCGCAGGCCGTCATCGAGTTCACGCTTGATGGCAAGATCCAGGCGGCCAACGAAAACTTCCTGCGCGCAGTCGGCTATTCGTTCGAAGAGATACGCGGCCAGCACCACGCCATGTTCGTAGAACCCGAAATGCGCGCCTCCGCCGAATACAAGTCGTTCTGGGAGAAACTGGGCCGGGGCGAATACGATGCCGGTCAATACAAGCGGATCGGCAAGGGCGGCCGGGAAATCTGGATCCAGGCGAGCTACAACCCGATTTTCGACGGCAACGGCAAGCCGTTCAAGGTGGTGAAGTTCGCAACCGACATCACCGACCAGATGGACATCGCCTTCCGGGTCAAGGAGATCGCGGACATTGTCGCCAGCGCATCCACCGAAATGCGCGCGACCGCGGAATCGATGGCGCGTACGGCCGAAGACACGACGCGGCAGGCTGCGCGCGTCGCCAGTTCGGCGCAGACCGCATCCTCCAGCGTCCAGACCGTTTCCGCGGCCGGCGAGGAGCTGTCGGCGTCCATAGCCGAGATTGCGCGGCAGGTGGACGAGTCCAACTCCGTTACCCAGCGCGCCGTGGCGGAGGCGGATCGGACAAGCCTCTCGATCCAGGGCCTGGCCGACGCCGCGCAGAAGATCGGCAACGTCGTCACCCTGATCAACAATATCGCCGGGCAGACCAAGTTGCTGGCGCTCAACGCAACGATCGAGGCGGCGCGTGCAGGGGAGGCCGGAAAGGGCTTCGCCGTCGTCGCCTCCGAAGTCAAAAGCCTGAGCGACCAGACCGCCAAGGCGACGGATGAAATTTCCAGCCAGGTGTCCGCCATGCAGGCGGCGACGGCGGGCTCGGTCAGCGCCATTCAGGGCATCGCGGAAACCATCCGCAAGGTCGCGGAGATCGCCACCGCCATATCCGGCGCGGTGGATCAGCAATCGAGCGCAACGCGCGAGATCGCCGTCAACGTCTCGCAAGCGGCTGAATTCGCGCGGGACGTCACCGAGTCCATCGGCGGCGTGAGCGAAGCTGCGGAGCAGAGCTCTGCCGCCTCCGGCGACCTGCTGCAGGCGTCAAACGAGCTTTCGCGCCAGTCCGAAGACCTGCGCCAGTCCATCGACCGCTTCGTCAACCGGTAGGGGGCCGTGACCAACGCGCCTGTCGGCGTTCTGCTGGTGGACGATTCCGCCGTTGCGCGGGGCATGATCCAGCGCGGCGTCGAAAGCGATCCGGATATCCGCGTGGTCGGCGCGGCCGGCGATGGTCGCGCCGCCGTGGAAATGGCGGGATCGCTCGCGCCCGACGTCATTCTTCTGGATGTCGAGATGCCGGTCATGAACGGCCTCGACGCCTTGCCGAAAATTCTGGCGGCGCGTCCTGGCGCGGCGGTGATCATGGCTTCGGCGCTGACCCGGCGCCACGCGGGGATGAGCCTGCGAGCGCTCCAGCTGGGTGCGGTGGACTATGTGCCGAAACCCGACGCGGCGAACGGGCCGTCTGCGCTTCCAGCCTTCCTCGATGAACTGAAAACCAAGATCAAGGCGCACGGACGCCAGCGCCGAAACACTCCGGCGCGCTCCAGTGCATCGACGATCACCTTGCCGCGACTGAAGCCCGCCGCCATCGCCATCGGCAGCTCGACCGGCGGGCCGCCAGCCCTGCTTCGGATATTCGGCGCAGTGAAAGGCGTGCTGCGTTGCCCGGTCTTCATCACGCAGCACATGCCGGCCTCCTTTACGGCCATGCTGGCCGAACAGCTTGGCCGCGTCGCCGGCGTTCCCGCATTCGAAGGCGCCGAGGGCATGCCGGTTGCGCCAGGCCACATCTATGTCGCGCCCGGCGGCCGCCACATGCTTGTCCGGAAGGCTGAGGATCGCCCGCTGATCTCGCTCTCGGATGGTCCGGCTGAAAACTTCTGCAAGCCGGCCGTCGATCCGATGCTGCGCAGCCTCGCGGCGCTCTATGGCCGCGACCTGCTTGCCGTTGTCCTGACGGGCATGGGGCGCGACGGGGCGGACGGATGCTTGGAGGTGGCGCGTCATGGCGGCCGGTTCTTCGTGCAGGATGAACCGACCAGCGTTGTGTGGGGCATGCCCGGCGCGGCGTTCAAGACAGGCAAGGCGATGGGCCAGCTGTCCATAGGCGACACAACGGATTATCTCGCCAGCGCCATGCGAGGCGCGCCATGATCTCGAGTCCCGACTTCCTCGCCTTGCAGAAACTGCTGCAGGAGCGGTGCGGCATGCAGCTCACCAGCGACAAACTCTATCTGGTCGCCAGCCGGCTGGGGCCCGTCGCGCTCAAGCTCGGGCTGAAGAGCGTGATCGATCTCATGACCGAGCTGCGCACGCGGCCGAACGAGTCCATGATCACGGCGGTTGTCGAGGCGATGGTGACGCATGAGTCGCTGTTCTTCCGGGACGCCAAGCCCTTTGAACTTCTGAGCCGCAATGTCCTGCCTCAGCTGGTTCGCGCCCGCGCCGCCGCAAAGAAGGTGCGCATCTGGAGCGCGGCATGTTCGAGCGGACAGGAACCGTATTCGATCGCCATGCAGATCCGCGAGGATTTCGCCCATCTGGCCGGATGGCGCTGGGAGATCGTCGGGACGGATATCTCCGAGCCCATCCTTGCACGCGCCAGGACGGCTGAATTCAGCGCGTTCGAGGTTGGCCGCGGACTGTCGCCGGAACGGCTGGCGCGCCACTTCACGCAATTTCCGGGACAAGGGTATCGCGTCGCCGAGCCGTTAAGGGCGATGACCTCGTTCCGGCGCCACAACCTGCTCGAGCCGGCGGCTCATCTCGGGCAGTTCGACATCGTCTTCTGCCGCAACGTGCTGATCTACTTCGATGCGCCCACCAAGGCGCGGGCGCTGGACCTGATTTCCCGGCAACTGGCGCCGGACGGCGTGCTGGTTCTGGGAAGCGCCGACTCGATCATCGGCGTAACCCAGCGCTTCGTCGGTGTGCCGGAAGAACGTGGACTGTTTCGGCTTGCGCCAGCCATGGGTCTTGCCCGGACAGCCTGAAGCGCTGCGCGCCGGAAGGGCGTCAGGCGGCCTGCAGGCCGGCTTCGATGTCGAGCAGGGCGTCGACATCAAGAACCACAAGCAGGGAGGCCTCGCGCCGGTAGAGCCCGCGGCATAGGCCGCGCCACCGCTCGGTGATTGTCACGGGATTGGGTTCGTAGGCGGAGGCCGGCATGGTCAGGACATCGCCAACCTCATCCACGAGGATGGCGTAAGCCTCGCCCGCGCCGCCGGCCAGCCGTTCGACGGTCACGCACATGCACCGTTCGTCCTTGCCGCGGGCGGGCAGGGCGAGACGCGTCCGCAGATCGATTGCCGTCACGATCCGGCCGCGAAGGTTGACCGAACCAAAGATTTCCGGCGGAGCCAGGGGCACGCGGTGTATCACGGGGGTGTCCAGTACGTCGCGCACCCGAAGCACGGGGATGCCGAGACAAGTGCCCGCCACGCTCATCGTGACGAAATCCTGGTCGCCGTCTGGAAGACTGGATGTGCGTGTCATGCTGCATTCCGGGCTGGGCGCAGAGCCGCATCGATGGCGGCGAGCAAACCGTCTCTGTCGAGCCTGTTCGCGGTTTCCCGGAACGAGGCGCCCGCGTGGGGAACGTCGGCGCGTTCGTGGTCATAGAGTCCGATCACGGGCGCCTGGCTGCTGGCGGGCAGATCTGCTTCGCTGATCCAGGCATCGGCAAGGATGATGTCGAAGGCCGGGCCCCGCTCAATCGCCTCGTTGGCGCTGACGGAGTCCTCGGCGGTCACCACCTCGAAACCGGCCATGGCGAGAAGCGGCGAGAGAAGGTTCCGCTGGAAGTGGCTCGGATCAATGATCAGGGCGCGCCGCTTTCCGCTGGCTTTCGCAGGCCCGGCGCCAGAAGCGGCCACCGCCTCGCTCCAGTAATGGGCGATGTCGATGATGTCGGTAACGTGATCGTTGATGACGAGGCTGCCGAGCGCGCCTCTCGCCGTGGTGCGGAACTGCTGATGGAGCGGCGTTTCCACGATATCGACGATCTCGCCGACCAGGAGGCCGATGGCGCGCGAGTCGTCCTCGAAGACGACCACCGGCCGGCTCACGCTCTGTTCCAGGCACACCGCTTCGCCCTCCAGCCCGACCAGAGGCATGAGCTGACCGCGATACTGCATGACGGGTTTGCCGTTGGCGTATTCCACGCAGGACGCGTCAATCTCCTCGATCCGTGAGACCAGCTGGAGGGGCGTCGCCTTCAAGGCCTCGCCCTGTCCGCGCACGATGAGCAACTGGACATTGTGGCTATCGGCCGCCGCGGCGGTTTCCGTGTCTTCCGCCTCCGCAGAGGGCGACGTGCTGATGCGGGAGGCGATGCCCTTGGGATCAAGGATCATGATCACGGCGCCGTCGCCAAGAATGGTGGCGCCGGAATAGTAGGGGATAGACCTCAACACGCTGGCGGCTGGCTTGACCACGATCTCCTCGGTATCGAAGACGCGATCGACGATGATGCCGTAGGAAAAGGCGCCGACACGGACAACGAGAATGGATCGCTCGTCGTCCCGCGACGGCTGGTCCAGACCCATCAGCTCCTGCATGGGGACCAGCGGAAGGAGGCGGTCGCGCAGGCGCAGCACAGGTGCGCCGTTGATCGTTTCGATGGCGCGGCCTGATCCGCCGCCGACGCCCACCAGTTCAACCACGCTTGCCTGAGGCAACGCGAAACGCTCGCCGCAGCAATCCACGATCAGAGCGGAGACGATCGTCAGCGTCAGGGGTATGCGGACAGTGAAGCGGGTGCCTTTGCCCTCCGTCGAGGTCAGTTCGACGGTTCCGCCGATCTTCTCGATATTCGTGCGCACCACGTCCATGCCGACGCCGCGACCGGAAACGCCCGTGATCGCCGCGGCGGTCGAGAAGCCGGCGTGAAAGATCAGCTGCTGGATCTTGGCTTCCGACATGGATTCGGCTTCGGCCGGCGTAATAAGGTCCTGCGCCAACGCCTTCGCGCGTATCTTCGCGACAGCAAGCCCGCGCCCGTCGTCCGCCACCTCAATCACGATATGGCTGCCTTCATGACGCGCGGAGAGTTGGATACGTCCCGTTTCCGGCTTGCCGGCGCGGGCCCGCTCGCCAGGCGATTCCAGGCCATGATCCGCGGCGTTGCGGATCATGTGGGTGAGCGGATCCTTGATCTGCTCAAGCACCTGCCGGTCCAGCTCGGTCTCCTCGCCCTGCATGACGATGTCGATGCGCTTGTCGAGTTCGATGGCGAGATCGCGGGCCAGACGCGGCAGCTTCGCCCATGCCGCGCTGATCGGCTGCATGCGCGTGGTCATCACGCTTTCCTGCAGCTCCGTCGTAACGTGGTTCAGGCGCTGCAGCGGCCCCGCAAACGGGCTCTCCGGCTGGCCGCGCAGTGTCTGAAGCAACTGGTTGCGAATGAGCACGAGCTCGCTGGCAACGTTCATCAGTTGCTCAAGGGACTCCACCTGCACGCGGATCGTCTGGGCCGCAACGCTGGATCCTGCCGGGCTCGAAGAGGGCGCGTTTTGCGGCGCCTGGTCCTGCGCCGCATCCGGGATGTCCACCGCCAGCGCAGCGACAACTTCGGCGATCGTCGCGGCATCAAGACCAAGCTCTGCAAACCCGTGTTCGAGACACGAGATCAGCAGCCTCAGTTCCGAGTCGCTGTCGATATCGAGCCCCGCAAGCAGGGTCTTCATGTCAGTGGCCGGATCGCCCGACACTGCCGCCCACACCGCATCGCGCACACTGGCGTTGAGCGTATCTTCCTGAATGGCATGAAACCGGACGCCCTCGGACGCAGCGCGGGCCTTGGCCAGCGCGATCTCCACGGCGCAATCCACCGACGAGAGACCGCCGATGCGCGTCGCAAGAGGCTCCTGCGAGACGGCCTGGGGCGCTTCGGCCGGGCCCGCATCGGCGATGGCGTTCAGCCGCTGGATCAGGGCGCTGTCATCGCCGGGCTGTTCCACGCCATGCGATTCCAGTTCCGCCAGCAGGCGTTTGATCAGGTCAACAGCGTCGAGCACGGCTGAAACCGACGATTGATCGGGCTTCAGCGCGCCGTCACGGAACTGGCCCAGGATGTTTTCCCCGGCGTGCGCCACGGCGGCGAGCCGGCCGAGGCCAAGGAAACCGCAGGTTCCCTTGATCGTGTGCATGACCCGGAAGATTTCCGACAGGAGATCCGGATCTTCCGGTTCGCGTTCGAACCGGACAAGGGCCTGATCGAGCGCCTCGATGCTCTCGTTGGCCTCGGAAATGAAGTCGCGGAGGATGTCGTCCATGGCGCCAATTCGATGAGGCAAGAGGCCTTGTTGATCGCGGCAGCCTGCCCCCAAACAATTTATGGTTTATTAGCACGCATTTTATATCGTGCCCCCTGTCGAACTAGCCGCCGCTCTTGTTGGAGGTCTCCTCATGGCGATCAGCAAGGATCTGCCGATCCTCATCGTCGATGACTACAAGACAATGCTCCGCATCGTCCGTGGCCTCCTGCAACAGCTGGGATTTCGCAATATCGAGGAGGCCACCGACGGGGCCTCGGCGCTGGCCATGATCAAGGAGAGGCCGCACAGCTATGGCCTGATCATCTCTGACTGGAACATGCAGCCCGTGACCGGGCTCGACCTGCTGAAGCAGGTGCGCGCCAATGCGCAGACGGCGGAACTGCCCTTCATCATGGTGACCGCCGAGGCGCGTACGGAAAACGTCGTCGCGGCGCGGCAGGCCGGCGTCAACAACTACATCATCAAGCCGTTCACCCAGGCGGTGCTCAAACAGAAGATATCGGCCGTGCTGGGGGAATTCTGACCATGACGGATCTCAACGCCGAGACGCTTGCATCCGAACGCCGCGCCCTGCTGGAGTATGTGACGGCCGTGCGTCGCGCGCTGGCGGATCTCCGGCCGACCGAAATGCGCGCCACGCACCTGCCGTCGGCGATGACCGAGATCGGCCTCATCGTTGAGACCACCGAAGGCGCCGCAAACCAGATCATGCAGGCGGCCGAAGAAATCATGGGCCAGCCGCTCGAGGTGCCTCAGGATGCGTATCGCGAACTGGTCGAATCGAGATGCCTGTCGGTCATGGAAGCCTGCGCGTTCCAGGATCTGGCGGGACAGAGAATCTCCAAGGTCGTCGAAATGCTGCTGAAGTTCGAAAATCACATCGGCGGCCTCGCCGAGGTGCTGTCCGAAAGCGGCGAGGTCGAGGACGCGCCCGTCGAACAGCCGCAGCCAGCGGAGGGCGCCGTCTACCTCAATGGGCCAACCGCGCCAGGCGAGGGCGTCGACCAGGACGAGATCGACCGCCTGTTTAGCTGATGAGCCGAATGCGTGCCGCCGCAATTCAGCCGGCGCCGAGAACCCAGACGCTGAACAGGTTCGATGCGTCGGTGAAGTGCCGGGCCGAGCGAAAGCCGGCTTCCGCCGCGAGTCGCCGGAATTCGGCGACATCGTATTTGTACGAATTCTCGACATGGATGCGTTCGCCCGCCGCCAGGTCGACTGTCTGGCCGGCGACGTGAACCGTCTGCGCGAGGAGGCTGCGAAGGTTCATTTCCACGCGCCCGCGCTCCACGGAATAGCCGGCGTCATAGGCAAACGCTGACAGGTCAAAGTCGGCGCCCAGCTCGCGATTTGCGCGGTCCAGTATGTTGAAGATGAAGGCCTCGGTTATGCCGCTGGCATCGTCATAGGCCGCATCGAGCAGGCGCTTCGCCTTTTTCAGATCGACGCCGACGATCATCTGTCCTTCAGGTCCAAGGCGCTTGCGCCACGCGGCGAGCAGGTCGCGGGCCTCCGCGTGTCTGAGATTCCCGATGGTCGACCCCGGGAAGAAACCCACCGGGCGGCCAAGTGTGCGCGGCAATCGCCAGTCGGTTCCATAGTTGGCGCAGATGGCGGTTACGCGGATCGCCGGGTTGGCCTTGGCGATGTCTCTTGCAGCGTTGCGCAGGTGATCTCTTGAGACGTCGATTGGAATGTACTCGACCAGCCGGTCCAGCCGGTCGAGAAGAATGCGCGTCTTCGTGCTCGATCCGCTGCCGAGCTCAATCAGCGAGGCGCCGGGCCCCACCAGGCGGGAAATGTCGCCGGCATGATCGCGCAGGATCTTCGTTTCGGTGCGCGTGGGATAGTATTCGGGAAGCTCGCAGATCTGGTCGAACAGCCCCGATCCCCGCTGGTCATAGAGAAAGCGGCATGGGATCGCCTTTGCCCCCTGGGAGAGGCCGGCGACCAGAGCGTCGCGGAAGCTTTCATCCGCCTGCTCGAAGTCCAGAAAACTGAATTCGTCGTTGGGTCGCGCGTGCGCCCTGCTGTCATACATCGTCGGACGCCAACCTTATGCCTGAGAACGCCCAGCGCGCGGCGGGCGGGAAGAAGTTCCGGTAGGTCATACGCGCATGGCTCGCCGGAGTTACGGCAGCGGCGCCGCGAAGCACGAACTGGTTCGACATGAACTTGCCGTTGTATTCGCCGATGGCCCCCTTTGCGGCGCGAAAGCCCGGATAGGCGCTATAGGCCGAGCTGGTCCACTGCCAGCACTCGCCGAACATCTGAGAGAGGCCGGCGTCAGCGGCCGCCGATGGATGCAGGCGGCTTCCGCCGTCCGGATCGGGCGGCGTCGGGTTGCGGCTGGCGGCCGCTTCCCATTCCTCTTCGCGCGCCAGCCTCCGGCCGGTCCAGTTCGCGAACGCGTCGGCCTCGTAATAGCTCACATGACAGACAGGTTCCGAGAGATCGAGCGGGCGCGGCCCCGCCAGCGTGAAGATTTCGCGGCGCCCATCGCGGGTGAGCCAGTAGAGCGGCGCCTCCCATCCCTGGGACTGGCGCGCGGCCCACCCGTCGGAGAGCCAGAACTCCGGTCGCTGATACCCGCCGTCATCGATGAAAGCGAGATAATCCGCGTTGGTCGTCAGCCGGTTGGCCAGGGCGAAAGGCTCCAGCCAGACACGGTGGCGCGGGCCTTCATTGTCGAAGGCGAAGCCCTCTCCATCATGGCCGATCTCATAAAGTCCGCCGGGAAAGGCGACCCATTCCAGCGGCGGCGCAGGTGCTGGATCCCGCTTCATTGCCGGCGCGTAGGCGGGAAGAAGTGGATTGATCGAGAATGCGTGCTTGATGTCCATCAGGATCAATTCCTGATGCTGCTGCTCGTGGTTCAGCCCAAGCTCGATCAGCGGGTGAATCATGTCCCAGGTCTTCGGTGAGGCTTCTTCGATCAGGGTCGCCATCGCCGCATCGACATGGGATCGGTATGTCAGCACCTCCTCAGAGGAGGGCCGCGACAGCAATCCGCGCTGCGGCCGCGGGTGACGCTCGCCCACCGCCTCGTAATATGAATTGAACAGGTAGGCGTAGTCCGGATCGAAGGGTGAATATCCTTCGGCGTGGTCTTTCAGAATGAACGTCTCGAAAAACCATGCCGTGTGCGCGAGATGCCATTTGGTCGGACTGGCGTCAGTCATCGACTGAATAACCTGGTCCTCGGGCGAGAGAGAGGCGGCCAGCGCCGTCGTCTGGTCTCGCACAGCCAAAAAACGCCGGCGCCACGCCGCGCGTTCGGAAGGGTGGGGTGTGAGAGCCGATGAGATCATGCGCGCGAGGAGGCCCTGTGCGCAGCATATTGCCGCTGGTTGAAGCCCGCCGGGGCGCGCCATTCGGTAATTGTCGGTGATATAGATACGAATTGCGGCCTTGCTAGGGGCGCGAAGCCGGCGATCGCGTGAATTGTCCGTAGTCCACAGTCCATTTCGTGGGGCCACATCACGAGCGGGCATCGCGTGAAGTCCGCGGGAGCTTGTCCGATCGGTTCCATTCGCGCACGGTGCGCGCCGTGAATACATCTGACTCGCCCTTCCTCCTCGACGCCGCAGGTCTCACGAAGTCCTTCGGGGAGATGCGCGCCGTGGATCACGTCAGCTTTCAGCTGAAAGCGGGCGAGACGCTGGCGCTGATCGGCGCCTCTGGGTGCGGCAAGACCACGACGCTGAAGATGCTGAACCGTCTGGTCGAGCCCGACGAGGGCAGCGTCCGTCTGGGTGGAAAGGAAGCGCACGACATTCCCGCCCATGAGTGGCGGCGGCGCATTGGCTATGTGATCCAGTCCGGCGGGTTGTTTCCGCATCGCACGGTTGCGGAAAATATCGCTCTCACGCCCGGCCTGCTGGGATGGGACGCGCAACGGATCGCCGACAAGGTCACCGCGCTTCTGGACATGGCGGGTCTCGCCGACGCGTCGTATGCGGGCCGTGCGCCGTCGGAACTGTCCGGCGGCCAGCGTCAGCGCGTGGGATTGGCGAGGGCGCTTGCGGGCGAACCGGAGCTCCTGTTGCTGGATGAGCCTTTTGCGGCGCTCGATCCCGTCACCAAGGATGCGCTGATCGACGACATTTCCGCGCTGCGCAGGCGGCTGGGTTTCTCCAGCGTGCTCGTCACGCACGACTTTTCCGAAGCGCTGCGTCTGGCGGACCGGATCGCGGTCATGGAGGGCGGGCGTATCGTGCAGATGGGCGGGGCGGGCGAATTGGTCGCCGCGCCCGCAACCGAAGCCGTTCGCGCCCTGCTGGCGGCGCCGCGCAAGACGGCGCGCGCCGTCGCCCAGGCCTTCGCCGGCTTCGCGGAATGAACGGCCTGTTCGCGAATGAATGGACGACGTTCCCGGACCGCTATGCCGGGCACATCCTGCTGTCGCTCAGCGCGCTCGGGGTAGGGCTGGTTCTGTCGGTGCCGCTGGGCGTTCTGGCCTCGCGCTCGCCGCGCGTCGCCGGCGCCGCGCTGGGTTTCGCGAGCATCGTGCAGACCATTCCAGGACTGGCCCTGCTTGCCCTCATGGTGCCGCTGCTTGGCGGCCAGATCGGTTTCTGGCCGGCCTTCGCGGCGCTGACGCTCTATTCGATCCTCCCGATCCTGAGAAACACCATCGTCGGCCTTCGCGGCGTCGATCCGGATGTGCGCGAGGCGGCGCTCGCGGTGGGCATGACCGGCCGCCAGCGTCTGTTTGGCGTCGACCTGCCGCTTGCTGCGCCGGTGATCGTCGCCGGGCTGCGGACCGCATCCGTCTGGGTCGTCGGCGCGGCGACGCTGGCGACGCCGGTCGGCGCCCACAGCCTCGGCGGCTACATCTTCCAGGGATTGCAGACGCGCAACTGGGGTTCGGTGATCTTCGGCTGCATCGCCTCGGCAGCCCTTGCGCTGGCGCTGGACCAGATCATTGCGCTGTTCGAGAAGGCCGCGCTTCGTCGCTCTCTAAAGTTCGTCATCGTCGGCGCGGCCGGCTTCCTCCTGATCTTCGCGCCGCTGCTGGCTGGGCCGTACATGGCGCACGCGCGGGCCGCGCAGACTTCCGCCGCCGCCGGAAACGCCGGGCCGCTCTCTGGCCGGACCATCGTAGTGGGCGCGAAGACGTTCACGGAGCAGTACATCCTCGCGAACGTCATCCGCCGGGTCCTCGAAAGCCAGGGCGCGCAGGTCGACGTCCGGCAGGGCCTCGGCTCCACGGTGGCTTTCGATGCGCTCGCGCACGACCAGATCGACCTCTATGTCGATTATTCCGGCACCGTCTGGGCGACCAACATGAAGCGCGAGGACGCAAAACCGCGCGACGACCTCTATTCCGAGATGAGCGACTGGCTGCTTTCGAAACACGGCATACTGGCGGCCGACCGGCTCGGCTTCGAAAACGCCTACGCCTTCGCCACCAGCCGCAAGACGGCGAAACGCCTCGGCCTCAAGTCGATCGCCGATCTCGCGGGCAAGCCGGTGCGGCTGGGCAGCGACCCGGAATTCTTCGGGCGTTCGGAATGGACGCGCACGCGCGACGCCTACGGCCTCCAGTCGCTTCGCACGCAGGGCATGGATTCGACCTTCATGTACGACGCGGTCAAATCCGGCCGTATGGACGTCATCACCGCCTACACGACCGATGGCCGCATCGACGCCTACAACTTCATCCTGCTGGACGATCCGAAGTCCGTCCTGCCGCCCTACGACGCCTTCATCCTCATCGCCCCGAAGGACAGGCAGGACGAGGCCCTGCTGGCGGCGCTCAAGCTGCTCAACGGCGCGATCGACAACGCGATGATGCGCCGGGCCAACGCGATGGTCGATCTCGATCGCCGCAGCGTGGCGGACGCCGGCGCCTGGCTGATGAGCCGGATCCGCAGCAATTCGCGACGCTTTTCGCTCGACTTTTCCTTCGCAAGATCGAGCAGCAAGGCAAAATTGTTGTCCTTGTCGGGCATTCAGAAACTCCGGACGAGATGCAGGCGTGTGCCGCAACTAGGTTTCGACAGGAGCGGCGCGGCTGACCTCGATCGTTGAAAGGATCGGAAGCCACGTGCTTGCTCCAGCGTCGACTGGCGCCTGAGTATCTTCCGGGGTAAATAAAAGGCGCGTTAAAATAAAGAATACAACACGCCGAGCACAAGAACAAAAAATATATTTAAAACTAAAAATAAGCCGCCTTGTAATGCACCGGCTAACTAACTCATTCGCCGCGCATCGCGGAGCTTTGGTTCGCGGAACGGGACGAGCGGGCTAAGCGATGTAGGATCCGCCGCGGCCGGCCCGTTCCTGCTCAACCGCCGTCCTCGGCTTGTCGCATCCTGGCCAGCATGATGCCGCCAGCCATGGCGTCAGATTGTGGTTCGGTGATCCGCGATGCGGTCGCCTCGGGAATGAAGGGTTTGATGAAGGGGACAAGTCCGCCGACGAGAGCGACACGGGGCGCCCCTCGCGCGAGGACAGCTTCGGCGAGGCTCGCAATGTGAACCGCTGCATCCCGGAGAAGGTTGGTTGCGGCGGGCTCTCCTGCTTCCGCGTGCTTGATGACGATTGCCGCGAAGGCGGCATAATCGGTTGCGCTCGCCGTTTCCGACCAGCGAATGACAACCGCCGGGTCTGACGAGAAGCGCTCGAGAATTTCCTGCGCGAATGCGGTTGGCTTCGCCCGGCCATCAAGTGTTCGCAATGAGTAGCGGATCGCGTTGAGCCCGATATGAGCGCCGCTTCCTTCGTCCGAAACCGGGAAGCCATAACCGCCCACCCGGATCGTCTTGCCCTTGTAGGTAATGCCGATACTGCCTGTCCCGCAGACCACAATGCCGCCTTCATCGCCGTGGAAGGCGCCAAGCCATGCGATGTATCCGTCACCTTCGAACCAGGCTTTGGCAAAGGGGTGTTTCCAGGCGTCGAGCGCCTGACGCGCGCCAAGGTGGCCAGTGCCGGCGAGCCCAATGCCGGCATAGGTGTGTCGCAGCATATCTTCGCCCAGGCCCGCCTGGGCGAGCGCCTCTCGCGCCGCGCCGAGAATCGAGACGCTCGCCGCATGGATGCCGAAGCGCATGCTCGCCGGTCCGGATTCGCCCTGGCCAAGAACACGTCCGTCCGCCGCCTCCAGCCGCGCCCGGCATCGTGTCCCGCCGCCATCGACGCCCAGATACAGCGTTTCAGTCATTTCTCTTGCCTATCGTGGTCTGATCGCCCCTCAATGGCCGTAGCGCGGCAGTGATAGGCAGGCAAATGAGCACCGAAGACATCAGTCCAAGATATCTCGAACTCGACGCCTGGCCTACAGCCGAGCAGGTCAGGGCGCTTTATGAGGGGCAACTTTCGGCGGTCGCGGCCTTGGGCGCCGCCTTGCCCAGCATTTCGTTGGTCGTGGATAGGGCGGTCGAGCGTCTGCGCCGGGATGGCCGTATCATCTATGCCGGCGCGGGAACGTCCGCCCGGATCGGCGTGCAGGACGGCGCCGAACTTCTGCCGACCTTCAACTGGCCCAGCGAGCGGATCGCCTTCGCGATCGCCGGCGGAGAGGGCGCGTTGCTGCGAGCTGTGGAGAACGCCGAAGATTCCGGCGCGGATGGCGCCAGCCGCATTGGAGCACTGGGAGTTGGCCCCGATGATGTCGTGATCGGCGTCGCCGCCAGCGGCGCCACGCTGTTCACCGTGTCGGTGCTGGAAGCGGCGCGGACGCGTGGGGCGCTTACGGTCGGGATCGCCAGCAATCCTGGCTCGCGGCTTCTTGCCGTCTGCGATCAACCGGTGCTGATCGAGACAGGCGAAGAGCCGATCGCAGGCTCGACACGACTCAAAGCCGGCACCGCGCAAAAAGTCGCGCTAAACCTGATCTCGACGACCGTGATGATTCAGCTGGGACATGTCTATCGCGGCATGATGGTCGATATGCGCCCCACAAATGAGAAGCTGCGTAAGCGTTCGGTGGAGATGGTCATCCAGATAGCGGGCTGCACTCCGGAAGCCGCCGGTAAAGCGCTCGCAGTTTCGGGCGGCAACATAAAGACGGCCGTGCTTGTCGCGCACGGCATCGATCTCGACACCGCGGTTTCGCTCATGAGCAAGCACGATGGAAACCTGCGCGCCGCGCTGGATGCGATCAAGGCCGGTTAGCGGATCCGGTTTCCCGCACTCCAGACGCCTCGGACATCGAGGTCCGGACCGAGCAGAACCATGTCCGCACGCCCGCCCGCGGCGATGCGTCCACGTTCGTGATCTATGTTGAGAAACTCTGCCGGCGTAAGGCTGGCCATTCGCAGCGCCTGTTCCTGTGATGCCTGGATCAGAGTCGTCGCGTTGCACGCCGCGGTTGAAAGTTCCAGATGCGCGCCGGCCAGCGTGCCGGTCGATGTCCGCAGGGCGCCGTTGCTCACGGTCACGCGCTCGCCGAACAATCTCATGGTAGGGTCCGTCGCGCCGACGGTCGCCATGGCGTCCGAAACCAGCATGAGCTTTCGGGCCGATTTTGCCGCGAACGCGGCGCGTGCGGAAATCGGATGCACATGTATGCCGTCGAGAATGATCCCTGCCCAGGTTTCGGAATGCGCCAGTGCAACGCCAATAGGTCCGGGATTGCGTCCCTCCAGGGGCGGCATGGCGTTGAACAGGTGTGTGAAGCCCGTTGCGCCCGCATCCAGCAATGGCTCCAAAATTTCGGCGGGGGCGGCTGTGTGTCCGATACTGACTTGTATGCCCGCACCAGTCAGGCGCTTCACATCGTCAGGAGAGGCTTGCTCCGGGGCCAGAGTCACAAGCACGGGGAAGTCCCGTTCCTTCGCCAGCAGGTCCAGATCGCCGGCGTCCATCGTGCGAAGGAATTCTTGCGGATGGACGCCCCGTCGTGGCGCCGACAGCCAGGGCCCTTCAAGATGAAGGCCCAATAGCCCCGGAAGCCCCTCGCGAATGCCTTCGTCAACCGCATCAATTGCGGCGGCGACCTTGCCGCGCTGGTCGGAGATCAGCGTCGCCATGATGCCGGTGACGCCGAACTGGATATGCGCATCTGTAATCGTGCGCAGGGTTTCGACGGCAGGGTTGTCGTTGAACTGGGCGCCGCCGCCGCCATTGACCTGCACGTCAATGAACCCGGGCGCCAGCAGTCCATCGTGCGCATCCGCGCCGGAAGACAGGCCGGGTCTCACTTCGGTGATCCGGCCGCCTTCGATGAAAACGGTCGCGTTTTCGAGCAGGTCCGTTCCGGTAAAAACGCGCGTTGCGGCCAGCGCTGCCATATCAGCGCGTCTCCGTGATCTTGCTCAGCATGGGCGGTCGGTCGGGCGAACGGCCACGCCTTAGCGCTGTTTCGTTTGCAAACAGGTAAAAGCGCAGAAGCATCGCGATCAGCTCCAACACCGGTTCTTCATCGGCCGGAACATGAACTCCGGGCAGTGTTTCTTCAGCGGAAATCAGCAGAATTGACGCGCCAAGCTTCTCCAGGTCATGGGCAAGCGCCTTGAGGCCAGGGAAGGCGGCGTCGCGCTGGGCGAAGATGATGGCGCGGAGTTGCGGGCCCGCGAGCGCAAACGGGCCGTGTCTTATTTCCGCTGCGCTGACCGTTTCAGCATGAAGACCGCACGTCTCTTTCAGTTTGAGTGCGGCCTCAGCTGCGATCGCCAACCCTGGGCCGCGGCCAACGACATAAACCGGACCGTCGCCATCGAGAAACGCGGTCGCGCGCGTCCAGTCCGCCTGCAACGCGCCGGAAAGAATACCGGGTGCTCGTTCGAAAGCGGACACCATTCCGGCGTCCTCGCGCCAGTATCCGATCAGGCCCAGAACCAGCGTCATCGCCGCGACGCACGATTTGGTCGCCGCAACACTGTTTTCCGGGCCGGCCATGAGCGGCAGCGTGACGTCGACCGCAGATGTCAGTGGCGAGGAGATGTCGTTGACCAGTCCGATGCGCAGGACATTCTGTCCAGTTGCGGCCAGGCAAAACTCCACCAGGTCAGGGCTGCGTCCGGACTGCGAAATGGCGAGGACCAGTGCATTCGCGAGGCGCAGGCGCGCGCCGTAGATCGACTGGACCGAAGGCGCCACCGAAACCGTTGGCACGCCGAGGCGGATTTCCAGAATATATTTCGCGAGAAGGGCTGCTGCATCTGAACTTCCCCGACCGGCCGCCAGAACGAGACCGGGATTCAAGCTGCGCAGTCGCTCGCCAACGGACGCCAGCGTCTCACGACCTTCCGTTGCAAGCTTTGCAACGACCAGAGGCGCCTCGCGCGCTTCGCTTTCCATGAGGGTGCGATCTGTCATCCTCCGAAAAGGATGGCCGAAGCCGTGACGTTGCACAACGTGCATACATCACTTGGAGTCGTGAGGCTCCCAGGGCTTTCGGGCGGAAGCGATTACGAATTCGCCAGGGATCCGATAGCCGTTTCCGGACTGGTAGGGACTGATCGATGCGAGGTATTCGCAACGGGCTTCCATCCGGGTCTCTTCGCTGAAGCGCCCATAGGCAAGCGCAACCGGTCCCCCGACAAATGCGGCGTCGAGTGCGGTTGTTTCATCGGGATAGGGGAGCGTTGTGGTCAACCGCTCATCCAGGACAGATTCGAATCCCGCCCGCTCCAGTTCCATGGCCAGCATTCTTCCCGTTCCCAGCATGAAAAAGAGCGGACAGACAGCTGACTGGACGCGCGCATCCACGATCGGAAAGATTTCGGCCCAGCCGCAATTCCGGCGCGCGCCCCACACAGCCACAACAATCCGGCCGCCCGGCTTGAGGACGCGAAGCGCTTCCTTCAATGCGAGATCCGGCGCTGGAAAATACATCAAGCCCAGCGCACAGGTGACGAGATCGAAGGCTTCGTCCGGCACGTCGTCGAGCGCTTCGGCATCCGAGCGGAGGGTTTGAATTTGCCCAACGCCACGATGGGCTGCTTCATGCTGGATCATGTCGATCATTCCCTGAGAAATGTCGGTGGCGACAACGCGCCCTTCCGGCGTGACCGCCTGCGCCAGTGGAAACGTCACGAGCCCTGTGCCGCATGCGACGTCGAGTGCGCGCTCGCCAGGCTGCGCTGAGGCGATATCCAGCAGTCTGGATTGCACGAGCGCCAGGCTGTCGCGCCATCCGGCTTCATAGCTAGTAGCCGCCTTGTCCCAGCCGTAGCGCTGGATCCGACGCTGGAATTTCATGTCCATCTACGTGCCCTCCTTGCTGCGCCGGGAAAAGTTGAGGCTGGTTGTTATGGGCTGAGCGCTGTCCAACGCTGCCATCAGCGGGCTGTAGCGCAAGGATGTTTCAACGATGTCCCGAAGAACTGCCGCATCCGCGTCGGCGTCGACCTCTATGTGTATCTGGATGACTTCAAAGCCCGGGGTCACTGAGTCCGCAACGCCCAGCTGCCCGCGGGCATCGACATTGGTCTCGACGCTCACCTCAACGCGATTCACGACGACGCAGCGGCGGGAGGCCCACATTTTGATGCCCATCGCCACGCAGCTCGACAGGGCCGCCCGCAGCAATACGCTGGGCGACGGGCCGCGATCCTCTCCTCCCATGGACGGGGGAAGGTCCGCTAGCAGAACGTGCGACTTTTCCTCTACGCGGCAGGCGACGCCGTCCTCGACGACCGCGACACTCTTGTAGATGCGCTGACCGCGGGACGGTTTCGCGGCGACCAGATTGGCTGCGCGGTCGAGAGCGTTTGCGATTGTCTCAACAGAGGACACGGCGATTCCCTTGATCAGGCGACCCGACTGACTTGATTGAGGTAGGTGTGCAGATGTGCGGCGAGATCGCGCGCATCGTCGCCCACGCCATCGATCAGCGTGGATTTCCGCCGGCGCAGAAAGGGCAGGCCGAGGACATAGAGCCCGGGCGCATCCACAACGCCTCCGTTGTGGCGAAGGCGCCCCTTGTGGTCGAGCACCGGGATGCGAAGCCAGGAATAGTCGGGCCGGTAACCGGTGGCCCAGATCACGGTATTGATCCCCGCTTTGCGGAGATCGAGCATTAGGTCTGGCGTTTGTGGTATGCGTGTCGGCGTCGGCCATTCGGCCGTTGGTAGAGAGTTTTCAAGTCCCATGCGCAGGATCCAGTCATCGATGCCGGAGAGAAGGCGGTTGAGCTTGAGATCCGCCATGCGACAGATATTGGCGAGAGCGCCGGAGAACTGGGCCTGGGCGCCCTCAATGCCGCCGAGGCGGCCGACAATCCGGACACCCATATCCTGCAGGCTGTTCAGGTCGATCGAGGCGCGTGAGGGCGTGCCGATCAATTGCATGGACGGAAGGTTGCGAACGCGCCCGAGGTCATCGACGTCATCAAGACCAATATCCAGCAAGCCGAGCCGATCCATCCACCATTTGATGTCGCGACCCCGATACGTGCGAACCGCGCGGATGTGTTCGCCGACGGCAAGGGTCACTGGCCGCCCGCTCGCCTGGATTTCCTGGGCGAGTTGCACGCCGGTCGCCGAGGCGCCGACGATCAGAACTCCCCCTGGGCGAAGTTGGTCCGGATTCCGGTAGGTCAGCGACGTAACCTGTTCGATGTCTTCGGACAGCGTCGAAGCCGAGGCGGGTACGGAGGCAATGTTGCAGGCGCCGGTCGCGATGACGACGCTGCGGCTGCACCACTCGCCCCGATTTGTGGCGATGCGATAATCCTCGCCATCCTGCGTGAGGCAGGCGACTTCGACGCCGGCCCTGACGGGCGCCGAAAAGCTGGATGCATAGTCGTTCAGGAAAGTGATCGTTTCGGGCATGGTGCGGAAACCGTCCGGGTCCGGCCCTGAATAGGCAAAGCCGGGCAGCCGGCTTTGCCAGTTGGGCGTCAGAAGGCGAAGCGAGTCCCAGCGTTCGGTCCGCCATGAGTTGCCCACTTCGCCGCGTTCGAGGAGGAGGTGCTCAACGCTGCGTGCAGTGAGGTGTCTGCTCATGGCGAGGCCGGCGGAGCCAGCCCCGATTATGATTGTTGTTGTTTTCCGCATGGGACTCGCTCCTTCGGCAAGCTTTCGCTTACTCGACGGTGACGAAGACATTCGTCGGGTTCGTGATGATGTCGAACACGGCCGAACGCTTCTGGGATTGCGCGACCAGAGCCGCCACATCGTCAGCATCTGCGTCAGCGTCGATGTCGTACTTCACGCGGACGGCGCGGAAGCCGTTGCGAACGTCGCTGTCGATGCCGAGGATGCCGTAGAGGTTCATCTCGCCTTCAAGGGTTGCCCGAACCGAGCGCAGCTTGATGCCGCGATTTTCGGCAACCGACGCGATGCCGGCAGTGAGGCAGCCGGCGAGGCCGGCCAGAACCATCTCGACGGGAGTCGGCGCGGCGTCTGGGGCGGCGAACACCTGCGGGTGATCGGTATCCAGGTTGAACGACTGGCTGCGTTCCTGATCGGCGCCGAGGCCGAAGAACTTGTCGATCTTCGTACCGGTGTGGACGCCGCCTTTCCATTCGCTGGTGGCTTTCCAGACGAACTCGGCCGCTTGCGGAGCCGACTCGAGCGCCTTGCGGGCGCCGAGAAGGGCGTCAACGTTGACCCCGTTCAGGCGTTGGGGTGCGACTTGTGCATTTGTCATGGTCTTCTCCTTGGTTTTTAGATGATGGCCGATTGGCCGCGGTCAGGCGTGAAGGCCGCCAGCGCCGGGGTAGGCGCCCCCAGGGCGACGGTCTGGATCGGGGAGGGAGTGGAGCGTCCCGGCGAGCCGGGTCCGGGACCACCCGGGTCGGTCACCAGCGCCAACAGAATGACGCATGCCAGCGCGCTGTTATTGAAGAATTTGCGAGGCGACATTGCGAGCTCCTGTTCGTCAGTGCCGCTTCAATGCCTCAAAGAGCGCTTCGCCCGCATCGGGCGGACTCCCCCATTTTTCATGCGCCGGTCCCCCAATTTCGAAGGCGCCAGATTGGGGCGGTATAAGGGGGCAAGGCCCTGCGGCGCCGTAAGGCGCAAATTCGCGCAGGTTCGGATTTTGCGAGGAATTCAAACCGGCGGTTTGCACCCCGGCCCGGCTCGGCCTAGCTGGCGTCGATCAATCCCAGTTGGCGCGCTGCCGCAGCCGCTTCCTTTCGGCTCGTCACCTCCAGGCGCGTGATGAGGGCGGACACGTGATGTTCGGCCGTTTTTGCCGATATGCAGAGCCTGTCGGCGATTTCCGGATTGCTGAGACCGTCGGCAACCAGCTCCAGAACCTGAACCTGTCGCCGTGTCAGCCCAAGAGGATTGGCGCGCGTACCCGAATTTGGTCCGCGAGGAATGGACTTCACGCCGGAGCTCCGCATTTTTCGGCGCAAGCGGGCGGCCGCCGGCGCCGCCCCGAGCCGATCGAACAGGGCGACCGCCTCGCGTTGTGCGTCCTCGTCTCCAGTGCTCAGCGCGATGGCTTGCTCGTAGGGGTATCCGAGTTCAGCCCAGCCTGCTGCCGCTTCGCGCCAGCGGCCTGCGACATGATGTGAAAATGGCTCTGAAAGGTCATCCGCGTGGAAGCGTTCGTCCAGAAGGAAAAGCCAGAGCGCAGTGTCCTCGATCGCCCAGCGCAACTTGCGTTCAATGGCCCGCTCATGAACCTTCAACAGGCGATCAATCACGAGAGCATCGCGGCCACGCAGTTTGCGATCCTGAGTTTCCGCGTTCCATCCCCGCGCCAACCATACCCGTTCGGCGTCGATCGTGGCCGTGTACGCATCCCGTTGCAGCTCGTGAAGGTGTTCAGTGAGGCGCCGCGCCTCCTCCAAAGGGATGTCCGCGTCGGGATCTCCGCGCCGGACCCGTACGCGCGCCAATGCATACAGTGCTGGCGTGCGATAGAGATCCGGCACGCCGCGCCAGCCGCACACGCTCTGCGCGCCCATTTCCGCGGTCGGGTAATCTCCACGATCGAGATTTGCGAGCGCCCGCCATCCCAGCAGGTAGGCTTCCCAATGAACGAGATCGCGCTTGGAGGCGTAAGCCACCCCCCGATCAATGTGTTCCAGGGCGCCGTCATGATCGCGTCGCCAGTACGCGGCGCATGTGAGATTGCAGGAAGCGCGTTCGAAGTGGTCGTGCATCCCCGTCTTGCGCGCCAGCTCAAGGCTTTTTTCCAACTCTGGGCTGGACTCCAGATCGTCACGCTGAATTCGCGCTGTTCCGACATTTCCAAGGGCGTGGACGATAATTTCCTGAGCCCCAAGCGGCTCCGCCAATTTCAGCGCTCGTTCACCCCAGAGAATTGCGCTGTCCTCGTCTGCGGCGAGCATATCGAGCTGCGACTGGTGTGAGTAGGCTGAGGCGAGTTCAGGACTCGGTCCCAGTGTTTCAAGCACAGCAATGGCTTCCGTCACGAAGCGCTCGGCGTTTGCGCGAGACCCGCAAATCCACGAATAGCGCGTCAGCCGTGTCAAATCTCTTCCGAGCCCGATGGCGTCACCAGAGGCGCGCCTGAGTTCGGCCGCTTCGGTCATCAGTTCGACGGCCAGCTCGGCGGCGCCCATCAGATAGGATTGCTCGGCATGCAGCTCGAGAATCGCAAGCGTCTGTTCAGGGCCAAGATACCGCCGATGTCGCAATACCGCTGCGAAATGGGAGGCCGCCTCCCGCGGCGCGCCCTCGCGCGCTGCTTCTTCGCCCGCCCTTTGCGCGTACTTCACGACGGCGGGGATATTGCCTGCGAGTTCGGAGTGATGGGCAATTTCGCTGGCGCGCGCACTGGGATCAGCTTCCAGCAACTCCACAATATGCTGGTGCAAACTCCGGCGCTTTCCGGGCGGCAGACAATCCTCAATTGCCCTACGAGCGAGTTCGTGGCGGAATCGGACGGCTTCGTGGTCGCTTTGCAGCATTCCGCGTTCGACGCATGCATCCAGACCCGCAAGAGCGCCGGGGCAGAGCTTCTCCAGGACGTCGAGCTTGGCGCGCCGGGGAAAAACCGACGCTGTTTCCAGAAGCGATTGCGCTTCTGTCGGGAGTCTTGCGGCCCGGCTCAGAGTCGCGTCGCGAACCGATTCCGGAGTGGCGTCGCCTTCTACAGCCAGAATCTCGGTTACGAGAAACGGATTGCCGCCGGTTAACCGGTAGATTTCCCTCGCGGCTCTTCCAGAATTTCGCGCGAGGATTTCCACGGCGGAGAGGGAGAGGGGTTCGAGCGCCATGCGCTGGACGCTGCCCGGCGGTGCTTCACCTAAAGCATTTTCCGGTCTGAAGGAATCTGGGGATTCCCAAACGGCGACAGTGGGGCGAGTCTTACCCGGTGATTCGGACCTGGGAAGGATGAGCCATGGCGAGGCCGTATTCAGAAGACATCCGTGAGCGAGTGGTTG
>WGLW01000014.1 GCA_016125405.1 Alphaproteobacteria bacterium | reverse complement strand
TCGCCCAGATGCGAATCCTCCTCGTCGCCGATCGGCGTTTCGAGGCTGATCGGCTCCTTGGCGATCTTCAGCACCTTGCGCACTTTTTCCAGCGGCATGGCGAGCTTCTCGGCCAGTTCCTCCGGCGTCGGCTCGCGGCCGATCTCATGCAGCATCTGGCGCGAGGTGCGCACGATCTTGTTGATCGTTTCGATCATGTGCACGGGGATACGGATGGTGCGGGCCTGGTCGGCGATCGAGCGGGTGATGGCTTGCCGGATCCACCACGTCGCGTATGTCGAGAACTTGTAGCCGCGGCGATATTCGAATTTGTCGACCGCCTTCATCAGGCCGATATTGCCTTCCTGGATCAGGTCCAGGAACTGCAGGCCGCGGTTGGTGTATTTCTTGGCGATCGAGATCACGAGGCGAAGGTTGGCCTCGACCATTTCCTTCTTGGCCTGACGCGCCTCGCGCTCGCCCTTCTGCACCGTCTGGACGATGCGGCGGAAGTCGTCGATCGGCACGCCCATTTCCTGCGCGAGGGTGGAGACGTCCTCACGCAGCGCGATGATCCGGCGCTGTTCGGCCGAGACGAACTTCTTCCACTGCTTGGAAAGGGCCGAGACCAGCTCCAGCCAGTCCGGGTGCAGCTCCTTGCCGAAATAGTTGTCGAGGAATTCCTGGCGCGTCACGCCGTGCGCATCGGCCAGCCGCATCAGCTTGCCTTCGATCTGCAGCAGGCGCTTGTTGATCTCGTAGAGCTGCTCGACGAGCGTCTCGATCCGCGCATTGTTGAGGTGCAGCGTCTTGAGGTTCTCGATGATGCCGTTCTGGATCGCGTCGTATTCCTTGGTGTCCTTCGGCGTGAGGACCTTGCCCTCGATGTTGCGCGTGACCAGCCGCTCCTGCAGCTTGCGGTAGCGCTGGAATTCGGCGGCGACCGCATCGAGCGTGGTGGTGACGCCGTCGCGCAGCTCGGCTTCCATCGCCGACATGCTCATCGCGCCGCCATCGTCGAAATCGTCCTCCGCCTCTGCGGCTTCCGCCTCGGCCTGACGCTGACGCTCGGCCTCGACCTCATCGACGTCCTCGTCGCGGCCGCGGCGGGGTTTCGGCTTTTCCTTTTCCTTCTCGCGCGCCTTGTCCGCGAGTTCCTTCTCGGCAGCCTTGCGCGCGGTGATCGGCGCCGTCGCCGGCGGCGGGGCGCCGCCGTTGAGGACGACCTGCGAATTGTCGACGATGCCGCCATGGGCGGCCGCGTAGGTGGCCTCGAGATCGATGATGTCGCGCAGGAGCACGCGCTCGTCGGTCAGCTCCTGGCGCCAGACCATGATGGCCTCGAACGTCAGCGGGCTCTCGCAGAGGCCGCGGATCATGGCGTCGCGGCCGGCCTCGATGCGCTTGGCGATGGCGATCTCGCCCTCGCGCGACAACAGCTCAACGGAGCCCATTTCGCGCAGGTACATGCGCACCGGATCGTCCGTCCGGTCGTAGCGGTCCGACTTGCCGGTGGTGGCCACCGCCGTGCCGGTCGCGCGCGCGGGCGTGCGGCCTTCGCTGTCGTCGTCGCCGTCATCGCCGCCCTCTTCCTGGCGGTCGCTGTCTTCGACGTCGTCTTCGGAATCGACGACGTTGATGCCCATCTCCGAGAGCTGGGACATGATGTCCTCGATCTGCTCGGACGAGTTCTGGTCGGACGGCAGCACCTTGTTCAGTTCGTCATAGGTGACGAACCCGCGCGCCTTCGCCGCCTTGATGAATTTCTTCACCGTGGCGTCGTTCATGTCGAGCAACGGACCATCCGCGGCGTCGGCCTGCGGCTTGCGTTTCGTTGCTTCGGTTTTCACCATCGACTCCCTCCGTTGACCGGCCTTCTCTGGCCGCCCATCGTTCTTCGCGCCGCCGCTTCTGGCGCTGGTCTTCGCGGTTTTCTCCGGCGCCGCCTCGGCGCGCGCCGTTTTCTCAGTGACGCGTTTTTCAGGGGCGCGTTTTTCAGGAGCGGATTTCTGCGCCGCCGCCTTGCGCGGCGCAACCTTGACAGGCGCCGCTTTCGCCTGAGTCGGCTTTCTTGCCGCAGCCTTGCCCACCGCGGCTTTCCCCGCGGTCTTGCCCGCACTCCGGGGCTTTGCCTTTGCACCCGGACTTGTCTTCACCGCCGCCATTCGCCTTAGCCCTCGGGATATCGCCGCTTCACTTCGCCATCGAGCCCGCCGAGTTTCGATCTCAGTTCGTCGACGCCCTCGAGCGCCGGATCCGACATCGCGATATCGACAGACGAACGGCCCGCCATCTTGCGCTCAAGGACAACAGCCCTGATCTGCGCCTCATGCTGGCGACTCATCACTTCGATATCGCCCTCTTCCGCCCGCACTACGGCCCTGGATTCCTCCAGAAGCCGAGCCGCAATCACGAACCGTTCGAGACCGGCGAGCCAGTCCCGGCCCCCGGTGCTCTGCATATCGAGAGGTTCCCTGTGGGGAAACATCTCCAGGAGGTCGATCGATCGCTTGCGGCCGAAGATACGTAAATGGGCCGCGACCGCAGTGCGGTCAAGCGTATCGGCATGATCCCTGACATAAAACGCTGCGTCTCGTATAGCGCCAATATCCGGGTCCAGAAAGTCCGCGTGGGCCAGCGTCTGACGGGCCTGGTCGAAGAATTCCGGCGACTCCACCGCCCGGACCAGCAGGGCGAGACCGGTATGCCGCGTCGCGCCTGGGCTTGCCCCCTCCCCCGCATAGGGCCGGGCCGCATTCGAGCCGCCGGACCGGGCCGGACGAAACTGCAGGAACAGGCGGTCCCGTAACTCGCGCTCGTAGGCCTTGCGAACGCCCTGGTGCCGGATCGTAGCCACAGCGGCCATAAGCCGCGCCTCCAGGCCGGCCCGGCGTTCGGGCGTATCCAGCGGCTCGGCCTCGATTTCCCGCGACCAGAGAAGATCGACCATGGGGCGGGCGCCGGCGAGCGCGGACCGCATCGCATCGACGCCCCGGGTGCGGATCATGTCGTCCGGATCGAGCCCTTCGGGCAGCGCCACGAAGTAGAGCGTGCGGCCGGGCTCGACCATGGGCAGCGCACGGTCGAGCGCCTTGTGCGCTGCGCGCACGCCGGCCGCGTCGCCGTCAAAGCAAAGAACCGGCTCCGGGCCCGCCCGCCACAGGAGTTCGATCTGCTCTTCGGTAAGCGCCGTGCCCAGCGGCGCCACCGCCGTGCCGATGCCGGCTTCGGCCAGTGCGATGGCGTCGACATAGCCCTCGGTGACGATCAGTCCGCGCGCGAGCGGCCCATCCTTGAGGTCGGCCATCGCCTCGCGCGCCGGCCCATAGCGGTAAAGCGTGCGGCCCTTGTGGAAGAGCGGGCTGTCGGAGGAGTTGAGGTATTTCGGCTTGCCGTCCGGATCGAGCGTGCGGGCGCCGAAGGCGATCACCCGGCCCTGCGGATCGCTGATCGGAAAGATCACCCGGTTGCGGAACCGGTCCCATGGCGCACGCGACTGGCCTTCGCCTGACTTTTCCGCGTCGGGTTCAACCAGCAGCCCGGCCTCGACAAGTTCGTCGACTCTCGCGCCCTGACGGACCAGCTCGTCGGAGAGGTTGCGCCATCCAGCAGGAGCGAAGCCCATGCGATGGCGCGTCCACGCTTCGGGCCCGAAGCCGCGCTTTTCGAGATAGGCCCGGGCTTCGGCGCCGCCGGGACTTCTGAGCTGTGCTTCATACCAGAGAGCCGCCTTCCCCACCCAGTCGATCAGGGTGTTGCGGCGGCGGTAGGTCTGCTGCTCCTCGGCCGAGGCGCGCGGCAGTTCCAGACCCGCATCCCGCGCCAGCTTCTCGACCGCCTCAGCGAAGGTCAGCCGCTCGGTCTCCATCACGAAGGTGATGACGTCCCCGCCCTTCTGGGTGGAGAAGCACTTGTAGAAGCCGCGGTCGTCGTGGACGTGGAAGGACGGCGTCTTCTCGTTCGAGAAGGGCGACAGGCCGACATAGTCCTTGCCCTGGCGCTTCAGCTTGACCCTGCGGCCGACGACATCGGACAGCCGCACGCGCGATTTCAACTCGTTGAGAAAATCCTCGGGGAATCGCATCGCGCCCGCCACCAGCGGCTCCACCTGACCTGACCGTCCAGCGCTATTGGCCCCGCGCCGGTTGCGCCAGCCCGTCCGGGCTCAAGCCTGTTGATCGATCATCGTGAATTGTGCGCTGATTCGGGACGGTTCAAGCGTCCGGCTGCCAGGACCGCTGTAAACCGGATGAAAATCAGGCCGGTGCGTGGCAGACCGCCTCGACGTTGTGGCCGTCCGGATCGATCACGAAGGCTCCATAATAGTTGGGGTGATAGTGGGCGCGAACGCCCGGCCCGCCATTGTCGCGTCCGCCGGCGGCCATGGCGGCGGCGTAAAAGGCGTCGACATCCGCCCGGCTGGCCGCCGTGAACGCGACATGCACCGGACCGCTCTGCTGTTCGCCCTCGCTGATCCAGAACCACGGTTTTTTGGCCTCGCCGTATCCATAATGGGTATGGGCGGTCGTCTCGGTCGGGGAGACGGACGCAATCATCTTCACGCCGAGCGGCTTCAGGGCCTGGTCATAGAAAGCCCGTGACCGCTCCACGTCCGAGACGACAAATCCGATGTGATCAAGCATGACAGTCTCTCCCGCCAGTCCCCGGCCCGCCTGAACCCGCAAGCTGTCGGGAAAACGATTGCCGGTCTATCCTGTTCCGATGACCCTACGCCCGTCCAGCCGCGCCGACTTTTCGTTCTTCGAACCGATCCGTGTTCGATGGGCCGACATCGACATGCAGGGCATCGTCTTCAACCCGAACTATCTGGTCTACGCCGACACGGCGATGACCGAATACATGCGCGCCGTGGGCTTTCCCTATCCTGACGCCTTGCTGCCCTTCGGGGCGGACATCTTCGCAGTGAATTCCAGCGTCGACTTCAGGGTCTCGGCGCGGTTCGACGACCTGCTGGATGTCGGCGCCCGCATCGAGCGCATTGGACGAACCAGCTTCCGCTTTCGCATTTCCGTATTCCGGGGCGACGGCATGCTGGCGGATATGCACAACACCTATGTCTGCGCCACGCCCGGCGAGACACGCAGGCCCTTGGCCGTTCCCGCCGCCTTCATCGAACGGGTCGAGGCGTTTGAGACGCTCAAACCCGAGCGCGCCTGAGTAATACAAAAACGCCCGGCCTTTCGGACCGGGCGCTCTCGTCGACCTGAATGGACGTTCCTAGCGGGCGCCGGATTCAGCGGCGGTCGCCGCATCGAGCTCCGCCTTGCGGAAGTCGGCGCGGACGCCGGACGGCATGCCGAATTCCATCAGCTCAGGCATCGCCGGATCATATTTCGGCCAGGCCGGACCCGAGGCGCATTTCGGCGCGCCGGTCTTGGCGAAGGCGACCCAGCAGGAATGCATCAGCGCCGCCATGGCCTTGTCCTCGTCGGAGGGCTCGGCCTGCGCCGCGCCGCCAAACGGGCGGGTCATGCCGCCATAGACGAAGGCGATCTCCGAGGCGTGGCTCGCCCCGTTGGCGCCCCGCGGCGTGTCGCGGATCGCCGTCGGCAGGTAGGAGAAGAAGTAGAGCCAGGTCGGCTTGCCGCCCGCCGTCTTGGTTGCGATGAAGCGCGCCGGGGCGCCCGCCTGCGCGTTGGTCCAGTCGACCAGCTTCTGCGGGTCTTTCTCGCGCGCGTAGATCAGCGACGCCTCGAACGAGTTGGTGCCGATGATCGTCGGGATGTCGAGCGTGTGGCCGTTGGCGACCGCCTGCAGCGACGTCTCGGTCATGAAGCGGCCGTCGACCATCGGGAACTGGGCGCCGCCCGCAGCCGCAACCAGCTTGTCGGCCGGGAGCGCGCGAAGCTCCGCCAGCGTCGCCGTTTCCGATGCGCCGGCGCGTACGGCGAGCGCCTTGCCCTCTTCCTCGGCCTTGGCCAGCGGCAGGCTGTCGCCCCATGTGATGTTGGATTCAAGGATCGCCTGGTTGAACAGGCCCTTCGACGACTTGAGGCCCAGCAGCGCGTAGATGTCGATTGCGCCGGCGGATTCGCCGAACACCGTCACCTTGTCGGGATCGCCGCCGAATTTCGAGATGTTCCGCTTCACCCATTGGAGCGCGGCCGTCTGGTCCATCAGGCCATAGTCGGCGAGCGGCTCGTTCGGACCGGCCGCCGCGGTGATCGCCGGGTGGGCGAAGAAGCCGAGCGCGCCCATGCGATAGTTGATCGTCACGGTGACGATGCCGTCCTTGGCGAACGCCGCGCCGTTGTAGATCGAACCCGAGCCGTTGAGGTTGGAGCCGCCGTGGATCCACACCATCACCGGCGCCTTCTTCGCCTTCGCCGGCGCGTAGACGTTCAGGAACAGGCAGTCCTCCGACGTCTTGACCTCACGTCCGAGGCGCGTCGACTGGCTGCAGCTGGCGCCGAACTCCGTCGCGGCCCGGTCACCGCTCCAGGCGACCACGGCCTTTGGCGGCTCCCAGCGGAGATCGCCGACCGGAGCGGCGGCGTAGGGCACGCCTTTGAATGTGTTGATGCCGTCGGCCGCTTCGCCGACGATGACGCCGCCGTCCACTTTGGCCTTCGGGGCGGCTGACGCCTCCTGCGTCGGGGCCGGAGACGCCGCGCAGCCCGCCAGGATGACCAGAGCGAGCGCGGCTGCGCCCGAAACTACGGATTTCATTGGAAAACCTCCCCGTGATGCGCCTGTGGGCCGATCGCGCGCCCGGCGTCTGGCGAGGGTTATAGCCGCCGGCTGCGCCCCTGGTAAGCGAACGCCGAGCAACTGAGCGTGAAGATGCGGCGCCCGTCTATCCGGCGAGGCCGCCCCGACGGCCGCCCGAAACGCCCGCGCGGCTTGCCTTCGCCATGCTTTCCGATCATCGTTGAAGCCTTGGGATGAAGTGGCGGAAGGCGGGCACAGCCATGCCAAGCGATGGCGGGCAGATCAGCGTCGTAAAACTGTTCGAGGTCGCCGACCCGAAATCCGATTCCGCGTTCGACCTCGAGACGCTGATAGCCCAGTTCCGCAAGCAGCGGAATGTCGACTGGTCGATCCCCGAGGCGTTCCTCTGCCTCTTGCTCGCCGCCGCCATGTCGGACGGCAACATGTCGATCGAGGAGCAGAGCGAGATCGAGGCCCTGTCGCGCCGGTCGCGCGCGCTGAAATCGATCGACTCGGCCCAGCTCGCCGCCGCCAACGCGAAAGTCCGCGAGCGCCTGAAGACGCGCCCCGAAGGCCTGCGCGAAGCCTGCGAAACCCTGCCGACCGACATGCGCCTGCCGCTGTTCGCGCATTGCGTGGACATCGTGCTCGCCGACGGGCTGCTGCTGCCGGTCGAGGTGGAGTTCCTCAATCACATCATGAGCCTGCTCGGCATCGATCCGGCGGACGGCAAGCGCGTGATGGAAGTCCTGCTGATCAAGAATCGCTTCTAGGAGATCAGACGACGCCGGGACGGGAGCGGAACCGGGGAGGGAGGAACCGGGGCAGATGCATGCGGAGGCCTTCGCGCCCTATACGCCCCTCAACGTCCTGAAGCCGGTCGGCGAGCGCATCTGGATCGTCGACGGTCCGGAAATCCGCTTCGGCGTTCTCGGCTTCCACTTTCCCTTTCCGACCCGCATGACGGTCGTGCAGCTCAACGACGGCGGCGTCTGGCTGCATTCGCCGACCGAGCCGACGGAGGATCTCGCACGCGCCGTCCGCGACCTTGGTCCCGTGCGCTGGCTGGTCGCTCCCAACACCATCCACTACTGGTGGATACCCGCCTGGAAGAGCCGGTTTCCCGACGCCGAACTGTTTGGACCGCCCGGCCTCGAGTCATCGGCGAAACGGCCGCTGCCATCGTACACGACGCTCCGCGACAGCCCGCCGCCGGACTGGGACGGCGAGATTGGACAGACGCTCATCCGGGGTGACGTGCTGACAGAGGCCGACTTCTTTCACCAGGCCTCGCGCACGCTCATCCTCACCGACCTGATCGAGAACTTCGAACCGGCGCGCACGCGCAAGCCCTGGCTGCGCCTCATGCTGCGCTGGAGCGGCGCCGCAGATCCGGACGGCAAGGCGCCAATCGACATGCAGCTCAGCTTCGTTCGCCAGCGCAGGCAATTGAGAGAGGTGGTCCGCCGGATGATCGACTGGGCGCCCGAGCGCATCATCCTGGCGCACGGCCGCTGGTATGACCGGAACGGAACCGAGGAACTCAAGCGCGCCTTCCGCTGGGTGCTCCAGCCCGCACCTTATTCCTCGGCGTAGTCGCGCCAGCGTCCGTCCCGCCCGCGCAGGCGGACGCCGTCTGCGTCCGTCGCCACATCCGGGGGCGAGGCCAGCGCCTTTGAGACGCCGCCGGGAATGTCGACCACATAGTGCGGCTGGCCGAGGCCCGAGACGCGATCGCGCAGCTCCCGCACCAGCGCCTGCCCCGTGGCCAGCGGAACGCGGAAATGCGCGGTCCCCGGGGCAAGGTCGGGATGGTGCAGGTAGTAGGGTTTGACCCGCGCCTCGACCAGCGTGCGCATCAGGTCCGCCAGCGTGTCGATGTCGTCGTTCACGCCACGCAGCAGCACGCTTTGCGACAGGAGACCGATCCCGGCGTCGGTCATGCGGGCGCAGGCGGCGCGCGCCTGCGCCGTCAGTTCACGTGGGTGGTTGGCGTGCAGCACCACATAGACGGCGCGGGTCTCGCTGCGCAGCGCGGCGACGAACGCCGCATCGATCCGCTCCGGATCGGCGACCGGCATGCGCGTGTGCCAGCGGATCGTGCGCACATGATCGATGGCCTCCAGCGCGCGCGTCAGCGCCGCCGCCCGCGCCGCCGAGAGCATGAAGGGATCGCCGCCCGTCAGAATGACTTCGCGTATCCCGGGATGCGCCGCGATGTAGTCGAGCGCGCGCTGGAGTTGGGCCGGGCCAAGCCCCGCCTCCCTGCCCGGCCCGACCATCTCGCGGCGAAAGCAGAACCGGCAATAGACCGGACAGACCGCGACCACCTTCAGCAGCACGCGGTCGGGATAGCGATGCACCAGCCCCTCGACCGGTTCGTGCGCATGATCGCCGATCGGATCGGCAAGCTCGTTCGCCCGGACATCAAGTTCGGCTGCAGACGGCGTGAACTGCCGGGCGATGGGATCGGCCGGATCCGCCCGGTCGATGAGGGCCGCAAGCGGCGGTGTGACCGCGATCGCGTAGCGTGCACCGACGCGTTCAAGCACGTCGAGATCGCCAGCCGCGGCAAGGCCGGCGGCGACAAGGTCGCCGGACGTTCGCAGGGTTCGGGAGGAAGAAGCCGTGGCCATGCGCCTCGCCCTAGCCAGCCGGCCGCGTGCTGTCGAGCAGGTCGGACAGGTTTTCCGGGAAGACCGTCTCCTCCGTCGTGCGGATGTCGTCGGCCGACCACCAGCGATGGTCCGACATCACATCCCGCTCCAGCGGCGTCCAGCCGTCGCGCGAAACCGTCGCCGATCCGACATCGAGCCGGAAATAATGCTCCTCGGCCAGAACCCGTTCGCCGTCGGGCATGTCCATCGGAAAGGACCGACGCCAGACCATCGGACCGGGATCGTCGCGGCGGAGACCGGTCTCTTCTTCCAGCTCCCGCAACGCGCACGCCTCGAGGCTTTCGCCCGGCTCGACGCCGCCACCCGGCGTCGCCCACCAGTTGCGTCCCGCCAGCGACCCGACCGAATAGCTGAAGCGGAACAGGAGCACCCGGCCGTCCCCGTCGACCAGCAGCCATCGCGCCGAAGGACGAGTGCGCAGGCTCATGGCCGGAAGGGCGTCCAGAGCACGTCCTCGATGCGCCGCGCGCCCGAGGCGAGCATCACCAGCCGGTCGAAGCCCAGCGCGACGCCGCTCGCTTCAGGCATGATCGCCAGCGCGTCGAGGAAATCCTCGTCCACCGGATAGGTCTCGTCATAGAGGCGCTGCTTCTCGGCCATTTCGAGCTGGAAGCGGTAGCGCTGTTCGTCCGCGTCGGTGAGTTCGCCGAAACCGTTGGCGAGTTCGACGCCGCAGGCATAAAGCTCGAACCGCTCCGCGAAGCGCGGATCGCCCGCCCGGGGCCGGGCCAGCGCCGCCTCGGCTGTCGGGTACTCGCACAACAGCGTCAGGCGACCGCGCCCGAGATGCGGCTCGATGCGCTCGACGAGGATGCGGCTGAAAATGTCCGACCAGCCATCATCCCCGGCAACCCGCACGCCCTGCCCGCGCGCCGCCTCCGCGAGGCCGTCCCGGCTCGCCAGCACCGGCTCAAGATCGATGCCGGCATGGCGGCCGAACGCCTCGACCAGCGTCAGCCGCTCGGGCTCGGCGGCGGGATAGCACGTCTGCCCCCGCCAGGTCAGCGCGGCGCCGCCGCTCGCGGTCAACGCCAGACGGCAAAGCGCAACGCTATCCGCCATCACCGCATCCCACGTCTCTCCCGCCCGGTACCATTCCAGCATGGTGAACTCGGGCGCATGCAGCGGCCCGGACTCGCGATTGCGATAGACGCGGGCGAAATCGAAGATCCGGCGCTCGCCTGCGGCGAGCAGTTTCTTGGCGGCGAATTCCGGCGAGGTGTGAAGGTAAAGCGGGTGCGCGGCGCCGCCCTCCTCGATCCAGCTGGTGGCGAAGGCGTGGAGATGCGCCTCATTGCCGGGCGAGACCTGCAACGCCCCGCATTCGACCTCGGTGAACCCCTCGCCGACGAAATACGCCCGGAGCGCCTCGCGAATCCGGCCGCGCTGCATCAGGAAGGGCCGCCGGTCGGCGTGCGCGTCCGGCCGCCACCACTGGCCTTTCTGGTCGTTCGACATCCCGTTTGGCTTCCTGCCTTCTGGCCGATCCGTACCGGGAAACGGTCATGGGCTTGGCCCAAAGCCGTTGTCCGGCTACAAGCCGCTCCAATTCCCGCCGGCGCGCGGGGCTTTCGGCAAAGCCCCTACCGGCTCCTATACCAGATACAGAGGCGTCTCCCGTGGTCAAAGTCATCGCCAGCAACGTGCGCAAGGGCAACGTCCTCGAAGGCGCCGACGGGCAGCTCTACACGGTGCTGAAGGCGGAAACCTTCCGGCCCGGCAAGGGCACGCCGACCACCTCGATCGAGATGCGCCGCATCTCCGACGGCATCAAGACGGTCGCCAGCTACAAGACCACCGACGGCGTCGAGCGCGCCTTCGTCGAGGAAATGCCGCATACCTATCTCTACAAGGACGGCGAGACCTACATCTTCATGAACCCGGGGAACTACGAGCAGGTCGGCGTCTCGGCCGACATGCTGGGCGACATGGCCCAGTGGCTCGACGAGAACATGGAAGTCCAGCTGCTGATGTTCGACGGCAAGCCTGTGTCGATCGAACTGCCGCCGCGCGTGACGCTCGAGATCACCGAAACCGAACCGGTTGTGAAAGGCCAGACGGCCTCCGGCTCCTACAAGCCGGCGATCCTCTCCAACGGCGCGCGCATCATGGTGCCGCCCCATATCGGCACCGGCACCCGCGTTGTCGTGATGACCGAGGACAGCTCCTACGTCGAGCGCGCCAAGGACTGAGGCGCGTCCGGGATCATCAGCTCCCTCAGGCGGCTCGCGGCCTCGGCCGCGTCGAGACGGCCCGTCCGGATATCCAGTTCAAGACACGCGAGACCGTCCATCCGCTGGCGGAACGCCGCGATCGACTCGCCGCGCTGAAGCCCGTGCGCGGCGGCGGAATAGCTGACTTCGACCTGGCTCATGACCGCCTCCGAAGCTGATTGGCCAAGCCTCCGCCCAACTCTCTAACGGCGCATTAAACACGGGGGTCCGCACCCCCCCGGCGGACGGGCCGCCTTAGAGGTCGCCCGCGACCGATTTCAGGAGCGCGTGCATCCAGGCGAGGCCCGCATCGGCCAGCCGTTCGCGCAGGGCCAGCACGCTGAGGTGAACGTCCGCCGGGCGGTAGGGCGGCTTCAGCATGGTCAGGAACCCGCCCTGCGCCGCGAGGGTCGCAAGCCGCATCGGAATCTGCGCCGCCATATCCGACCGGCGGATGATCGCCAGGGCGGAATAGGTGTCGGGCACCGTCACCACCACCCGCCGGGTCAGGTTGTGCGCGCGCAGTTCGGCGTCGAGCAGGCCCTGGTCCTCCCAGGTGGAGCGCATGATCAGGTCGGTCGATTCCCGCCCGGCGAGGTCAGGCCGGCGCCGGCGGATGGCGACGTGAGGAATGTCGACCAGCCGTTCGAGCGTCAGGCGGCCCTGCGACAGGGGGTGGCCGGCGCGCACCACCCAGACCAGCGTCTCCTCGATCAGGGTCTCGACCGAGATCCGTTCGGGGGCTGCCTCGATGGCGCTGAGAGCGAAATCGGCGCGGTGTGAGTCCAGCTGGTCCAGCATGTCCGTGGCGGCTTCGGCGATCACCAGGCTGGCGCCGGGCGCCTCGGCGGACATCCGGGCCACCAGGGGCGGCAGCAGGACCGCGCTGGCGTACGCCCCTGCGATAATGGTGAACGTGCGCGTCGTCGATGTTGGAGTGAACGGTCGTTGCGTTATTGCGCCGTGAAGTTGTTGCATTGCGGCGTGAACGCCCGGCGCCATTTCGTTGGCGCGCGCCGTCGGTCGCACACCGTGCGCCGACCGCACAAAAAGTTCGTCCCCCATCAACTCCCGCAACCGGTTAAGCGAATGACTGACCGCCGATTGCGATAACCCCAACCGACCGCCGGCGCGCGTGACGTTTCCCTCCTCCATCAGCGCGTCGAAGACGCGAAGAAGGTTAAGGTCGACCGCATTGATATTCGTCTTGTTCATAATGATCGTGCGATTTTATCATTTTGCTCATTTGAATTCACCCCTTATATTTCCGCTGCGCCGCGGCGAATTGACGTTTTGTCCAGTTCCGTGTGCGCATATTTCGGTATTCGAGGGAAAAACGCCGTGAGCCACGACGGGAGTTTCGACGTGCAAAAGGAAACCGTCGGCATTGCGGCCCTGCCGAAGCAGCAGAGCTTTCTGCGCCGCTTCAGGGTGCTTTTCATCATTCTTGGACCGGTCGCGATCCTTGCGGTCGCTGCCTACTTCGTCATCACCGGCGGCCGTTTCCAGACGACCGACAACGCCTACGTCCAGATGGCCAAGGCCCCCGTCAGCGCCAGCGTGGGCGGACGCGTGGTCGATGTGATGGTCAAGGAAAACCAGAAGGTGGAAGCCGGCCAGCCGCTGTTCCGCATCGACGCGCAGGATTTCAACGCCGAACTGGATCAGGCCAAAGCCCAGCTGGCGCAAGCCGAACTTCAGGTCCGCTCGCTGCGCGCCGCCTACCAGCGGGCGCAGGCCAGCGTGGTGATGGCCCAGCAGACGTTGACCTACGCAACCACCGAACAGGCCCGGCAAAAGGAGCTTGTCGCCGCAGGCGTTGCGTCCCAACAGCAGCTCGACGAAGCAACCCACGCCGTCCAGAACGCAACATCTGCGCTCGCGTCCGCGCGCGCCGAGGCGGCCGCAGCGCTCGCCAACCTCAATGGCGACCCCGAGTCGCCGATCGAACAGCAACCATCGGTGATGGCCGCCCAGGCGCGCGTTGACCGGGCGGAGATCAACAAGAACTACACCGAGGTGAAGGCTCCGGTTTCCGGTGTCGTGACGCGAGTCCAGCAACTTCAGGTCGGTGGCTATGTGAACCCGTCGCAAACCGTATTCTGGCTCCTGTCGGGCGAGCCGTGGGTCGAGGCCAATTTCAAGGAAGACCAGCTTGCCAAGATGAAGATCGGCCAGCCGGTCGACATCAAGGTCGACGCCTTTCCCGGCAAGGTCCTGAAGGGCCACATCGCCAGCTTCAGCCCGGGTACCGGGGCCACGTTCTCGCCGCTGCCGGCGCAGAACGCCACGGGCAACTGGGTCAAGGTGGCCCAGCGCCTGCCGGTCGAAATCGCCTTCGATGAGGCCCCGCCGGAAATGGCCGGCCGCTCCGGCCTCTCGGCGACGGTCAAGGTCGACGTGCGCGCGCCGAAGACCGAGTCGAAGTAACCGGACGTAGCCCATGAGCACCGCTCAGGACGTCGCCAACCGCGTGCCGATCACGGCATCGATCATGCTGGCGACGATCATGAACTCGCTGGACACGACGATCGCCAACGTCGCGCTTCCGCACATCCAGGGCAGCGTGTCTGCATCCCAGGAACAGATCACCTGGGTTCTCACCAGCTACATCATCTCGGCTGCGATCATGACGCCGCTGTCGGGCTGGCTCTCCGGACGGATCGGACGCAAACGCCTGTTTCTCATTTCGATCGCCGGCTTCACCGTGGCGTCCATGCTGTGCGGCATCGCCGACAGCCTGATCGAGATTGTCGTCTATCGCCTTCTGCAGGGATTGTTCGGCGCCTCGCTCATTCCATTGAGCCAGGCGTTGCTGCTCGACATCAACCCGCCGGAGAAGCACGGCCAGGCGATGGCGATCTGGGGCGCCGGCGCCATTCTCGGCCCAATCCTCGGCCCCGCACTTGGCGGCTACCTCACAGACAATTTCAGCTGGCGATGGGTGTTCTACATCAACCTGCCTGTCGGCATTCTGGCATTTCTCGGCGTGTGGTTCTTCATCAGCCATGACGGCAAGCCGATGGCGAAGAAGTTCGACTTCCTCGGCTTTGGCGCGCTGACGATCTTTATCGGCTCAATCCAGCTCCTGCTCGACCGCGGTCCGACGCTGGACTGGTTCGATGCGCGCGAAATCCAGATCTATGCGCTGATTGCGGCGATTTCGTTCTGGATATTCCTCGTCCACACGCTGACGGCGACGCATCCGTTCTTCGACCGCAAACTGATGGCCGATACGAACTTCATGACGGCGTGCATATTCGGTTTCTTCATCGGCATTCTGCTCTTCTCGACCATGGCGCTGCTGCCGCCGATGATGCAGATCCTGATGGGATATCCAGTCCTGACCTCCGGACTGGTCGCGATGCCGAGAGGTATCGGGTCGTTCTGCGCCATGTTTGTGGTGGGCCGTCTGGTCGGCAAGGTGGACACCCGGCTGATCCTGCTGACCGGGCTCAGCCTCAGCGCCATCGCACTCTGGCAGATGACCCATTTCGACCTGTCGATGAACTCCATGCCATTCATCACGTCCGGAATCATCCAGGGCTTCGGTATCGGCCTGATCTTCGTACCGCTGTCGACGCTGGCCTTCGCCACCATTCCGCCCCACCTGCGGGCCGAAGGGTCGTCCGTCTACACGCTGATCCGGAACCTTGGGGCCGCCGTCGGCATCTCGATGATGCAGGCGCTGATCGTCTCCAACACCCAGGCGATGCACGAGAGCCTCGCCGCTGAAGTGAACCCGAGCGACCCCGTGGTCGCCTCGACCCTTGGGCATCAGGTCGACCTGTTCTCGACGCTGGGCCTTGCGTCCATCAACGGAGAAATCACGCGACAGTCGACCATGGTGGCGTATGTCGACGATTTCCGCCTGATGCTGATCGTAACCATCCTGTGTGCGCCGATGCTCCTGCTGATGCGCAAGCCAAAACAGAGAGCTGCTGACAGTGCGCCGCATTTTGAAGTCGACTAGCGCCCTCGCCCCCGCGGTGGGCGCGACCCTGGCCAGCCTGGCGCTGGCCTCGTGCGTTTCAGCCGGGCCGAATTTCAAGGCGCCGGCGGCGCCGACTGTCGCCGGCTACGCCATGTCCGACGAGGACGCGGCGCCGGGCGTGAGCTTTGCGCCGGAGCACCGCGCCGCGGGCGCCTGGTGGCGGGCGCTGGGGTCGTCCGAACTGGACACGCTGGTGCGCCAGGCGTTGAAGGACAGCCCCGATATCGCCCTCGCCGAGGCCAATCTTCGTGCAGCGGAAGCGACCTTCCGTTCGCGGACGGGTGACCGGTCGTTCACCGTGGACGGCCTGGGCAGCGCACAGCGCGAGCGCATCAACACGCAGTCGTTCGGCTTTCAGGGCTTTCCCAGCCCGACCATCAATCTCTACCAGATCGGCGTTTCGACCTCGTATGATTTCGACATCTTCGGACGCAAGCGCCGCGCGGCGGAAGCCGCGAAGGCCCGCGCCGAAGCGGAAGCGCGGCGGGCCGACGCCGCCTATCTGTCGCTGACGGCCAGCGCCAGCCTGCAGGCCGTGCGTATCGCAACGCTGCGCGGGCAGATCGCCTCGGTGCAGCAGACCATCTCCGGCGACGAGTTGATCCTCGACATGATCAAGCGCGCGCAGGCGGCCGGCGGCGCGCCACGCTCGGCCACCTCGATCGGCGATGCGCAGCTTGCCGCTGACCAGGCCCTGTTGCCGCCCCTGAAGCGACAGCTTGCGGAAGCCCGGCACCAGCTGGCCCTCCTGCTCGGCAAGAGCCCGGCGGAATGGTCGGCGCCGGATTTCGATCTCACCGACTTTTCGGCGCCGGGCGACATCCCGGTCGTCATTCCGTCCGAACTCGTGCGCCGCCGCCCGGACATCCTCGCGGCCGAGGCGGAAGCCCACGCTGCGACCGCCGACATCGGCGTCGCGACGGCTGACCTTTATCCCAATCTCAACCTCACCGCCTCGCTGACGCAGGGATCGATCGAACCCGGAGATCTCTTCAAATACGCCTCCAGCGGCTGGAGCGTCGCCGCAGGCCTCACGGCGCCGATCTTCCACGGCGGCAAGCTGCGAGCGGAAAGGGATCGCGTCGTGGCGGTGGCCGATGCGGACATGGCGCGCTACCGCCAGACCGTGTTGCACGCCTTTGTTGAAGTGTCGGACGCCCTCGCCGGCCTCGCCACGGACCAGCAGGCGCTGGATGCGCAGACGCGCGCCGAGGAAACCGCCCGCGCGAACGTCGACGATACAACCCGCGCCTACCAGCTCGGCGCCGGCACCCTGCTCGACGTGTTCGACGCCCGCCGCCAGCTCAACATCGCCCTGCGCGGCCGCGTCACCGCCGAAGGCCAGAAGCTTGCAGACATCATCGCGCTCTTCGCGGCGACGGGCTCGGACTGGCGCTAGCCGTCAGTCGTTGAACATCGCCACGACCCGGCTCCATCCCGCCGACGCGCCCTTGATCTTCACGGGGAAGCAGAGGACGTCATAGCCGAAGGGCGGCAGGCTGGAGAGGTTGGCCAGCTTTTCCATCTGCCAGTAGGGCACTTCGCGTCCCGCCTTGTGGCCTTCCCAGATGATCTTCGGATCACGCGATTTCGCCCAGCGCTTGGCCGTATGGCTGAAGGGCGCATCCCACGACCAGGCGTCGGTGCCGACGATCCTTACCCCGCGTGTCGTCAGGTAGAGGGTCGCCTCGCGCCCCATGCCGCATCCGGCGTGGATGAATTCGGGCTGGCCGCAAACTTCGCCGGCGCGCGTGTTCACCAGAACGATATCACCGGGGCTGAGCTCATGGCCGATGCGCTTCAGCTCGGCCTCCACATCATCGGCAGTTGCGACATAGCCATCCGGCAGCTTGCGGAAATCGAGCTTCACGCCCGGCGCAAAGCACATGTCGAGCGGCGTTTCGTCGATCGAGGGCGCGCGGCGTTTGCCGTTGTCGGTGGTCGAATGGAAATGCCACGGCGCGTCCATGTGCGTGCCGTTGTGGGTCGAGAGCGTCACGCGCTCGCTGGCCCAGCCTTCGCCGTCTGGCATGTCGGCGGACTCAAGGCCCGGAAAGTAGCTGGCCATCACCGACACCGAGTCCGCATGTGCGGTATACTCGATCTTCGGCTCCATGCCGGCAGGATCGGACGGTACGTCCATCGCGATGGCGATCGAAAGGTCCACGAACCGTCGCGCCATGCCCTACCTCCCGGGTTTTAGCGACTGGTCAGGCCGCCCGTTCGAACACTGCAGCGATGCCCTGCCCGCCGCCAATGCACATGGTTTCCAGACCATATCGCGCCTTACGACGATCGAGCTCGTTCATCAGGTTGGCGAGAATCCGGCCGCCCGTGGCGCCGATCGGATGGCCGAGCGAAATGCCGGAGCCGTTGACGTTGAGCTTGTCGCGGTCATCCCATCCCCAGCCCTTCAGCACGGCGAGCACCTGGGGCGCGAAGGCTTCGTTGAGCTCAACCACGTCCATGTCCTTCCAGCCCAGGCCCGTGCGCTCGAAAAGGCGGGCCACCGCCGGAACCGGGCCAATGCCCATACGGGAGGGATCGACGCCAGCCGCCGCCCAGCCGACGAACCAGCCCATCGGTTCAAGACCGAGTTCTTCCAGCTTGTCCTCCGACACGACGAGGCATGCGGCTGCGGCGTCATTCTGCTGGCTGGCGTTGCCCGCCGTCACCACGCCGCCCTTTTCGATGGGCCGGAGGGCGCCGAGCGATTCCGGCGTCGCATCGGCGCGCACGCCTTCGTCCTTCTTGAAGACAACCGGATCGCCCTTGCGCTGGGGCACGCTGACGGGGACCAGTTCGTTGTCGAACTTGCCGGCCGCCCACGCAGCAGCAGCGCGCTGGTGGCTGGCGGCGGCGTATTCATCGCAGGCTTCGCGCGGGATCTGATAATCGCGAGCGAGGTTCTCGGCGGTCTCGATCATGCCCGAGATGACGCCGAAGCGGGAGATCGGCTGGGACATCACCCGGCCGCGGGCGAGGCGGTCGTGCATCGTGACGGAGCCGGCGCGCGCGCCCGAGCGCATGTCGGTCGAATAGTATTCGACATTGCTCATGCTCTCGACGCCGCCCGCCACGACGACGTCAGCCGCGCCGGTCTGAACGAACATGGCCGCGTCGATGACAGCCTGCAGGCCCGAGCCGCAGCGGCGATCCAGCTGATAGCCCGGGACGGAAATCGGCAGGTCCGCCGCCAGCGCCGACCAGCGGGCGACGCACGGCGCTTCGCCGCTGGCGTATCCTTGCGCGAAAATCACGTCGTCGATCTTTTCCGGGTTGATTTTCGTCCGCTCCACGAGGGCGCGCAGCACCACGGCGCCAAGGTCGCCCGCCTGCATGCTGGAGAGCCCGCCCTGGAACTTGCCCACCGCGGTGCGGAGGGGGCTGACAATGGCGGCGCGGCGAAGCTTGGTCATGGGGCACTCGGCTGTTGGGCGCCACAGGGGCGGCGCGAAGGATAGCGTGGCGGCACAATATCCATGCGGGCGTCAGACACAATCGGCAGGCAATCTTTCGTGCGGACGATGACGCGGGCCTCAGGGCATTGCAGAGTGACACCATGACCACGTCTGAGACACATGCCGAAATCCGCGAGGCCGTACGCCGGCTGTGCGCCCGCTTCCCCGGGGAATACTGGCGCGAGCAGGACCGCAACCGCGCCTACCCGAAGGCGTTCGTCGACGCGCTGACGGAGGCCGGCTGGCTATCCGTGCTCATACCCGAAGCCTATGGCGGAGCGGGGCTGGACCTTTCCGCCGCATGCGCCGTTCTGGAAGAAATTCACCGCTCGGGCGGCAATGGCGCAGCGTGTCATGCCCAGATGTACACCATGGGCACCTTGTTGCGTCATGGATCGGAGGCGCAGAAATCGGCGCTGCTGCCGAAGATCGCCTCCGGGGAGATCCGGCTTCAGGCGTTCGGCGTCACCGAACCCGCCAGCGGCACAGACACGACGCGCATCCGCACGTTCGCGAAACGCGAGGGCGACCACTATGTCGTCAACGGGTCGAAAATCTGGATCAGCCGCGCCGAGCATTCGGACTACATGGTTCTCCTCTGCCGCACCGCGCCGCGAACCGAAGAGCGTCCCAGCGACGGGATGAGCGTGCTGCTGGTCGACATGCGCGAAGCGCGCGGCAAGGGACTGACCGTGCAGCCCGTGCGCACGATGCTGAACCACGCCACGACCGAACTCTTCTTCGACAACCTCGAAGTCCCTGCCGCCAACCTGATCGGCGAGGAAGGCAGAGGCTTCCGCTACATTCTCGACGGCATGAACGCCGAACGCATCCTGATCGCGGCCGAATGCATCGGCGACGGCCGCTTCTTCATCGACCGCGCATCCGCCTACGCCAAGGACCGGGAAGTGTTCGGCCGCCCGATCGGCGAAAACCAGGGGGTGCAGTTCCCGATCGCCCGCGCCCATGTGCAGGTGACCGCGGCCAGCTTGATGGTCGAGCGGGCGGCAGCCCTGTTCGAAGCGGGCGAGCCCTGCGGCTCGGAAGCCAACATGGCCAAGCTGACGGCCTCGGAAGCCTCATGGTTCGCCGCCGACACCTGCCTGCAGACGCACGGCGGCTTCGGCTTCGCGGAGGACTTCGATATCGAGCGCAAGTTTCGCGAGACCCGCCTCTACCAGGTGGCGCCGATCTCGACCAACCTCATCCTCAGCCACGTGGCGACCCACGTGCTGGGCCTGCCGAAGTCTTTCTGATGGATCATGACCTCAAATCCTGGATCGGGCGGCAGGAGACGCGGATGGAGTTCGCGGCGCGCGAGCCGTTCCATCGTCTCAACGCCCTGCTCGACCGCATCGAAGGCGACGGCGACCACCTGCCGCCGCTGGGCCACTGGCTGTGCTTCCTGCCGGATGCGCCGCAAGCCTCGCTCGGCGCCGACGGACATGCCGAGCGCGGCGGATTCCTGCCGCCGGTTCCGTTGCCGATGCGCATGTGGGCGGGCAGCCGCCTGACCTTCGCCGCGCCAATTCCGTTCGAGAGCGAGATCACCCGCCGCTCAACCATTCTCGACCTCAAGGAAAAGACCGGCCGGACAGGACCACTCGCCTTCCTGACCACACGCCATGAAATCTTCGCCGGCCAGGATCTCTGCGTCACCGAAGATCTGGACCTCGTCTTCCGCGACCGCAGCGGCGGCGGAGCAACAGCCGTCGGCGAACGCCGCGAAGCGCAGGTCTCCCGCAGCATCACGCCCGCCTCGACGCTGCTCTTCCGCTATTCCGCGCTGACCTTCAATGCGCATCGCATCCACTACGACCGCGACTACGCGACGAAAGAGGAAGGATATCCGGGGCTCGTGGTGCACGGGCCCTTGCTGGCGACGCTGCTGGTCGATCACTTCCGGCGCCACAAGCCCGCCGCCCGCATCCGCACGCTGGATTTCCGCGCCCGGCGACCCGTTTACGACCTCGCCCCCTTCACAGTGAATCTCGTGGACAAGCCGGGCGGCGCCGATGTGTGGGCGGCCGACGCGGACGGCTACGTCGCGATGGCCGCCGAAGTGGGAGCAGACGGGTGAAACGGAACTGGCGGTCCCTGATGTTCGTTCCGGCCAACGAGCCGAAACGCTGGGCGAAGGCGCATACGCGCGGCGCGGACTGCATCATCATCGACCTTGAGGATTCCATCCAGCCTGCGGACAAGGCGGCAGCGCGGCCGATGTGCGCCGAAGCGGTGCGGGCGCTTGTGGGGAACAAGGCGACGGTCGCCGTGCGTGTGAACAACCACCCAGACCTGCTGGGCGACGATCTCGCTGCAGCGGTTACGCCCGGCCTGTCGGCGATCGTCCTGCCGAAGGCGGAAAGCGCCGTGGACCTCGTGACGGTCGACGAAGAGGTATCGAGACTTGAGGCGGCCCAAGCCATGCCGCACGGCGCGGTGGCGGTCATCGCCGTGATCGAGTCGCCCGCCGCATTCGAACGTATTCGCGAGATTGCAGATGGTCCGCGCCTCGCCGGCCTCTGTGTCGGCAGCGAGGATTTTGCGCTGTCGCTTGGGCGGCCTCCGACACCCATGGTGCTCGATCCGGTCTGCCAACAGGTGGCCTATGTCGCCTCGGCGCGCGGCCTCATGGGTCTCGGCATGGCGTGCGGCATCGGAAACTACACGGACCTCAAGACGTGGGAAAACGACGCGCGGCGGGCCTACGCAATGGGCCTCACCGGCGCCCTCAGCATCCACCCGAACCAGATACCGGCGCTGCATGCGGCCTTCGGCGCCAGTGAAGCCGAGCTTGCAGACGCGCGCGCCATTGTCGCCGCCTGGGCCACGCGTTCAGGCGGGGTTGTCGCCCACAATGGCAGGATGCTCGATCTGCCGATCGTCGAACGCGCACGCCGCCTGCTCGCCGACTCAGGCGAGGCGCCCGGCAAGGCATGAAGACCGGGCGGCCCGAAGACGTTCTCGACTGGCTGAAACCGGGCGCCCGGATTTTTGTGCAAGGCGCAACCGGCGAACCGGCTGCCTTTATCGAAACACTGAGGGCGGCGCCGGACCGGCTCGTGGGCGTCGATCTGTGGTCCTGCCTCGTGCCGGGCATCAACACGTTCGACTATGGCGCGTTGCACCCCGAAATGCGGTTCACAAGCTTCATGGCGTCGCCGGCGCTTGCAGCGTCGATCGCCAGCGGAACCACGACGATCCGCAACCTGCCCTATTCGCAAATTGGTCCCCTGCTGGACTCCCTGACATTCGACGCAGCGATTTTGCAGGTTGCGCCGCCGCAGGGCGACGCCTGCTCGTTCGGCGTCTGCTGCGACACCGGACCGATCGTCTGGCCGCGCGCAAGGCGGCGCATCGCCTACATCAATTCGCGGATGCCCCGGATCGCGAATGCGGAGACGTTGCCGCTCGACGCCATCGACCTGGCCATCGAGACGGACGAGCCCCTGATCGCCGCGGCCGCCGCCAAGTCGAACGAAACGCTCGCAGCGATCGCCCGCATCGCCGCCCCGCTGGTCCCGGATGGCGCGGCGATCCAGTCCGGCATCGGGCAGGCGCCTGGCGCAGTCATCGCCGCGCTCGACAAGCATCGCGGCCTTTCAATCCACTCCGGCCTGGTGACGCCCGAATACCGCCGCCTCGCCGAGGCCGGCGCGCTGGATGAAGGCGCCGCGCACCTCTCCGGCATCGCCTATGGCGACAAGGATTTCTATGCGTGGCTCGGCGAAACCGGATTGATCGCCTTCCGCTCCATCCTTGAAACCCATTCTCCCGCCGGCCTTGCGGCGACGCCCGGCTTCACGTCCATCAATTCCGCGCTCGAGGTCGACCTCTCCGGGGCGCTGAATATCGAGTGGCTGAGCGACCGGCGCATCAGCAGTCTTGGCGGCGCCCCGGACTATATCCGGGGGGCCGTGGCGTCGCGCGGCGGCCGCTCGATCATCGCGCTGCCCGCAACGACCCGGACCGGCGCATCGCGCATCCTGCCGAGGCTTGCGCCGGGCGCACAATCGATCGCTGGCGAGGAAACCGATGTCATCGTGACCGAGCATGGCGCAGCCGAGCTTCGCGGACTCGGTCCGGAGGCGCGCGCCCGGGCGCTGATCGCCATCGCAGCGCCCGAGCATCGCGAGATGCTGGAGCGTTCGATCGGCTAACTCGCAGGCACGAGGTGCAGCACTGTCTCGGCGTCGCGGTCCACCGCCGCCCGGCTGAAGCGCAGCGGCACGTAGGACCCCTGCGCCCATAGCGGAAAGAGATCGCGATAATGCGCGCTCATCGGATCGTCCGACTGTCCCGGCGAATTCATCGCGACGGAATTGTCCCACGCGCCGACATCCATCACCAGACGCACCGAAGCGCCGGACGCGACGGAGAAATCGTTCGCCCGGTAACTCTGCGCCCGCGGCGTCGAGGCCGAGCCGGGAACCTCGAGCGGCCCGGTCGTCATCTGCGCGCGCAACTGCGGATCGGCGAGCACTGCGATGTCCGGCGTGAACGTGGCGTGGTGCAACCGCCCCCATGTCCATACCGACATGTCCGGACCGAGCCGGTTGGTCAGCTCAGCAAGCGCAGCCTTGAGGCTTTCGAGCAGGATCGCATCGCGCCCGGCCGCCGGATCGGGCCCAAGCGCGCTGTCGGGATGTTCGAGATAGGTGATCACCGCCTCGAGATGGCCTGAACCGACAAGCTTGCGGGCGGCTTCCGGCGTTACCGCGTGCACGGCTGTCTTGCCGAGATGCTTCACCGCCCAGACCTCGTAGATCGAAGCAGCGACGCTGGTCGTGGTCTCGTCATGGTCCCACGCCTTGAGCAGGTCCAGCGCCTTTTCGACCCGCGCATCGGACGACGACAGCGGCGCCAGCAGCGCGGTCAGACGGCGAGACTGGGTGCTGACGGTATCGGTCTGCAGCGCCATTGAATCGGCGAGCGTCACCTTGCTGTCGGCGCGCAGAACCTCCTTGATCCGGTCGATGCGCGAGCGGTCGGTCCATTCGAAGCCGACGCGCCGCGTCTCGTTGGGATAGCCCTCGGGAAGGTTCATCTCATTGGCCGTGGCGAAGAAGCCTTCCGGCGGATTGTAGCTGGAGGGAAGCTTGTCGCCCTGGAATCCCGCCCACTCGTAGCGGCCATCGCCCGGCACCGGCATCAACCCGTCCCAGTTCTTGCGCACGGGCGTCTTGCCCGACGGGCCCCAGCCGATATTGCCCTTCACATCCGCGTAGATGAGGTTCTGCGGCGGAGCGCCCCACACCTTGTTTGCGGCGCGGAAATCGTCCCAGCTCTTCGCCTGCATCAGCCAGGTCGAACCGAAATAGCCGGAGAGACCGGGCTCGTTCCAGACCGTGCGCATCGCGAAGGCGCGGTGGGTTTTCGCATCGAGATCCAGCACCGGGCCATGGCGCGTGAACCGCAACTCGACATCGCGCGGGGCTTCACCCTTCACCTCGATCGCCTCGTGGACGACCTTCATCTTCTCCCAGCCGGACTTGTACCTGTAGGAATCCGGATCGCTCGCCTTCAGCTGGTAGACATAGAGGTCTTCCTGATCGATGCCGAAGATGGTGAGGCCGAAGGCGATATTGTCATTGTGCCCGATCGAGACGCCCGGCAGCGCCGGTTCGCCCGCGCCGATCACGTCGAGTCCGGGCGCGCTCAGTCCCACGATATAACGCAGCGACGGCGCGCCAAGCGTGCGGTGCGGATCGTTGGCCAGGATGGGCCGTCCGGTCGCCGTGCGCGAGGGCGCCACCACCCAGTTGTTGGAGCCTTCAACCGACTGGCTGGCGATGGACTCGGCCAGCTGCACCTCGGGAGAGATCTCTGCGTGCTGCTTGCCGGCGAGGGCATCGAAGCTGACGGCGCGCGTACCGAGGAAGTAGTCCTTCAGCACGTCGGCCGGCACGTCGCACGGATTGAGGCCCTTGGGCACGACCATCTTGTGGCCCACTGGCTCGATCTTGCGGCGCAGGCGATCCGCGTCCAACCCCGCCGCACACGCCACCTGCGCGCGCGCAACCTCGGATCTGACGTTGGAGACCAGCGCGTGGCTGCGGATGCGCACCACGTCTTCGGCCTTCCACAGATCCGGCGCGCTGTGGGTAAGCCTGAACTCGACAGGAAGCGGCTTCGCGCCGCTTTGAACCTCGCCGACATAGGCGTTCACGCCGGCGACGAACGCCTCGACGATATCCTGCGAGCCCGGCGCGTAGGCCGCCCATTCCGCCGACATGTCGCCGCGATAGAGAAACAGTCGGGCGGCGCGGTCTTGCGCCACATAGGCCGGGCCAAAGGATTTCGACAGCAGGCCAAGGCCGCGCTTGCGCCAGAGGTCGATCTGCCAGAGGCGATCGCGCGCCGCGTTGTATCCCTGCAGGAAATAGGCGTCACGCGTGCTGGCGGCGAAGATATGTGGAATGCCCCAGTGATCCACGATCAGATCGGCGGGCGCCTTGAGGCCGGCGACGTTCCATGTCTCCCGCCGCACGGCCGTCGACGCATCGGCCGGCGCCGGCTGGGCCTGCGCTGTCGCCAGGAGAGCGAAACCGCTCACGAGGCCAAAAAGCGCCAGCCTTGCCCAATTCGAACGCAGCATCGCCGCTCTCCCCTCGCCTGTGGCCCGATTTCCCGGGACCGCCTTCCGGCGTCATCATTCTGTCGTCGGCCGGCGCCAAGGGTGCGGTTGGCGGCATGGCTTGTCAAAGCAGGAGCGGACCCTCTCTTGGCGTTTCGCTCCAGACGTGGCGTGATGCCTGTCCGCTGACCAGCGCCTGCCGGGCCGAGGGCTTGCCATGACCAGACTGAACCGCCGCACATTTCTGGGCGCCAGCGCCGCCGCTCTCGCCCTGCCGCCGGCGCTCGCCCGCGCTGTGACGATCGACGCGCATGTGCGCACCGGCACGATCAAGGACGTCGAACACGTGGTGATCCTGATGCAGGAGAACCGCTCGTTCGATCACTATTTCGGGACGATGAACGGCGTCCGCGGATTTGGAGACCGGTTTCCGGTTCCCGTGGCGGATAGCGCGGGCCGGACCGGAGCCAACGTCTGGACGCAGGCCAACGCAACGGACAAGGGCGGGCCGGCGCTGGTGGCGCCCTTTGCGCTCAACACGGCGAAATCGTTCGAGCTGATGCGCGTCGAAGGAACGCCGCACAACTGGGCCGATGCGCAGGGCGCCTGGGACAATGGCCGCATGGGCCACTGGGCGGCAGCCAAGGGCGCGCACGCCATGGGCCATTACGAGAAGGCGGACATCCCATTCCAGTATGCGCTCGCCGACGCCTTCACGCTCTGCGACGCCTATCACTGCTCCTTCCAGGGCGGCACCAACACCAACCGGCTCTTTCTCTGGACCGGCACGAACGACGGCGAGGGCAAGGGCGGCGGACCCTCGATATCGAACACGCACGATCACCTTCCGAAAAACCCCACGGACAAGGCCGCCAACGCCTATCGCTGGACAACCTATTCGGAGCGGCTGCAGGCGGCGGGGATCGACTGGCGCATCTACGAGGACATGGCTGACAATTTCGGCGACAACCCGCTGATCGGCTTTCAGGCCTATCGCGAAAGCCTCGCCAGGGGCGAAGGCGCAGACCCGCAACTCGCCGCGCGCGGCCTCTCGACACAACACCTCGATGTGCTGAAGGCAGACGTGCTGGCCGGAAAACTGCCGCAGGTGTCGTGGGTGATTTCTCCGGCGAAGGATTCCGAGCATCCGGGTCCGTCCAGCCCTGCGCAGGGCGCGGACTATACGGCGCGGGTGATCGACGCGCTGACCGCCGATCCCAAGGTCTGGGCTAAGACCGTGCTGCTGGTGACGTTCGACGAAAACGACGGCTTCTTCGATCACGTCCCGCCGCCCGCGCCGCCCGGCAGGGACGAGACAGGCGAACTGTTGGGCGCATCCACGGTCGACACGGCGGGCGAATATCACCTTGTCCGCAGCCCCGCCGATCCGGGCGCCGAGCGCGACGCCCTGATGGGCCGGCCCTATGGCCTCGGCCCACGCGTGCCGATGTATGTCATCTCGCCCTGGAGCCGGGGCGGCTGGGTCAACTCACAGGTCTTCGACCACACGTCCGTGATCCGCTTCCTCGAGGCGCGCTTCGGCGTGGAAGAGCCCAACATCACGCCGTGGCGCCGCGCGGTCTGTGGCGATCTCACCAGCGCGTTCGATTTCAAGACGCCCAACGAGAAGCCCTTCCCCGCCAACCTGCCCGCGACCGCGGCTGACGCTGCCCGCGCCGCCGCCCTCCCCGGCCGCACCATGCCGCCAACGCCGGCCGAGCCCGCGGCCCCGGTTCAGGCGGCCGGCGTGCGCCCGTCGCGGGCGCTGCCCTACGACATCTCGGTGACGGACGAGATCGAGGGCGACACGGTTCGTCTGATCATCCGGAACGCCGGTCAGTCCGCTGCCGTCATTCACGTCTACGACCGTTTGCGCCTTGATCAGGGACCGCGCCGCTACACGGTCGAACCAGGCAAGGTGGTCCGGGGCGACTGGCCGAACGAGGTTTACGATCTCTGGCTGCTCGGGCCGAACGGCTTCCACCGGCACTATGCCGGTCGGGGGGCCGGCGCGCCGCTGTTCCTCGCTCTTGCCGTGAAAGGAAAGAACGGCGCCGCGACAGTGCTCAACCGCACCAGTGAGCCCCTGCGCGTCACGCTCGTCCACAACGCCTATGGCAAAGGCAAATCCGCTACGGTCACGCTGAAACCGGCGCCCGGCGACTGGAAATCAGCACTCGACCTCAAGGCCAGCCACGGCTGGTATGATGTGACGCTTCGACCGGCAGACGGCGACGCCTGGTTGCACCGCATGGCCGGACGGATCGAGACCGGTGCGGATTCCATCACCGATCCGGCCATAACCGGCGCTGCGATCATGCGGCAGACCTAGCGCGCCTTCGCCTCGGCGCGGAATTTGTGCAGCAGCGGCTCCGTATAGCCGTTCGGCTGGCTGGCGCCCTCGAATACCAGCGCCCGCGCCGCCTGGAAGGCGAGGCTCGCTTCAGGGTCCAGCGCCATCGGCGTGTAGGCCGGATCCCCGGCATTCTGCGCATCCACTTTCGCCGCCATCTCGAACAACGCCGCCTCGACATCCGCCTTCGAACACACGCCATGGCGCAGCCAGTTGGCGATGTGCTGGGACGAGATGCGCAGCGTCGCGCGGTCCTCCATCAGCCCGATATCGTGGATGTCCGGCACTTTCGAGCAACCGACACCCTGATCGATCCAGCGCACGACATAACCGAGAATGCCTTGCGCATTGTTTCGCAACTCTTCGCGGATTTCCTCCGCGGACCAGTTGCCGCCGTGATGCAGCGGAACAGTCAGAAGGAGGTCGAGCGAGGGAACAGCTTCGCCGGCGATCACGCGCTGGCGCTCCGCGACGTCGACCAGATGATAGTGCGTGGCGTGCAGGGTCGCGGCGGTCGGGCTCGGCGCCCAGGCGGTGGCGGCGCCGGACCTCGGATGCGCGATCTTCTGCGCCAGCATGTCGGCCATGCGGTCTGGCGCCGCCCACATGCCCTTGCCGATCTGGCCGCGGCCCGCCAGCCCGCAGGCCAGGCCTATCCGCACATTGCGGTCCTCGTAGGCGCTGATCCAGGCAGCGGACTTCATCTCCGCCTTGCGGACCATGGCGCCGGCTTCCATCGAGGTGTGGATTTCATCGCCGGTGCGATCGAGAAAGCCGGTGTTGATGAAGACAATACGGTCCTTCACCGCTGCGATGCACGCCGCAAGGTTGGCGGACGTGCGGCGCTCCTCGTCCATCAGGCCGAGCTTCAGCGTGTTCCGCGACAGGCAGAGCGCATCCTCCACCGCGTCGAATACCCGGTTGGCGAACGCCGCCTCGTCCGGCCCGTGCATCTTCGGCTTCACGATATAGACCGACCCGGCCGGGCTGTTGCGGAATTTTCCGAGCCCCTTGAGATCGTGCAGCGCGCACAGGCTGACGACCATTGCATCCAGCAGACCCTCGAATGCCTCGCTTCCATCGGCCATCAGCACGGCAGGCGTTGTCATCAGATGGCCCACCGTCCGCACGAACAGCAGCGCACGGCCCGGAACGGCGAACGCGCGCCCGTCCGCAGGCGCGCGCCAGATGCGGTCATCCTCCATCCGGCGCGTCATCGTTCGCCCGCCCTTCTCGAACGTGGCCTCCAGATCGCCGCGCATCACGCCCAGCCAGTTGGCGTAGGCCGCGACCTTGTCCTCCGCATCCACCGCCGCGACCGAATCCTCAAGATCGACAATCGTCGTCAGCGCGGATTCCAGAATGACATCGGCGAGGCCCGCCGGATCGGTCCGCCCCACCGGATGGGTGCGATCGATCACAAGCTCCACACCGAGCCCGTGGTGGCGAAGCAGGATCGCATCCGGCGCCGCCGGATCGCCGCGATAGCCGGCGAAGGCAGACGGGTCGCGCAAGCGAGGCTCAAGCGCGCCATCGACCACGCGCCATCCGGTAACGTCGGCATGGCTTCCCGAGGCGAGTGGAACTGCTTCGTCCAGAAAAGCCTTCGCCCACGCGATCACCTTTTCGCCGCGCGCCGCATCATAGCCGCCGGGCTTCGCCGACCCCGGCACCGCATCGGTTCCGTAGAGTGCGTCGTAAAGACTGCCCCAGCGCGCATTCGCGGCGTTGAGCAGAAAGCGCGCGTTGAGCACCGGAACGACCAGCTGCGGCCCGGCCATCGTCGCGACTTCCGGATCGACATTCTTTGTGGTCACGCCAACGCTTGCGGGTTCCTCCACGAGATAGCCGATCTCGCGCAAGAAGGGCTGATACTCGGACTGGATGATCGGCAGACCGCGCCGTTCCCCGTGCCAGGCGTCGATCCGGGCCTGAAGCGCATCGCGCGTGGCCAGCAGCGCACGGTTGTCAGGCGTGAAGCGCGTGAGCAGACCAGCGAGCCCTTCCCAGAAAACCTTCGCCTCAATGCCGGTTCCCGGCAGGGCGCGCTGCTCGATGAAATCGACAAGCGACGATGCAACGCTGAGCCCGGCGCGCGTCAGACGGTCTGCCATCATCGCGCTCCCGTCAGGCCCGGACGGCCAGCCCGGCCGCCTCCACGCCAGCGATGGCGCACTTTTCGTCATTGTCGGACGTGTCGCCGGTCACGCCCACGGCGCCGAGAAGTGCGCCATCCGGTCCGGCGACCAGCACGCCGCCCGCCGCCGGGATCATGCCTGCCTGCGAGATAGGCCCCAGCGACGCAATCAGGCTTGGCCGCTCCTGCGCCATCTCACCGATCCGGCGGGACGACATGCCCAGCGCCAGCGCGCTGGAGGCCTTGCCGGTCGCCATCTGCGGGCGAAGGTTCGAGGCGCCGTCCTGCCGCTGCAGTGAGACAACGTGTCCGCCCGGATCGAGCACCGCGATGCAGACCGGCTTGAGCCCAAGCGCCTTCGCCATGTCGAACCCGGCGGATATGATCGTGTTGGCCTGTTCAAGCGTCAGCGGCATGCGTCCCAGTTTCCTTCCCGATCTTCAGTGCGGCCGGTGCGGGCCCGCCCGTCGCCCAGTCGAGAAGTTCAACGACATGCACGACGGGCACGTGGCTGCGCGCACCGATATGGACCGCGCAGCCGATGTTCCCGGTAGCTATCACGTCCGGAGACAAAGCTTCCAGTCTTTCAGTCTTGCGGGCGCCAAGACGGTCCGCGATTTCGGGCTGAAGGATGGAATAGGCGCCCGCCGATCCGCAGCACATGTGCGCCTCGGTTGGCGTGACCACGGAAAACCCGGCGGCTTCCAGCAGATGTTTGGGCTGGGTCACAATCTTCTGCCCGTGCTGCAGCGAACAGGCGGCGTGATAGGCGACGCGAATGGGGGGTGTGTTCACACGTGGCGGAAGCGAGCTGGCGTCCAGAAGTTCGCTGATGTCCTTCGCCAGCGCCGATATGCGTGCTGCCCGCGCCGCATAGGCCGGGTCATTGCGCAGCAAAAAGCCATAATCCTTGATCGTCGCGCCGCAGCCAGACGCCGTGACGAGGATGGCGTCGATACCGCCCGCGTCGATCTCGCGGCTCCAGACATCGACATTGCGGCGGATGAAGCCAAGCCCTTCGGCTTCGCGGCCCATGTGGTGAACCAGCGCGCCGCAACAGCCCTCCCCTGGAGCAAAGCGGACATCATATCCGGTGCGATTGAGCAACCGGACCGCCGCTGCGCGGAATTCCGGACGCAGTACCGGCTCGGCGCATCCCTGCTGCACGATCACCCGGCCCCGGCGCTGCGCGGCGCATGGCGCATCGGTTGTCGCCGCAGGCCGCGGGGCGTTTTCCTGCGCCAGCTCAAGCATCGTCGCCAGCGGGCGCGTGAAGGCCGACCGCTGAAGCACATCCGTCAGCGGCGCCGCCAGGCGTCCGAGGCGCAGCGCCAGCGCGAAGCGCCGCCGCCACGGCAGAACTTTTGCGATCGTCCAGCGCAACAGCCGTTCGCGCAGCGGGCGCTGGTAGGTTGTCTCGATGTGCGCCCGGGCATGTTCGACGAGATGCAGGTAGTCGACGCCGGATGGGCAGGTCGTGACGCAGCCAAGGCAGGTTAGGCAGCGGTCGATGTGGCGCACGACATCCGGCGTCGGCGCGGCGCCGGTCTCCAGCATGGCTTTCATCAGATAGATGCGGCCGCGCGGACTGTCGCGCTCATCGCCGTTCAGCACATAGGTCGGGCACGTCGCCGTACAGAAGCCGCAGTGAACGCAGGCGCGAATGGCGCCGGCGGATGTCGCGGTCGCGGGATCGGCAAGCTGTTCGGATGTGAATTCGGTCTTCATGCGCCAGCCCCGAAGCGATGGGGATCGAGTATGCCCGCCGGATCGAATGCGGCGCGCACCCGCGCCTCCAGAGCGGCGACGCCGGGCGCAGGAGGATGAAGCGCGGGAACGGTCTGGCGCAATGTTTCGGGCGCACGCACCAGAAGGGCGTCTCCGCCCGCCTCCGCTGCCAGCTCGCGAACGGTGACCGGCGCAAGATCCGGCGGCGCCAGCGCCCAGACGAGGCCGCCGGCCCAGTCGATCAAAGCCCGCCCGCCAGCCTCCGTCACTGCAGCCGCGACCGCACCGCCGGCTGACAGCGGCAGGCTGATGCGCCACTGCGCGTCGTTTGGTCCGCCCTGCCCCAGCCGGCTGGCGTCGCGCACCGACGCCCAGAGCGCGCTCGCGTCCTCTGCCGGCAACCGTTCAAGATGACTGACGTCAGAGAGAACATCCGAAACCAGCTTTGCGCGCGCCTCGACCGACGGCGCAACGCCCTCGAGCCGGAACAACGTGAGCGAAGATTCGTCCGCCGGTATGTGGGCGGCGGCGGCAAGTTCGGCCTGGGAGCGCATGACTTCGGCGATCGCCTTCATCGCGGGATCGAGCGGCAACCCGCGCAGCGCGAGCGTCAGCGTCTCGCGGGGGCGCGGCAAGACCTTCAGCGTGATCTCGGTCAGCAGCGCCAGCCGCCCCCAGGACCCAGCCATCACCTTGGAGACATCATAGCCCGTGACATTCTTCACGACCCGCCCACCGGCCTTGAAGATGTCGCCACGTCCGCTGACGGCGGAAAATCCCAGCACATGGTCGCGCACATTCCCGGCCGACAGGCGCCGCGATCCGGCGATCCCTGCGCCAACCACTCCGCCGAGTGTCGAAGCGCCGGACGCCCGGCCAAAGACCGGGCCGAAATCGAACGGCTCGAAGGCCAGCATCTGGCCCTCGCCCGCCACCAGCGTCTCGATTTCATCGAGCCGCGTTCCGGCCCGCGCCGTCAGCACGAGTTCGGCAGGATCGTAGTCGATGACGCCGGAGAGCCTCGTTGTCGACAGCGTCGCGGCGCCGCTTCCCGGCCGGCCGACGCCAGCCTTTGAGCCGCCGCCGGAGATTGCGACGGGTCGACGGTCCGCTGTTGCGGCCGCAAGGATTTCGGCGGCCTCGCGCGCATCGGCCGGGATCATGGGATCAGCATCCGGCATCAGAAACGCGGAAGATCGGGATGCGGGACCTCGCCGTTGTGGATGTGCATCCGACCCACTTCGGCGCAGCGATGCAGCAAGGGGAAAACCTTTCCAGGGTTCAGCAGGCCCGCCGGATCGAATGCAGCCTTGATGCGGCGCTGGCAGTCAAGATCGGTCTCGTTGAACATCACCGGCATCAGGTCCCGCTTCTCGACGCCAACACCGTGTTCGCCGGTCAGAACGCCCCCGACCTCGACGCACAGCCGCAGGATATCCGCGCCGAAATCCTCCGCGCGCTCGAGTTCGCCGGGCTTGCCCGCATCGTACATGATCAGCGGATGGAGGTTGCCGTCGCCCGCATGGAAGACGTTGGCGACACGCAGGCCGTATTTTTCTGACATGTCATTCATGCGCGAGAGCACTTCGGTGAGCCTGCGGCGCGGGATGGTGCCGTCCATGCAGTAATAGTCCGGCGTGATGCGCCCGACCGCGGGAAAGGCCGCTTTTCGGCCGGCCCACATTCGCAGTCTCTCTTCCTCGTTTCTGGAGATACTCTCGGTCGTGGCGCCGTTGCGGCGGGCGATGCCGACCACCTCTTCGGTCAGGTGGGCGCACTCGGCTGAAGGCCCGTCCAGCTCGACGATCAGCAGGGCCTCGACGTCCAGCGGATAGCCCGCGTGAACAAAAGCCTCGGCGGCGTGAATCGCCGGCCGGTCCATCATCTCCATGCCAGCCGGCACCACCCCCCCCGATATAACCTCCGCCACGCACTGCCCCGCCGCTTCGACTGTGGGAAATCCAAGGAGCACAGCCTGAGCAGTCTCAGGCTTTCGGAGAATCCGGACAGTCGCCTCGGTGACCACGCCGAGAAGACCTTCCGAGCCGGTTACCAGACCGAGCAGGTCCAGACTGCTGGCGTCGAGGTGGCGCCCACCGAGCCGCACGACTTCACCGTCCATCAGGACCAGTTCGACGCCGAGGACATTGTTGGTTGTGAGACCGTATTTGAGGCAATGCACGCCTCCGGAATTCTCCGCAACATTGCCACCGATCGAACAGGCGATCTGGCTCGACGGGTCGGGTGCGTAATAGAAGCCTGCCGCCTCGACCGCCTGACTCACCGCCAGATTGGTGACGCCAGGTTGGACGACGGCAACACGGTCGTCGAAATCGATATCGAGGACACGGTTGAATCGCGTCATGCTGAGGAGGACGCCGTCGGCCAGCGGCAGCGCCCCTCCGGACAAGGAGGTTCCGGCTCCGCGCGGGACGACCCTGACGCCCTCGTCAAAGCAATATCGCAGGATTGCGGAAACCTGCGCCGTCGTTTCCGGCAGCACAGCCAGCATGGGAGGTTGCCGATACGCGGTGAGACCGTCGCATTCGTAGGGCGCCAGCGATGATGGCTCGTCGATGACGCCTTCGGGCACGATCGACCGCAGGACCGACGCGATTTCGTGGCGTCGCAGGATCATGCTGATGTCAGGCTCAGGCATCCTGATGGACATGACGAGCTGGCTCCCTGCGGTCACGGATCGCGGAAAGGATACGCGGGCATCCCTCCGGCGCCAGCACCCTCAGGCGCGGCGCAGACAGCTGCCTGCTGGGCCACGGGCCTTCCTGGTCTAGCGACGGAAATTTCTCCATCGCCACGGCTTCCGGCCGGGTCGAACATTCCAATACATGACTATTCAGGTAATGTTACCTGAACTGACCTTGAGACGCGCTACGGAAGGGGGACGAAAATCCTTCAAGCGGGCACTTTAACGGGCATTTAAACCTTCGTTCAGGCGAGTGATGCAGAAATGCTGCACATCGACCAACAATAATGAAAACGTCACAAGTCTCAGGTCTCCCCGATTGACGGCGCCAAGCCGGTGGAGAAAGTGGCGCTGTCGCTGCTCAAGGCTGAGGCGTGGTCCATTCAAAAGTCATCGCGAGCGCATGTGGGCGGCCAACAATCACATGGAGTAAGTCGTGAAAAGACATAGTCTGAAGAGGGTTCTCCTCGGGACAACCCTGCTTGCGATCAGCGGTGCATCCGTAGCCCTGCTTTCCGCTGCGCCAGCCTTGGCGCAGGAAGGTCCGGCGGCGGCGTCGAGCGACGACGTTGTGATCGTCACCGGCACGCGCATCGTGCGCGAAGGCTACACTTCGGCCAGCCCGGTCGCCACAGTCGATGCGTCGGAACTCGAGAAACAGCAGCCGACCAACGTCGAGACGGTTCTGCGCCAAATGCCGCAATTCCTGCCCAGCCTGGGCTCCGTTGTGAACAACGGCTCGGCCGGCGTCGCCACCATCGACCTTCGCGGCCTCACTGCCCCTCGCACGCTGCCACTGATCGATGGCCATCGCATGGTCGGTTACGATCCGAACGGACAGTTCGACGTGACGTCCGTGCCGGTTGCGCTCCTCAAGCGAGTTGACGTCGTCACCGGCGGCGCATCGGCGGTTTACGGTTCGGACGCCATCGCGGGCGTCGTCAACTTCATCCTCAACGACGACTTCCAGGGCGTCCAGCTTGACGGCAACTACTCCATTACGGGTCACGGCGACGGCGAAACCGACAACTACTCCCTGACCACTGGGGCCGGCTTCGACGATGGTCGCGGCAACGTCGTGCTGAACCTGGGCTATACCAACCGTGAGCCTGTCTATCAGACGCGCTTCCCCGCCTCTGCCACGCCGGGCGGTTCGAGCTTTACGACGCCGCCCTACATTGATGGGATCGCCGGCAAGCCTCAGATCCAGGCGGATGGTTCGCTTGCCCCCACCGCGGCTGGCGGCACCGGAACCGTCGTTCCGCTGAAGACCTTCGACTACAACCCGTACAACCTGTACCAGACGCCGAACACGAAGTGGAACGCGACCGTACTCGCCAAGTACAAATTCACCGACCACATCGAGGGTTATTCGCACTTCATCTATCAGAACTCGAGCTCGAACGCGATCCTCGCGCCTTCACTGCTGCAGGACAACACGCTCGAAATTCCGTTGAGCAACCCCTTCCTCACGCCTCAGGCGAGCAACTATCTCGCGACCAACGGCACCGTGACGACTTGCTCTGATCCGACACTCGGCCAGTGCGTCAGCTCGCCGACTCGTTGGCGCGCCCTGGCGGTCGGTCCGCGCACCTACGTGTTCAACTACGACACGTTCCAGGCTCTCGCCGGTCTTCGCGGTGATTTCGACGTTTTCGGCTCGAACTGGAAATGGGACGTTGCCGCCGCTCACGGTGAAACCAACCTGAAGCGCCAGCAGAACAACGACTTCAGCTCGGTCGCGCTGCAGCAGGCAATCTTCACCACCAGCGCCACGACCTGCAACGGCGCCGGCGCTGATGCTGCTTGCGTTCCGCTGAACTTCTTCAACCCGTCGGCTCCGGTGGACCCGGCCGCAATCTCCTTCATCGCGCTCAACCTGCAACTTCAGGCGGTGACGAAGCAGGACTACGTGACGGGTTCGATCAGCGGCGATCTTGGAAAACTGAAGAGCCCGCTTGCGACCAACCCGATCGGCGTGTCCTTCGGTATGGAGTATCGCGGCGAAAGCACGAACTATCAGCCCGACAACGCTTCGATCAAAGGCATCTCCCCTGGCTTCGGCGGTACGCTGCCGGTCAAGGGCCGGTACGATACGACCGAGGAATTCGTCGAGGCCCTCGTTCCGGTTGTCGAAGACAAGCCGTTCATCAAGGCAATCAACCTTGAGCTCGGTTTCCGGAACTCGAATTATTCCACCTCGGGCGTCACCCATTCCTACAAATACGGCGCTGACTACTCGCCGATTGAAGGGCTGCGCTTCCGTGGCATGTTCGATCGCGCTGTGCGCGCCGCGAACCTGTCGGAACTGTACTCGCCGGTTGTTGGACTCGCCACGGCAGACGCGGCGACCGACCCCTGCGCGGCGGGACCGACGGTCGTTACCGGAAGCCTGTACAACCTCTGTGCGGCAACCGGCGTGCCGACGGCCGTCCTGAACTCCAACTCGCTCGACGAACCGACTGAAGGCCAGGTGGGCGCCAATATCGGCGGTAGCCCCACGCTGACGCCGGAAGTCGCGGATACCTGGACGGTTGGTCTCGTCTGGCAGCCAGAATTTATCCATGGCCTCGGCGTGACGCTGGACTACTACGACATCAAGATCGGCAACGCGATTTCAGTGCGTCCTGCCCAGGACATCCTGAATGGCTGCTACGATCCGTCCCGCAACACCGCGATGGATGCTTCGTTCGCTGACTGTCAGCTCCTGCACCGCAACCCGTCCAACGGCATGTTCAACGGCGACGCCCCAATCGGGATCGACCAGATCAACCAGAACATTGCTCAGGTTCGCGCCAAAGGTATCGACTACTCCATCAGCTACCAGATGGATCTGCCAGGCGCGTGGGGTGGCTTGTCCTTCTCGCTCGACGGCACGCACGTCGATGAGGCGAGCTACGTTCCGGCCCCGGCCGTCGGCACGATCGAGTGCGCTGGCTACTACGGCAAGGCTTGCGGCATCCCCTCGACACAAACTTCGTCGACGGGCGGCCCAACGCCGAAAGACCACTTCGTGCAGCGCACGACCTGGGACTTCACGGCCCTCAACCAGGGTTTCGAAGTTTCTTACCTCTGGCGTCACCTGTCTTCGGTTGACATCGTTCCTTCCGAAGCAGCGTCCTCCGGCCCGCCGTCCAACCATATCGGCGCTTACGACTATCTCGATCTCGCCGGTGCTTGGAACATCACGGGTTCGACCAAACTCAAGCTTGGCGTCGTGAACGTGTTCGACAAGAAGGCCCCGGAAGTCGACACCTCTACGGGCTCGACGCCGTACAACAGCGGCAACACCTATCCGTCGACCTACGATGTCCTCGGTCGGATCTTCCAGGTCGGCATCACTCAGAAGTTCTGAGCGAACTGACAGGTTTAAGTGCATCCGGCGGCGGCCCCAAAAGGGCCGCCGCTTTCTTTTGAATACGTCGTGATTGATCAACCCGAAGCCGAAGGGCAGACTCCTTCCATGGGCGATACGATCGACACGCTGGTAAAGCGCGCTGGAGAAGCGGTGAACGCTGGCCGGTGGGATGAGGCGGAAAGGCTCTGGCGCGAGGTTCACCGCCAGGATCCGCACAATCCCGCAGCCCTGTTCAGTCTCGGCGTGCACGCGCTTCGTGCGCGAGACCCGGCGACGGCGGCAAAGCTTATCGAACAGTCTCTTGAGGCAGCGCCCGGCAACCTGCTGGCGTTGCTGACCCTGGCGCGCGCTCACCGCGAACTGGGGAACGACGACCGCGAAGGCCAATCGCTCGAAATGGCCCTTTCTGTGGATCCCTATTATCTGCCGGCGATGTTGGCGCAGGCGGCGCGCCTCGACCGCCTTGGACGCCGCGTGGAAGCGGCAACGCTTCAGAAATATGCGCTGAAGGTGGCCGGACCTGAAGATAGCTGGCCGCCCGTGATGCGCCCTCAACTCTTGCAGGCGCGCGCGTCCGAGGCCAGTTTTTCGGAAGGCTTGCACGCTCACCTCATCGACCAAGTCGATTCGTCCATTTCCGCTTTGCCGGAGGCGGAAAAGGGAAAGTGGCGCGAAGCAGTTTCCATACTTGCAGGGCGCACGCAGCCCTACAAGCAACAATCCAACCAGCTTCACATACCGCGCCTGCCCGCGATCCCGTTCTACGACCGCGGCCAGTTTTCCTGGGCGGCGGCCCTTGAGGCCAAAACCGACGCCATTCGCGCCGAACTCATGGCTGCGCTAGAGAGGCGTCGGGGAGATTTCTCGCCCTATATCGCGCTGCGTCCGGGCCAGCCGGTGGACCAGTGGGGCCCGCTCAATCATTCCTCGCGGTGGAGCCATTATGGCCTGTGGCGAAGCGGACGGCCGGATGAGGCTCATCTGGCGGAGTGCCCGGAGACCCGCAAGGCGCTTGAGGCTGTGGACATGGCCGACATTGAGGGCCTGTGCCCCAATGTGATGTTTTCCGCACTTGAACCGCACACGCAAATTCCGCCCCATACTGGCGAAACCAACGCCCGGATCGTCGCTCACCTTCCCCTGATCGTGCCGGAGAAGTGCACCTATCGCGTGGGCTTCGAACGGCGCGAATGGCGAGAGGGCGAGCTTCTGGTTTTCGACGACACGATTGAACACGAGGCGCGCAACGACAGCGACGAGCTGCGCGTCGTCCTCATCTTCGATATCTGGAACCCCAACCTATCGCTGGCCGAGCGCGACATGGTGCGGGCGATGGCGACCGCGACGCGTGCTTTCGAAGCTCGTCCCGCCGGCTAGCCCCCTACTCCCGCGCCAGGGCCTCGATCGGATCCAGCCGGGAGGCGCTGCGAGCTGGCAGGAAACCAAAGGCCACGCCGATCAGAGTCGAGCAGGCAAAGGCGGCGACAATCGAGCTGACAGAGAAGATGAGCTTGAAGGACGAGCCAAACAGCGGGAACACGGCGCCGAAGCTCAGCGCCAGCGCAACCCCGATGGCGCCGCCAATCATACAGACCAGCACCGCCTCGATGAGGAATTGCTGCATGATATCGCTCTGACGCGCGCCAACCGCCATGCGCACGCCAATCTCGCTGATCCGCTCCGTGACCGAAACCAGCATGATGTTCATCACGCCGATGCCGCCCACGATCAGCGATATCACGGCAATGGAGGCAATCAGCAGTGTCATGGTGCTGGTGGTCTGCTCGATCGACTGGCGGATGTCGTCGGTGTTGCGGAGATAGAAATCCTCCGTCCCGTGGCGCAGGCGAAGAAGATTGGTCAGCGCAGTCGCCGCCGCATCCATGGGCTCATTGTCCTTCACGCGAACCGTAATCCCGCGAAGATAGTCCTGGCCCAACATCCGGCGCATGACGGATGTGTACGGGGCGTAGACATTGAGACTGTCCTGGTTGCCGAACCCACCCGTTGTATCGGCAACCCCGACAACCTGGGCCGGCATCACGCCGACCAGGATGACCTGGCCGATCGGGTCGGATCCATCGGGGAAAAGCGTTTCGCGCGTATTGGAATCGATCACCACCTGCTGGGCGATCGTATCGACGCTCTGAGGCGTGAGCAGCGCGCCCTCGACAAGCTTCATTCCGCGAACCCGGAAATACTGGTCGCCGACGCCGTTGATGCTGGCCGAGGCAGAGACATTTCCACGCCTCAGCGTCGCACTGGTGGATACGCTCGGCGTGACGCTGTCGACATAGGACTGGGCCGCAATCGCGTCCGCGTCGGCCGCAGTCAGCGTGTGGGTGGCGCTTGCGCGCCGATCGCCATAGCCGGTGCCGGGACGGACATCGATGGTGTTGGTGCCAAGCGCGCTGATGTTCGACAGGACTTGCTGACGTGAGCCCTCACCCAGCGCCACAACCGATACGACGGCCGCAATGCCAATAATGATGCCCAGCATGGTGAGAAAGGTGCGCAGCTTGTGGGCGCGCATGGCCCGCACGGCCATGCGCATCGCTTCGGTAAACCGGTCCCGCCAGCTTTCGGCGCCGCCGGCAATGCCCCCATCCGCTTCCTGCCGGATCGCGGCGTCCGGGGCATGAGGACTATCCGCGCTCCGTGTGTCCGAAACGATATCGCCGTCCAGAATTTCGATGATGCGGTCGGCGTGTTCGGCCACATGCATATCGTGAGTGACGATGATGATCGTGCTGCCTTCGGAATTGAGCTCACGCAGGATCTTCATCACCTCTTCGCCCGTCGTCGTGTCGAGGGCGCCGGTGGGCTCGTCAGCGAGGATGATTTCGCCCCCATTGATCAGCGCGCGGGCGATGGAAACTCGCTGTTGCTGCCCGCCGGACAGCTGATTGGGCGTGTGGCCTGCCCGGTCCTTGAGGCCCAGCCTGTCGAGAAGGCCGGCCGCCAGCCTGTGGCGCTCTTTGGGTTCGCGGCCGAGATAGATCGCCGGCGTCTCCACATTTCCCGCCGCCGTCAGGTCCGGCAGCAGGTGATAGCGCTGGAAGATGAAACCGAAATGCTCCCGCCGCAGTGCGGCCAGCTCGTCGGGCGCCATCTCTCGCGTGTCCCTGCCAAGAACGCGGTAGGAGCCCGACGTTGGCCGGTCCAGGCAGCCGAGTATGTTCATGAGAGTGGACTTGCCGGATCCCGACGCGCCCACGATGGCGACCATCTCGCCGGCCCTGATCGTCAAGCTGATATCCTTGAGTGCGACAACAACCTCGTCGCCAGCGGGATATTCACGGCGCACGTTATCCAGCTCGATCAGCGGCGGCCGGCCTCGTCCGTCGTGCTTCTGGTTCTCAGGGCGAACCTGGACGTGGGGCTTCGCCATGATCAGCCTCCCCGGCCCCGCCGACCACCGCCGCCACCGCCAAGACCTCCCAAGCCGCCCGGTCCGCGACGGCGCGAGCTGGAACTGGAGGGCTGGGCCTTGCCCCCTTCGGCAACAACGACTTTCTCGCCTTCCTTGAGGCCATCGAGAACTTGAGCGGAGACGTTGGTATCGATGCCGATCTTGACCTGGCGCGTCTCGATCTTGCCGCCAGCGCCCTGAACCTTGACGGCGTACGTTCCATCGCGACTACGCGCGCCCAACGCCGAGGATGGGATGAGCAACGTCCGCTTGGCCGACGCCTGAACAATATAGACCTGCGCTGTCATGCCCGTGCGAAGCGAGCCGTCCTTGTTATCGACGTCAAACAGGCCGTTGTAGTAGACGGCGGCGTCCGAGGAAGACGACGAACTGCTGCTGCTTGACTCGGTCTCGATCGAAGGCGGCGCCGGCTCAATGGCGCGAAGCTTGGCGTAGTGACGCGTGCGTGTGTCTCCGAGCGTCGTGAAGTAGACGGTCTGACCGGCTTTCACCTTGTCGACATCGGCTTCCGAGATTTGCGCGTTGACCGTCATCTTGTCGAGCTGCGCCAGCTTCACGATTGTTGGCGCCGACTGGTTTGCGTTGACGGTTTGGCCTTCTTCCGTGATCACGGCGACGATCGTTCCGTCCATCGGAGCGGTAATCTTCGTGTATCCGAGGTTCACCTTTGCTGTTGATAGCGTCAGTGAGGACTGCTTGATCTGTGCGTCCTGCGCCTTCAGCTGGTTGCGCAATTGCTGCGCCTGCGCGTCGGCGCTCTGATACTCCGCCTGTGAAACTGCCCCCTGGTCATAGAGCAGCTTGTCGCGCGCGAGCGTTTGTTCGGCCAGCGCCAGGTTCGCTGCTGTCGCTGCACGCTGCGCTTGCTGGTTGTTGAGGCCGGCCTCCGCATTGCTGACGGTATTCTGCTGTGTCGTCGAATCGATGTCGGCGATGGGATCGCCCTGTTTCACAACGTCGCCAAGATCGACGTAAAGCTTCTTCACCTGGCCGGATACCTGCGCGCCGACACTCACCAGACGCGCGGGCTCCAGCGTTCCGGTGGCGAGGACCGACTGTTCGATATTTCCAACCGTCACGTCGGCGGTCACGAGGGTCGATTTCTTCGGGCTGAAGACCGTAAAGCCGATAATTGCGAGAATGACGATCACGACAATCGCAGCCGCCGCGATCCAGGTCCGGCGCCGGCTGAGGGATTTGGGACGACCGGCGTCGCCAGCAGCGCGCGGCGCGGACATTCCAGGCGCCGGTTTCTCGGGCCTGGGCGTGTGGGATGGCGATGCGTCGTCGGCAAATTTCTGGTCGGCTGCGTCGAGCGGCATTTTGGAGCCCCGCATGAAGATTGCCTATGTCTAACGCGGATGTGGGGGCGATCGGGCGACGCGCGGCGCCAAAATCTGTATCAGCGTATCGCCCGGCGCTGTCTCCGGTACACGCTGCTACACTTCTCTCGGGAATGTGAGGCAAGACCAATATCTTGCAGGCAAGCGTGTTGCTTCGGCGGTTGTCCAGACTATTTCAAGTAGATGTGCCCGCTACCAGCGCAGTGCGCGGTGACCAGTCGCTGCGCCCAGCAAGCCGCTGAGGCCGACCCCCAGCGAGTACCAGATTGCCACGAAGGGCGCCGCGGTCTCCTGGCAGTAAAGACCGTAGACCGTCGCCGAGAGACCTCCGACAAACAGGCCCGCGGCTGCGCCCGCCAACGCAGGACGTGTCGGAGCGAAGCGCCGCATCGCCAGGAGAACCGCAACCAGCCCCGGGAGGGACAGCGCGAGAATTCGCCACGGGCAGCGATCCCATGTCGATCCCAGCAACTCCTTGGTCATGTCAGTCGCCGGCGCCGAATAAAGTTGAATGACGGCGATGGCCGCGATGACAGCGATGCATGCGCCAAGAAGCACGGCGCCCAATCGCGCGCTGGCGCCGGGCCGCGACAGGCGTTCGACGAGCGCAAATCCCGCGATCGCAAGACCCGTCGTATAGATGGTCTTCATCCAGTACGCCGATGTGTGCAACGCCGAGGCGAGATCCGGCCGCACGCCCAGCCAAACCAGCAGAACAATCAATGCCAGCACGAGCACCACGAGCCCGAACACGCCGAGCCGTGCAGGCAAGCTTGCGCGCGGCACAGGCGCCGCGTCGCGTCCGATCAGGGCAATGAGATCCTCAGTCTTCATTGCGAACCTTTCTGGCAAGAACCTTGAGGCTTCGATGAATGGCGACCTTGACGGCCGTTTCCGTCATGCCCGCTCGGCTGGCGGCTTCGGCATTGGTGAGGCCACGCAGCTTCACGTCTTCAAGAAGCGCGCGCTGGCGCTGAGGGAGATCGGACAAGAGGCGATCAAGGTCCATTCGCACGGCCCCCTCCTCCGTATCCTCCGTTGCGAACAGCGACTCGGCCGATTCGATTGGCTCGGTCCGGCGAATGCGTCGCCGGCGATAGAGATCGATCAGCTTGTAGCGCGCGATCGAATAGGCCCACGACGTGAAGGGCTGGGCGCGATCGAACGTCTCCCGCTTGGTGTGGATCGCGAGCAGCGTTTCCTGAACCAGATCCTCGAGATCGGCTGCATCGCGTCCCAGCCGCCGCGCGAAATAGGCGCGGAGATACCCCGTCATTGCTGAAAGCAATTCGGTATGCGCCCGTCCGTCTCCGCCAAGTCCGCAGAGCATCAGCGCCTTCAACCGGGCTTCCATGTCCGTCAAGCGCCGTCCCGCCGATCCGCTGGCAACTCATGAACCCGGCGGTTCTATCGGCACAAGGCGTCATTGGCCATGGCGATTCAAATTCCGGCATACCATTCATAGCCCCGGTCTTCCCAATACCCTCCCTTTCCGCGGCCAAATCCGTCCAGCCGCTCGGCGAATTCGATGCCCATCAGGTATTTTGCGTGCTTGTAGCCCAGCGCGCGTTCGACCCTCAGGCGAAGGGGAGCGCCGTGGGCGACTTCCAGCGGCTTGCCGTTCATTTCGTAGGCCAGGATCGTCTGGGGATGAAAGGCGTCGACCAGATCGACGCTTTCATAATAGCGCCCGGATCCGTCACTCGATCCGTCGAGATCGTCGGCGCAATGAAAGACGGCGAAACGCGCATTAGGTTTGAGGCCAATGGCCTTGAGCAAAGGGCCAAGCTGGGCGCCCGTCCATTTTCCGATGGCGCTCCACCCTTCCACGCAATCGTGGCGCGTAATCTGCGTGCGCGCCGGAAGCGCTCGCAAGTCCGCCAGCGACAATGCACGGGGTGAATCAACGAGACCGTATATTTTGAGCCGCCAGTCAGCGAACCGGTTAGCGACCATGGCGTTATAAGCATCCGTGCCGGGGTCTTTCGTGCCATTGGCCTTGAACACCCGCGACAGGTCGCTCTCGGCGTACTCGCGCGCCAGCGGGCGGCCGAACATCAAGGAGCGTTGCACAGCCTCGGTGAGGCCTTCTCCAGCGCCCAGTATCTTTCTGAAGGTCGGCGAGCGGGACAGGGCGTCGCACCCGGAGAGGGAAAGCGCGCCAGCGCTTGCAGCGCCGGTCATCAACCATCGCCTGCGCGTGATCATGATGACACTTCCTCCGTTGCGCCTTTTTCCACCGGTACGACATAGCGGCCTGTGATCATCGAGCGAATTTCGTTCCAGGCGCCCGCGATCACGACCTCGGCGAGATGCACGATCAGGAACAGCACGAGCAGATTCGCCACTATGAAGTGGATAGATCGCGCGGACTGACGCCCGCCAAAGAGATCCAGCAACACCGGCGCGATGGCGTTGAAGCCCGGAGACATTGTGAGCCCGGTCAGGATCATCAGAGGGAAAAGTATGAAAATCACCGTGACGTAACTGATCTTCTGAAGCGGGTTGTATCGCTTGGCCGCCTCGCCGCGCGGGTGCTTGAGGCGAACGTGGTCCCAGATGTCATTGAGCAGGTTACGCGGCTTGAGTTCATGGCCTGCCGGCAGAATGTCGCGACGAAAGTGGCGGTTGGCGACGCCGAAGCCGAGATAGACAAGACCGTTCAGCACCAGTCCCCAAGCGAAGAAGAAATGCCAGAAGCGTCCCGTTCCGAGATCCCGCCAGCTGGGCACAGTGAGCCAGGAGGGAAAGGCGACAAAATTTGTCTGTCCCCGATACTTTGAGACGCCGAGAACGCCCGTTGTCACAACATAGGATTTGCCGAATCGCGCAATGCCCTCGGGCTCGCCATTGCGGCCCTGCACTGCTGTAATCTCGAAGAACGGCTTGTCGTAGTCCGCGCCCTTGCTTCCCCAGTAGAGCGCCGGATGGGCGTTGAATATCTGCAGGCCGCTCATCAGGAGCAACAGGAAACAGAGCGCATTGATCCAGTGAGCGATGCGCACGACACGTGTGTGGCGATAGATCACTTCCTTCGCCGGGCGGGGCTCCTCCGGCGACGAGATGCCTGCGGCAGATTGTGTTTCATTGATGTCCGGCATCCTGAAGCTCCATCTGCCGAGGCGCCGCATCGTGGCGCCTCGGCGAAGCGCAATCAATTGGCGTGCGCGTCGGACTTCATGTTGTCCTTCTTCATTGCATCCGACGCCATCGCATCGTGCTTCATTTGGCAGTCCTTTTTCATCATGGCGGCCTTGTCGCCCGACATCTTGTCTGCCTTCATCATGCAGTCTTTCATCATCTCGTCGGCTTTCATCATCATCTTGTCCGATTTCATGGCATCGGATTTGACCGGCGCGGCTTCCTGAGCAGCGGCTGCACCGACAAGTGCGAATGCGACGGCGCCAGCGGTGAGAAGCGAGGCGAAAAACTTCGTGGCGTGGGACATGGCGTATCCTTTTGAATGAGGCGGAACAACGGGTTTGCAGGCACGAAACGGTTTTCCTGAATGCATCATGGCTTCAGGGCCGAGAGGATGGGCCCGCCATGCGCGCCCTGCACGAGAATGGCGGTGCGCCAGCCCGGCTCTGACGGCGCAGAGAGTTGAATCGTTTGCGCGGCGCCGGACCACGAACCGATGCGCTTCAGTTCATGCACCACATTCCTGTGCGGCAACGTCCGGCCGCCATTTTCCCCGCGCTTGATCGCAACCTGAACGACGCGCGGATCGTAACGCACGAGCCAGATGTCAGCTCCGCCTCGGGGGGCCTCCCCTGCGCCGACGCTTAGCGTACCGCCCGACAGCGCCAGATCGGGACCGCCGGTTGGAGGACCGGCGTCGCGAATCGACCGATTGAGTTCGCCGCGGTTGACGCCAACCACATCGGAGCGGCCATTGATGACCACTTCCGGCGTGCCGACACTGGTGTGATGAAAGCCGTGCGCATAATCCCACTGGCGCTGGGTATTTTCGGCCGAAGCGAACGTATCCTTCCAGCCAAGCTGGTCCCAGTAGGTCACCTGAAAACTGAGGGCCAACACATCGGGACGATCGGCGAGCGCCATGACGTTGGCGTTGGCGGGCGGACACGATGAGCAGCCCTGGCTCTGGTAGAGTTCCACGACAACAGGCGGTCGGGCCAAGGCCTGCCCGGCGGAAAACGTCGCCGCCGCAAGGGCAATGGCGGACGCACCCAACACGCGAAGCAGGCGCCGCATGTGTGAGTTCGTTCGTGACATCATGGCCTCCTGTCGCCCGAAGAGCGGGACAGGAAGTTATTCGCGGCAGACCGCAGACTGGTTACAGGGCCGAACGCAGGCCCCTACTGAACCAGCCTCTGCGGCGGAATATAGGTTTCGCGGAACCATGGGTGCTGCACAGGATCGAAACACTCGCGCAGCCATGCGAGAACCGGCCCACAACGCAACAGGCTGCGCGCCCTTTCGGTATAGGCCAGCCAGAACCGCACGGAGGCCAGCGGCCGGAAGTTCAGCGCGATCAGGCGATCATCCCCGTAAGGAATGTAGGACGGCAGGACGGCGATGCCGCCATCCGCGGCGCAATCCTCGACCAGGACGGTGCCTGAATTCGTGTGCAGCACATTCGGCACGACTTCCTTCCAGGCTGTGGTTTTGTCCGCCCACACATCAACCTGCATCTTGTAGCCGGAATGGGCCAGGATGCGGTGCTTGCCCGCGTCGAACATGGTTTCAGGTACGCCGAACACGTCGAGATATCCCTGGCTGGCGCACGGTATGTAATGCACCCAGCCGGCTTGGCGGGAGATGATGTTTGGCGAGGTCGGCTCTTCATAAAGGATGGCGATATCCGCCTCCCCTTTCGTGAGATCGGCGCCTTCTTCAACCACCTTCAGCATGATTTCGACGTTGGGCGTCGATCGGTGAAGGTCCGGCAGCCGCCGGGCAAGCCAGTAGGTCGCCATCGCATCGTACGCGGCCACGGTCACCAGGCCGGTGTTGTCGTCCGGGGCCAGCGCGACATCCTCTGTGAGCGCGCCAAACGTGTCCGCCATGCTCTCGACGCGCGAGAGGAAGCTCGAACCAAAATCCGTGAGCGCAACGCCGCGGGTTGAGCGGACAAGCAGGGCGCGCCCCACGCGGCGTTCAAGTTCGTCCAGATCGCGAGAAATCTTCGCCGGGCTCACCGCCAGCGAGACTGCTGCCGCGTTGATGCTGCCCGAACGCGCCACGGCTGCGAAGACGGGAAGACTGGCCCAATCGAGTTTCGAGTTTCTCATAGCGCCGCCAAATCTGGATACCCCCACTCAAACATTGTCTGAAGCGCAACACCAGTCCGGCTGGCTAGCTCTCTGCAAGGCCCCGCAGAGCTTTCGCTGACCGGATAAACCTATGACCGCGCTCGCCCGTCCCGCCGAACTGCCCTCAAACCGCTCGACAGTTCCAGGCGCCAGCCATATTCCCTCCCACGGGGCATCCATACAGACACTATCCCGTGACCTGAGGGGCCCTGCCTCCCCGACAACCTTGCGCCTCGAAAGGCCGGCGGAACGGGGCTGGAATCCGGCCCTGGCGCTCTCGGAAGCCGCACCGTTCGGTTACCGGCTGGTACGCCCCGGCGAAGTTCCGCCTGCCCATGCGGCTGCCGAAGAAATCATGGGAATGCGGCTGGCGCCGGCCTTCGAGATCGCCGCAGCGCACGAAAAGACGGGCGGGACCGGCTGGGTGCACCTGACCGATCCGCATCAGACCCGCGCCCCCACAGCATCAGACATATCCGGAGTCATCCTCCTTCTGCCATTGAGCGAGGAAGGCGAACGGGATCTGCAGCAAGGCCGCTTTCAGCCCCGTGCGCCCCGGGCGAACCAGCTTTGCGCCCCCGGAGACACCTTTCCCGCCATCTACTTCTGGCTGTTCGCAGGCCGGGACGGCCGCGCCCGGCGCAACATCATTCGGACCTGCCTTGCCTGGCGCAACGGCATTTACGCGCACGTTAGAGGATATGCGCGCGGCGCCAGCGTCGAGGGCTGCCGGACCATGGCCGCTCTTGGCTTCGAACCGATGCCGTCGGCCCTGAGCCACCTCTTCTTCATCGACAGGCGATCATAGGAGATACCGGATGTTCAGTGCTCAAACCTCCTCGGCGCCAACGGCTGCGGCAGGCGCCGCATGACCCGCCCCGTACTGATCTGCCAGGGCTTCCAGCGCGCATTCATCGACATAGATAGTCCGATGTTTTCGGTTTCAGCGTCGATGAGACGCAGCGCCTGCGAGCAGGTGCTCAAGCGCGCGCGATCCGCCGGCTGGACATTGCTGCATTCCTATCTCGATAGCGAGACGCTCGGCGCGGCGGGCGGCGCCTCGATCGAAGGATTCTCGCCATCACCCGCCGAGTCCTATTTTCGCCAGCGCAGTCTCTCGGCGTTTTCCACTCGGTCGTTCGACATCAAACTCGATGCGCTTGCGGACGCCCCGATCTTTCTGATCAGCCTCGCCGGCCTGAGCGTGATCGGAGCGACCTTCTTCGATGCGTTGGAACGCCGGCTGGACATCCATATCGTGACAGACGCCGTGGCGGACGTATCCCGTTCGGGCGTTGATGAGGAAGCACGGCTGGCGGCCATAGAGACAATGGCGCGAGCGCATGATCGCCACGTTACGTGCCGAGATCTCGTCGCCATGGCCACGCTTGCCGTGCGGCCGCGCCCCGAACAACTGCCAGCCTATGGGGTTCTGTGATGAGCGGTTCCAGCCATGCCGCCCAGCGCGCGACAATCGACGAACTCGCCGCCCTGCTTCACATGGCCCGGTTCATGTCCTCGCAGATACCTGGCCTTGTTCCGAATCACCTTCGGCTTTCCCAGCAACTCGAAACGCTGGAATCCGAACTCGAGTGGGAGCTGGAACAGGCGAAAAGCCAGATGGATGCAGAAAAGCCCCTCGCTCGCCGGCGCTGATGGCGGCTTCGCCGTACCGGTTGTGTGTGGCGCGAGGCATGGTCTACACTTTTCCCCGACAGAGGGGGAACAGCGGTGCCGGCGCCCAAATCGACCCGGGTTGTAGATCACTTGATCGGTTCCATGATCGCGGCCGCGCGCGTCGAGCAGGGGCTTGCGGCCGGGGAGCTGGCGCGCAAGGCCGAGCTGACGCTCCGGCAACTGAAACGCTATGAAAGCGGCGCCGATCGCATCCTGGCCAGCGAGTTGCTTCGGGTCGCCGCCGTCCTTGAAGTCCCGGTCAGCTATTTCTTCGGCGCCATGGGCGTTGCCGAATGCGTCGGCCTCGACGGATCAAAGTCCGATACCATCGGGCCGGAAAACTGCGCGCGCGTGATCGATGTATTCCGTCAATTCCAGACCGCGGCAAGTTTCGACGCCGCCATCTCCATGGCGCGGAGTCTGGTCACGATGGAAACGCTGCTCCGGCCGGCCGAACCAAATCCTGGGCCAGTGCTCCCGGTCGGCGTCTCTCCTGTCTGAGGCGCGATAAGGGGGCCCTCCGCCCCCCTCACGCTTACGCCCCGTCCTGCCTACGCGTGATGGCCGAACAGCAGGCCGAAGGGAATCAGCCCCTTGAGCATGAACCCGGCCGTAATGACCAGGTAGACGCCGAACACCCGCTTGAGCTTGACTGGATCAAGACTGTGGGCCGCCGCCACCCCCAGCGGCGCCGTGAAGAAACTCATCGCCACGATCGCCGCCAGCGCAATCAGGTTGACATAACCCAGAGAGCCGAGCGGCAGGTTGGGCGTGTTGAGGCCGATCAGCACGTTGCCGATCGCGCCCGGTATGGCGATGAGCGTGCCGAAGCCGGCGGCGGTGGCGATCGCACGGTGAATGCTGACGCCGTTCATTGTCATGATCAGCACGGCCGGCGTTCCACCGCCGATGCCCAGCAACGAGCAGAAGGCGCCGAGCGAGGAACCGAGCGCCGCACGGATCGGGCCGGTCGGCATCTTCTCTTCCGTTGAGGTCTTCTTCGCCAGCACCGGGAAGAGGAAGTGCAAGCCCATCAGCAGGACGCCGACGCCGAACACCACCTTCAGCGCACGGCCATCCATCATGCTCGTCAGGATCACGCCGACGATGACGCCGGCAATGACTGACGGCAGCCAGCCCTTGAGAATCTTCCAGTCGACGGCCCCCCGCTTGGCGTGCGCCTGAACCGATCGAAGAGAGGTGAAGAGAATGGTCGCCAGCGACGTGCCGATAGCGACGTGCATGATATTGGACTGGGTGGAGCCCTGCCCCAGAAGCGTCAGCACTGCAGCAAGAGCGGGCACAACGACGAAGCCCCCGCCAATCCCGAACATCCCTGCCACGAAGCCGGCAAACAGGCCGGCCCCCAGCATGGAAACGACAAGCAACCCGTATTGCTCGGTGGTTGGAGTGAGCCACAAGCCCGGATGGGCAAGTGTCGTCGCCATGTCGCCAAGACTCACAGCAGTACTTCCTCAAACTGGAATCGCAGAAATGAATCGCGGTGGAGGGATCCGCGCGACAGACATCGGCCTGTGCGAAGGCTCTCGACAAGGAAAGCCAACGAAGCGGACGTCCTTTATCGGCGGCTGCCCTTATTTTCGGCGCGTCAGCACACCCGCCGCCCAACTGCGACGCGCGACGCTGTGCGGCGCCCAATTTCAGGGCTCCCGGATCGGGGCCGGACGCGCCTCCCCCGACGTTGAGAACTCGCCGGCTTCCAGTGACGCCGCGAATGACATGCGCGCAGCCGCGCCAGGAAACCGGACGGCGTCTCGCCACCCATCGAGCCACGCAGGAGCCTCGGCCGAACCCGCCGACGGTATTGGAGGGTTGCCTTTAGAAGGTCTCCGGGGAGAGGCGACAAAGTCGCAGGGGCTTTCCCAGCGAATGCCGCTGGGCCGGCGACCGGGCCCGCTTGCACTGGCCCAGCCGGGTGTTATACCCCGCGGCTCCCCGGAGAGGTGCCAGAGTGGTCGATCGGGGCGGTCTCGAAAACCGTTGTACGTGCAAGCGTACCGTGGGTTCGAATCCCACCCTCTCCGCCATGCGCCTCCAAGGCCGCCGTCCCACCCAGGAAGTCGGGAAGATCTGACCGCTTCCTGTGCTGAATCGGCGCCTGTTGCAGCAGTTCTCCCGCCAATGCTTTTCCGCACCCCGGCTCGGCGCCCACTTATCAGGCTGCGGCGCCTAATCGCGAAATAGGGATCGGTCGCCGGACTCCAGTAGCTGGGTCCAAATTTATCGAGAAGCGAGAAAAGTTGGCTGATGGTGCCCGATGAAGGCAAACTTTGGGGGCTTCTATGCCTCGATTGTCGTTGACCAACCTGCAGCTTGGGAGTTCGCTGGCGACTTCAGAACGGACTTGGGGAGGGTTCGGCATTCCATCCCCAGCCGTTGAGAAGTCAGCTCTGGGGAGAACAATCGGTATGGGGTCAGGTACCTTTGCGAAGCGGCTGCGGAGATCCGCAGCCCTGGGAACAGTTGTGGCAGTTCTCGGACTGCCAGCCTTTGCGCAGGACGCGCAGCAGCCAAGCACGGTCGAACAGATCAAGCCGCCGGATTCGGCAGACGCCAGCGCCACGACGGAATCCAAGGACAACGTCATCGTCGTCACCGGCACGCGCCTGCAGTCGAACCAGTTCACGAGCTCCTCGCCCATGACGGTGATTTCGGCGGATAGCGCCGCCGACAAGGGGATTTCGGACGTTGCATCGCTCCTTCGCGATTCCACCGTCGCGTCAGGCTCGCCTCAAATAACCGCCATCACGTCCACCGCTTTCGTCCAGAACGGAGGCACCGGCGTCGAGTCGATCTCGCTCCGCGGCCTCGGCTCCAATCGCACGCTGGTTCTTCTGGACGGCAAGCGTGCCGGCCCTGCCGGGACGCGGGGATCCGTTGGCGCGTTCGACCTCAACGTCATCCCGCTGTCGGCCGTCGAGCGCGTCGATATCCTCAAGGATGGCGCGTCATCCATCTACGGCTCAGACGCCGTCGCCGGTGTCGTCAACATCATCACCAAGAAGGGCAACGATTCGAGCGTTAACGCCTTTTATTCTGCGCCGACAGCGGGCGGCGGAGCGACGACCCAGATCGACGGGTCGTGGGGCTTCGATTTCGGCAGCGGCAACTTCCGGCTCACCGCGGACTACTACAAGCAGAATGAACTGAAGCGCGGCGACCGCGATTACTTCGATTGCGCATCAGCCCATGTCTACAACAGCGATGGTTCGCTGGCGGATGTCAAAGATCCGCGGACGGGCAAAATTGCCTGCACAAGCGACCTGCTGTGGGGCCACAACTGGACTTACGAGTACGGTCCCGACACGCCCCGCCCGTGGCAAAAATCACCCGCGGACAGGTACCAGTACGACTACGACGGATCGCTGGGACAGGTGTTGCCGCCCTACCTTCAGGGCGCTTCAAACGGCGTTCATGTGCCGGCCGGATGGTATCCGGTGGGCTACAACAACATCATTACGGGTACGAACGACCCCTACTATAGCCCCAGCGCGGCGGCATCATACGCGGCGCAGAACTTCCACTCTCCGTTCCAGGATGTGCAGTCGCTGTCGCCTGAAGTTGAGCGCATGACCATCTACGGCAGCGGCGACTACGATCTGAACGACCACGTGCAACTGTACGCCGACATGCTGCTTAACCGGCGCACGACAAAGCTGCACAGCTACCGGCAGTTCTGGACCTTCCAGTACGTATACGACTACGGGTACGCCTACAGCGGGGTGCCGGACGGCAATTATGTCGGCGATCCGAACGCCATTTCGCAAGGATGGACCGGCGACGCGATCTATTTCAGCCCGACGTCCATCACCGACCATGCCGGAGACACGACGCAGGTCGACTATTTCCGCTTCCTTGGCGGCGCGAAGGGTGACTTTGACTTTGTCGGCCTGAAAGGCTGGACGTGGGATGCCTCGGTCCAGTACTCGCACTCGCGCGGCACCTACAAGACCGACATCATCTGGGATGATGCAATCACGCCGTACCAGTATGCGGGCGTGGGGGGCGAGATATGCACGCCCGGCGATGTCACCGACTATCGCGGCGTGCCTTGCGTCAACGTCAACTGGTATGACCCGCAATTCCTAGCCGGCAACATATCGGCCGAGGATCAGGCTTTCCTCTTCGGCACGATCAAGGGGAAGACCACGTACGAGGAAACCTCGTTCGAAGGGTACATGACCGGCAACGTGGTCCAGCTGCCGGCTGGCCCGCTGAGTCTCGCGCTCGGCGTCAATTACCAGAGGGACAGCATAAACGACGTTCCGGCCCAGGCCACCCAGGACGGAGCGACCTGGGGCGACAGCAAGGCGGGCATCACGACCGGCAGCGACGAGACAAAAGCCGTCTTCGCCGAGTTGTCGATTCCGGTTCTCAAGGACCTGCCTGCGATCAAGAACCTGACGCTATCCGCATCCGGCCGATACACGGATGTTTCGTCCTATGGCAGCGGCAACACCTACAAGGTGGGCCTCAACTGGGAGGTAACCCCCTGGCTGCGCTTCCGCGGATCCCAGGGAACGTCGTTCCGGTCGCCCGCCCTGTTCGAACTCTATCTGGCTTCAGAGACGTCCTTCGGTTCATTGAGGGATGATCCCTGCGTGAACTGGGCGGCCCAGGTTGCTTCCGGCGCCATTCCCCAGATCCAAGCGGATAACTGCGCCGCCGATGGCGTTCCGGGCGACCATGGCAGCGCGGGCGTGACGCCGACCATCACGTCTTCCGGCGGCAAGGGTCTGCTGAAGGCGGAAACCTCGACGGCGAAGACGCTGGGAATGGTGCTGACGCCCACCCTGCCCAGCTCGTTTGGAGACCTGCAGTTCTCGATCGACTACATCGATATCGAGGTCGACAACGAGGTCACCCGACTCGGAGAGTCGAACATCCTGCTGGGGTGTTATCTCTCTACTCACCACTCAACGGATCCGCTTTGCGATCTCTTCACGCGCCTGCCGTCCACCGGTTCGGGCGCCTACAACCTCGCGACCGTTACGGACGACTACATCAACGTCTCCACCCAGCAGAACCGGGGCGTCGATCTTGAGGCCCTCTATCGGGTTGACCTGCCGGTCGGCCGCCTCAACGTCCGGGCGCAGGCGACGCGTGGCCTTGAAGTCAAGGTCAAAACGTTGCCGACGAGTGAGCCAAGAGACTTCATCGGCGAGATCGGCAACCCGGACTGGGTTGGCAATCTCGATGTCTCTTATGACTTCGGCAAATGGTCGTTCTTCTACGGGATCCGGTATCTGGGCAAAACCTCGAACGAGGCGCACTTCGGTACGGGCGCCCAAACCTACCTCGGCAATCCGGTTCACTACGTTCTTTCGACGCCGGATATCTATTACCACGATATCTCGGTCAGCCGGGATCTGCCGGGGAACATGACGTTGCGCCTCGGGGTGTCGAACCTCTTCGACAAAGACCCGCCGCAGGTGACAACGATCGCCGGCGAATACGGAACGGTTGGCAACGTTCCCATCGCGGGCTTCGACCCCAGCAACACCTCTCAACAGGGGGCCGGGTTTGATTTCTTCGGGCGAACGGTGTTCGTAAACCTCAAGAAGTCGTTCTAACCCTGGACTGCAGACACCGGGGGACGGGCGGCTGCCGCAAGGCGCCGCCCGTCACTGTCTGGCGCCTTTGCTCGACGCCGGGCAGGCTCGGTGAACGAGGAATATGGAGGCCGCCATGCCGCGCGTGATCATGCGTCCGGACAATCTCAACGAGCGCAACGCCGAGTTCGAACAGACGCCGCTGAAGCAGCCTGTCTTCCTGAACTCGGTGCCAAAGTGCGGAACCCACCTCATCCGCAACATCATGCGGATGTTCGTTCCGGTCGAGCAGCAGTACCACGAGATCTTCATCCAGCGGCCGTTTCTCGCCCGGCACGGGCCTGTCGCGTTTTCGACGGAAAAGCCGATGCTGAGCTGGGGGCACCTGTTGTTCTACGACGACAGCTCGATCGCCGTGAGGAACGTCCGCCAAATTGTCCTGGTGCGCGACCCTTACGACTGGGTGCTGGCCCGTGCGCGATTTTTCCTGTCGGAGAATTTCGACGGGTCCGTGGGCCATCTCAAGAATGGCGGGATCGAGACCGAGGATCTCCTCAACCTCATGATTCTCGGCATCCACAACAAGGCGCCAAATCTCGAAGAAACTTTCCGCCACAATGCCTGCGCCTGGATGGGTACGGCTGCCCACCTCATCCGCTACGAGGACATCATCACCAACCTCAAACGCCTCGAAACGCCGGAAGCTGAAGCCTGGTTCATGAGCCTCTTTGCCGCCTGCGGCATCTACCCCCCGCCCTCCGACTGGCGCGAGCGGGTGCGGATCGGGGCCGACCGAAAGCAGAGCTCGACAGCCCGCGAAAACCTGGATGGCGCGCATCCCAACCTGCCCGACGCACTTCCGGAGACCCAGAAGCGCCTGGTCGACTACGCCGCACCCGGCCTGAGGCGACTGCTGGGCTATACCGTCTAGGAACCACGACATCGCGGGGACGCCCGGCCCTCAACCCGGCCGTCCGCCGGAATCGCGACTCGGCGATCCATTGATTGCCGGGTTTTGGGCGCGAAATGATCTGGCGAGAGGCGGTTTTTGGCCGCCAATCCCTTTGACAGACGGGGGCGATGGCGTCTATATGCCCGCTCCCCGCCCGCAGCCCGCTGCGGGCGGCTCGACTGTTTGGCAGCCGCTGCCGGAAAACCTCCGGAAAACAGCGCTCTAAGCAGATCAACAACCACGACGCACGACTAGCAACCAAGAGATCAACCATGTTCGCGGTCATCAAGACGGGCGGTAAGCAGTACAGGGTCGCCCAGGACGAGGTGATTGTCGTCGAGAAGCTCGCTGGCGACGCTGGCGATACGCTGGTTTTTGGCGATGTCCTCATGATCGGCGATGGCGACAAGGTCGAGATGGGTGCGCCCATGATCGGCGGCGCCCAGGTCGTCGGCGAAGTCGTGGAACAGCGCCGCGCCGCCAAGATCATCATTTTCAAGAAGAAGCAGCGGAACACCTACCGCCGCAAGCAGGGCCATCGCCAGACCGAAACCGTGGTGAAGATCACGGAAATCCTGGCCAAGGGCGGCAAGACCGTCGAGAAAAAGGCCGCCGCGCCGAAGAAGGCCGAAGCGAAAGCTGCCCCCGCCGCGAAGGCCGAGGGCGGCGACAATCTCACCAAGCTCACCGGCGTCGGCAAGGTCGCGGCGGGCAAGCTGAACGACGAAGGCTACACCACATTCGCCCAGATCGCGGCGCTGACCGACGAACAATTCGCCAAGCTGGACGCTGACGTGTTCAAGGGGCGCGTGCCGAAGGACCAGCTGGTCTCGGAAGCGAAAGAGCTCTCGAAATAGGTTTCTACAAACGCTCCCGGCGGGAGCGGCAGTAAGGAGGCCACGATGGCCCACAAGAAAGCCGGCGGGTCCACGCGTAACGGTCGCGATTCCAACTCCAAGCGCCTCGGCGTGAAGCGCTTCGGCGGCGAGCAGGTCCTCGCGGGCAACATCATCGTTCGCCAGCGCGGAACGCAGTTCCACCCGGGCAACAATGTCGGCATGGGCCGCGATCACACGCTTTTCGCGCTTGAAGCCGGCCGGGTCTCGTTCCGCGAGCGCGCCAAGGGCGTGTTCGTCGAGATCGTACCGGCGGACATGCCGCAGGCGGCCGAATAGGCGGACGGATTTTCTTCCGGACCGCCTCCACAGGGAAGCGGTCCGAAGCTGACACGGGTCAGGGGAGGCGGTCCGCCTCCCCTTTCTTTTTGCCCTCTCCTGGCCGGCGCCCAAAGCAAGCGGGGCGTATCCCGGATGTGGGGAGACGAACGATGAAGACCATGATCGAAACGGAACGGCTGATCCTGCGCCCGTTCGAGCTGACCGACGCACGCCGCGTCTCGTATCTCGCGGGCGACTATGAAGTGGCCAAGATGTGCGGGCGCGTGCCCCATCCCTACCCCGTGCTCATCGCCGAGGCCTGGATCGCGACCCAGGCGGCCGCGCGGGCCAAGGGCGAGGATTATCCCTTCGCCATCACCCTGCCGGGCGATGGCCTGATCGGCGCATGCGGCGTCAACCGCGTGGCGGGCGCCGGCCGGCATGTCTGGGAGCTGGGTTACTGGCTGGGCCTGCCTTACTGGGGCGAGGGCTATGCGTCCGAGGCTGCTCGGGGACTGATGGCCTGGGCGCAGGACACGCTTGACGCGAGGGTGTTCACAGCCGGGCACTATGTCGATAATCCAGCCTCCGGCGGCGTGCTGCGCAAGCTGGGATTCGAGCATACCGGCTCGGCCGAACTGTTCGGTCTGGCGCGGGCGCGAACCTCGCCGTGCGAACGTTATGTGTGGCCTGCCGGGACGGCGACGGATACGCTGGCGCTGGCCTCCGGCGCACACGCGGCCCATTGACCGACAGCACATGACCGACCTCGCCATCCATCCGCTTACGTCTGATCGCTGGAACGATCTGGTCCGGCTGTTCGAGACGGATTCGATCTGCCGGATGTGCTGGTGCGTCGCCCATCGTCTGCCGTCGGCCATCCGCCGCGACATGAAAGGCGCCGAGCGCAAGAGCCACATGGCCAAAGTGGTGAAGCGCGGTCCGCCGCCGGGGCTCCTCGCCTATCGGGGCGGCGAAGCGGCGGGCTGGCTCGCCATCGCGCCCCGCCCCGAAACGCCCGAATTCAACGTCGGGCGCAAGGCGTCGGCGGTGGAGACGGACTCCGACGCCACGGATGCGGGCGTATGGGCGGCGACATGCTTCTTCGTGCGCAAGGACGCGCGCGGCGCCGGGGTAACCTCCGCCCTGCTCGACGCGGGACGGGCGTGGGCGCTGAAGAACGGCGCAACGCGACTTGAGGCCTGCCCGATGGCGCATGACGACCGGCGCTCGGCTGCCGGGCTATTCGTCGGACCCAAGCGCATCTTCGATCGCGCCGGTTTCGAGACCGTGCTGGAGCGGAAGGCGGGACGTCCGCTCATGCGGCTGGACCTGACACGGAAGAGGTCGAAGCGATGAAATTTCTCGACCAGTGCAAGGTCTATGTCCGTTCAGGTGACGGCGGCGACGGCTGCGTGTCGTTTCGCCGGGAGAAGTTCATTCCCTTCGGCGGACCGGATGGCGGCGACGGCGGTCGCGGCGGCGACGTGATCGTGGAAGCCGTCGAGGGCCTGAACACGCTGATCGACTACCGCTACCAGCAGCACTTCAAGGCGGCACGTGGCGGCCACGGGATGGGCAAGAACCGCACGGGCGCCGATTCTCCCACCACCGTGCTCAAAGTGCCTGTCGGCACGCAGGTCTTCGAGGAAGACCAGGAAACGCTGATCGCCGATCTCGACCATCTGGGGGATACCGTCCTTCTGGCGCAGGGCGGCAGCGGCGGCTGGGGCAACACGAAATTCAAGTCCTCTACCAACCAGGCGCCGCGCCGGTACAATCCGGGGCTGGAGGGCGAGGAGCGCTGGATCTGGCTGCGGCTGAAGCTGATCGCCGACGCCGGCCTCTTGGGCATGCCCAACGCCGGCAAGTCGACCTTCCTGGCGGCCGTATCAGCCGCGAAGCCCAAGATCGCGGATTATCCCTTCACCACGCTCATCCCCAACCTGGGCGTCGTCTCTCTCGGCGTCGGCGCCAGCTTCGTGCTCGCCGACATCCCCGGCCTGATCGAGGGCGCAGCGGAAGGCGCCGGCGTCGGCACGCGCTTTCTCGGCCATGTCGAGCGCTGCTCGGTGCTGCTGCACTTGGTAGACGGAACTCAGGATGATGTGGGCGAGGCCTACCGCGTAATCCGCGCCGAGCTGAAAGCTTATGGCGGCGGCCTTGCCGAGAAGCCCGAGATCGTCGCGCTCAACAAGATCGACGCGATGACCGACGACGAGATCAAGGAGAAAGCCGCAGCGCTGAAGAAGGCCTGCAAGCAAACGCCGCTGCGCCTGTCGGGCGCCACAGGCAAGGGCGTGCCTGAAACCGTGCAGAAACTCTTCCAGATCGTCGATGCCGACAAGAAAGCGCAACGCGCCGCCCAGGCCGAGGCCGAGATGACGCCGGAGGAAAAGGCAAAAGGCTGGACGCCGTGACGACGTCTCCCCTATCCTCCGCTCGCCGCGTCGTCATCAAAGTTGGCTCTTCCCTGCTGATCGACCAGCAGACCGGCAAACCGCATCTTGAGCGGTTCAAGGCGCTTGCCGCCGACGCCGCGAAGCTGCGCGAAGACGGCAAGGCGATCGTCATCGTCTCCTCCGGCGCGGTGGCGCTGGGCCGGCGGGCGCTGGGGCTCAAGTCCGGCAAGCTCCGGCTGGAGGAAAAGCAGGCCGCAGCCGCAGCCGGCCAGCCCCGCCTGATGCGCGCCTGGGACGATGCGCTGGGCGCCCACGATGCGCCCGCGGCGCAGGCCCTGCTCACCTTCTACGACACCGAACAGCGCCGCCGCTGGCTCAACGCCCGAGCGACGCTGGAGACGCTGCTGGAGCGCGGCGCCGTTCCGATCGTCAACGAGAACGACACGGTGGCGACCGAAGAGATCCGCTATGGCGACAATGACAGGCTCGCCGCGCGCGTGGCGCAAATGCTTGGCGCCGACGTGCTGGTGTTGCTGTCGGATGTCGACGGGCTCTACGACGCCGATCCGCGTACACATGCCAACGCGAACCACATCCCGCAGCTTCACCGTCTCACGCCTGAACACCTCGCTATGGCCGGAGGCGTCAACAAGGCGGCGGGCGTGGGCTCGGGCGGCATGGCCACCAAGCTCGAAGCCGCGCGCATCGCCATGACGGCGGGATGCGCCACCGCCATAACCCTCGGCGACCAGATCACAGCCGACGGCCTCGGCCCGCTCGCGGCGATCGCTGCCGGCGCCCGCGCGACATGGTTCCTGCCCGAGATGACGCCGGAAACCGCGCGGCGGCAGTGGCTCGCCGGCGCACTCAAGCCTTCGGGCGCTCTCAGGATCGACGCCGGCGCCGTTCGCGCGCTGCTCTCGGGCAAGAGCCTCCTGCCCGCCGGCGTTGTCGCCGTCACCGGACGGTTCGAACGCGGAGACGCAGTCGATGTGATCGACGCGCAAGGCAAGCCGGTCGCGCGCGGCGTTTCGGCTTATTCCTCCGACGACGCAGAGAAGCTGATCGGACGAAACACGGCGGACATCGAGGCGGTGCTGGGCTTTCGCGGCCGCCCGGCGATCATCCACCGGGACGACCTGGCGCTCACCGGCGACTAGTTGAACGGCCCCCGCGAGCCAGGCTGCTGCGGCGCGTCCAGTTTCTGCGTAAGCAGAAGCGGCCTGTCGGCCCGGCGCACAAGACTGCGAAGCACGCGCGCCATTCCTGCGCCGCGCCTGTCGAGATCCATCACCCTGCTGGTGTCTGCACTCATCACAAATCCACGTCCGTCAAAATTGCGGGCCCGCGATCGAGGATGGCGGGCCCGGTTTCAGGAGGAGAGGCATGCAAGGCTGGCGCCGCAAAAGAAGGCGCCCCACATTGAGTGCGTCAGTCCGTACCTGCTCAACTCAGGCGATAGCCGGCGGACCTGCGCGCCCTTCCACAGCTTGCCTGCCCCTGATAGGACGGCCGCATGACGATCCACGCGCCCCTTGCCACATCTGACGCTACTCTGGCCGCCACCATGCTGGCCATGGGTGCGGCGGCGCGCGATGCGTCCGCCCTGATGGCCAAGGCCGGGCCTGAGGCGCGCACGACAGCGCTGAAGTCGATGGCGACGCGCATTCGCGCAGCACAGGCGGACATTCTCGCCGCCAACGCAAAGGACATGGCGGCCGGGCGCGACAAGAACCTGACCCCGGCCCTGCTGGACCGCCTCGAGCTCACGCCGGCGCGGGTCGAGGCGATGGCGGCGGGCGTCGAGGATGTCGCCGCCTTGCCCGATCCGGTGGGAACCGTCCTTTCAACCTGGACGCGGCCCAACGGGCTTGAGATTTCGCGCGTGCGCGGACCGATCGGCGTCATCGGCATCATCTACGAGAGCCGGCCCAACGTGACGGCGGATGCCGGCGCGCTGTGCGTGCGGGCCGCCAACGCGGTGATCCTCCGCGGCGGCTCGGAAAGCCTGAACTCCAGCCGCGCCATCGCCAGGGCGCTGCGCGCCGGCCTTGCAGACGCCGGCCTGCCGGAAGATGCGATCCAGCTCGTGCAGACCGCCGACCGCGCGGCTGTCGGCCACATGATGACCGGCCTCGACGGCAAGCTCGACGTTCTGGTTCCGCGCGGCGGCAAGAGCCTGGTGGCGCGCGTGCAGAACGAGGCGCGTGTGCCGGTGATCGGCCATCTCGAAGGCCTGTGCCACGTTTACGTCCACGAGCAGGCCGACCCCGCAAAGGCGGAAGCGATCATCGTCAACGCCAAGCTGCGCCGCACCGGCGTGTGCGGCTCGGCGGAAACACTGCTGATCGATGCGAGCGTTGCGCCGCGCCTGCTGCCGCGTCTCGCCAAGGCACTTGACGAAGCGGGTTGCGAATTGCGCGGAGACGACCGCGCACGCGCCATCGCGCCGATGTCAACCGCGAGCGAGGCGGACTGGACCACGGAATATCTCGCACCGATCCTGTCCGTCGCTGTTGTCGACGGGATCGAAGGCGCGATGGCTCATATCGCCCGGTACGGCTCGCAGCACACCGAAAGCATCGTGACCGAAGACGCCGCTGCAGCGGAGCGGTTTCTCGCCGAGGTGGATTCGGCGATCGTCATGCACAACGCCTCGACGCAGTTCGCCGATGGCGGGGAGTTCGGCATGGGGGCCGAAATCGGAATCGCCACCGGACGCATACATGCGCGCGGACCTGTCGGCGCCGAACAGTTGACGATCTTCAAATATGTGGTGCGGGGAACGGGCCAGATCCGGCCCTAGAGCCGGATGGAGGTGATCGCGCTCTAGAGCGCGGCGCGAACCGCCTCGAGGTAGGCCAGTTGCTCAGCCCCGGCCTTGCGGCGCGCCTCGTCGCCGGGATCGTTGGCGTCGGCGCGGGCGTTGACGATCCGCTCCTCGATTTCGACCACGCTCACTTCCGACAGGCGCAGGGCTTCTTCCGCGAGAATGGTGAATCCGGCCGGCGTCACATCGGCAAAGCCGCCCCGAACATAGACCGGAGTCACGGCGCCATCTTCGTAGATGCGCACGACGCCGGGCTTCAGCGTCGTCATGAACGGGGCGTGATCGGCGAGGACGCCGAAATCGCCTTCCGAACCCGGGGCGTCGACCTGCGTCACGTCGCCGGAGAAGAGCTCGCGCTCAGGCGACACCAGGGCGAAATGAAAAGTCTCGGCCATCGGAAATTTCCCTTTGCGCCCGCCGTTTAGCAGGCCCTGCGGCCCTGTAAAGACACTCGCGGCCGGTTCGCCCGGCAACATCGCATCCAGCCGAACTCATGCGGAAAACCGCCGGGGATTCAAGGGGCCGGCAGGGGCTCAGTCTCCGCGGGCTGCGCCGGCGCGCGGATTTGTCCCGGATCGGGGTAGATGGTCACAACCGCAATCTCGGGCGGCTGCAGGAAGCGGACAGGCAGAAACGAAACGCCGACCCCGCCGGAGACATAGAGCCGGCGCCCATGATCCTCGTAGAGCCCGCACGACCATCGCTTCGACTCGGTCGAGGAACCCGGCATGTAGCGCCCCAGATAGGGAATGCGGACCTGGCCGCAGTGGGTATGGCCGGCCAGTGTGAGCGCCACCCGCCCCGGCGCAGCGGCGAACTTGTCCGGCCGGTGGCTCAGCGCGATCACGGATGCGCCATCTGGCACGTCGGCCAGCGACCGCGTGTAGGACGGCGAGTGCGGTCCGGCAAAGTCCATCAGTCCGGCGATCCAGAAATCGCTGTCCGGCCGCTGCACGCGGAGGCTCTGGTTTTCCAGAACGTGGATCCCGGCCGCCCCAAGCTCTTCGGCCACCAGCGGGCCGTCATACCACCAGTCGTGATTGCCCAGCACCGCGTAGGTTCCGAAGGGCGCCGTCAGCCCGCCGAGCGCATCGAGGCTGGCGGCGATCGCCGCGCGCTCGCCCGTGCTGCGTGAGCGGGCCGGCGCGTCCCTGCCAACGTAATCTCCCAGCAGAACGTCGACGTCGACCTGCTCCGAGTTCATCCGCTTCACGAGACGCCGCACGCGCCCGACGCTCATGTGCGGCGCACCCATGTGGATGTCGGCGATGACGCCAATGCGCAACGGCGGCGCCGTCCAGGCCTGGCTGACGATCGCGATCCGCCGGACGACCAGTGTTTCGGGCTCCCAGAGGAACGCCCAGACGCCGAAAAACCAGACCGGCGTGGAAACGGCGAGCGCGGTCCAGGCCCACGCGCCCGGCTTCCAGCGCTTGGCGATCCATCGCCACCCCGCCCAGCCGACCGCCGCGATCCAGCCGACCGCTCCTAGCCATGCGAGTAAATAGACTGCCAGCACGCGCGCCTCTGACCCCGCTTATCCGCTAGTTCTGACCAGCGAAGACTGTGGCCTTCAGCACGCTGAACCGCGAACGGTGGCCCGGCATGCCGGGCTCGGACCCGTTGAGCAGGACCTGCACCCGCTTGCCTCCGCCAGCGCGCAACAGCGACAGGTCGACGCTGCGCCCCGGCGTCGCCGCCAGTTGCTCGAAGCCCAGTCCGGCGCCTGTTACGCGCGCTGCGGTTTCGGAAAGCGTTCCGGCGGCTGGCGGCCCATAGGCGGTGACGACGCATCGGCCCTCGTGCTCGTGGATCAGGACGACGCCCCGGGCGGCGGCGACGTCCCAGACCGTATCGCCCGGCTCGGCCCCAGACTGGCCGCGCGCGTCCGCGCCGGTGGCGACCGCAATCCTTGTACCAAGGCCCAGCGACCCCGGCCGGCGAGCTTCGATGACGGCTGGAATGCAGATGTCGACCACCGCGTCCTCGAACGCCGCTGCGACATCCTGGGGCGAAAGATCGGGAGAAATCGCCGGAGACAGGGGCGATTGCGCGAGCCCAGGCATCCCTGCGCCGAGCACTCCCAGCAAACCGGAGAGCACGCCGGCCAGTACACCGGCAGGTGCGATACGACGCATGTTTCCGCTCCCCTGCCGGGCGCTGCCGGCTCCGGCCAGCCAGGTCAGGCTAGCGGCTGACGGCGGCAGCGAAAAGGCGCCGGGCGTTTCCGCACCGGCGCCTCTCATTGTCAGAAATCTCGCAGGGAAATCAGGCCGCTTCCGCCGCCATTTTCTGGGCCTTGGCGACCACGTCGTCAATCTTGCCGCACATCAGGAAGGCCTGCTCGGGAATGTCGTCATGCTTGCCGTCGAGGATTTCCTTGAAGCCCTGCACGGTGTCCTTCACGTCCACGAACTGGCCCGGAAGGTTGGTGAAGGCCTCGGCCACGTGGAAGGGCTGGCTGAGGAAGCGCTCGATCTTGCGGGCGCGCGCCACCACCAGCTTGTCCTCTTCCGACAGCTCGTCCATGCCGAGGATGGCGATGATGTCCTGGAGGCCCTTGTAGGCCTGCAGCGTCTCCTGCACGCGGCGGGCGACGTTGTAATGCTCCTCGCCGACGACGTTCGGATCGAGAATCCGCGACGACGAGTCGAGCGGGTCAACCGCCGGATAGATGCCCTTTTCCGAGATCGCGCGGTTGAGAACGGTCTGCGCGTCAAGGTGGGCGAACGAGGTGGCGGGCGCTGGGTCGGTCAGGTCGTCGGCCGGAACGTAGATGGCCTGAACCGAGGTGATCGAGCCCTTGGTCGTCGAGGTGATGCGTTCCTGCAGCGCGCCCATGTCGGTCGCCAGCGTCGGCTGGTAACCCACGGCGGACGGGATACGGCCCAGCAGCGCCGACATTTCCGAACCCGCCTGAGTGAAGCGGAAGATGTTGTCGACGAAGAAGAGGATGTCCTTGCCCTGGTCGCGGAAGTCTTCCGCGATGGTGAGGCCGGTGAGCGCCACGCGGGCGCGGGCGCCCGGCGGCTCGTTCATCTGGCCGAACACCAGCGAGCAGCGCGAACCGGCGCCGCCGCCGGACTTGTTCACGCCCGATTCGATCATCTCGTGATAGAGGTCGTTGCCCTCGCGCGTGCGCTCGCCGACGCCGGCGAACACCGAATAGCCGCCATAGGCTTTCGCGATGTTGTTGATCAGCTCCTGGATCAGCACGGTCTTGCCGACGCCCGCGCCGCCGAACAGGCCGATCTTGCCGCCCTTGGCGTAGGGGCACAGCAGGTCCACGACCTTGATGCCGGTCGGCAGGATTTCCGGAACCGGCTTCTGGTCCACGAAGTCAGGCGCAAGCTGGTGGATCGCGCGTTTCTCGGTCGACTTGATCGGGCCCGCTTCATCGATCGGTTCGCCGATCACGTTCATGATGCGCCCGAGGGTCGTCTCGCCCACCGGAACCGAAATGCCCGCGCCCGTGTCGGTCACTTCGTGGCCGCGCGTGAGGCCTTCGGTCGAGTCCATCGCGATGGTGCGCACGGCGCCTTCGCCAAGGTGCTGCGCAACTTCGAGAACCAGCCGCGAGCCGTTGTTGGTGGTTTCGAGCGCGTTGAGGATGCTCGGCAGGTGGCCGTCGAACTCGACGTCGACGACAGCGCCGATGACCTGGCTTACGCGGCCTTTGACGTTGGTTGCGGTTTTCGTGTTCATCTCTGGCCTCTTTGGCAGGTCGTCTTTGCGGGCGTCGTCGTCGGGATCATCAGAGCGCTTCAGCGCCCGAGATGATCTCGATCAGTTCCTTGGTGATCTGGGCCTGGCGGGCCCGGTTGTAGCGCAGTTGCAGCGAGCGGATCATGTCCCCGGCGTTGCGTGTGGCGTTGTCCATCGCGGTCATCTGGGCGCCCTGGAAGCCGGCTTCGGTTTCCAGCAGCGCCGCGAAGATCACGGTCGACAGATAGCGCGGCAGAAGCGCCTCGAGGATTTCCTCTTCCGAGGGCTCGTATTCGTAGCTCGCGCCTTTCAGGTCCACGACCGGCGCATCCGCCGGCGCTTTCGCCGGGATCAGCTGCATGGCCGTCGGCACCTGGGTCAGCACGTTCTTGAAGCGCGCCGAAATCAGCGTCGCAACGTCAAATTCGCCAGCCTCGAAACGCGAGGTGATGAGAGTGCCGATACGCTGGCCGAGCGCGCTGGTCATGACGCGCTCGTTGCGCATGTCGACATGCTCGACCATCAGGGCGGCATACTGGCGGCGCAGCGCGTCGCGGCCCTTCTTGCCGATGGTGACGAGCTTCACCGTCTTGCCTTCGGCCTGCAGCCGGCGGATCTCGTGCCGCGCCATCTTGACGATGTTGGCGTTGAAACCGCCGCAAAGGCCGCGCTCGGAGGTCAGCACGACGAGGAGATGAACGTCATCCTTGCCGGTGCCGGCGATCAGTCTCGGTCCGCCGCCGCCGGAGGCCGCCGCCGCGAGGTTCGCGATCACCGAGGCCATGCGCGAGGCATAGGGGCGCGAGGCGGTCGCAGCTTCCTGCGCCCGCTTGAGCTTCGCCGTCGCCACCATCTGCAGCGCCCGGGTGATCTTCTGTGTGGACTTCACCGTCGCGATGCGGAGGCGAAGATCCTTCAAGCTGGGCATGGGCCTGTCCCTGAAAAGCCTCTGGAGGTCCTGTCAGCCGGTTAAGCGAACGATTTCGCGAAGGCGCCGAGCGCCTCTTTGATCCTGTCCTCGATGCCGTCCTTGGAAATGTCCTTCTTGGTGCGGATCGCTTCGAGAAGGCTTTCATGCTCGGCGTGCACGAAGCGCAGCAGTTCGGCCTCGAACCGTCCGACCTGCTCCACCGGAACCTTGTCGAGGAAGCCGCGCGTGCCGGCGTAGACCACCATCACCTGCTCTTCCATCGACAGCGGCGAATACTGCGGCTGTTTCAGGAGCTGGGTGAGACGGGCGCCGCGGGCGAGCTGGCGTTGCGTGGTCGCATCGAGATCGGAGCCGAACTTCGCGAACGCCGCCATCTCGCGGTATTGCGACAGCTCGGACTTCATCGTGCCGGCCACCTGCTTGGTCGACTTAACCTGGGCGGACCCGCCGACGCGGCTCACCGAGAGGCCGACGTTCACCGCCGGACGGATGCCCTGGTAGAAAAGATCGGTCTCAAGGAAGATCTGGCCGTCGGTGATCGAGATCACGTTGGTCGGAATGTAGGCCGACACGTCGTTGGCCTGGGTTTCGATGACCGGCAACGCCGTGAGCGAACCGGAGCCGTGATCCTCGTTCAGCTTCGCCGCGCGCTCCAGCAGGCGCGAGTGGAGATAGAACACGTCGCCCGGATAGGCTTCGCGGCCCGGCGGGCGGCGCAGCAGCAGCGACATCTGGCGGTAGGCGACGGCCTGCTTGGAGAGGTCGTCATAGATGATCAGGGCGTGCATGCCCTTGTCGCGGAACCATTCGCCGATCGTGCAGCCGGTAAAGGGGGCGATGTACTGCAGCGGCGCCGGCTCGGAGGCCGTGGCGGCCACGACCACCGTGTATTCCAGCGCGCCGCGCTCCTCGAGCGACTTGACCACCTGGGCGACGGTCGAGCGTTTCTGGCCGACGACGACGTAGATGCAGTAGAGCTTCTCGCTCTCGCTGCCGCGCGCGTTGATCTGTTTCTGGTTGAGGATGGCGTCGATCGCGACAGCGGTCTTGCCGGTCTGGCGGTCGCCGATGATCAGCTCACGCTGGCCGCGGCCGATCGGCACCAGACAGTCGATCGCCTTGATGCCTGTCGCCATCGGCTCGTGCACGGATTTGCGCGGCAGGATGCCCGGCGCCTTCACGTCCACGCGGCGGCGGCCGTCCGTGCCCGTCAGCGGGCCCTTGCCGTCGATCGGTTCGCCGAGGGCGTCGACCACGCGGCCCAGCAGGCCCTTGCCGACCGGCGCCGACACGATCTCTTCCGTCCGCTTGACGGTGTCGCCTTCCTTGATCGACCGGTCGTCGCCGAAGATCACGACGCCGACATTGTCGCTTTCGAGGTTCAGCGCCATGCCTTTGACGCCCGAATCGAACTGCACCATCTCGCCGGCCTGGACGTTGTCGAGGCCGTAGACGCGCGCGATGCCGTCGCCGACGGACAGCACCTGCCCGACGTCGGAGACCTGGGCCTCGGCGCCGAAATTCTTGATCTGGGCCTTGAGGATGTCGGAAATCTCAGCGGCGCGAATATCCATCGGGTCAGGCCCCCTTCATGAGGTTCGTCAGTGTTGTCAGCTTCGTGCGGATCGATGCATCGACGAGGCGCGAGCCGATTTTCAGTTGCATGCCGCCGATCAGGGCGGGGTCGATCTCGACGTCGACATGGACCGTGCGGCCCAGCGATTTCGAAACCGCGGATTCAAGGTCGAGCGTCTGCTCGTTGGTGATGGGGCGGGCGATCCGGGCGACCACGCGCGTCGCGCCGCGATGCCGGGCGGCCCGTTCCGCGAAGGCGCGCGCCATGGCGGGAACATCCCCTGCCCGGCGGTTGAGCGCCGCGACGCCAACAAAGCGCTTCGCCAGCTCCGGCAGGCCCAGCTTGGCCGACAGTTCGGCCAGCACCGCGGCCTTTTCCTCGGACTTGAACAGCGGCGAACGCAGCGTCCGGTAAAGCGTTTCGTCGCCGGTGATGGTGTTGGCGAGGGCCGAAAGGCCGGCTTCGACCGCGTCGACCTCGCCAGTGTCGAGCGCGAGGTCGAAGACCGCCGCCGCATAGCGCTGCGCCGCTTCGCCGATGGAAGGGTTGTTCGAGCCCGCCAAATCATGCCCCGAGCCCCGAACCCGCCGCGCCGGGCTCAGGGCAAAAAATTGCCTGAAAACAACGAACTATTGACGGCTGGCCGCAGAACACCGTCAGTCGTTGGGCGGTTTGCTATCACGATAACTTCATGGCTGACAACACGCCCGAGTTCTAAAAACGCCAGCAGCCACGGGCGTTTCGTCGCGGTCTCCGGAAGGCCGGCCCAAGGCCTCCGGAGCGACCGAAAAAGCCCGCCCGCCGCGCCATAAAAAGCCATCGGCCGGACCCCTTGCGGGGCTCGGCCGGGCGGATCGTCTTCAGGCTGGCCAGTCGATCAGCGGCTGCTCTGCGGAGCGCCGTTGGCCTTGGCGTTCTCCTCGTGGTGCTGTTTCTGCTGCTCTTCGTAGCGGGCCTGCTGGGCCTTCTGCACTGCCTGCATGGCGCCGCCGAACTCGGCCGGGCTCAGAGAGCCGTCATGGTCCACGTCGAAGTCGGCGAAGTGCTCACGCAGCGGCTGAAGCATGTCGCTCTTCAGTTCCGCGAGCTCCAGCTTGCCATTCATGTTGTCGTCGATGGCCGTGAAGATCTCCGACTGCTGGAGTTTCTCCTGCAGGTCGTCGCGCTTGTGGTCAGCGGTCTCGTCGACCCAGCGGTAGCGGATCGCCGTGAACAGCATCTCCTCGAACGACTGGTCGCCCCACTGGATCGTCTTCTTGGGATCAGGGTTGGACTGGTTCATCGGCGAGTTGTCGTAGATGTAGTCGGCGACCAGCTTCGATCCCGCAGGGATGTTGATCAGGTCCTTGAAAATGTACTCGCGCTGCCAGTTGAAGTCGTAGTTCGGCAGGTTGAGCAGGACCTTCTGCTTGCCGTCCGGATAGATCACCGTCAGCTTCGAGGAATAGCCGCGATAGTGGGCGTGCGGCTGTGCGCCGTAGAGCTGGATGGCGGCCGGCAGGACGATGTAGCTGCGCTCGTGATGGCGCGCCTCGCCGGCCGGAATGACGATCGTCGGATCAAGCAGCACGGTCTGCCGCATCATGTTGGTCGGCGGCTTGTCCATGAAGTAGAAGCCGACTTCGCTGTGGTCGGTGATCGCCTTGCCAAACGGCGTGTAGTGCATCTGGAACGAGATGGCGCCGCCGGGCGGGATGTAGGTTCCCCAGCCGTCCGGCGCCTTGTTGGACTCGGCCCCGACAGCGTAGCCACCCATCGACAGGTTCCATTCGAAGCCCTGCCCGTTGGCCGGCATCTTCGGCAGCCAGCCGGCGAGAATGTGGTGCACGGCCTGGCGCGAACCGGCCTTGAAGGTGGTGGCTTTCAGCCACTTGCCTTCTTTCAGCGGGCTCGCAATCGCCGGCGTCTGGTAATCGACGACGCCCGTCGCCGGGACGTTGTAGTCCGGGATCTTGACGATCAGGTCCGGCTTGCCGAGCGGCCATTCGGCGCGCTGCTTCACTTCCGTCTTCAGCGGATCGTCGCCGGCGCCGCGCGGGCTGCCCGCCTCGATCCAGTGGATCAGCGTCTTGGTGTCGGCTTCCGAAAGGTTGGCGTCTTCCTTGAAGTGGCCGATCGTCGGGTCGGCGTTGTAGGGCGGCATCCGGTCCGTGCGCAGCACTTCTCGGATCATCGGGGAGAAGCCCTTGACCATTTCGTAGCTGGTCATCTGCCACGGGGCGATCCCGCCCGGCTCGTGGCAATCAACGCAGTTCTTGACGAGGATCGGCGCGATGTCCTTCTCGTAGGAGATCTTGGACCATTGCCCCTTGGTGGCGCGGTCCGGGAAAGCGATCTCCTTGCCCTTCACCGCAACATCGTTCACGGCGATGGGCTTGCCCGCCACATGCGCTTCAAGCGCTTCGGCCAGATAGCCGTCCGCCTTCTTGGCCGCGCCCGAGGCGTCCACCGGGCCATGATAGAGAACCGTCCAGGTCTTGGGATCGACCAGATAGGCTTCGCCCGTCTGCGTCACGCCCATGGCGCCGCCGACCAGCTGGAAGTTGTCGGCCAGCAGCGGAACCGTGATGCCCTGGGCCTTGGCTTCGGCGGCGATGGAGTCCCGGTTATCGGCGTTGCTGGAGTCGATCAGCGCAAACTCGACCGTCGGATACTTCGCCTTCAGCGCCTCGACCGCCTTGGCCGCATCGCGGGACGTCTTGTCGCCGTTGGCGTAGGTCACCAGCACCACGGCCGGCGCGATCTTGTCGTAGCGCAGCGTCCAGGCGACGCCGTTCTGGTCGACCAGCATGAAGTTGTCGACGGTCTTGCCGACGGCGGCGCTGGCCGGCGTGGCGTTCGCGCTCTCGACCTGTGGAAGGGCGCTCAGCCCAACCGTCAGCAGGGCCAGCGTGGAAACGCCGGCGAGGGCGGCAACAATGGTCTTGCGGGTCATGGGAGGGCGCTCCTCGAATTTTTGATTTGGAGGCATTATGCCTCACCTTGACACCGTCAACAACCGCTGCCCCCACGGCGCCACGATAACTTTGCCGTTAGCGGCGCAGCCAGCGACCGTCTCGGGCGGGCTATTTGGTACGAAAAACCGCCGCCCCGCCCGCGTCGGCGCCCTGGAAGCTGCGCCATAGCCGCCAAAGCTCCACGACCAGCGCGATCCCGAACCCCAGGGCCAGGCCGTAGATCAGCACGGTCGAAACCGTCGCAAACGACTCGTTCAGCTCGGCCACGCGATCGGCGACATCAGGACTGCCGGTGATCGAGAACAGGCTGCCGCCCCGCGCCAGGATCGAGGTCGCCGCGAGCCCCATTGCGGCGACGATGGCGGCGGCCGCGCCCCGCACACGGCTCCAGGCCGGATGCACCACGTCCGCTGCATGAATGCCAGCCTGCATGACCGCCAGCACCAGGACAAGTGTGTGAACCGGCGCCCATGCCGGGCCGAAATCGAACCGCACGCCGCTGTCCCACGCCGCACCCGAGACCTGCGCGGGCAGATGAATCACGCCAATCCACCAGGCGATGAAGATGGCGTCCCAGGCCAGTGAACACAGGCTTTCAAACAGGGACTTGGGCTTTTCGCGTGTGTCGCGCGGCAGGGTCTTCGGGTTCCATGCCGCCTCGATTTTTGCGCCTGCCCGCGCCTGCTCCATCACGATGAAGACGGCCGCGACAATTCCGAACGCCAGCAGGCCGCCATTCCATGCGCCCGCCAGCCCCTGCAGCACGTGCTGCATCGGCTTGCCGTTGACCACGCCGGCGACCAGCATTCCCACAATGGCGAGCGCCGCGACGATGCCGACGACAATCCGCGCCACCGGCCAGAAATAGGGATACAGCTCCGGACCGATCAGAAAGTCCCGGCCCGAATAGCGCGCCGCGACAAGCATGGGGCTGCCAAAGGCCTTGAGTATGGCCGCCGCCTCGTCCCGGCTTGCGGGCCGGCCGTTGCGCTCTTCCAGCGCTTCCAGCTGTCCGGTCAGCGCCTCGCGCATTTCCGCCGTGATGTCAGCGGCCTGTTTCGGCGGCAGGCGACGGCCCACGGCGGCGAGATACCGGTCCACCAGGTCTTCGGCGACTGTGTTCCGTTCGCTCATTGCGATGTCTCCTTGAGGATTCCGTTCAGCGCCGCGTTCAGCGCCCGCCATTCGCCAGCCAGCGTCTCCAGCGCCGCCGCGCCCTCGTCCGACAGCCGGTAGAAGCGTTTCCGGCGCCGGGCGTCTTCCCGCCACTCGCTGACCAGCAGCCCCTGCGCCTCGAGCCGGCGGAGCATCGGATAAAGCGCGCCTTCGTCGATCTCGACGCCCTGCCCGGCCAGATCCGTCCGCAGCGTGTAGCCATACTTCTCGGAACGCAGCGCACCGAGTACCGCCAAAATCAACGTTCCCCTGCGTAACTCGCCTTTCAGCGTCTCGATGATGTCGGTTGCGGTTGGCATGTGTCCCACATAGTGTTTAGCGCACACTGTATGTCATACAGTATTTGGCCGCACAAGCCCAATGACTGTGAACAGCTCAAACGAAGAAAGAAGTGCAGCGCGGCGGAAGTTAACCGCCCTGACAGGCGGCGCGTACAAATCATTGTCGCAGATGCTGGTAAGGTGCCCGCTGCAGATTCGGATCAAAGACGCACATGACGAGCAGCCCCCCCGCACGGCCGCGCCGCCGCACCAAGATTCTCGCCACAATCGGGCCGGCCAGCGACGGCGCGCACCGGATGGAGGAATTGCTGGAGGCCGGGGTGAATGTCTTCCGGCTCAATTTCAGCCATGGCGATCATGCCCAGCACGCCGCCCGCATCGCCGCGGCGCGCGAAGCGGAAGACGCCATCGGCCGGCCGCTCGCGCTGCTGGCTGACCTGCAGGGACCGAAGCTGCGGCTGGGCGACCTGCCCGGCGGCGGCTTCGATGTGCGGATCAGCGCCGAACTGCGGCTGCGCGCAGCCTCGGCCTCAGACGACCCCGCCATCGTGCCGGTGCCGCACCCGGAGCTGGTCTCTTCTCTTCAGCTTGGCGACCGCCTGCTGATCGACGACGGCAAGATGACCCTGATCGTCGTCCGCGTGGACGGCGAGGACCGCGTCGTTCGCCCCCTGGCCCCGGGCCATCTGTCCAGCCGCAAGGGCATTGCGGCGCCCAACCGGCCGATCCCGATTCCGGCGCTGACCGAGAAGGACATCGCCGACGGCCATTTCGCGCTCGAACACGGCGTCGACTATCTCGCCCTCTCCTTCGTGCAGCGCGCCGACGACATCGCCATGGCGCGCAAGGAGTTCGGGCCGGGCGTGTCGCTCATCGCCAAGATCGAAAAGCCGCACGCGCTCGATCATCTCGACGCCATCATCGCCCAGGCCGACGCCGTGATGGTCGCGCGCGGCGACCTTGGCGTCGAGCTGTCGCCCGAGCAGGTCCCGATCGCGCAGCGTCGCATCGTCCGCGTCGCGCGCACGGCAGGCAAACCGGTGATCGTCGCCACCCACATGCTGGAATCGATGATCGAGGCCCCGGTGCCGACGCGCGCGGAAGCCAACGACGTCGCCACCGCCGTCTACCAGGGCGCAGACGCCGTGATGCTGTCGGCGGAGAGCGCCGTCGGCCGCCACCCCACCGCCGCCGTCGCCATCATGGACCGCATCATCCGCGCCATCGAAACCGACCGCGAGGAAAACCCCTCCGTCTCCGCAACAGCGCCGCGCACCCTGCCCAGCCCGACCAGCACCGCAGACGCCTGCGCGCTGGCCGCCGCGAAACTGGCGGATGATCTCGACTGTCCGCTGGTTGTCTTCACCCGCTCCGGCGCTTCGGCGACGCGCGTCTCCGCCACTCGTCCGCGCCAGTCGATCCATGCGCTGACGCCCAACCTGCCGACCGCCCGCAAGCTGTCGCTGATCTGGGGCATAGACGGCGAGCTGGAGCCGGAAGAACCGAAATCCTTCGACGACATCCTCGACGCGGTGACGCGCCACGAATCCGCCTCCAGCTTCAAGCGCTTCGTCATCACCGCCGGCTATCCCTACGCCAGCGACAACTCCACCGACACGATCAAGGTCGTGGAGCGGAAGTAGCCACGATGTCGTAGCTCACGACCTCGAATTCGATGCCGTCGCCGTCGCGGAAGTAGAACCGCCTGCCCGGTTCGTAATCCGAGTGCGAATAGGTCTCGAAGCCCGCCGCCAGCACGCGCCGCTCCGTCGCCTCGAAATCGCTGACCACGACGCCGATGTGGTTGAGGCCGCCTGCCGCTTCATAGCTCGACCCGCCCTCGCCCGGCGGCGTCTTCGGCGAATAGAGCGCGATGTAGTTGTCCTCGCCGCCGACATGCACCGACCGGCCGCCGCCGATCGACGGGCCGCTCCAGCGGATGCGCCAGCCGAAGAGGTCGCGCATAGTTTCGGCGGTCCTGTCGGGCCGCCGGACGGTGATGTTGGCGTGTTCGAGCCGTGCGCTCATGGGGGAGGTCTCCGTATGCCGCGCAGGCCCTCCGGCCTGTCGCCTTGTCGTGTGTCCGGCGCGACGCTACTTTCTCAACCTAACTTGAGGTCAAGGTTTATTTTCATGGCGCCTGCTCCCGCCCCGCGAACGCCGAACGACCGGCTCACCATCGGACAGCTGGCGGCGCGCACCGGGCTCAGCGTGTCCGCCATCCGCTTCTACGAGACGCGCGGGCTGGTCGCGCCGATCCGCAACGCCGGAAAACAGCGCCGCTTCCTGCGCTCCGACATCCGGCGTCTCTCCTTCGTGCTCATCGCCCAGCAGATCGGACTCACCATCGAGGAGATCAGCGCGCTGCTTCGGGGCCTGCCGGAAGGCCGCACGCCGACGCCGAAGGACTGGGAAGCCATCAGCCGCTCTTTCCGCACGACGCTGGACCAGCGCATCGCCGCCCTCACGCGAACGCGGGAAACCATCGACGGCTGCATCGGCTGCGGCTGTCTCTCGCTGAAGACGTGCCGCCTCTATAATCCGCAGGACCGTATCGCCAGCCGCGGCGCCGGCCCGCGCTTCCTGCTCGGCGACCGGCGCACGCCCGCCCGCACCGCGCGATGACCGATCCGCGGCTCGACCTGATCCGCAGCCACACGCGGCCCTTCGCCGTGCCGGGGCTTGAGCCGATCCGCCTCTATCAGGCCGACGAATTGACGCCGCTGTGGACCGCGACCGAGTCCGACCTTGCAGACAGACAACTTGCCCCGCCCTTCTGGGCCTTCGCCTGGGCGGGCGGCCAGGGCCTTGCGCGCTTCCTGCTCGAGCATCCCGCAACTGTCGCAGGCAAGCGCGTGCTCGATCTCGCCTCGGGCTCAGGCCTGGTCGCCATCGCCGCCGTCCTGGCGGGCGCCGCGCAGGTCACGGCGAACGACATCGATCCGACGTGCGAGGCGGCGATCGCGCTCAACGCCGAACTGAACGACGTGCGCATCGACTTCACCGGCGGCGACCTGCTCGGCGGCGCATCACCGGAGTCCGATGTCGTGCTGGCGGGCGATGTCTTCTACGAACAACAGATGGCGCAGCGCTTCCACGCCTTCCTGCTGGATTGCCGTCGCGCCGGCGCCGCGGTGTTCGCAGGCGATCCGGGCCGCGCCTACGTCCCTGCCGGACTTGAGCTCGCAGCCGAATACGCCGTGCCGACGTCGCTGGAAATCGAGAACGCAGCGGTGAAGACGGCGCGCGTCCTGCGTTATTGAGACGCCGTCACACCAGCACGAACCGCACGCCGACCAGATCGACATGGGATTCGCCCGTCGGCGCGCCCGCGGCCTTCGCCGCCTTCAGCACCGCCGCCTTGTCCTTGCAGGCATAGTGCACCGACCGCAGGCCCTCGCCGCGATCATCCCGCAGCGGGCCGAAGCGCGCGAAGCCTTTGTCGAGATCGATCTGCCAGTGGTCGCCGTCGGCCTTCTGAGGCGCCGGTCCGTAAGGCCGTTCGAGGATGTCCGACCAGCGCTTCGCCGTCGCCTCCGGATCGGCTGACTGCATGCCGGCGCCGATGATCGCGGTCATGGTCTTCGAGCGGTCATGGCTGCGCCAGTCGCGCCCTGCCCATTTGTACCCGCCCAGCATGTCGTCGCCGCCGGAATGACGGTCGACCGAAAGCAGGCAGCCGCCGGTGTCGCGCGGATGGATGTGGATGCCCTCGCCCACCAGGTCCCCATCGGCGGATTTCAGGTCCTCCACCAGCCGGAGGCCCATTTTCTGGAAATGCGCGCGCCGGTGTTCGAGGTTGTCGCAATCGACGATGAACATGTAGCCGCCATCGCCCTCGCGCCGGTCGAGATAGCGCCCGGCGGCGGTGCCCTCCTTCGTCGGCGACACGACTTCGAGAAACGTGCCGCCCGCCGCGAACAGCGCATTGTGCAGGCCGTACTTGCCGACGCCCGGATCGCGATAGCAGACCTCCAGCCCCAGCACGTCGATGAGGCCCTTTTCCGCCGGCGCAAGCTCGCGCGCCACCAGGCAGATCTGGCGAAGCCGCAGATACATCGAAACCCTCCCGTCGCCGTTTCTCGTTGTCGGCCAAGCCTAGGCGGTTCCAGTGCGCCCTGCCAGCCCGTCAGGCCCGCTTGACGCGTCCCTCGATGATGTGGCTGAGCGCGGCGCTCCGCGTCACCACGAAATCGTTGAACGCGCGGACATGGGGCAGCTTTCGGATCTCGGCCCGGGTGATCAGCATCAACTGGTAGTGCAATTCGTCAACGGTAAAGCAGAGCTCCAGATCAGGATCGAGTTCGCCCACCATGCACGGCAGGATGCCGACGCCGTGGCCGCGGCGCACCGTGCCGGTGATGTTGGGAATCGACGAGGACGCGCTGTGCACCCTGGCGCCTGCCGCGCGGGCCTGTTTCCAGATTTCGGGTTCCAGGCTCGCCAGCCGCCCGGCGACGCCGATCAGCGTGTGCGCGGCGAGTTCTTCAGCAGTGTAGGGCTTGCCGCAGCGCGCCACATAGGACCGTCCTGCATAAACCGCCCACATGCCCCAGTTGCCGATGTTGCGAACGACCAGGCGTTCGCCCTCGGGTCGCGTGTTGCTGGCGCGAATGGCAATGTCCGCCTCGCCGCGCTCCAGGTCGAACTGGCGGTCCTCGACGATCATCTCCACCTGCACGCCGGGAAATTTCTCCGAGTAATCGCCCAGCCACGGCGTCACCAGCAGGTCGGCGATGGTCTCGTTGGTGGTGACGCGCAGGATGCTGTCGCGCGTCTTGCTGCGTTGCCCGGCCAACCGTTCGAAGGCTTCCACCTCGGCCGCAACGCGCTCGGCCGGCGCGACCATCTCGCGGCCAAACCCTGTCAGCCGGTAGCCGCCCATCGAGCGCTCGAACAGGGTCTCTCCCAGCGCTTGCTCCAGCGCCGCGATGCGCCGCGCTACGGTGGTCTGGTTGACGCCAAGCAGCTTCGCCGCCGCCAGCGTCGAGCCGCCGCGCACCACCGCCAGGAAGTGTCTGAGATCCCCCCATTCCATGAATCGCATTCTGCATTTGTGCAGAACGCTCTGCAATATCTCGGATTGAGCGGATCAGCGCCTGTCCGTACCCCTCCGGCGCACCAAACGACCCCTGGACATCCAAACCGGGGGCGGAAAACAACCCGGACAAGGGAAAAAACGATGCGCCTCTACTACGATCCCTCCTCGACCACCTGCCGCCCTGTCACGCTGTTCGCCGCAGAGGCGGGCATCGACCTCGACTACATCCCCGTCATCCTCTTCCAGCAGGAACACCTCCAGCCCTGGTTCGCGGAGCTGAACCCGAACCAGACCGTGCCGGTGCTGGTCGATGACGGCTTCGTGCTGACGGAAAGCTCGGCGATCCTGAAATACCTGGCCGACGCGGCCGGCTCGCCCGCCTATCCCCCGGCGCCGAAGGCGCGGGCCCGCGTCAACGAACGCATGGACTGGTTCGCCACCCTGTTCATGCACAATGTCTGCTACGCCCTGATCTATCCGCGCGTCATTCCGCACCTGCGGATGTCGGATGCGACGCTGGCCGAGTACACGAAGCTGATGCAACCGCGCGGCTTCCAGCGGCTGGGCGTTCTCGACGCCTGGCTCGCCGAAACACCCTATGTCTGCGGCGACGACATCACGCTGGCCGACTATCTCGGCGTCAGCGCCGCAACGCTCGGCGAACTGATCGACTTCGATTATTCGCCCTGGCCGAATGTTCAGCGCTGGATTGCGGCCATGAAGGCGCGCCCGGCCTGGAGCCAGACCCAGTGCGCGTTCGACGGATGGAAGAGCGCCATCCGGACCGCCAGCCGCGGCGAACTCCAGCCGGCCTGACCGCCCGCCGGATACGTCCTCCCCCATCTCCAGACACCGACCGGTCGAGACACCGGCGAAAGGAAAACCATGTCCAGTCAACTCTGCCTGATCGTTCGCGCGCAGGCGGCCTTCCTGGCCGCCGCGCTTGTCCTCACCCTTCAAGGGTGCGGGCGCGCCGCCAACGCGACGGACGCCGCATCCGCCGCGCCGCGCATCGCCGCCGCCACCGACATCGAGGCGGGCCGCTACCTCGTGAAGATCGGCGGCTGCAACGACTGTCATACGCCCGGCTTCAGCGAAACCAACGGCGCGACCCCCGAAGCCGACTGGCTCACGGGCGCGCCGGTCGGCGCGGCGGGCCCGTGGGGCGTCAGCTATCCGGTCAACCTGCGGTTGGCGCTTTCGACCATGGACGAGGACGAGTTCCTTGATCTCGCCCATGCCGGCGAAGGCCGCCCGCCCATGCCCTGGCCCAGCCTCAAGGCGATGAGCGATGGCGACCTCCGGGCGATCTACCGCTACATCCGCTGGCTCGGCCCCAAGGGCGTCCCCGCGCCCGCCCCGCTCGCTCCCGGCGAAAAGCCGGCCGGGCCGACGATCACCTTCGTCCCGTCCATGCCCTCCTGACCGCAACGAGCGCTTCCTCCCCGCCGTCCGCGACCGGGCCAGATCCCGGCGCGGCGGGCAACAACAAGAAAAGAAACGTCATGAAAGCCGAACTTCCCCTGCACTCTCTTGTCGCCGCGATATCGGTCTGCCTCGTCTGCCTGATCCCGCTCAGCGGACATGCGCAGACGCCGCCGCTGCGCCCCGACCAGGTGCGCGCCATCGACCTCCTCGTGAAGGATGTCGATCCGGCGGCCCGCGACATGGCCCGCGCGCAGCTGGCCAAAACGCTCGCGCCGTTCAGCGAGGCCCAGATCGCCATGATGCTGGCGCAGAAGGGCGCCAACGACAAAGCCGAGGCGGCAAGGCCTGCCGCCGCGCCCGCCGCCGAACCCTACGGACCCGCAACCCCCGAGGACATCGCCTACAACCGCGCGCAGGCCAATCCCGTCATCCGCAAGAGCTGGGCGGCGCAAAAGGCGTTCGACGATTTCGTCGACGCGAAGATCGCCGCATTTTGCCCGCCGCCGCACAGCGTCGCGCACTACGGCTCCGCGTGGCGGTTCGAATTCCGCGATCTCCAGCCGAGCTGGGTGCGCGCTTCCGACAGCGCGGACCTCAACGTCGAGATCTTCGACCAGTCCTACGTGAAGTCCGACGGCCGATACCAGTATGACTTCTCGAAGGTGCGCTACACGTTCGACAAGGCGAAGGTCGGCGCTGCGATCGAACAGGCCTGCCGCGAGCACACGGCGCAGGGCAAGGCGTTCCTCGCCGCCATCGATCCCTTCATCGCGCGGGGCGACCTCGATGGCGCCTACAAGGCGGAACAGCGCGCCATCGCCGGCGCCGATGGTCCGGAGACACGCCTGAGCGCGCTCTTCAAGGAGCAGAACCCCGGCGGCGAGGAACTCGCCCTCGCTTTCCTGGACGCCAAACGCATCCGCTGACCCCCGGGCGGACGCTGAACCGGCGCGGACCCCGCAAACCTGCGAGGTCCGCGCCGGACGTTTGCGTCACATGAAACTGTAAGGCTCGACGTCCAGCGCGACGCGGACGCTAGGCGGCAGTTTCACGCGGGATTTCCACGCCGACAGAAACGCCGAGAGATCGACATTGCGCTCCGAGCGCACGAGAAACCGCCGCCGGTGGCGTCCGCGCAGCACGGTGATGGGCGCCGGCGCCGGGCCCCACACCTCGACGCCGGAGGCGTTGGGCTGCGCGGCGCCGAACGCCCGCGCCCATTCGTCCGCCTGTTCCGAACTGCCCGCCGCGAGGATCACCGAGCCCAGACGGCCAAAAGGCGGAAAGCCCATCAGTTCGCGGCTTTCGAGTTCGCTCTCCATGAAGGCGTCGCGGTCGCCCGCCGCCAGCAAGGCGATGGCCGGGCTTTCCGGCGAATAGGTCTGGATCATCGCCCGGCCCGGACGGTCGGCCCGGCCCGCGCGTCCCGCCACCTGTTGCAGCAGCTGGAAGGTGCGCTCGCCGGCGCGCAGGTCGCCGCCTTTCAATCCGGAATCCGCATCAATGGCGCCGACCAGCGTCAGCTTCGGAAAGTTGTGACCCTTGGCGGCGATCTGCGTGCCGATGAGAATGTCGATCGCCCCCTCCTCCATGCGCGTCACCAGATCGAGCAACGCCTCCGGCGTCGACGCCGTGTCGGAGGAAAACACCTCCACCCGCGCCGAGGGAAAGCGCTGACGCGTTTCCTCCGCCAGCCGCTCGACGCCCGGCCCGACGCCCGCCAGCGATCCTTCCGCGCCGCAGCTTGGGCAGTGCGACGGCTTGCGCATGGTGAAGCCGGTGAGATGGCACACCAGCATGCCGCTGTAGCGATGCTCGGTAAGCCAGGAATTCGTGTCCGGCGCCTTCAGCCGCTCGCCGCACGCCTTGCACAGCACCAGCGGCGCATAGCCCCGGCGGTTGAGATAGAGCAGCGTCTGCTCGCCCGCCGCCAGCGTCTCCTCCATCGCCGCAACCAGCGGCGGCGAAATCCAGCGGTCCTTTTCCGGCGGATGCAATCGCATGTCGGCGAGCAGGATGTCGGGCAGACGCGCCGTTCCCGGCCGCGCCTTCAGCTTGAGGTGCGCATAGCGGCCGGACTTTGCATTCGCCAGCGTCTCCAGCGACGGCGTCGCCGACGCGAGGATCACCGGGCACGCGCCGATATGCGCGCGCAAGACGGCCAGATCGCGCGCCTGGTAGATGACGCCCTCCTCCTGCTTGTAGGAGCCGTCGTGTTCTTCATCGACGACGATCAAGCGCAGGTTGTGGAACGGCAGGAACAGCGCCGAGCGCGCGCCGACGACGATGCGCGCGCGCCCTGCCGCCACCTCGCGCCACGCCCGCCTGCGCGCCTTCGATCCCGCCGCGGAGTGCCACTCGGCCGGCACGGCGCCGAAACGATCCTCGAAGCGCTGCATCACCGCCTGCGTCAGCGCGATCTCCGGCAGCAGCACCAGCACCTGCGCTTCGGGATCGTCGCGCAGCGCCGCGGCGATGGCCTCGAAATAGACTTCCGTCTTGCCCGAGCCGGTGATCCCGTCGAGCAGCGCCGGACGATAGGCGCGCTCGCGGACAAAATCCGACAGCATGGCCGCCGCCGCCTGCTGGTCCGCCGTCAGCGGCTTGCCGGTGCGGTCCGCATCCGGCAGCTCGAACGGCGGATCGAGCGTGCGCTCCACAATCGTCAGCGCGCCCGCATCCACCAGCCCCTTCACGACGCCGGACGAGACACCGGCGGCCCGCGCAAGGTCCGCGGGCGCAACCGGAGCGCCGGCCTCGGCCAGCACCTTCTCGCGCGCGGGCGTCAGCCGCCCCGGCGCCTCGCCGCTCGCCACCACCAGCCTCTCGGTCGGCGCGTCTTCCAGCGCCTCGCGCGAGCGCATGGTCATCGCCAGCAGGTTGCCCGGCGGCGTGCAGACATATTTCGATGCGCGGTCGATGAACGTCCGGGTCGCCTCGGGCAGGTTGGGCGCGGCGGGGATGGTCTCGATCACCGCCTTCAGCGGCCGCGAGGGCGGGCCTGCCTTCACCGCCCACACCACGCCGATCAGTTCGCGCGGCCCCAGCGGCACAACGACGAAATCCCCCGGCGACGCCTCCAGCCCGTCCGGCAGGAGGTAGTCGAACGGTTCCGGCAATGGCTGCGGCAGCAGCACCGAGACGATTCGCTGGGGGAAAAGCATGAACGCAGAATGGCCCGGCCCCGCCGGGCCGGCAACCGTGGCGGATGGCGGCCTGGAGCGGTTAGTCCGGGGCGTCCTCGGGCGGGCATCGCACCACGCGCTCAGGCGGATCGTCGTCCACCTGCACCTGCATGATCGTGTCCGACGCTCCGAAGCGGAAGGTGATCGACTGGTTCTCCGAGCGCTTCTCGCCGATGCACGCGCCTTCGACATGGTAGATCATCGAGCGGCCCGTCGGGTGCTCCTCGCCGATGGAGATGACGGCGCAGCCCCGCTGCGCGCCCATCTCGATGCGGCGGGCGGAAAACCGGTAAACCTTTTCCGGATCCTTGCAGGCGCCTTCGGTGCTGGCCCAGCGTCCTGCGAAGCCCGGCGGCGGCCCGGCGGGCGTCTCGGCCGGCTCTGAAGGCGCGCTCGCGGCAGCGGGTTTCACGTTGGGCGCGCCGGGAGGCGGCGTCACCATGTGGGCGGCCGCCGAATTGTCCGGCGGGGGGCTCAGTTCGGTGGCGGGCTTGTTGTTGGGATCGGTGTTGCCGTCACAGGCGGCGAGCCCCGCAAAGGCGCACAAAAACACAACGTTACGACACGGCAATGCGGCGCCTCCATTCAACCTTGAGACTGAACGGGCCGCCCCGGCGTCCGTTCCGCGCGGGCGCAACGCCGCCTTAACGGCCGCGCGCCACACTCCGGTCCATGACCCGCGACCTCAGCGCCCCCGAAGCCCTGGCCGAGTTCAACCAGTGGCTCACCTCCGAGCGCCGCTCCGCCGACAAGACGGTGGAGGCCTATACGCGCGACATGGCCCACTTCCTAAATTTCATGACCACCCATCTCGGCGGCGAACCGCGCGTCTCGGACCTCGCGAAACTGTCCCGCCACGACGTCATCGCCTGGCTCGCCCATCGCCGCAGCACCGACAACCTCGCGGCGTCCTCGCGCGCCCGCGCCGCATCCTCGCTGCGCACTTTCTTCCGCTTCCTCGACCGCAAGCTCGACGCCGCCAACGCCAGGGCGATGATGTTCGAGGCGCCGCGCCGGCCGCACCGCCTGCCCCGCCCGCTCACCGAGGACGCTGCCGACGGCGCCATCGATGCGGCCTCGGAAGGCGGCGTCATTGAACAGCCCGAATGGGTGCTGGCGCGCGACGCGGCGATCCTGTCGCTGCTCTACGGCGCGGGGCTTCGTCTCTCGGAGGCGCTGTCGCTCACCGGCCGCGATGTTCCTGCACCCGAAGCCCTGCGCATCACCGGCAAGGGACAGAAGGTGCGCATGGTTCCGCTGATCGGCGTGGTGCGCCAGGCGGTCGACGTCTATGCCGGCCTTTGCCCCTATCCGAAGCTGGCGAGCGAGCCTTTGTTCCGCGGCCTGCGCGGCGGGCCGCTCAATCCCCGTCTCGTCCAGCGCCTGATGGAGCGTGTGCGCGCCGAACTCGGCCTGCCGGAAACCGCAACGCCTCACGCCCTGCGCCACTCCTTCGCCACGCACCTGCTGGCCCATGGCGGCGACCTGCGCTCGATCCAGGCCCTGCTCGGCCACGCCAGCCTGTCGACCACGCAGATCTACACCGGCGTCGACGCCGCCCGCCTCAAACAGGTCCACGCCGAAGCGCACCCGCGCGCCTAGGCGCGTCACAGATATGACGCGACGGCGCCCGCACGGCCGCCATCTCCGCACTGGCGCGCGCTGTCCACCGCGCTAGATTGCCCTCATGAGCACGCACCCCGATCTGGCCCGCACCACCGCAACCCAGCTCGTCGCCGGGCTGCGAAAGAAATCCGTCAGCGCCGTCGAACTGGCCGAAGCCTCCATCGCCCGCATCGAAGCGCTGGACGGCCAGATCAACGCCGTCATCGTCCGCGACTTCAAGCGCGCCCTCGCCGACGCCCGCGCCGCCGACGAGGCCATCGCCCGCGGCGAGACCAGGCCGCTGCTCGGCGTGCCGATGACGGTGAAAGAGAGCTACGATCTGCGCGACCACCCCACCACCTGGGGCGTCGAGGCGCATCGCGAGCACAGGGCGCACCAGGATGCGCTGTCGGTGCAGCGTCTGAAACAGGCCGGCGCCGTCGTGCTCGGCAAGACCAACGTGCCGCCCGTGCTGGCCGACTGGCAGTCGGACAACCCGATCTACGGGCGCACCAACAACCCCTATGACCTCACCCGCTCGCCCGGCGGCTCCTCCGGCGGCGCGGCGGCGGCGCTGGCGATGGGCTTTTCCGCGCTGGAGCTGGGCTCGGACATCGGCGGATCGATCCGCATTCCGGCGGCCTTCTGCGGCGTCTTCGGCCACAAGTCGACCTGGAACCTGATCCCGCAGGGCGGCCATTCGCCGGGCGGATATGTCGGCGCGGGTCCCCCGCTCGGCGTGCTCGGCCCGCTGGCCCGCTCGGCCGAGGACCTCGATCTCGCGCTCGGCGTTCTGGCCGGTCCCGACGCCGACGCATGGGCCAACAAGCTGGCCCTCGCTCCGCCCCGCCGCGACCGGCTCGGCGGCTTCCGCGTCTTCGTCATCGACAACCATCCCGCCGCCGGCGTCGACGGCGAGATCCGTCACCTGCTCGATGATGTCGCCGACCACCTCACGCGCGAAGGCGCAACCGTCGCCCGCACTTCCAGCCTGCTGCCGGACCTATCGGCCTCGTGGCGGACCTACCAGTCGATCCTGCACACGGTGACGACGCGACGCGCGCCCACCGGCCGCGAGCCCATCACCGCCCACGAACTGCTCGACCGGTTCGACGACCAGTTCCGCATCCGCCGCCAGTGGGCCGACTTCTTCCGCCATTTCGACGTGGTGCTGGCGCCGGCCTTCGGCACGACCGCTTTCCCGCACACCGCCGAGCCCGACTGGCGCAAGCGCTCGCTGATCATCGACGGCGAGGAGACCCGCTATGGCGACCAGCTCGCCTGGGCCGGCATCGCCACCGTCGCCAACCTGCCCGCGACCGCCGTCCCGATGGGTCTCGGCAAGGGCGGCCTGCCTCTATCGCTACAGGTCATCGGCCCCCACCTCGAAGACCGCACCACCATCGCCTTTGCCGGCCTGATCGCACGCGACACCCCGCCGCCAAAACTGGCGGAATAGACGCCTACCTGTCTGGCGAGGGGCGCCCGCGCCGCTGCATCGACCGGCGGCGAAACTGGCCGCGCGTCAATTCTGGCGCAGCGGTCAAGATTGGCCCCAAGTCACGCGCTCGTTGCACCAAGCCTGGCTGATCCGCCTTATTGCGGAAAGTGTTCAACGTGAGTCTCTGCGGTGCGGCCGTAATAGAGAACGCGACGGCCCAGGAAAGAGACGATGTAGCCGGCGCACCCCAGCGCCTTCACGTTCTTGCAGAAGGCCACATAGGAATAGCCGGGCGGATTGGCCTGCGCCCATCTTATCTGCTCGGCCACCGCTTCGCGGTCGAAGCTTGCGGCGACAGGCGCGTCCGGGACGGGATTGTCCAGAACGACGCTTTCGCCGCCGGGCGTGAAATAGGCGGTCGTGTTGCGCCGGTAATCGACGGTGTATCCCTCGAAGCCTGCAGCCATCAGATTGCCGACAATCTGGGGAAAGCTCGCTGTTCCGTCGTAGGCGGCGCCCAGGCACTGCCGGGCTGTCTCGACCAGTTGCGCATTCATCGTCATCACCTTCGTTCGGCGTTATTGCCTTCAGTCCGTCGGAGCGCCCGTCAGGTCGCGCGCCAGGGCGACCTTGCGGAGCAGTCTTTCCAGCAGGCGACGCTCGTTGGTCGAAAGGGCGTCAAAGCACTCCGCCTCATTCGCGTCTGCGAGCGCCGCCAAACGCGGAACGATGCTGCGGCCAGAGGCTTTGAGCGAAAGGGTCTGGGCGCGCTTGTCATCGGCATTCGACACCCGGTCGATAAGTCTCTTTTTCAAAAGGCGGTCGGCGAGTTTGGTGATCGCCCCCTTTGTCATGCCGATACGTTCCGCAAGTTGGGAGGGTGCGATTGCTCCGGCATCCCAAAGCATCCTCAAGACCACCCACTCCGCCACTGTAACGCCGTGGCTTTCGAGCTTACGGGCAAAGCCATGAGAGACAGAGTTGGAGACGAGCCGCAGCCAGTAACCGAGATGAGCTTCCAAGTCCGCTGGTGTGTCGGTCGCGCGCATGGCCGCCCTTTAGTTGACCAGGAAACAAATAATTCTCGATGGTTTCCTAGTCAACTAATTATTTCCGGTGCGCCGGCGCTCCCAGCCCGCCTTTCATCCCCGCCTGTCATCCCGGAAACGCCGGTCGATGCCGCGAGATTGCCCCCCTCCCGATCTTCGTCGTGGCGGGCGTCGTTATCTGTCGCGCCTCCCCCGTTCGGGGGAGGAGGAGAGCGGCGCTGTGGCAAGACTTTCAACGGCGGCATGATCTCCCTCCCCCGAACGGGGGAGGCGCAACGCTCACAGTCGCTTCAACCCGGAAGATCAGGAGGGGGGACCGCCCTCTCGCCTGTCATCCCGGAAACGCGAAGCGTTATCCGGGATCCAAAACTGGGCGGCTCCCGTTTCACCGCCCGCCCCGGCGAAAGCCGGGGTCCAGCCGCTCTATCCTCCACTCGAACACTGAAAGCCCCAGCAACCACGGGGCCCGAAAAGAAAGTTGTCCCCCACCCCTGCGGACGGGCGGACACTGCCCCCATGAACCTTGCACCGCCTTCCTGGCTTCGGGCCGACTGGCTGGTGTGGATGTGTCTCTGGCTGCGGCTCTGGATGCTCCACATCGTCTTCGACCTGTGCGCCAAACGGGCGGTCAATCGGCGCTTCGCAGACGGAGACCTGGACCTCATCGGGCCCTTCCTCGCCGAGGCGGAGGCCGAACTGGCCTGGGCCATCGCCCGCAGGGTGCGCCGGCTCGCCGGACGTCCCGTGTATTGTCCGCGCGTGCTTCCGGCCTGTCCGAAGCGTCAGGGCGCATTCATCCGGCGCTACCGGCAGATCCATGTCGACTGTCTCTTCATCGACCGCCGCGTGGCCAAGCGCCTCCGGCGTCTCCAGCGCGCTCGGGCCGCTGTTCCGCGTGCCACAAGCATCGCGTCCGCGTCAGCGACCGTGATCGCCTTCGCGCCACGTCCCGCGCAGCCCGCCGCCTTCGCCGCGCGCGCTCCGCCTGTCCTTCCATCGACCAAACTCGCCGCCTGATCCGCCTTGCAAGCCTCGCTTGCGAGGGCGCCGGCGGTTGCGCGTCAGGAGCGCAGGTGTGCGCCGGCCCAGGCGCCGAGACGCGTGATCGCCTGGCGCGCCTGCGTCAGCATCGGATAACGCGCCTGGAACACGTGAAACATCTCCGGCCAGATCTCCAGCGTGACGGGCGCGCCCGCAGCGCCGATCCGCTCGGCGAGCGTGGTTGAATCGGAGAGCACTACTTCGGCTTCGCCCGTCTGGATGATCGTCGGCGGCAGCCCGCGCAGGTCGGCGTTGAGCAGGTCAATGCCGGGATCGTCATGCGAGGCGGCGCCGAGATACTGCTTTGCGCGGGCCTGAAGCGACGAGGCCGTGAGGAACGGATCGCGCCGCGACTTGGCGTCGTAGCTCCATCCCTCGCATGAAAGGTCGACCCACGGGCTGAGCAGCATCAAGCCGGCCGGCGTCGCGGCGCCTTCCTTCTTCAGCCGCAGCGCCGTGGACACCGCGAGCGCGCCGCCGGCGGAATCGCCCGCCAGCACAATCTGCTCCGGCGCCACGCCCTCGGCCAGCACGGCATGGTAGACCGCAACGCAATCCTCGATCGCGGCGGGATAAACATGTTCGGGCGCCAGGCGATAGTCGGGCAGCACCACGGCGCAACCCGCGGCCGCCGCAACCTGCGAGCCAAGCCCGCGGTGGGAGACGGACGAGCCGACGACATAGCCGCCGCCATGCATCCAGAGGATGACCCGCTCGCCGCTCGCGCCCTCGGGCAGGACGCCAAGCGAGCTCACCCCGCCAAGATCGATGGTCGATTGTCCCGCGCCTTCCGGCAGCGGATCATTTTCCGCGAACGCGTCATAGGCCTTGCGCTGGGCCGGTATGTCGTCGGGATCAACGCCCCGCAGGCGACCCGCGACCGCCTCTCGCGCCAGGGCCAGTTCCCCGGTCAGACTGGCGAGCGTGTTCAAGGCGTCCCCTCCGCTGGGCCCCCGCCGGCCCGCAATTAATGTGCCGCGTCACATCTGCATGGTCCAGCCTTCGACTGACATGGCGGCCTGGCGCACCGCCTCGGTCAGCGTCGGGTGGGCATGGCAGGTGCGCGCGATGTCTTCAGATGACGCGCCGAACTCCATCGCCACGCAGATCTCCGCCACCATCTCGCCGACGCCCACACCCATCAGGTGAGCGCCCAGCACGCGATCGGTTTCCGCATCGGCGAGGATTTTCACGAAGCCGTCCGTCTCGTGATTGGTCCTCGCACGCGAATTCGCGGTGAACGGGAACTTGCCGGCCTTGTACTTCACGCCCTCGGCCTTCAGCTCCTCCTCGGTCTTGCCGACCCAGGCGATCTCCGGCTTGGTGTAGACCACGCCCGGAATGATGCCGTAGTCGACGTGCCCGGCCTTGCCCGCGATCAGTTCGGCGCACGCGACGGCTTCGTCCTCCGCCTTGTGCGCCAGCATGGGACCGGAGGTCGTGTCCCCGATCACCCAGACGCCCGGCGCCGTGGTGCGGTAATGGTCGTTGGCGATGACGCCGCGCTTGTCTGGAACGACGCCCACCGTCTCGAGACCCAGGCCCTGGGTGTAGGGCCGGCGGCCGATCGCAACCAGCACGACATCCGCGTCCAGCGTTTCCGCGGCGCCGCCTTTCGCGGGCTCCATCGACAGTTTCAGCTTCGACTTCTGCTTCTCGACGCCGGTCACCTTCATGCCGAGGCGGAATTCGAGGCCCTGTTTCTGGAACAGACGCTGGGCCTGCTTGGCGATTTCGCCATCGGCGCCAGGCAGGATGCGGTCAAGATATTCGACCACCGTCACCTCGGCCCCGAGCCGGCGCCACACCGAGCCCAGCTCCAGCCCGATGATGCCGGCGCCGATCAGGATCATCTTCTTCGGAACGGCCTTCAGCGACAGCGCGCCCGTCGACGAGACGATGCGCTCCTCGTCGATCTCGACGCCCGGCAGCGGCGTCGGCTCCGAACCGGTTGCGATGACGATGTTCTTCGCTTCGAGTTTCGTCTCGCCGCCTTCGCCCTTCACCACGACCTTGCCAGGCCCGTCGATGCGGCCGGTCCCGGTGTAGACCGTCACCTTGTGCTTCTTCATCAGGAAGGCGACGCCGTTGGTAAGGCCGGACACCGCCTCGGCCTTCTGCTTCAGCATCTGGTCGAGATTGAGCTTGAGGCCCGAGACCTCGATGCCGAGGCCGGCGAACTCCTTCGAGGCCGTCTCGTAAAGTTCCGAAGCGTGCAGCATGGCCTTGGAAGGGATGCAGCCGACATTGAGGCAGGTGCCGCCCAGCGTCGCACCCTTCTCGATGATCGCCGTCTTCAGTCCCAGCTGGCCGCAGCGGATGGCGCAATTGTAGCCGCCGGGTCCCGCCCCGATGATGACGACGTCGTAGCTCTCAGCCATGTTGGGTCTTTCCGTTCATTACGTCGGTGCGCCCGGAGGCGACCGGCGAATCGTATTCGGGCGCGGCGACGCCCCGAGTCAAATATCGAGCAGCAAGCGCTCGGGGTCTTCCAGCGCTTCCTTGACGCGGACCAGGAAGGTCACGGCCTCTTTGCCGTCGACGATCCGGTGATCGTATGACAGCGCGAGGTACATCATCGGGCGGATCTCGACCTTGCTCGCAATCGCCACGGGCCGGTTCTCGATCCGGTGCATCCCCAGCACGCCCGACTGTGGCGGGTTGAGGATCGGCGTCGACATCAGCGACCCATAGACGCCGCCATTGGTGATCGTGAACGTGCCGCCCTGCAGGTCGTCGAGGCCGAGACCGCCGTCGCGCGCAAGACCGCCGAGGCGTCCGATCTCCGCTTCGATCTCCGCCAGGCTCATCACGTCGGCGTCGCGCACTACCGGCACAACCAGACCTTTGTCGGTGCCGACGGCCACGCCGATATTGTAGAAGTTCTTGTAGATGATGTCGGCGCCGTCGATCTCGGCGTTGACGTTCGGGATTTCCTTCAGCGCCGCAACGCAGGCCTTGGTGAAGAAGCCCATGAAGCCAAGCTTCACGCCGTGTTTCTTCTCGAAGGAGTCCTTGTACTTCTTGCGAAGCTCCATCACGACGGACATGTCGACGTCGTTGAACGTCGTCAGCATCGCCGCCGTGTTCTGGGCTTCCTTCAGGCGGCGCGCGATGGTCTGGCGCAGACGCGTCATCTTCTGACGCTCCTCACGCGGACCCAGCTCGCGCGGCGCTCGCGCCTCAACGGCAGGCGCAGGACGCGATGCCTGCGAGGCCGGCGCCGAAGCCGTCTCGGCGACATACTTCAGGGCGTCACCCTTGGTGGCGCGGCCGCCGCGGCCGGTGCCGGGAATCTGCGAAGCAGCGACACCCGCTTCGGTGGCGATGCGCTGGACCGAGGGGGCGACCTTGTCCGTCGCCTTTTCGGAGACCGGGCCGTTCGCCTTCGCGGCGGGCGCAGGCGTCGATGCAGCGGGGGCGGCCGAAGCAGCCGGCTTGGCTCCGGAGGCGCCGGCATTCATGCGCGCGATGATGGTGCCGATGGAGACGGTCTCGCCTTCCTTGACCAGCTGGTCGGAAATGACGCCGGCGGCCGGCGCCGGCACCTCGATGGCGACCTTGTCGGTCTCGATCTCCGCGATCGGATCGTCCTGCGCCACCTGCTGGCCCGGCTTGACCAGCCAGTTGGCGAGCGTCCCCTCGGTGACGCTTTCGCCCATCGCCGGCACCTTGATATCCATGGTCTTTCCCGATCCCGTATCTGCCGCCGCCGGCGTCGCCGAGGCGGATGGTTTGGTCTTTGGTTCTGACGCCCTCGACTGCGGCGCCGGGGCGCTTGCGCCGTTGGCGCCGATGCGGCCCAGCAAGGCCCCGATCTGGACCGTATCGCCTTCCTTCGCAAGGATTTCGGAAAGCACGCCCGCCTCGGTGGCGGACACTTCAACCGAAACCTTGTCGGTTTCCAGTTCGACCAGCGGCTCGTCGCGGTCGACGTGCTCGCCGGGCTTCTTCAGCCACGACCCGACCGTCGCTTCCTTGACGCTCTCGCCCAGAACCGGGACCGTGATGTCGGTCATGTCCGCCCTCTAGGCCTCGAACGCCGTTTCGAGGAAGGCGGCCAGTTCCTTGTTGTGCAGCGCCATCGTGCCGGCCGCCGTGGAGGCGGACGCCGGACGTCCGGCATAACGCGGCCGCTTGTGAACCGTGTCGAGCCGCTCGAGCGTCTTTTCGATCTGCGGTTCGACGAACGTCCAGGCGCCCATATTCTTCGGCTCTTCCTGGCACCACACCGTTTCGGCCTGGGGAAAGCGTCCAAGTTCCTTGAGAACGGAGGCGACAGGGAACGGATAGAGCTGCTCGATCCGCAGGATGTAGATGTCGTCGGCCTTGCGTTTCTCACGCTCCTCGAAGAGGTCGTAATAGACCTTGCCCGAGCACAGGATCACGCGGCGGATCTTGTCGTCCGGCTTCAGCTTCACCTCGCCGCCGCGGCCTTCCATTTCGGCGTCGTCCCAGAGAACGCGGTGGAAGGTGGAGCCCTGGCCCATTTCCTCCAGCGTCGAGATCGCCCGTTTGTGCCGCAGCAGCGATTTCGGCGTCATGATGATCAGCGGCTTGCGGAAGTCGCGGTGGATCTGGCGGCGCAGGATGTGGAAGTAGTTCGCCGGCGTCGAGCAGTTGGCGACCTGCATGTTGTCCTGCGCGCACATCTGCAGGAAGCGTTCGAGACGCGCGGAGGAGTGTTCCGGGCCCTGCCCCTCATAGCCATGCGGCAGCAGGCAAACGAGGCCGGACATGCGCAGCCACTTGCGTTCGCCGGCCGAGATGAACTGGTCGAACATGATCTGCGCGCCGTTGGCGAAGTCGCCGAACTGGGCTTCCCACGCCACCAGCGTGTTGGGCGCCGTCAGCGAATAGCCGTACTCATAACCCAGCACCGCATATTCCGAGAGCAGCGAGTCGATGACCTCGTAGTTGGCCTGCTCCTCGCTGATGTTGTTGAGCGGCGTGTAGCGCTCTTCCGTCACCTGATCGATCAGGTGGCTGTGGCGCTGGGTGAAGGTGCCGCGTCCGGAATCCTGGCCGGACAGCCGCACCGGGAAGCCTTCGTCCACCAGCGTTGCGAACGCCAGATGCTCGGCCATGCCCCAGTCGACGCCCTGGCCGGTTTCCGCCATCTGGCGGCGGTTGGCGATGGTCCGGGCGACGGTCTTGTGGATGTTGAAGCCTTCGGGAACCTCGGTGATCTTCTTGCCGAGATCCTGCAGCTTGGCGACCGGCACGCCCGTAAGGCCGCGCTGCTCGTCGTCCATCGGCAGGCCGAGGCCAGACCATTTGCCGTCCAGCCAGTCTGCGCCCTGGGCCTTGTAGGTCTTGCCCTTCTCGAACTCGGCGTCGAGGAATGCCTCGAGATCGGCCAGCATCTTCTCGACGCCGGCGTCGTCGATCACGCCTTCTTCGACCAGCCGTTTGGAATAGAGCTCGCGCGTGGTCGGCTGCTGCTTGATCCGCGCATACATGATCGGCTGCGTCATGGTCGGATCGTCGCCTTCGTTGTGGCCGTAGCGACGGTAGCAGAACATGTCGATGACCACGTCCTTGCAGAACTTCTGGCGGTATTCGATGGCCACCTTGGCGGCGTGCACCACCGCTTCAGGGTCGTCGCCATTGACGTGGAAGATCGGCGCCTGGACCTGCAAAGCCACATCGGAGGGATAGGGCGAGGAGCGCGAGAAGCTCGGCGAGGTGGTGAAGCCGATCTGGTTGTTGACGATGAAATGGATCGCCCCGCCGGTGCGGTACCCAGACAGGCCCGACAGCGCGAAGCATTCCGAGACCACGCCCTGCCCGGCGAACGCCGCATCGCCGTGCAACAGCAGCGGCAGCACTTTCGCGCGCGTCGCGCGCCGGTCTTCCTGAAGGTCGAACGACTGCTTCGCACGCGCCTTGCCGAGCACGACCGGGTCAACCGCCTCGAGGTGGGAGGGGTTGGCGGTCAGCGACAGGTGAACGGTGTGATTGTCGAACGTGCGGTCGGAAGAGGCGCCAAGGTGGTACTTCACGTCGCCCGAGCCGAACTCGCCGGCGCCCTGGGTGTTGCCGCCGCCGAACTCGAAGAAGATCTTGTAATAGGCTTTGCCCATCACCGCCGCGAGAACGTTGAGACGGCCGCGGTGCGGCATGCCGATGACGATGTCATCGACGCCCAGCGCGCCACCGCGCTTGATGATCTGCTCCATCGCGGGGACCAGCGCCTCGCCGCCGTCCAGGCCGAAGCGTTTGGTGCCGGGGTAGCGCTTGTGCAGGAAGCGTTCGAAAGCCTCGCCCTCGGCCAGCTTCTGCAGGATGGCGCGCTTGCCCTCTGGCGTGAACGAGATTTCCTTGTCCTCGCCCTCGATGCGCGACTGAAGCCAGGATTTCTCTTCCGGGTTCGAGATGTGCATGAACTCGACCGCGAAGGTGCCGCAGTAGGTCCGTTGCAGGATCTCCACCATCTGGCGCGGCGTCGCGTATTCGAGGCCGAGCACGTAGTCGATGAAGATGCGCCGGTCCATGTCCGCCGCGCCAAACCCGTAGGTGGCCGGATCGAGTTCCGGCTGCGCCTCGCGGCCGCTTTCAAGGCCGAGCGGGTCGAGGTTCGCAGCGAGGTGTCCGCGGATGCGATAGGCGCGGATCATCATCAGCGCCTTGATCGAATCCTGCACCTGCTGATGCACCTCTTCGGTGGATGCGCCTGCGCCGCTCGTCGCCGTGCGCGCCTCGATCTTGGTCTTCAGGGCGCCTTCGACCGCGCCCCAGTTGCCGTCGAGCGCCGAGACCAGTTCGCCGTTGGCGGGCTTGGGCCAGGCCGGGTTCTTCCAGTCCGGGCCGCGCGCCGCCTTGCGGGCTGAGTCCGCATTGTCGGCGACCTGCGTGAAGAAAGTCCGCCAGCTCTCGTCCACCGACGATGGATTGTCGAGATACTGAGCATAGAGCTGCTCGATCCACGCGGCGTTGCCTCCGTAGAGGAACGCGGTGTCGAGCATCGCCTCGTTGTCCGTGCTGCGCGCCTCGTCGGCCGTCGCCTTGATCGTCATGATCAACCGTCCTTCATGCGGACCGGTTGGACGAACATTGCTTTAAGTGGCCTCGTCCAGCCGCCCGGATCGTCTCGACATTCCAGCCCCGGGCCGCCGACTCATGCCGGTTGATCGGGCGGGACCGCTTTATCACAGTTAACCGTTAGCGCATCGTTGCGAACGATTCATTTCGCAAAGACAGTCCTAACGCTTCAGCACCTCGCTCATGGTCGTTCCGAGGCGCGCCGGGCTTGGGCTGACCACAATCCCGGCGGACTGCATCGCCTCGATCTTGTCTTCCGCCCCGCCCTTGCCGCCCGAAACGATGGCGCCGGCATGGCCCATTGTCCGTCCCTTGGGCGCCGTGCGGCCGGCGATGAAGCCGACCATCGGTTTCTTGCGGCCGCGCTTGGCCTCATCCTTGAGGAACTGGGCCGCGTCTTCCTCGCCCGAGCCGCCGATTTCGCCGATCATCACAATCGACTTGGTTTCGTCGTCCTTGAGGAACAATTCGAGCACCTCGATAAAGTCGGTGCCCTTCACAGGGTCGCCGCCGATGCCCACGCAGGAGGACTGTCCGAGCCCTTCATTCGTGGTCTGGAACACGGCTTCATAGGTAAGCGTGCCGGAGCGCGAAACAACGCCAACCGAGCCGCGCTTGTGAATGTGCCCCGGCATGATGCCGATCTTGCACTCGCCCGGCGTGATCACGCCCGGGCAGTTCGGGCCCACAAGCCGCGATTTCGATTTCAGCAGCTTTTCCTTGACCCGCACCATGTCGAGCACCGGCACGCCCTCGGTGATGGTGACGATCAGCGGGATCTCGGCGTCGATCGCCTCTTCGATGGCGGCGGCGCAGAATTTCGGCGGGACGTAGATCACCGTGGCGTTGGCCCCGGTTGCGTCCCGCGCCTCGGCGACGGTGTTGAACAGCGGCCGTTCGACCTTCGAGCCGTCCGGCAGCGTGCCCTGCCATTTGGTCCCGCCCTTGCCGGGGGTGACGCCGCCGACCATCTGCGTGCCGTAGGCGATGCCCTGCTCGGTATGGAAGGTCCCGGTCTTCCCGGTCATGCCCTGCGTCAGGACCTTGGTGTTCTTGTCGACGAGAATGGACATCGGGACTTCCTAGAAACTGATCAGGGTTTCGGAAACAGGCTTGCCGTTGAGCACGACGAGATGGAGCGACCGGCGGCCCGGCACGCCCCAGCACGAGCCGACGTGCTCGCTGGCCACGGGCGCGCCCTTGGGGCCCATCGAGATGGATCCGGCGTTGAACGAAAATCCGTACTCGTCGCCATAGACGCCGAGCGTCGCTTCCTTGGCGGCGAAGGTCAGCACCTGGCCTTTCGGCGGCTTGATCGCGGCCGTGAGTTCCTTCGTGCAGCGCGCATAGGCCGCATCGTAAAAGGCGGCGTCGTCAGCCTGGGCGGCAGCCGGCGCCAGCGCCGCAAGACAGCCGGCGGTCAGACCGCCAATGATCAAGATGGCCTGCGAGAGGCGCATGTCGCTATTTGCCTTTCACCGCCGCGACGATCTTCTGGGCGGCGTCGTCGAGGTCGTTGGCCGGGATCACGTTGAGGCCGCTGTCGGCGATGATCTTCTTGCCCTTCTCGACATTGGTGCCCTCAAGGCGAACCACCAGCGGCACGGCCAGCGACGTCTCGCGAACGGCGGCCAGAACGCCCTCGGCGATGACGTCGCACTTCATGATGCCGCCGAAGATGTTGACCAGGATGCCCTTCACGTTGGGATCCTTCATGATGATCTTGAAGGCGGCCGTCACCTTCTTCTCGTCGGCGCCGCCGCCGACGTCGCAGAAGTTGGCCGGCGCCTCGCCGTAGAGCTTGATGATGTCCATGGTGGCCATCGCGAGGCCAGCGCCGTTGACCATGCAGCCGATCGTGCCGTCGAGCGCGATATAGGCGAGATCCCACTCCTTCGCCTCGGTCTCCTTGGGGTCCTGCTCGGTCTTGTCGCGCAGGGCCTCGATGTCGGGATGGCGGAACAGGGCGTTGTCGTCGAACGACACCTTGGCGTCGAGCACCCGCACGCGGCCGTTCTTCATTACGATCAGCGGGTTGATTTCGAGCAGGCTCATGTCCTTCTCGGTGAACGCCTTGTAGAGGATTTTCGAAAGACCCATCATGTCGGTGCGGGCCTGGTCCTTCAGGCCCAGCGCATCGCACAGCTTGGCCGCATCGGCGTCCGTGACGCCCTTCGAAGGCACGATGTCGAGGGTGAGGATCTTCTCCGGCGTCTTGTGCGCCACTTCCTCGATGTCCATGCCGCCCTCGGTCGAGGCGACGAACGCCACCCGGCCCGCGCCGCGGTCGACCAGCAGCGACAGGTAGAGCTCTTTCTCGATGTCGGCGCCGTCCTCGATGTAGAGGCGGTTGACCTGCTTGCCGGCCGGCCCGGTCTGGTTGGTCACCAGCGTGTGGCCCAGCATGGCCTTCACGTTCTCGAGCGCCTGCTCCTTCGAGAAGGCGAGCCGCACGCCGCCCTTCTCGCCCGCTTCCTTTTCCTTGAACTTGCCCTTGCCCCGGCCGCCGGCGTGGATCTGCGATTTCACCACCCAGAGCGGCCCGGGCAGGCTGTCGATGGCCTTCTGCGCGTCCGCCAGCGAGAGCACCGGTACGCCCGCCGCCACGGGCGCCCCAAATTCCTTGAGAACGGCCTTTGCCTGGTATTCGTGGATGTTCATTGAGTTTCGCCCCTGGCGGGAGGGCCGGTCCTCCGGCCCCGCGAGGCTCGCGCTTAACGCAACCGGCGCCCCAACGCAACGCTGCGCCTTGCGGCTTTTCAGACCGGTTGCGCAGGCATTCCGGCGTCTTCCGTCACCTGGGGCTCCTGCTCGGCGATGGCGCCTTCGACAACGCTCAACCCGGCAACCGGCAGATAGGGGGTCCGCTGTGCCCGCCCTGGGCGATCCGTGACGATAGCCCGCCACAGATTTATGGCCGTCAGGGCGAAATAGGCCCCGGAGACAACGAGGAAAATCCCGGGCTGGCCAAGCGATGAATCCGCCGCCAGCCCCGTCAGGACCGGACCGATCACCGATCCCGCCGCCCAGACGAACAGCATCCCGGACAGAACCTGCGCGATCTGGCCCGGCTCGCACCTGTCCGTCGCATGCGCCGCCGCCACCGAATAGAAGGACAGCGCTCCGCCGCCCCAGACGGCGCCAAGCGCGATCACGAGCGGCCAGGAAAAATGGCGGCTGCCCAGATAGAGGGCGATCGAGGCGCCCGAAGCCACCGCGCCGAGCGCCGCCACGACCAGCCGCCGGTCGAACCGGTCAGACACCAGCCCCGCCGGCCACTGGGTCACGGTGCCTCCAGTCCAGACCGCAATCGTGATCACCGTCGCCGCCAGCTGCGCACCCTCCGGATGCAGCGCCTTGGCGTAGAGCGGCAGCTGCGAGGTGACACCGCTGTTGGCGAGCCCGGCGACCGCGGCAGCCGCAAGCGCCGTGGGCGGGATGGCGAACAGCTTGCCGACGGAAAATCCCGTCTTGTCCGGCAGAACGGGCTGGGCTCGCCGCGTGGCGCACAGCGGCGCCGCCGACAGCGTCATCAGGATGCCGGCCCAGATGTAGGGCTTGAGGTCGCCGGGCGCGTGGTCGGCGACGAGCAGAGGCCCGCCGGAAAGAGCGAGCTTGATCAGCACCTGGTACATGCCCATCACGCCGCCGCGCTTCTCGCGGGGTGTGGAATCGGCGATCCAACTCTCCGCCGCCGTGAACATGACGGCCGAGGCCGCGCCCTGCGCCAGCCTCAGCACGGCCCAGCCGACGGGCTGGAAGACGAGCGCCATCGAGAGAATGCCGGCGCAGTAGATCGCGGCGGCGGCGGAATAGGCCCGGATATGCCCGACCGAGCGCACAGCGTCTGGCGAAAACCACGCCCCGAGCATGTAGCCCGCATAGAACATCGACCAGACGAGGCCGACGCCAAGGGAACTCGCGCCCATGAAATCCAGCGCCAGCGGCGTGGTGACATTGAGAATGCCCGAGGCGCCCTGAAGCAGCATGATCGCCAGGACGAGGGACGCGACGTTACGATAGAGAGTCATGGAGCCAGACGCCGGGAAGCGAAGCGCCGTGGATACGATGCTTCGCCCGCCCTCGCGTCTAAATTCTTGTTACGCTTCTGCCGAAATCCTCGCGAAACCGATGCGGCTAGACCTCGACCCCGAAGAACAGCCGCCACATCAGCCGTCCCGGCAGGAAGGTGAAGAGACCGGCCGCAATCATGCCGCCGAGGAACAGCGTGGTCATGAGACGGGCGTGGATCTTCCGCCTGTGAGCCCTCGCCGCGACCAGCGCCATCGGCAGCAGCAGGATGGTCCAGGCCGACAGCGCGTGGATCCAGACGAACTGGCCGTCCTCCAGAATGAAGAACGACGACAGCGCCGTCGTCGCCATCGTCGCGCTCCAGCCCCAGCCCAGCTTGCGGTGCAGCCGCGAGCCCTTGCGCTGCAGCATGATGGCGAAGCCGAGCACGAAGGACGAGATCGCCGCTGCAACGTGGACCCGGACCACGGCTGGCGTGTTGAGCAGGGGCCGCAGGTCGACGCGGAAGTGAGCGCCCTCAAGATGCCGCGCGACCAGCATCATGCCGTAGACCTGTGAGAAAATATAAACCAGAACGAGGCCGATCAGGCCGAATACCACCGTGCGTGTGACGGCCTCCCGGCGTGACAGGATGCCGGGACGGGAGGCGCCTCCGCTGTTCGGCGGCATGGCGGGGGAGGATGCGGTTCCAGCGGTCATGTCAGGCTCCTGATTGGCCTCGTTGGGACGGTTCGGCGGATGGACGGGGTTTGGCCGGGTCGCCTGCCCGGATCTTTCCGGTGCAGGCGTTTTGGGGAGGAGGCCCGGCGCCGGTCGGAACGTCCTTTCCGCCGACGGCCCAGACATGCCGCGCCGGCGGGCGCTTCGCAGCCTCGACTTCACGAAACGGCTGACTTCCTTCGCGAAACGCAGCTAGTGTCGTTCGCGAAGCGTGAACCGCAGGCCATCCAGGGACCGAAACGACTTGCGCATCGCCATCGACTGGAAGCAGCAGGCCCGCGACATCGCCATCCTCGCCGGCGTCGGCGTCCTCATGGCGGTCCTGAGCCCCTTCGGCTCCGTGGCTGGCGTGCCCCTGCCGCTGGCGCTGGCCTACTGGATCTCGTTGATCGTCTGGGGGGGCGTCGCCGGAGAAGGATTAGCCTGGCTATTGCGTCGCTTCGGCCCGCCTTTGCCGCTCTGGGGCTTCCTCGGCATCCTGTCCGTCCTGATGACGCTGGCGGTTTTCCCCGCCTTGGCGCTCGAACAGGCGGTGGTTTTGCACCAGCCGATCACACCGGGGCAGATACCCCGCTTCCTCTTCTATATCTGGCTGATCGCCATGATCGTCAGCTTCGGCGTGGTGCTCGGCTTCCGCGCCTTTGGACGGCGCTCGGGCCTTTTCGATCCCGCCGTCGCAGCGCCGGCGCCGCCTGCCGGCCCCTCGCCTTTCCTCGATCGCCTGCCCGTCCGCCTGCGCGCCTCGACGCTTTACGCCGTGCAGTCCGAGGACCATTACCTCCGCGTCCACACCAGCGGCGGCGAAGAACTGATCCTGATGCGTCTCGCCGATGCGGTGCGTGAACTCGCATCCGTTGAGGGACTGCAGACACATCGGTCGTGGTGGGTCGCCCGCGACGGGCTTGCCGACACGTCGCGCGCCAACGGCAAGCTGGTCCTGAAGCTCAAGTCCGGCATAGAGGCGCCCGTCAGCCGAACCTACCTCACCGCAGTCCGCGAAAAGGGCTGGGTCTAGCCGCATATCGATGCGGCTGCGCGATTCAGGCAAATGAAATCCGGGGCCTGTCCGATGTCCGCCATAAGCCAGATCCGGGATCGCACGTCGCAGGCGAAGGCCTGGCTGTGCGATCACGCGCTTCCGCTGTGGTGGGAAACAGGTTTCGACCGCGCCAACGGTCTCTTTCACGAGCAGATGACTCTCGATGGAACGCCGGTTCCGATGTCGCGACGCATACGCGTTCAGGCCCGGCAGACGTTCGTCTACGCCACGGCAGGGCGGATCGGTTGGGACGGACCCTGGCGCGAGGTTGCGGCCGCCGGCGCCGAGGCGCTGTTGCGACATGCCTTTCATCCCGGCGGCGGCACGATCTTTTCGCTTGATGAAACCGGCCAGCCGAAGAACACGAGCCGGGATCTCTACGACGTCGCCTTCGTCGTCTTCGCGCTGGCCCACGCGGGGGCGGCGCTCAAGCGCGACGATTGCCTCGCGGCGGCGACCGGCCTCCTGGACTGGACTTACGCCAACTGGTCGCATCCGGCTGGCGGGTTTCTCGAAGGCGACCTGACGCCGGCGCCGCCCCGGCGACAGAACCCGCACATGCACATGATGGAGGCATTGCTGGCCCTCCACGAAGCGACCGGCGACCAGCAGCACCTGAAGCGCGCAGGAGACATCGCCAACCTGTTCAGCGCAAAACTCCTGAACCAGCGCGCGGGCGTGCTGCTGGAGTATTTCGACGACGCATGGAATCCGGCGCCCGGCGATGAAGGCCGCATCACCGAGCCAGGCCATCAGTTCGAATGGTCGTGGCTGCTCGATCGCTACCAGCGCGCCGGCGGCCATGACGTTTCGGCCGAGGCCAGCGCCATCTACGACCACGGCGAAACCTTCGGCGTCGATCCGGCGACCGGCGTCACATTCGACGAAGTCTGGGCCGAGGGCGGCGTCCGCACGCGCACATCGCGGCTCTGGCCGCATGCCGAACGGATCAAGGCCAACATCATCCGCGTCGAGGCGAACCGCGATCCCGTCGCCGCCGCCCGCGTCGTACAGGCGTTCGATATGCTGATGACCTATTGCGATCTGCCAGTGAAAGGGCTCTGGCGCGACCGCCGCAATCCGGACGGCAGTTTCATCGACCAGCCCGCGCCAGCGAGTTCGCTCTATCACATTGCGCTCGCCATGGCCGAACTGATCCGCGTGGCGAACCTGCTGGACGCTAATCTATGATGCGTCACTTGCTCTTCCGATGTCTCACACAGCTCGGCGCCTGATCTTCGACCAGCCAACGCGCCGCGCGGCATTTCAACGCGCGGCTGGCGCTTTGCCCCGACTCCGTCACATTTAGAGTGCGTCTTGCCTAGTGCGCGACGTGGTCGTTTCAAGTCGGGTTCTGGCCGGGATCACGCATTCCACAAACGGGGTCGGAGTGGGGGCGCAGGAGTGCGCTTTGAAGATTGAGGGACGGATGCCAGCCGTCGGCCTTGTCGGCTGTGCGATGCTTCTGCTTTCAGCTTGCGGCGGCGGAGGCGGCACAGCCGCGCCAGCAGCCTCATCGACCTCTCCGCCTCCGCCGTCGCTCGCCCCTGCAAACAGCTCGGCGCCGCACCCTACTCTCTTCATGGAGAGCGACCCCGACGGCACGCAATTCCTGAGAGTTCAGGAACAGGCGTATGATCCGTTCGCGCCAGGCGGCGCGCAGAAAGTTGTCGCCGATCAGGACATGGGGCCTGCGCCTGGATCCAATTACGTCGTCGAGGGTGACCAGAGCACTTCTATCCGCAACGTCTCGATCCACCAGATGAAATACGGCCTGACCCTGCAGGCGAGCGGCGACACGGCAATCTACAACTACCGGTACAATCAGTTCGACGGCGGCGGCAGCATCTACGGCGCCGCGATCAAGCTCGGCGACAATGGCCGCCCGACCAACGGCTCCACCTACATCCAGCGCGTCGTCGGCGACGGCATGCAGGACCCGGACCCGACCTACAAGGAGCGCAACACGGATTTCATCGGCGTCGAACTCGACAGCGGCCCGATCTACATCCGCGATGTCAGCGGCAAGAACTTCGGCGACGCCGGCGTCGATACGAAGTCCAGCCCGGTCTACATCATGAACGCGACGTTCTCCCACGTGCACCGGGTGCTGCGCGTCTGGCCGAATGTCGAAGTCGTCGTGGTCAACTCGATCATCAATGGCACGGCCGACAACCAGCAGGCATGGCTAGGCGCGACCAGCGGCACGGTGCGGTACTACAATACGCTCTGGTGCATGGACGCGGCGAACCCCGGCCCGACCGATCCGAACTGCCGCACGACGCCTTGGGTGGTGGAGGGCGAGGACATGAATTTCACCGTCGCAGCCGCTCGGTTCATCCCACTCGACTCGAATCCGCTGCCCAGCGTCAGTCCGTTCTTCGCGACCGCCATTGACCAGATCGTCGTTGAATACTCCGACAACAACGGCGGAAGCTGGAAGCCGCTCAACCTGCCGAATACAGGCGGCCCCGGTACTCCCCCGATTGGCGATCCGCGTTACCGGATCCCGCTCGATCTTTCTGCGGGCAACTACCTCTTCCGGGCGAGTTACCGGAAGAACGGACAGCCGGTGGGAAGCATGTCGGCGGTCATCGATGAGCAGGGCGTCGCCCGCTGATGCAACGCACTGCAATCCTCGACTTCACACAGGCGGACGTCTAGCGTAGGCGCAGCCCCTCCTGATCGCCGGGCGATCTCGAGACAGCCTCCTATGGTGGATTCATTCATGAACTGGCGGACATTTACAGCACCGGTCATCCTGGCGCTTTCGGCCGTGGCCGAAGCGGCCGCGCAGACTGCGACCGCGCCATCGGGGTCCGGCCCAATCCTGGCTGCAGTTAACTGGGTCGAGGGCACCCTTCTTGGAAACGTCGCCACGGCCGTAGCCGTCATTGCCGTGGCGATTGTTGGATTCATGATGCTGACCGGCCGCATGAACTGGAAACACGGCATCACCGTCATCCTCGGATGTTTCATCCTCTTCGGGGCGACGGTGATTGTTGCGGGGATCCAGCGCGCCGCCCAGCTTGCGGGGTAGACTGATGGCCATGCTGGAACGCGATATCGTCTTTTCGGCCCTCACCCGGCCGCAGATGTTCGCTGGCGTCAGCTACTCCTTCTTCGTTCTGAACCTCGTGGTGACCACCGAGGTCTTCCTGATCACCCGCTCTTTCTGGGCCATCGTGACCGCGCTCGTGTTGCACGGGTTTGGCTATCTCATGTGCCTGCGCGAACCGCGATGGCTCGACCTCTGGCTTCAGAAGGTCAGCCGCTGTCCGCGCGTTCCCAATCATGCCTACTGGCGCTGCAATTCCTATTCGCCATGACGAAGACCAAACACCGCGGCTTGAGCAAGCGGCAGGCGCGACGCGAGCGACCGGCGGGCGACATGCTGCCCTACGCCCGGCACCTCGACGATGTCACCCTCGCCACGCGCGATGGCCAGCAGGTGCAGGTCATCCATCTCGCCGGCCTCGCCTTCGAGACCGCGGATACGCAGGAGCTGAACTATCGCAAGAATGTCCGCGACACGGTGCTCAGGGGCATCGCCTCCTCGCGGCTCAGCGTCGGCGCCTATGTGGTGCGCCATCTGGTGCGGCCGGACATGCCCGGCGTGTTCGGCAGCCGCTTTGTCGAAACGCTGAACGGCGCCTGGCGCGAAAAGCTTCTCGGCCAGCGGCTCTTCGTCAACGAGATCTTCCTCACCCTGACCCGCAAGCCCGCCATCGGCAGGGCCAGCTTCATGGGCGCCAACCGGGCGAAGACCTGGGACGCGGTCTCGCGCGCCCGCGACCGCCGCGATCTTGACGCCGCGCGCGACAACCTGCTCGCGGCCCTGTCGCCCTACGGCGCCCGTCTGCTCGGACTTTATGAAGCGAACGGCGAGATGTTCTCCGAGCCGCTGGAGTTTCTCGCCTTCATATTCGACGGGGATCTGCGTCCGGTCCCGTATGTGAAGACCGATCTTCGCCGCGCCGTCGTCGATCGCCGCATCAGCTTCGGACGGGACGCCCTCGAGTTTTCGGGCAATGCGCGTTCGGCGCGCACGCTCGGGGCGATGCTGTCGATCCGCGAATACCCGCCGCATTCCTCGGCAGGCCAGCTCGACGGGCTGTTGCGCACACCGCACGAGCTGGTCATTTCCCAGAGCTTCTCCTTCGTTGACCGCCAGCCGGCGCTCAACCGCATGAACCTCGCCTTGCGCCGCATGCGCGCGGCCGACGATGAAGCGCTGTCGCTGCGCCGGGATCTGGTCCAGGCCAAGGATGACGTCGCCGCCGGCCGCGCCGTCTTCGGCGAGCACCATTTCACGGTGATGGTGAAGGCCAACGATTTCCTGGCGCTCGATTCCGCCGTCGCCGACGTACAGGCAGCCCTGACCGAGATCGGCGCCATCGGCGTGCGCGAGGATGTGGCGCTCGAACCCAGTTTCTGGGCACAGTTTCCCGGCAACGGCAATTTCATTCCGCGACGGTCGCTGGTTTCGTCATCCAACTTCGCCGGCCTGGCCAGTCTTCACAACCATCCAGTCGGCCGCCCGCACGACAATCACTGGGGACCCGCCGTCACCGTTCTGGAGACGACCGCGGCTTCGCCCTACTACTTCAACTTCCACAAGGGCGACCTCGGCAATTTCCTGGTCATCGGCCCCTCGGGCGCCGGCAAGACCGTGGTGATGAACTTCCTGATTGCGCAATCGGAGCGCTTCGAGCCGCGCGTGGTCTTCTTCGACAAGGACCGCGGGGCGGAAATCTTCCTCCGCGCCATGGGCGGCCGTTACGACCTGATCCGGCCGGGCATACGCACGGCTTTCAATCCGCTTCAGCTTTCCGACACGCCGGCAAACCGCCGCTTCCTGCAGGCCTGGACGGCGAAGCTCGTGACGGCCAACGGTGAAATCCTGACGGCGGAGGACGCCGCCACGATCTCGGCGGCTGTCAGCGCCAATTTTGACCAGGACCGCGACTTCCGTCGCCTGCGCTACTTCCGCGAGCTTTTTCTTGGCGGGCGCAAGCCGACGCCAGGCGATCTGGCGTCCCGTCTCAATCCGTGGATCGGCGACGGCGATCGCGCCTGGCTGTTCGACAACGAGACGGACCATACCGACCTCAACGCCCGCATCGTGGGCTTCGACATGACCCATCTGCTGGACGATCCGGTGACGCGGACGCCCACAATGATGTACCTCTTTCACCGCGTCGAAGAGCGTCTCAACGGCCAGCCATCGATCATCGTCGTGGATGAAGGCTGGAAGGCGCTGGACGACGACGTTTTCGTCGCCCGCATCCGCGACTGGGAAAAGACCATCCGGAAGCGCAATGGCATTGTCGGCTTCGCCACGCAGTCGACCGGAGACGCTCTTGAAAGCCGCATCGCCTCGGCGGTCATCGAGCAGTCGGCGACGCAGATATTCCTTCCCAACGCCAAGGCGCAGGAGGGCGAATACCGGAACGGGTTCGGCCTGTCCGGCCACGAATTCGACCTCATCCGCACCCTGCCCGACACGTCGCGCTGTTTCCTGGTGAAGCATGGATCGGAGAGCGTCGTGGCGCGGCTCAACCTCAACGGCCAGAACGATCTGCTGACCGTTCTTTCGGGCCGGGAACGCACGGTCCGTCTGCTGGACGACATTCGCGCCGAAGTCGGCGACAGCCCCGAAGCCTGGATGCCGCGCCTCGTCGCGGCGGGAGGGCGCTGATGGGTCTCTGTCCGGTGGCGCCTGACGCGGGCATGGTTCACGGCGTGATCGACACAGTCGATTGCCATATCCGCGTTCTGGTGCAGGACACCTACCGCGACCTCGTCGGACCCAACACATGGTTCGCCGCGATCTTCACCGGCCTCCTGACCATCTACATCGCGCTCCTCGGCTACCAGCTGCTTCTCGGACGCGGCGGCCTCCGGGTGACGCAGCTGCCCTTCGCCGCCCTGAAGATCGGCCTGATCTTCGCTTTCCTCACATCCTGGGCGGCCTACCAGACCGTCTTCTTCAACCTTTTGTTCGATGGGCCCGCCGAGATCATGCAGGCCATGCTCGGCCCGCTCGGACGGCAGGGCGACTTCAACGGCGACGTCATGGGCGGGCTGGAAGTGGCTTTCAAGGCGCTTTCGGATTCCGCGGGCGCCTATGGCGGCATGGCTTCCGCCTCGGCGAACATCCTGCAGGGCGGCCCGATGCTGGGCTCAGGCCTGCTGTGGCTCTCGGCAATCGTGCTGCTGCTTTCGATCCTGGGATTGATCGTCGCCGCCAAGATCGTTCTGGCCTTTCTCCTCGCCGTCGGCCCGTTCTTCATCGGTATGTTCCTGTTCGATGCGACCCGCGGACTCGCCGAGGGATGGTTCCGCACGACGCTCGCCTTCGCCCTCACGCCTCTGGCCGTGAACGTCTTCGGCGCGGTCAGCCTGATGATCCTCACACCTTTTCTCGAACTTCTGGTCGGCAACGCCAGCCGCGGCGTCTTCGACATGGCGCCCGTCATCACCATCGCGCTGATCGTGTTGGTCCTCGCCGTGGTGATGCTGATGGGTCTGGTCGCCGTGGGCGGCATCGCGCGCGGCTTCGGCTCGCGGAGCCGGCGCGAGGATATGCCCAGCATGCCGCGTCTTGCTGCGCCTGAACCGCCAAGAGGCCTTGCGCCGGGAGAACGCGCCGAGCAGATTGCCGCCCGGATCGCCATGCTCGACCACGGGCGCGATTTCGAGACCCGTTTCACGGCGCGCGACGACTTCCGTTCACGCCCGGGCGAGGTCGCCGACGCCGTAGGCGCCCCGGCGCTGGTTTCGATCGACCGGCTCGGGCAGGCCTACAACCGCAGCCCTCGCCCCCTGGCCCGTCCCGGAGACAAGGCATGATGAAGGTTCACATCGCCGCTGTCGCGCTGACGCTGGCGGGCGCCGCCCTTGCCGCGGCAAGCCCTGCATGGGCGCAGAAATCCCACGCCACGGTGATCCCTACGCCGGGGCCTGGCGATCCGCGCATCCGCGAAGTCATGTACGATCCCAACCAGGTGGTGCAGCTGACCGCCCATCTGGGCTTCGAACTTCCGATCGAATTCGACCCGGAAGAGCGCATAGAAAACGTCGCCCTTGGCGACAGCCTGTCCTGGCAGGCGACGCCCAACCGCAAGGCTACCCTGCTCTTCCTCAAGCCGATGGCGAAGGGCAATCCCACCAGCATGACGGTGGTGACGAACAAGCGGATCTACACCTTCCTGCTCACCACCAGTGCGTCCGACAGCGTCAACGATCCCGGCGCGATGCTTCGCGTCCGCTTCCTCTATCCGAAGGCGGCGAAGCCCGCAGCCACAGCCGCGCCCGCGCAGACGGCCGCACCGGACGTTCCGGCAGGGGCGCTCAACTTCGCCTATTCCTACAAGGGTGCGAAGACGATCGAGCCAGCCAAGGTGTTCGACAATGGCGAGGCGACCTACTTCCAGTTTGCGGAAGGGCGCGACACGCCGGCCGTCTTCTTCATCGGAACAGACGGCAAGGAGGAAATGGCCAACACGCGCACCTCCGGCAAATACACCATCGCCGATTTCACGGCCCAGACCTTCGTGCTCCGCTATGGCAAAGCGAAGCTCGAGGTTCGCAACACCGGCTGGACTGACAACGCGCGGGGGCCCAAAGCGCCAGGCAGGGATCACTGAGCAATGGCGGAGTTTCCACAGACCGGGTTCGATCCCGCGCACGATCCGGACGCCACGCCCCGCGTCGCGACCTCGCCGTCTCTCTGGCCGCTGGTCGCGGGCGTCCTTGGCGCGCTCGGCCTTGGAACCGTGGTCTTCCTGCAGCTCTCCGCCAACCGGGCCGCGCGGGAAGAGGCAAAGATCGCCGCCAGCCATCCGGCGCCGGCGCCCGTAACCGCGCCTGCGCCTGCGTATACGGCGCCGCCGCCGATCGTCCTGCCGGCCTCGCCTCCACCGCCGCCGCCTCCCGCGCCCGTCGTGCAGGCGGCGCAACCGCCAGCGCCCGCAGGTCCAAGCCAGAGCGAACTTGACCATCTTCGCGCACCGGCCCTCGTGGTCGATCTCGGCGCCTATCAGGCGCCCGGGGCGCCGAAGGGCGACGAAAAAGGCGCCCCGCTTGATGCAGGCGCCGTCGCCGGGTCCGTCGGCGGCGCAGCCAACGCCAATCTCAAGGGCGACGAACGCTTCGCCATGCGTCTCGGACTGGGCGGCAACAAGCCGGTGCGCGCCACATCCAGGCTGGACCTCGCTCACACCGTCGTCGAAGGCGCGATCATTCCCGCCGTGCTCGAGACCGCGCTCAACTCCGATCTGCCCGGCTATGTCCGCGCCGTGGTGAGCCGCGACATCCGGGGGTTTGACGGCAGTCTTGTTCTCATTCCGCGGGGCAGCCGACTGATCGGCCAGTACAATTCCGGCGTTGCGCTCGGCCAGAGCCGGGCCTTCGTGATCTGGATCCGCCTCATCCGCCCGGATGGCGCAACCATCGACCTCGCCTCGCCGGCCACCGACGGCCTCGGCCGCGGCGGCCTCAACGGCGACGTCAACCGGCACTTCCTTCAGCGCTTCGGCGGCGCGATGCTGCTGACCCTGCTCAATCTGGGCGCCAACGCCGCCACGCAGGCCAATGATACGGCAATCGTCATCGCCTCCACCCGGTCCGGAAGCGATGCGGCGAGCCAGGCCTTGTCGACAGACCAGAACATCGCGCCGACCGTAACCGTTCCGCAGGGATCGCCCGTGCGCGTCTTCGTCAGCCAGGACATGGATTTCTCGGACGTCGGTCCAGCTGGCGGCCCCGCTCCGGCGCCCGCCACACAAGAGGACGCGGCCACAGCTCAGGTCGCCTCGCCGTCCGCTAGCCCAACACCCGCGCTTCCCGCGCAGGCGACCACCGTTGCAACCGCGCCCGGGGCGCCGAATTGAGCGGCGGCGTCTATCTCAGGACGTACCTGGCGCCGCTCGTCCGCTGGCTTGAAGCACCGGACGTAACCGACATCCTTGTTAACCGGCCGGGCGAAGTCTGGACCGACAGCCCCGCTGGCCTTCAGCGCGCCGATGCACCGGACGTAACCGACGTCATGCTTCAGCGCCTCGCCCAGCAGATCGCGGCCTCGACCCACCAGGGCGTCAGCCGCGAGCACCCTCTCCTCGCAGCGACGCTGCCCGACGGCTCCCGCGTCCAGGTGGTCGGTCCGCCGGCGACCCGCGAGCACACGGCGATCGCGATCCGCAAGCATGTCGTTCCGGACCTCAAACTGGCAGACTACCAGGCGGCAGGCGCCTTCGCCGGCATCCTGCGGCCGGGCGAGGATCAGTCGTCGGAAACGGACAGGGCGCTCGGAAGCCTTCTCGACGGCGGCGACATGCCCGCCTTCTTTTCCGCTGCGGTGAAGGCCGGAAAGAACATCGTGATCTCCGGCGGAACCGCCACGGGCAAGACGACCTTCCTCAATGCGCTGCTCAAGGAGATCCCCGAAAGCGACCGCCTCGTCGTGATCGAGGATACGCCTGAGGTCCGCCTCTGGCACCCGAACGCAGTTGGACTGGTCGCCGTGAAAAGCGAACTTGGCGAGGCGCAGGTCGGCGTTGACGAGCTGCTGCGCGCGAGCCTGCGCATGCGCCCCGACCGCCTGCTGGTGGGCGAGATACGCGGCCCGGAGGCGTTCACCTTCCTGCGCGCGGTCAACACCGGACATCCAGGATCGCTGACCACCGTCCACGCGGACAGCCCCGCCGGCGCACTGGAGCAGATCGCCTTCATGACCTTGCAGGCGGGCCTCACGCTCACGCGCGCCGACGTCATTGCCTATGCCGAATCGGTCATAGACATCATCGTCCAGCTGTCGCGGGTGCAGGGCCGGCGCACAGTGTCGTCCGTCACCTTCCGGCGCCGCTAGCAGCGCCCGTCACGGCGCCTCCAGCCGGAAGATCTCGCCATCAAGACCGACAAGATAGACGTTGTTGGCGATGTCGGTTCCGAAGGCGACGATCTGGTTGACCGTCCCCGCGTCCGGCGTGAAATCGGCATTGCGAAGCGTGTAGGAGCTGCTCGGCAGCGTTGAGCCGGGAACCAGAACGCCAGACGGAACAGACCACAGATTGCCGTCGATAAAATCGCCGAACAGGTACTGGCCCTGCAGGTCCTCGATCGGTCCGCGATAGACAACGCCGCCGATCACCGTATTGCCCTGCGTTGGTCCGCTTCCATGGGCATACTCGGTCACCGGCAGGATGAAGGACGGATCGTCGGCTCCGCCATTGTAGGGCTGCGTGCCTTCGCGGCGGTTCCAGCCGAAATTCTGCAGCGCCGTCGCTGCAACCGGGATCAGGTCGACTTCCTCGATTGCATCCTGGCCCACATCGCCAATCCATATGTCGCCCGACAGCGGATCGACGCTGCCGCGGAAGGGATTGCGCAATCCCAGCGCATAAATCTCCGGCGCGCCTCCGCTGGTTGCAAACGGGTTGCCCGGCGGGATGGCGTAGTTGCGCGTCGAGTCGGAGGGAAACGCGTCGGTCGATACATCGAGCCGCAGAAGCTTGCCGAGCAGCGAGGAGCTGTTCTGCGCATTCCCGGACGGATCGCCGCCCCCGCCCCCATCGCCCAGGCCGACCAGCAGGCGCCCCGATTTGTCGAACGCCAGGAACCCGCCCTTGTGGTTGGTCGTCGCCGGTTGCGGGATCTGGATGATCGTTCTCGCCGAGGATGGGTCCGCCTGATCGATCGACGCCGCCATCGTATGGTATTCGCGAATCTCGGTGATGTTGGACGCCGACGGGTTCATGTGGACGTAGAATGTGTCGTCCGCGATGAAGTTCGGCGAAAACGCTACGGCAAGCAGGCCCTTTTCGCCGTCATTCGATATCTGCGCGGAAATATCGAGGAACGGCGTCGATCCGACTGCGCCGGTTGCAGGATTCAGCAGCCGAATGCGCCCGCCGCGTTCGACAACGGCGACGCGCCCCGATCCGTCCGGGAATCCGGCAAGATAGATCGGCGCGTTGAGACCCGATGCGACGCGGCGTACGTGAAATCCGCTCGCGACGTTGGTGACGGTTACGGCAAGGTTGAGCGTCGACGATAGCGAACCGTCCGAAGCGGTGACCTGGAGTTCGTAGACGTTGTCCGAATTGGCGTCCGCCGGCGCCTCGAAATCTGGCGCGGCAACGAACCGCAATTCGTGGGTCACGGAATTCATCGCAAAGCGCGTCTGATCGGCGCCGCCGCTGATGGAATATGTAATCGCGTCGCCCTGCGGATCGGTCGCCGTAGCGCGATAGAAAACGCCGATGGTGTTTTCCTGAACAGAAACGGTCGCGGCTGACGTGAAGTTCGGCGGCTGGTTCGCGCCGCCGGCCGGCGGTGGTGGCGGTGATGGCGTCGAAGATCCCGACCCGCCTCCCCCGCACGATGAAACCAAAGCCGCGAGAACGAGCGCCGGAAGCAGCGTTGCAAAGGCGCGCGCCATGATCCGTCCCTCGGCTTGCCCTTTGATAAGCATAGGCGGCGGCCGGGGCTTGGAAAGAGCGCCGCGGCGAACGTGAAGAACGTGTCAATCTTTGGTCGCTTCAATCGACCCGCCACTCTGTAGGGCCATTGGCGCACTGATGCTTCGCCTTGTCTGGGCGTCGCCACCGCGCGAACATGGTTGAAAAGACAATCGGGGATTTCTCCCCGGGGAGGTGAGAGATGGGCGCGACCTCGACAAGACGCGGATCTCGAGCCGCCGCTTCGCCGGCCTCTCGGCCTTTGCCGCCTTCCCCATGGGGGGCTTCACATCCGCCGATGAAACCTGCACCTCTCCTGCGCGCCGTCCGCGCTGGCCTGCTCGTTTCGCTCGCCGCGGCCGGCCTCGCCGCATGTGGCGGCGGAGGCGGCGGCGGCGGAACGATGCCGCCATCGCCGATCCTGCCTCCCCCGCCGGAGCCGCCGCCCCCTCCGCCGCCGCCACCACCGCCTCCACCGCCGGCTTCCTTTTTCGAGACGCCGGAATATTTCGGCTCCGGTTTCGTCGGCACGGACCGCAGCGGCCTCGCGCAGATCCACGCTTCCTCGGCCTACGCCGCCGGCGCCACCGGACAGGGCGTCACGGTTGCCGTCATCGATACCGATGTTTCGACGACCATCACCGAACTCTCGGGCCAGATATCGGGAACCTATGACGTGCTGGCGTCAGGCCGATCCGCATCGGACACCGATCCGGACGGGCATGGCACGCTGGTCTCCAGCACCATCGCTGCAAAAAAAGACAACAACGGCATCCACGGCGTGGCGTTCAACGCAAACATTCTTTCTATCCGGGCCGATACGCAGAACAGTTGCCAGGACACCAGTCCGGACGGCGGATGCTCATTTGCCGACAGTTCGCTTGCGACAGCGATCAACTATGCCGTCAGCCATGGCGCCCGGGTGATCAACATGTCGCTCGGCGGCGACATCAGCGCGGACCAGACGCTGGAGAACGCGGTGCGCAACGCCGCCGCCCACGGCGTCCTGGTGGTCGTCGCCGCGGGCAATCTGGGCGTCAAGGATCCAGCGAAGGCCAAACAGCCGACCGAGCCGGCCTACATCGCCGGACAGTCCCAGTCGCTCGGCCTCGTCGTCGCCGTCGGCGCCATATCGAACGCGGGAAAAATCACCGATTTTTCGAACCGCGCCGGCCCGACCATGAACTACTACCTCCTGGCGCCGGGCGAGAACATCATTTCGGCAGGCCTCGACAACAAATACTACGCCGTCTCCGGCACCTCGATCGCGGCCCCGCACGTGTCCGGCGCGCTGGCGCTCATGCTGCAGCTCTTTCCCAACATTTCACCCGCCACGGCGCTTCAGGCGCTGCTGATGACGGCGGACGACTATGTCGATCCGGCCGTCGATCCGGTTGAAGGCGTCGCTGCGGGCGCCGGGCCCGATGCGGTTTCCGGCGTCGGCCTGCTGAACCTTCAGCGCGCCTTCTCGCCGATTGGAACGACATCGCTTTCGCTGAACGGCGCCGAGGTGCCGCTCAGCACCGCGCTTGGCCCCGCCAGCGGCGCGCTGGGCGACTGGGCCGCCGCGTCCGGCGCCTTCAATGGCCTTGTGTTCCAGGACGTTCTAAAGCGGGGCTTCCGCATCACCGACAGCCGTCTTGCGGCATCGAGCGCCCACTTCACCGATTTCGACACGCGTGCACGTTATGCGCGCGCCCAGGCCTATTCGGTCGACCTTGGGACGGCGTCCTTCTCCTGGTTCACGCCGCCCGCCCTGCCCTACGATCCGGCCCGCCCCTGGGCGCAGCCGCCGGATCCGACCTTTACGGCGCGATACAATTTCGGCGGCGGCGAAGTCGCGGTCGGCCGTGGCGGCGGACCGGATCGCCTGGCGCCGGGCCTCACCCTCATGGACGACCCCTCCGGCCCCGCAACGCTGGACAGCGGCGCCAGCTGGGCCAGCGTCAGCCATGCCTTTGGCCCCGTTACGCTCGACCTGCGCTCGGCCAGCGGCGCGGGCCGCTCGTCGTCGGGCGTCGGGATCGGCCGCAGCGGACCGGGCTGGGCGATGCGCCTCGGCTTCTCCGCCATGAGCGACGAGCGCACCGCGCTCGGCGGCTCGTTGCAAAGCCGGTTCGGAGATGGCCAGGACAGTTCCCATCTTTCGGCCGTGTCGCTTGAGAGCACGCGCGAGTTTGGCGCATGGCGGCTCTCGTCCGCCTTCGAGGCCGCGTCCGTGGCAGTCGACAGGATCGAGGCAACCGGTCTGTGGACCAGCGCCTGGTCGCTCAGCGCCCAGCATGGCTTCGCCGGCGGCGCCGCGTCCTTCACCCTCGCCCAGCCGCGGCGCGCCGAAGGCGGTTCGATCTCCTTCAGCGGCCCCATCGAAGTGACGAAGACCGGCGCACTGATCTTTGAACAGCGCACAGCCTCGCTGACGCCGAGCGGGCGCGAACTCGATCTTGAGACCGCCTGGCGCCGCCAGCTGGATCCCACGACATCGTTCGAGGCCGCCGCCGCCCTGTCGCTGGAGCCCAATCACATCGCAAGCGCGCCGCCGGCGACAGCCGTCTGGCTCAGCCTGCGTCATGCGTGGTAACCGCTGGGTCCATGTCGGCAAACATCCTCGTCATCGGGCGGACCGGCCAGCTCGCGGCCGAACTCATGCGCCTTGCGCCGGCCAAGGTTCGACTCCAGGCCGTGGGCCGGGACCAGTTCGACCTGTCTGACCTCGCCGCCATTCCGGGCG
>WGLW01000003.1 GCA_016125405.1 Alphaproteobacteria bacterium | reverse complement strand
CCGCACCTGCAAGGCCAACGGCCGTGACATCACCTTCCCGAACGGCTGCAAACTGTTCGTGGGCTCCTCGGGAACCGGCGCGCCGCGCGATGGCGCCGACTCCTCCGAAGGCGGTCAGGAAGAAAAGTGCAGCGCGACGTCCGCCAGTTGACCGGACCCCACGCCGCCTGCATGGGCGGTTCGGAGGACTGTCAATCGGTCTGGCCATGCGGCCGGCAGCGTGAGAAGCAGATAGGCTAACAGGCGCGGGATCGACGCAGGCATTCGCCGGTCCGACAGACGACACAACGCGCGGTCGTCATGCGAAGGGATCACTCATGTCGTTCAACAGGATGTCTGTCACCGCTCTGGCGCTGGCGCTTGCAGCAATGACAGCCGCGCCCGCCGCGCTGGCCCACACGCATGTTCACGAGATGAGCATCGCCGACAACGCCAAGCTGGCGGCCTCGCCGCCGGACTTCACGTTCGAACTGTCGGAAGCGGCGGGTCTCGCCAAGGTGACGCTGGCGGATGCAGCCGGCAAAGCGATACCGCTGGCCTATACGCCGCCCAAGGACATGGCGGCGTCGTTCAAGATTCCCCTGCCGAAGCTCGACGCCGGCGCCTATGTGCTGTCGTTCCGCACCATCGCGGACGATGGACACGCGATGACCACGGCCGTGCATTTTACCGTTACCGGCTGACGCAGGCTTGGCGGCCGATCCGTTCCTGCCCTGGCTGTTCGCCGTCAAGCTTGGGCTCTATGCGGCCTGTCTCGCCGCCGGCGGATTCGGCCTTCATGTCGCCAGCGGCATGATCGCGCAGGACCAGAGCCGACCCGCACTTCGGACCGCGGCCGGACTAGGGCTGGCGGCGCTTGTCTTCGCCGCGCTGCGCATCGGGATCGTCAACGCACAGCTTGGCGACGGATGGTCGTCCGTCCTCGACGCCGGATCATTTCACTGGTCGTGGCGCGTTCTTGGACATTCAACACTGGCGATTGTCGCTGGCGCCGCCATCATCGCGCTTGCGTGGATCGTCGCGACGCCCGCCATCGCAGCCCTTGGAGCGGTCGGGCTGGCGGCATCCTTTGCACTGACCGGACACAGCGAAGCGCTGGCTTCGCCGGGACCCGCGCCGTGGGCCGTGGGCGTGCATGTGCTGATCGCGGCATACTGGGCGACGGCGCCGTTCATTCTCTGGCCCGGCCGAAACGTTTCCGATGAGCGTCTGGTCCACCGGCTGCAGCGCTTCAGTACGCTTGCGACATGGGCCATCCCTATCCTCTTCCTGCTAGGGCTCTGGTTGCTGTGGCGGCTGGCTGGAGGCGTCGAGGCGATCTTCGCTTCCGGCTATGGGCGGCTTCTGCTGGCCAAGTTCGCCGTCGCCCTCGTCGCGCTCGCCATGGGGGCGCTGAACAAGCTGCGGCTGACACAGCACATTGAGGCGGGCCGCGATGGCGCGCGCAGCGCATTGCGGTGGACATTGATCGTTGAAGGGGCCGTCTTCATCGCGGCGCTCGTGCTGGTCGACCTCGCCACCACAGTCACCGGACCGCCAGACGCCTCCATGTAGCCGGCCCCGTGATGCTACGGGCGCCGGTGGCGCACCTCTTGTGCTCGAGCCACTTACAGCATACTGAACCATATGGTTCAGTATCAGGCAGCCGATCTTGACGCTTCGTTCGCCGCGCTCGCCGACGCCACCCGGCGCGGCGTGCTTGAGCAGCTGGGGCGCGCCGAAGCGTCGATCACCGAACTTGCCGAAACATTCCGGATCACCCTCACGGGCATGAAGAAGCACGTCGTCGTCCTCGAGCGGGCGGGACTGGTGACCACCGAGAAGATCGGACGCGTGCGGACCTGCCGGCTCGGCCCGCGTGACCTTGAAGAAGAGGCGGCGTGGATCGAGCACAGGCGCCAGCTCTGGAATGCGCGCTTCGATGCGCTGGACGACGTCGTCAGGGACCTGAAACGGAAGGAGACGGCCAATGGGCCAAAGAAGCGATAGCCGAACGTTGGTCGAGCGGGCGTCAGACCGGGAGCTTGTCGTTACCCGAACCTTCGACGCCCCGGTGCGCATCGTGTTCGAAGCCTGGACAAAGGCAGACCTGTTCCAGCGCTGGTGGGCGCCCAGATCGAGCGGCGTGCCCATGCTGTCCTGCGAGATGGATGTTCGTGTCGGCGGCGGTTATCGCGTGACCTTCGGCCGCGATCCTTCGAACGCCATGTCGTTCTTCGGCAAGTACCTTGAAGTGGTCCCGAGCAGCCGCCTGGTCTGGACCAATGAGGAGAGCCCGGACGCCGCCGTGACCACGGTGACGTTCGAGGACAAGGGCGAGAAGACGCTGCTGGTTCTTCGCGAGCTTTATCCCACCAAGGAAGCGCTCGACGAGTCCTATACCGGCATGGAAGGCGGAACGCCCGAACAGTTCGCGCAACTCGACGAGCTGCTGGCGACGCTGGGCGCGGGCTAGAGGGCTTTTGCGTCCCGTCGGCGATCAGCCGCCGGCGCGGACCAGGCCAAGACGCACAAGGCTTTCGGCGCTCGCAAGGATTGCGTCTTCGCGTGAGCGCGGGGCCCAGCCCAGCAAGCGCCGGGCCTTTTCGCCGCTAGCGTCCAGATCGCAGCCCAGAAGCGGACCGAGACCCTTCATGGCGGGGTTGGTCATCGCCATCGAGCGCACGAGAAGGTTCGGCAAGGTGCGCGTCGAAACATGGCTGGCGGCCGCCCCCAGATGATCCTTCAGGAGAGCCGCGATCTCGGCCAGCCAAAGGCTCTTGCCGGACGTCGCAAGAAAGCGTTCGCCGTTTGCAGCCGGATCGGTCATGGCGCGAATGTGCAGGTCCGCCACGTCGCGGACGTCGACGACACACGTCTTGATCTTGGGATAGCCAGGCTGCCCATCGAGCATCTGCTTGATCGTCCGGATCGAGTGGGAATAATCCGGCCCTAGCGCCGGACCGAGCACCATGGTCGGATTGACAGACGCGAGCTCCAGCTTGCCGCCTTCCCTTGCGATGAAGTCCCACGCGGCGCGTTCCGCGAGCGTCTTCGACTTCTGGTAAGGCGCGATGTCTCCGTTAAGATCGCTCCAGTCTGTTTCAACGAACGGGCGGCCAAGCGGCTTGTGTCCGGCGCCTATGGCGCCGAAGGCGGACGTCAGAACGACCCGCCTCAGCCCCGCGTCGCGCGCCGCACGCAGCAGGCGAAGATTGCCGTCCACAGCGGGCCTGACCCAGTCATCCTCGGTCGCCTGATTGCCCGATGGCGTCGGCGATGCGCCGTGAAATGCATAGGCGCACCCGGCGGCCGCCTCCGCCCAGCCGGCATCGGACCCGAGATCGGCAACGACGAAACCCAACTGATCGCCCGGCTCGGCGCCGCCGGCCTTGAGATTGGCGCGCACTTCGCCTTCGCGGGCCAACAACCGAACAGTGGTTTTTACGCGATAGCCAGCCGCCAGAAGAGCCAGAATGCAGTGCTGGGCGATGAAGCCCGTTCCGCCCGTCACCAGAACCGTGTCGCTCATTTGGCCTCTCGTGGATCGCCTGGCCGGGATGACCGCAAACGGGCGGCCCGGGATTGTACATTTTGTCTACACTCGTATACTTAGCGATCTGACCCATGTCTACAGGTGTATAGTGAAAACTGACTCCCTCGCCGCAAACCGCACCGCCAAGGCTGAAGCGACACGTGCGGCAATCGTTGCATCGGCGCGAAAGGCCTTCGCCGAACATGGCTATGAAGGCGCCGGACTGCGCGGAATCGCGGAGGGCGCTGGCGTCACCGCCATGATGATCGGGCGCTATTTCGGATCGAAGGAAGGCCTGTTCGGCGAAGTGGTGTCCGACACCATGCGCGACCCGGTCATTCTTGCGGAAGCCAATCTTGGCCGGGCCGATCTGTCTCGCGCGTTCGCGGAAGCCCTCGTTGGCCTAACGACGCACGGGCAAACGCCGCTTGACGGCTTTCTAATCCTGTTTCGCTCGACCACCAGCGCAACGGCGGCACGTATCGCCCGCGAGCGCATCGCACAGGTTCATCATGCGACCGCCAAGGCCGCGATTTCCGGCGAGCACGCCTCCGAAAGGGCGGCGCTGTTTCTCGCCGTCGTCGCTGGCGTTCAGATGATGCGGCAGATGCTTGAACTTGAGCCGCTGACAAAAGCGAAGCCGGCGCTGCTGGCGGACTTGCTGACGCCGGTGATGGAAAGCTTGATCGAACCGCCGCGACAAACAAAAAAGAAGACCGGAGCTCCATCGTCCCGTCGCAGCCCGGCCGCCCGCGGACGCAAGATGGTTTGATCAACCGGCCCGGGACACGCAACGGCGGACACGCAGAATGGACATGGCGTATCGGGACCGGTGGCGGGCTGAAATCGCCGAGCTGCGGAAGATCCTGTCAGGCTTTGACCTGAAGGAAGAGCGCAAGTGGGGAAAGCCCTGCTATACGCTCGATGGAAGGAACGTGGTCATCATCCAGGGTTTCCGGGATTATTGCGCGCTGGGCTTCTTTCAGGGCGCGTTGCTCAAGGACCCGAAGAAACTGCTGGTGCAGCTGGGACAAGTCCGCGCGGCGCGGGTGATGAAGTTCGCCGACGCCGGGGAGATCACCGCCAGGACGTCGACGATCAGGGCGTATGTGCGCGAAGCCGTCGCCGCGGAGAAAGCCGGGAAGAAGGTCGAGACCGAGCCGAGGGACATCCCCGCCCCCGAAGAGCTAAAGGCAAAATTTCGCACCGATCCGAAGTTCAAGCGCGCCTTCGAGGCGCTGACGCCAGGCCGGCAACGCGGATATCTGTTTCACTTCACCGGCGCGAAACAATCCGCCACGCGCGCCGCGCGCATCGAGAAGGCGGCGCTGGCGATTTTCGAAGGACGCGGGTTTCTCGAGCGGAAATAGGCCCGCTGCGCTTTTGCCTTACTCCCACTCGATCCTCTCAACGCATCGTAACGCGCTGATTTATAAGCGCAAAATATTTCTTCTGACGGTCTAAATCCGACCGTCGGTCCGTCAAATTTTTTCGCTTTTGATTTCAAAGGAAAAATTGCGCGATTCAAATTTCGCGCGGCTTCGACAACTATCGCCAACTATCGGTCAATTTTTCGCGTTGTCGATCGCGGAGCGCATTCTGCGCCAGGATGAAAAAAGACCGTCAGCACCTATAGCACAAGGCGTTCGCGCTGGCCATGTTTGTGCTCTCCTGATCACATACAAACCCGGCCCATTGCGGTTGGTGAGCTCTTGATCGAAAGTGGCATCGTACTGCGGCGGTGTGGAAGGACACATGGCCAACAAAGGTCCGAGATGGTGACGAGAAGGCAGCGGCGTAATGGCTCGGTGCGCTAAGCCCATCCAGTAGCCGGTTTCGAGTCCGGCCCGCAGCATTGCGCTTCAATGAGGCCGAGACGCGGGCGCCTTGGATGCGCTGTCGTGTTCTGCTCTAGCAAATGCCGGCGGTGGATCACTCAACCCTGTAGCCGAGCGCCCGATATCCAGATCGCCGCTTCGCCGCCATCCGCGCAAGAATAGGCACGAGGTCATCGACATAGTCGACGACGAGAACGTCTGTTTTACCAGCATGCTGCCGGTGAAGCCGACCGACATATTGGGCCAAGGTGCCCTTCCATGAAATGGGCATCGTCAAGAACAGCGCGTCCAATCTTGGATCATCAAATCCCTCGCCGATGTACCGCCCTGTCGCGAGGATGAGCCGTTCCTGATCATCCGCCACTCGCAGGGCGACATCTGATGCCTTGCGTTCGGCCGCCGACATTCCACCTCGAAGGACGACAAGATTGCGCACGAAGCGCGAAAAGCGGCCTTGCAGATATTCGAGATGATCCCGGCGCTCGGTCAGCACGACCGGTGACCGCTTCGCCTCCAGCGCTTTCAGCACATCGTCGAAGATCAGGCTGTTGCGCAGTTCGTCCCGCGCGATGGCCGCATAGACCGCTGGCATGGCAGGACGATCCGACCCCTCAAGGGGTGGCGGCAGTCGAAACTGCGTCGATCGAATTTTGGCGCGGTGAACAATCCCCCGTCCCGCTGCCTGGGCACGTGCATCAACGCGATGTCGAACGGGTCCGCATTGCATAAAGATGATCGGATGATGACCATCTTTGCGGGCCACGGTCGCGGAAAGCCCGAGGACATAGCGCGCCTTCGCCCGGCGGGCTACGAGCTCGAAACTCGCTGCCGAAAGATGATGGCACTCATCGACAACCAGATGACCGTAGTCCGCTACCATGTCGGATACTTCGCCTCGGCGCACGAGGCTCTGGATCAGCGCGATATCAATGACGCCAGTCGGCTTGCGGCGTCCGCCGCCGGTAACGCCGATGTCCTTCGGATCGATGTCGAGGAATGTCCTTAGCCGCTCTACCCACTGGGTGAGCAGCTCGCGGCGATGGACAAGAACGAGCGCATTGCGTCCGCGTTGCGCAATCAGGGCTGCGGCCACCACCGTCTTGCCGAAGGCGGTCGTCGCCGCGAGCACGCCATGCTCATGCGGAAGAAGAGCCTCGAACGCCTTGACCTGCGGCTCCTGTAGCGTCCCCTGAAACCGTACTCGGCTCGGAAGTGGATCGCCGATCACCCTCTGATCATTCAACTCAGCCTCGGCGCCCTCGCCTCGGATCAATTCAACAGCTTCATCGAGACATCCCCGGGGCAGCGCCACATGACGCGGGTGAAGTTCGGCGCAGGAGATAATCCGAGGCTTACCGAAGGTCGGGAAACGCATGGACTGCGCACGATAGAACTCAGGGTTTTGGAAGGCCGCCAAGCGTATGAGCCGCGTCGTCATTGTCGGCGGTAAATCGGTCCGATCTATATAGAGTTGGTCGGCGACCACTATCGTGATCTTGCCCAACAGGGGACTGCCGACCGGGCCCACTTTGGGGCGCCGAGACGGTGTCATGCGCCAGGGCTCGTTCGCATCCTCATCTTCGACGGGCATGCGGACGCCCAGAATACGACCTCGCGTCTCCGCATCGTCGACGATTTCGGCGGCGGCCTTGGCCGATAGCCGTGGCCTCGCGGCCAGAAATGCCCATTGGTCGTCGTATGGACGAAGATCTTGGTCGATGAAGACGCTGTTTCCAAGCTCGCGTGCACGGCGCTGCAAAGGCAAGGCGATCAGATTGCCGAAGCCGCCGACCGGCATAGTGTCCCTGGCTCGGAAAAAAGCGATCGTATGAGGCGAAACCTATTTCGGGGCGACGCTCCATCGTTTCCGTCAGCATCGCCGCGCCAAGCTGCCGAGCGGTGCGCGCCGAAACCGGCTCGGAGAAGAAAATCCACACATGCCCGCCATTGCCGGATCGAGACCGCTCAAGGGCCGCGGGCACGCCCTTGGCCTGACAAGTCTCCAGCACGGCCAAGGCGTCAGCCGCCCAGCTCTCCTCGTCAAAATCGGCGGCCAGAAACCAGCAGGTCTCGTCAGGAAGCAGCGGATAAACACCCGCCACGAAATCGCCACCAGAGCCGCGTGCGCCCTCGCCTCCGCGCAGATGCTTTTCGATGACGTCGTCAGTGACCGGGATGAAGGCTTGATGAGGGCATTCCCCGCATTTGACCTGGGGCTTGCCGCATATCCCCTTAACCCACTCGTTGGCGCACGCGGGCGCATAGCCGGACTTGGCGGTCTTCCGGTTTTCCCACCTGACAGGAAATACGTCAGCGCGGCCTGCGAATAGGCGCCGAAACAGCGCGATCTTTTCTGCGGCGGATGATGCGGCCATGACCCTCGGCGCATCTGCAATTGTGGGTGATGAATAATCTGCAGCCACCGCCGAGCACCGGCTCACGAGATCCCTCAGCGCGGCCTCAAGCTCTTTCCGCTCCGCCTCATTTGCGGCTAAACGGGCTCGAACCTGCTCAATCTCGAGCTCAAGTTCGTGTGCAGTCTCGGCGTCACCGCCCAGCGCCAGTCGTTTCGACACATCTCCGCTCAGCCAAGTCTTCATAGAGCGGGCTCTCCAGGTGATCGCCGTCCGCTATCCTTCGAAGAGCTTCGCCAGGTCTTCCATCGGCCGGAAGAGCTTCATCGGTTGATCGGGAAGTGGCAGAAAGCTCTCACGTAAATAGAACTGACGGGCCGCCTCATCTTTGGCATCCACAATAACGGCAAACGAGGCGATCTCGCTACGAACCGCGCGATGCAACGCGTCCGCTAACAGAAATCGGCCGTACCCTCGCCCTTGATAGTTTCGATCGACGGCGAGCCGGCCCAAAAGCGTCGCCGGGACGAGTGGATAGCGCGGCAGCTTACGGGTGATATCAGCCGGAAACTCGGCGAGTTTCACGCCTGTCGCTGAAAGCGTGTAGTAGCCGCCGATGGCACCGTCCGGCAGCACGAGCACGAACGGCGCCGCCACATTCCTTCGGGCGTCCTGGCCAGCCTGGTTTCGCAGGTAGCGATCGAGCGCTTCGGCGCCGCTGGCGAACGAACTGCGCTCGTGCTGTGGACCACGCGCCTCGACCCGAAGCGATCCCTCGGGAGCGCCCGGCACCGGTTATACGCCGGTGGCTTCGCGATAGCGGCGCACCGTGTCGCGCAGGCGGTCGTTGACGGGCTTCGGATTCAAAAGCGCATCGACAAACACCTGGCTGTCGCGAACCGACAGTTCGAATTGCTGATGCTCCTCGATCGCTCGTCGCGCAGCGTCCTGGACGCTGGTCAGCACAAAGTCCGTGACCGACCGCCCCTGCAGGGCGGCGGCATGTTCGATAAGCGTCTTCTGCTCCGCCGTCACCCGCGTCTCAAGGCGTTGCGCGCGGGTGCGACCACGGGCCGATTTCGAGGCTACGTTTGCCATGGCGATACTCCTACCGCCAATGTACGGCCAATGCCCGGCCATTTCAAGAGCTGAACCCCCGCATGACTCTTTCCGAGAACGGTTTCGGCGGTCATGCCTCAGTCGTAAAAACGCCCCGGACAGGCTATAATTTACTCTTTCCAGTACAGTATCAAAAACTTACCGGCCAGGAAAAGACCGTCAGAAAGACCGTCACCTTATCCAGCTTTCTGCAACTCAAGAATACTTCGGCCGTAGGAACTCCCTTTGCGGTTCAAGCGGTTACTAGATCCGACGGCCGAACGGACGATGTGTTGCCGGCCATTCCAAATCCTATATAAGCCGCTGAATTATAAAGAGAATTTTTTAACCACTCACTCCCACTCGATCGTGCCGGGCGGTTTGGACGTCACGTCGTAGACGACGCGGTTGACGCCCCGCACCTCGTTGATGATGCGCGTGGCGCAGCGGCCGAGAAACTCATGATCGAAGGGGAAGTAATCGGCCGTCATGCCGTCTGTGGACGTGACGGCGCGCAGGGCCAGCACGTTGTCGTAGGTCCGTTCGTCGCCCATGACGCCGACCGTGCGAACGGGTAGGAGAACGGCGAAGGCCTGCCAGATTGTGTCGTAGAGACCGGCCTTGCGGATTTCCTCGAGATAGATGGCGTCGGCCTTCTGGAGGATGGCGACGCGTTCGGCGGTGACTTCGCCGGGAATGCGGATGGCAAGGCCCGGCCCCGGGAACGGATGGCGGCCGACGAACGCCGGCGGCAGACCCAGCTCGCGGCCCAGCGCCCTCACCTCGTCCTTGAACAGTTCGCGCAGCGGTTCGACCAGCTTGAGGTTCATCCGTTCGGGCAGGCCGCCGACATTGTGGTGTGACTTGATGGTGACCGACGGGCCGCCGTCGAATGACACGCTTTCGATGACGTCCGGATAGAGCGTGCCCTGCGCCAGGAAGCCTGCGCCGCCGACCTTCTTTGCTTCGCGCTCGAACACGTCGATGAAGGTCTTGCCGATGAATTTACGCTTCCTCTCGGGGTCATCGACGCCCTTCAGGCCGCCGAGAAATTCTGCTTTGGCGTCAATATGCACGAGCGGGATGTTGTAGTGCCCCCTGAACAGGGAGACGACCTCGTCCGCCTCGTTGGCGCGCATGAGGCCGGTATCGACGAATACGCAGGTAAGCTGGTCGCCAATCGCCTCGTGGATCAGCACCGCCGCCACCGAGGAATCCACGCCGCCGGAGAGCCCGCAAATGACCTTGCCCGATCCAACCTGGGCGCGGATTTTCGCGACCTGTTCGGCGCGCAGCGCGGCCATCGTCCAGTCGCCCTTGAGGCCGGCGATACCCTGAACGAAGTTACGCAGCAGCATCGCGCCGCGTGGCGTGTGGGCGACCTCGGCGTGGAACTGGATCGCCCATATGCGGCGCTCGGCGTTCTCGATGGCGGCGAAGGGCGCGTTCGGCGTTTTGGCGATGGCGCGGAACCCGTCCGGGATGACGTCGACCTTGTCGCCGTGGCTCATCCAGACGCGCTCCATCGTGCCGACCGGACCGAAGCCGGCGAAGAGCGGGCTATCAGCGACAATCTCGATATCGGCGCGGCCGAACTCGCGATGGTCGGAGGGCTCCACCTTGCCGCCGAGCTGGGCGCAGATGGTCTGTTCGCCATAGCAGATACCGAGGATGGGGACGCCCTGTTCGAACACCTGCTTGTCGGCGCGCGGCGAGTTTTCCCAGTGCACGCTGGCCGGCGAGCCGGAGAGGATGATCGCTTTCGGATCGAAGCCCTTGATGAAGCCTCCGTCGGCCCGGTTGTAGGGGTGGATTTCACAGTAGACGCCCATTTCGCGCAGGCGGCGGGCGATCAGCTGCGTCACCTGGCTGCCGAAATCGACGATCAGGACGCGTTCGTGGTTTTTCGCGAGAGCGGACGGGGCGGTCATCGTGTCTCCATGGCGCCGACGGCGCGGTCGCGGAAGCGGTTCATCAGGTCGGCGAGGTCATTGGCCGAAAGGCCGTAGGTATCAGGCAGCGCGCCAGCGGTTCCGGTCATTCCGCGCGCAGCGGCGGCGAGGCGCGGATGCAGCAGTTCGTCCCGGACAGTGGTGAACCCAACCATCTTGCGGGGACCAACGCCCAGCGCGGCGAAGCCCGTGCATTCCACCCATTCACGACGGAAGGACGAGAACAGCGAGCGGCAGACAAACCCGTTACGATCCAGCGTCAGGCCCGCGCCCCGGCCCGTCATCTGCACGACAGAGACGAATGCGCAGACCGTAAAGAAGATTGCGACCGACCAGCGGGCGATGGGCGCCGCCGCCTGTCCCAGCCAGACGGCGACAGACGCGAAGAAGGCCGACACCAGAAAAATAGCGGCCCATTTCAGCCGCGATGGGCGGAGTTCGAGCGTGTCGGGGAGTTGATTAAAATCCTCGACAGTCATGTCTCCTCGACTCCTGCAAGCACACGTTGCCGAAATCTATTGAGCAAATCCGCCAGCTCCGCCCAAGCAAGGCCATAGCTCTGGAAGATGCTCTTCTCGACATAGTTTTCGTCGTGAAAAAGTATGAGCGTGTGGGAATGGCCAAATCCCCCCTTCCTCACAACTTCGAATTCTGAGCAGGCGAGCCATTCATGTCGATCGGGCAACCCCATGGTCATTTCAAAGCCGTACCGATCAAGCTTCAATTTATTCCCGCAGAGAACCAGACGGGTGATGTATATAGTGACGACTAGCGCAACCACGATTCCCAAGACCCAACGAAGTCGCATACCGTCTGCAGGCGACGTCATGTCGGTTGGAATGGACCTGATCCCGACTACGCTGGTAACTGTCACAAGCGCAGCAAATCCGGCGCTTTGTAGCCTGGGCGCCTCAAGCGTAATTTCCTCGGGCAACGGATCGTCGTTCACCCTGCCCTCCGCATCACCGCCATGAAGAACCCGTCGCTTCCCGCCGATCTCGGGGTCAGCCGCACCGATCCGGCCGGACGACGCAGCTTGCGAACAAGTGCTGCGCCCTTGTCGGTCAACTGGCCCGACCGCACGGCGCATTCGGCTGCATCGTCCGCAATGAAGTCCTTGCGGTCATCGAGGAAGCTCGCGACCTGGTCTTCGTTTTCCTCCATAAGGAACGAGCAGGTCACATAAACCAGACGTCCGCCCGGCTTCACATAGTTGCAGGCCGTGCGCAGGATTTCGCCCTGCTCCTGCATCCGCTTGCGCAGCGCCTGTTCGGAGAGACGCCACTTGGCGTCCGGCTTGCGGCGCCAGGTGCCCGTGCCCGTGCAGGGCGCATCGATCATCACCAGATCCATGGCGTGCGAGAGGTCGTCCAGCGAGGCGTTCTCGCGCGGATGGCGGAGCTGCACGTTGCGGATGCCTGCCCGCTCCATGCGCGGGATCAGGGCGGAGAGCCGGCGGCCGTCAACATCGTGCGCGAATATCTGGCCCTTGTTGGCCATCATCGCGGCCATGGCGATGGTCTTGCCGCCGCCGCCAGCGCAGTAGTCCAGCACCTGCTCGCCCGGCGCCGCGCAGCTGGCTGCGGCGGCGATCTGGCTGCCCATGTCCTGCACTTCCACCCAGCCCTTCGAATAGGCCGGGATCGCCTCGACGCTTTCGCCGCGATCCATCGCCTGCGGTGGCGGAATCCGAAAGCCGTTGATCAGCTCTGGAATCTGTTTCGCCTTCACGCTCTCCAGCGCGCGGCCGGCCTTTTCCGGATCGGATTTCAGCGTGTTGATGCGAAGGTCGACCGGCGCGCGCATCGCCATTGCCTGCGCCTCGATGACCGCATCAGGGCCAAAGGCGCGCTCCATATGCGGCGTCAGCCATTCAGGATAATCACCCTGCACGTTGGCCGGCGCAGACGGATCCGGCGCCAATAGCAGCGCCTCGCGCTCCTTGCCTGTCAGCGCGGCCGGCGCATGGTCGTCCCTGAATGCTTCCTCGATCTTGCGCACATCCCAGCCCCAGGCGTGCTTCAGCGCGCCGATGGCGAGCGGGCGCGGCCCCGCCGCCTCCATGGCATGCTCGATGGAATTCTTGCGGCGCAACGCATCCAGCGCCAGACCGGAAATCCACGCCCGGTCGCGCGCTCCGGCGAAGCGGGACCGCTTGCCCCAGTCGCGCACCGCATCCTTCACCGGCGTTCGCTGGTTGAGCACATCGTTGAGCACAACGATTGCGGCATCGATCTTCCCGCCGTCACGCATCGATTTGACCGGACGCGAACCTCGCCGCCTCTCGTATCGCGCAACCGTCGCCACGCCAGCCTCGGCCGGCGTCCTCGAAGGGGGCGCGGGGGATGCAGAACCGGTCCGTCATGAAGCCCCTAGGTCGGCAGCGAATAGTTCGGCGCTTCGCGCGTCATCTTCACGTCGTGGACGTGGCTTTCGCGCAGGCCGGCGTTGGTGATCTGGATGAACCGGGCTTTCTGGTGGAGCTCGGTGATGTTCTTTGCGCCGACATAGCCCATCGCAGCGCGAAGGCCGCCAGCCATCTGGTGCAGGATGGGGCCGACGGCGCCCTTGAAGGCGACCTGGCCTTCAATGCCTTCCGGCACGAGTTTCTGGTTCTGCACGTCCTTCTGGAAGTAACGGTCCGCGGACCCGCGCGCCATGGCCCCCAGCGAGCCCATGCCACGATAGGCCTTGTAGGCGCGGCCTTCGTAGAGGAACACCTCGCCGGGAGACTCTTCGGTGCCGGCCAGCATGGACCCCATCATCGCAGACGAAGCGCCCGCAGCCAGAGCCTTCGCGAAGTCGCCAGAGAACTTGATGCCGCCATCAGCGATGACAGGCGCATCGCTCGCCGCCGCAGCCCGCACGCAATCGGCGATCGCGGTGAGTTGCGGCACGCCGACGCCAGCCACGATGCGCGTAGTGCAGATCGAGCCCGGTCCGATACCAACCTTTACGGCGTCCGCGCCCGCGTCGATCAGGGCCTTGCAGCCGTCATAGGTCGCGACGTTGCCGGCGATGACCTGCACACGGTTGGACAGCTTCTTCACGCGGGCGACGGCGTCGAGCACGGCGCGCTGATGCCCATGGGCCGTGTCGATCACCAGAACGTCGACGCCCGCATCCATCAGCGCCTGGCTGCGTTCGAAGCCGAGGTCGCCAACGGTGGAGGCGGCACCGACGCGCAGGCGGCCCTGCTCATCCTTGCAGGCGAAGGGATTGGACTGGGACTTGTCCATATCCTTGACGGTGATGAGACCGACGCAGCGGCCATCGCCATCGACCACGATCAGGCGCTCGATGCGGTGCTTGTGAAGCAGACGGCGGGCTTCGGCCGGATCCGCGCCTTCGCGAACGGTGACGACGTTGCGGGTCATGAGTTCGGAGACCGGCTGGTTGTCGTCCTCGGCGAAGCGCACGTCGCGATTGGTTATGATGCCGACCAGCTTGGACGGGCGGCCTTCCGGTCCTGGCTCGACGACCGGGATGCCGGAAATGCTGTGGCGTTCCTTCAGGACCTTGAGCTGGCGGAGCGTGACGTCCGGGGTCACAGTCACCGGGTTGACCACCATGCCGCTTTCGAAGCGCTTTACGGCCCTGACCTGGTCGGCCTGTTCTTCGTTCGTGAAGTTGCGGTGGATAACCCCGATGCCGCCGAACTGGGCCATGGCGATGGCCAGCGGCGCCTCGGTCACCGTGTCCATGGCGGCCGACACCATCGGAGCGTTAAGGGTAATTTCCCGCGTCAGGCGGGTGCGGATATCAACGTCCGCCGGCACGACTTCCGACGGGCCGGGTTCCAGCAGCACGTCATCGAACGTGATGGCCGAACGGATCTGAAATTGGGGAGGGTGCTGTTCCATAGACCCGTCTATCGATTCTCTCCGCGCAAGGGAAGAGGCTCGTTACGTCGCGGGCGGAGCGACTCCTTCCAGCGCTTCAATGCCGGCCAGCCCCGCCCGGGCAATGGCCTCATCCTGTTCCGGCAGGGCTCCGGAGACGCCCACCGCGCCGACGCACTGGCCCTGATGAAGCATAGGCAACCCGCCCTGTCCCACCGCCATATCGCCGGCCTGGGACGGACGATCGCGGGACATGGCTTCGATCATTGCGGTCGGGGCGCCGACCATGGCCGAAGCACGAGCCTTGCGAATGGCGAAGTCGATGGTGTGAACACGGGCGCCGTCCATTCTCTGAAATGCGAGAAGTCCGCCGGCATCGTCGGTCACGGCGATACTCACAGACCGACCAGCCGCCCGTGCGGCGGCAAAACACGCCTCCACGGCTCTGTTGGCGTCTTCGAGAGTGAGTGAAAGCCGGGTCCGCATGTCGCGCTCCTGTGTGATGGGCGCGAGGTGCGCCATGCGACGGCCGAGCGCCCTCGCATGGTTTCCCTTTTTATCACGGACAGATTTGACTGATCAATCGGCTCTGCGGAAGCCCAGCCTCAGGTTGTGTAGCACTTGCCGACAGCGTCCGCGAATTTCTGCTGGGCGGCCTTGTCGATACCGTTATCGTCGAACCAGCGGCTGGACCGCATCCGGGCGGTGCCGTCGCGATTGATGTAGCCCTGCCAGACCCACGCGTAGAGGCCCTTGTCGCCCAGCGTCTTGGCGGTCGCCTTGCCGGCGCATTCGCAGATCTTGGCGTCCACCTTGTCGTCAACGCAGGCTTTTTCCCAGGCGGCTTCGTCCGGATAGACGTTCATCATGGCCGCGAGCCTGGCGCGTTCGAGATCCCCCTCTGTTGGCGCCGCTGCGGCGGCGGGCGCCGGCGCGGGAGCCGCAGCGGGAGCAGCTGGTGCAGCCGCGGTTGTCGCGGTCGTGTCACCGCCCTGCCCGCATGCTGCGAGCGCAAGACAAGCTGCGCCCGCCAGCGCCCCGGCGAAAATTCCTGTCCGTGTCGGCATTGATAAGCCCCTCCCTAGAGCTGCGGGGGCGTGAATCGCCTCTCCTGCCGCCTTTCTACTCCAAAAATGCAAACGTTTCAGCCGGAAAGGGCCCGGGTCAGGCCACATTCGTGAGAGGCGGCGCTGATCAGGTCAGTGACCGCGGAAGCCCCTCGCAATGACGAACGATTCCGGGCTCTCGGACCGGCTGGCCGGCGGCTTCCAGTGGCGCACCTCGTCAAAGTTCGATTTCAACAGCTCGAGAAGATCGCCCTGCGCGCCGCCCTGAAACACCTTGGCGACAAACACGCCGCCCTTGGCGAGATGCTCGATGGCGAATTCGGCGGCCAGTTCCGCCAGCGCGACTGTGCGCACGTGGTCGGTCTGACGATGGCCGGTCGTGTCGGCGGCCATGTCGGAGAGCACCAGCGTCGGCCGGTCACCGAGCGCCGAGATGAGGCGGCTGGTCATGCCCTCTTCGGCGATGTCGCCCTGAAAGATCACCGCTTCGCCAATCGGTTCGACCGGGAGCAGATCGACCCCGGCGATGCGCGCGGCTCCCTTTTCAAACGCCACCTGCATCCAGCCGCCGGGGGCGCAGCCAAGGTCGATGACACGCGCGCCCTTCTTAAGCACGCCGAACTTCTCGTCGATCTCCTTCAGCTTGTAGGCCGCGCGTGCGCGATAGCCGGCTTCGATCGCGCGACGGACATAGGGGTCATTGAGCTGCCGCTCGACCCAGACGCGTGAGGACTTCGAGAGCTTCTTCTTGTGGACATGCTGGCGCTGGCCCATCGTCCGCCCGCCGTCCGGCGTCCGGGCGTCCTGCGGCGGCTTCCAGCGGCGCTTGCCGGTATCGTCCTCAATACTCACGAGACAACCTCTGCGCCTGGTGTTGCGGTCCGCGTGCGGCTCCGGCGACGGCGACGGGATTTCGACGGTTGGGCGCCATGCATCATCGAAAGCAGTATGCCCTCGCGCAGGCCACGGTCGCCGACGCGCAGGCGATCTGCCGGCCAGAGCGACCAAACAGCATCGAGAATGGCGCACCCGGACAGAACGAGATCGGCGCGCTGTGGCCCGATGCAGGGTTCGAGTGCGCGCTGCTGCGGGGTGAGATCGTGGAGGCGTTGGCGAGCCTCTTCCGCCCCTTCGCGCGAGAGCCAGACGCCATCGACAGCGGACCGCAGATAACGCTCAAGACGCAGGTGCACGCCAGCCAGGCTGGTGACCGTGCCGGAATTGCCGATGAGCTGACCGCGCCCGGCAGCAAACAGGGGACCGAAGCGGCTCGCGGCGTCGTTCTGGGCGAGGATGTCTCGGACATGCGCGACCATCCGGTCGTACCAGCCAGGTTCGCGATCCTCGAAACCTTCCGAGAGCGTGACGACGCCAATTGGAAAGGACGCCCAGCCAAGCACGGGCGGACGGCGGGCGCAGCCATCGACACCACGCTCAACAGCAGCCTTGGCGTCGACCCAGCAGAGTTCAGTGGAGCCGCCTCCAATGTCGATCACCAGCGCAAAATCGTGCGATGGATCGATCAGGTCGAGGGAGCCAAGCAGTGCATATTTGGCTTCCTCCTTGGGCGAAATCGTCTCCATCCGCACCCCATAGAGGCGATGGACCTGATTGAGAAATGCGCGGCCGTTGGAGGCGACCCGACAGGCCTGGGTTGCGACAAATCGCGACGCCGCCGGATTGTAACGCTTTACCTTCTCGGCGCAGCGGCCCAGCGCCTCGATGGCGCGCGCCATGGCTGCGTCGGAAAGCTGGCCGGTGCGCGCCAGGCCCTCTCCGAGGCGAACAATCTGGGAATAGGAATCAACCACGCGAAAGCCGCCGGACGCGGTGCGTTCGGCAATCAGCAACCGGCAATTGTTGGTCCCGAGATCGACCGCGGCAAATAGTTGCGATCCGCCCCGGGGCCGTGCGCGTTTCCCGTTGCGGGGCCGCGCATGAATGGGCCTCGCCATGTGGAAGTCCGTTATCCTGTTGGGGCGACCCTAGCGCAAATTGTCGGTCAACGCACGGTGCAAAGCGCTCCAACTGCGATGGGCGGTTGCGGCCCGTCAGGGAATGCGCCAAACCCGGCGGGCGACATCACCCGCCGACGATATCCGGCCGCGCCAATCGGCCACGTTATCGGGGCGGTCATCTTTTTGCAGTGTGGTTGTCGCGGGCTGGGTGTCTCTGGGGCAGGCGTCTGGGTGCAAGTGGGCTCGGAACGGATGGGAGCATCCCGCTTCTGTCCTGGTTGGGGCGCGAATACCGTGATTGTGAACGAAATCAGGATTGCGAAATTCTCGATCGGACAACAGGTCCGTCACCGGCATTTCCCGTTCCGCGGCGTCATCTTTGATGTCGACCCGGAATTCGCGAATACCGAGGAGTGGTGGTCGTCGATTCCCGAGGACGTCCGGCCGCGCAAGAACCAGCCCTTTTACCATCTGCTCGCCGCCAACGGTCAGTCGCACTACGTCGCCTACGTTTCCGAGCAGAACCTCCTGCCGGACGACGCGCCTGAGCCGGTCGAACACCCGCAAATTCCGGAGATGTTCGAGATCGATGATCGCGGCATGTACAAGTGCAAGACAACCGTCGCGCACTAGGCTGCGCGAGTCGATCTTCGCGCCCTGCCCTTCGACAACCAGCCGGATCCATTTTGCGTGGCCGCTTTGGGCTACGTAGCCGTGCTCATCGAGCCCAGCGACGCAGCGGCGGCTGGGAACTTGAAGGCTGGAGTGGGGGACAGAGGCCCTCTAGGATTGCCGGCACTGGCATGGAGGGGAAGCGATGGGAGCGATCGCTCCGACAAGACGGACACTGCTCGCAGGAACGGGCGCAGCTCTGCTCTCGTTGACCGGTTTGGCCCAGGCCGATGAGACCAATGGGTGGCCGGAGTCGGCGACCGCCGGGGATCTGGCGGCGGCGCGTCAGGCGTTGGAGCAGTGGACCGAAGCGTATCGCGCGGGAGATTTCGACGCCCAGTGGTCGCTTACAGACCCGGCCATTCGACGCTGGAAGACGAAGCGGCGCTGGAACACAGGCATGAAAGCCGCCAGCCGCCGTAATGGCGCGCTGCAGACTTACGAGATTCAGCGACAGTCGGCAGTTCTGGCCAGCAGCCTGCCCTGTACGGAGCAGAGGCACTGCTTCCACAAGGACATCCGCTATGTCGCTTTTGTCATAGCCTCGACCTACAAGACGGCTTCGCCACCGCAGCCGGAATATGCGGTCATGGCCTGGTCTGAAGAAGGCTGGCGGTTTGGCGGCGGCACGTTTCTCAATCGGCCACTGGGCGAAACAGCGGTGATTCTTACTGAAGAGGACGAGCGGCTCTACACCAAGATCATCACGCGGGTCCCGCGCACGGTTCCCGATAGCTGACAGGCGCGAAGAGGACGCGCGTGACGCAGGGCCCGGCGCGCCCTACATTAAGAACATGAGCGCAAACGCCCATCGCATATCCGACCGCGCCGATTTCACCATCGAGCAGAACTGGCGCGATTATTCCGACGACGAACACGTGGTCTGGGATCTGCTGTATCGCCGTCAGGTCGGTCTGCTGGCGGACCGGGCCGATCGGGCGATGCTCGACGGGCTCAAGGCCCTTGACCTCGGTCGCGGGGGAATTCCGGATTTCGACAAGATCAATCCAGAACTGATGAAGCTGACGGGATGGACCGTGGTGGCCGTTCCATCGCTTGTACCGGACGAGGTTTTCTTCGAGCATCTCGCCAACCGTCGCTTTCCGGCCGGCGCTTTCATCCGTACGCGCGCACAACTCGACTACGTCCAGGAACCGGACATCTTTCATGATGTCTTCGGCCACGTGCCTATGCTGACCAATCCCGTGTTCGCCAACTACATGCAAGCCTATGGCGAAGGTGGTCTTCGGGCGGTCAAGTTCGGACGGCTGAAGAACCTTGCCGCGCTCTACTGGTATACGGTGGAGTTCGGACTGATCGAGACGCCTCAGGGCCTGCGCATCTACGGCGCCGGCATTTCGTCCTCCGCGGACGAATCGAAATTCGCGCTGGAGGACGCCTCGCCCAACCGCATCCGCTTTGAGTTGGAGCGCGTGATGCGAACCGACTACCGGATCGATGATTTCCAGGAGACCTACTTCGTCATCCGGTCCTATGACGAGTTGTTCCGCGCCACTGTGGATACGGACTTCGCGCCCCTTTATGAGCGCCTGGCGGACGGCGTGCGGCACTCCCCTGGCGCGGTCCTGCCATCGGACACCGTGATCCAGCAGGGAAGCCAGGCCTGGGCGCGGCGCAAGTCCGGCGGTTGAGGCGAGCTGCCCGCCTGATCCATTTCCCCCATTGATGCGTAATGAGCGCGACCGAGCGGATGCCCGCCCCATTACGTGTGAGACCTTGGCCGAACGCCCTGCCCTTTTCTGGTTTCGAGACGACCTACGGCTGGCGGACAACGCTGCGCTGGCCGCCGCCCACGCATCGGGGCAACCACTGGTCCTGGCCTTTATTTTTGATGAAGAGAGCCCGGGCGCCCGCCCATTGGGCGGGGCCGCGAAGTGGTGGCTCGACAAGTCGCTGAGGGCGCTGGCCGGGCGAATCGCCGAAAGAGGAGGTGACCTCGTGCTGCGGCGGGGAGCGGCCGAGGCCGAGATCGCAAAGCTCGTTAAGGAGAGCGGCGCTGATACCGTTGTCTGGAATCGCCGCTACGGCCCGGCGCGGAAAATCGACGAGCGGATCAAGACGAGGCTGAAGCAGGAGGGCGTCGCCGTCAAAAGCTATGCTGGCGCGCTGCTGGCTGAGCCATTCGAAATGACGACCGCCTCGGGCGAGGGCTACAAGGTTTTCACGCCCTTCTGGAAGGCGTTGCAGGCTGGCTATCAGGCGGGCGATCCACATCCCGAACCGCGCAAGTTGAAATGCGCCCGCGGCCTGGCCTCGGATGACATCGACGACTGGATGCTGCACCCAAAAGCGCCGGACTGGTCAGGCGGGCTCACCCAGGCGTGGACGCCCGGCGAATCGGGGGCGCGCAAACAGCTGAGGGATTTTCTCGATGGCCCCATCGACGGCTACGCCTCGGGGCGCGACCTGCCGGATCGGGACGGGACCTCGCGCCTGAGTCCGCACCTTCATTTTGGCGAAATCAGCCCGGCCCAAGTGTGGCGAGCGGCCCGGCACGCGGAGGATGCCGGCGGGGCGCCGGGGCGCGATATTTCCAAATTCCTTTCCGAACTCGCATGGCGCGATTTTTCAGCTCACCTCCTGTTTCACGATCCGGAAATGGGTCGGCTGAGCTGGCGACGGAAATTCGACGATGTCGAATGGCGCAAGTCGGCGCGCAGCGAGCTGGATGCATGGCGACGTGGAAAAACCGGATATCCGATCGTCGACGCCGGAATGCGACAGCTCTGGACGACAGGCTGGATGCACAACCGCGTGCGGATGATTGTCGGCTCCTTCCTGACCAAGGACCTGCTGGTCCACTGGCGCGAGGGGGAAGCATGGTTCTGGGACACGCTGGTTGACGCGGACGAGGCCAACAACGCCAACGGCTGGCAATGGGTGGCGGGATCCGGCGCCGACGCCGCGCCCTATTTTCGTGTGTTCAATCCGGTTTTGCAGGGCGAGAAGTTTGATCCAGAGGGTGACTACGTCCGACATTGGGTTCCGGAACTTTCGCACCTCTCGGCCAAGCACATTCACCACCCCTGGACGGCGGACGAAGATGCACTTGCGGAAGCCGGCGTGACCCTTGGCGATACCTACCCGCGACCAATCGTCGATCATGCCGCCGCCCGCAAGCGCGCGCTCGACGCCTACGCCGCCGGAGCCAAATCTCCCTCGCTGGAAAGGCGCGCCTCATGACACGTCCGCGCAGGCGCGTCGCCGTTATCGGCGCTGGCATAGCCGGGCTGGGCGCAGCGTGGTCGTTGCGGGAAACCGCCGATGTGACCCTCTACGAGCACGCGCCGCGCTTCGGCGGGCATTCACATACCGTGGATGTCGATTATGACGGAACGCAGATCGCGGTCGATATCGGCTTTATCTGCTTCAACCGACCCAACTATCCCAACCTGACCGGCCTCTTCCGTCATCTGGGGGTCAGGACTGTGATGACCGACATGAGTTTTTCCGTGTCGGATCCCGCAAACTACGAATGGTCTTCCGACCCGCTCGGCCTGTTTGCGTGGAAGCGCAATATGGTGGACCCGAACTTCCTCAGCCTGATCAGCGAAATCCTGCGCTTCAACAACGTGGCGCGGCGCGACCTTATCCAAGGCGCCGTGCCGGAGATGACGCTGGGCGACTATCTCAACCGGCATGGCTTTTCGCAGACATTTCGCGTCGCCTACCTGCTGCCGATGAGCGCTGCGATCTGGTCGACCCCAGAACAGTGCATGCTGGATTACCCAGTTGGCAGCTTTATCCAGTTCTTCGACAACCACCGCCTGATGCACGCGATCCGGCCCATCTGGCGCACCGTAGCTGAAGGCAGCCGCAACTATGTGGACCTTGTGCTGCGCGATCTTCGCGACAACGCTGCGACGCTTCACGCGGCATCGCGGATCGACCTTGTGCGGCCTCATGTGTCGGGATGCGTCGAGATCACCGAGCATACAGGCAGGAGCGGTTTATTCGACAGCGTGATCCTCGCCGCGCATTCAGACCAGAGCTGCAGGATGCTAGACCGCCGCTACAACGAGCAGCGCCTTGCGCTCGGGGCTGTTAGATTTGCACCCAATACGGCCTATCTCCATCGGGACCCGTCGCTGATGCCTAACCGGCGCACCGCCTGGGCGTCCTGGAATGTGCTGAAGGGAATGGATGATCGCGTCTGTGTGACCTACTGGATGAACCGTCTGCAGAAAATTCCTGGCGGCAAGCCATTGTTTGTCACGCTGAACCCAACGGTTCCGCCAGCGAAGGACAAGACGTTCGGCGTCTATGAATTCGATCACCCCATGTACGACGCACCCTCACTTGCGGCTCGTCGGGCGGTCACGCGGCTTCAGGGGCAACAGGGCCTGCAGTTCGCCGGCGCCTGGCTGGGTGATGGCTTCCACGAGGCTGGACTGCGAACCGGGCTGGAGGCTGGCCTCGCGCTGGGCGGCGAAGTTCCCTGGGCCGCTGTGCTTGAACACAAGCGCGATCTTTCGACGGCGTTGCGCCCCGGGTGGATTCCGGAGGCCGAGCCGGCGCACGTGATGGCGGCGGGATGAGCGCGCCAGCCGCCCGGTACTGGATAGGCCGCACGGTTCACAGACGGGAAACGCCCTTCGTCCGTCGGTTCAGCCATGCGATCGCAATGGTCGAAATCGACATCGACCGGATCTGCGATGCTGATGTCCAGACGAAGCTGTTCTCCGTCAACTCCCGGAATGTCGTCGCGTTTCGCGAAACGGATCACGGCGCCCGCAACGCGTCCGTACCCCTACGGGTATGGGCGGAGGCGCGCTTTGCGGAAGCGGATATCGGACTGGAAGGCGGCGCGATCCGCTTGATCGCGTTTCCGCGCATTCTCGGGCACGGCTTCGCGCCGATTTCGCTCTGGCTCGGCCATGGACCGGACGGCGACCTGCGCGGCGTCATTTATGAAGTGCACAATACGTTCGGCGAGGCCCATGTTTATGTGTCGCCCTGCCCGGAAATCCGGCACGAGGCGGACAAGAGCTTTTTCGTTTCCCCCTTCTTCGAGGTCTCCGGCCGGTACCGGTTCACGCTGCGTCCATCGGATAGCCGGCTGGAACTTGTGGTCGAAAACCTGGGTTTGGAGGGAAGAAGTCACGTCGCCAGCCTCCTGGCGCGGCCAAGACCCCTGACCGATGTCACAATCATCCGCCAATTGTTCGCCATGCCCCTCTCTGGACTCGGCGTCGTGTTCGCAATTCACTGGCAGGCGTTGTTATTGTGGGCCCGGGGCGCGCGATACCATATTAGACCGGTGCAGCGCGCAGACCGGACCAGCCTCGCCAAAGCGGCCCGAGATGCCGCCGTGACGACAGGACTGAGGAAACGTGCATGACCCGACTTGATCGCATGGTCGTCAGCATCACGCCCGACGACAGCAATCGTATCGACGGAAAACTGACCGGCCTGACCACCAGTTTCCGCCTCGCCGCAATGGTCATGGCCCGGCTGCGAAAGGGCCAGATCGATTTCGTGATGCCGGACGGCCGAACCTTCCGCTTCACGGGGCCGGAGCCCGGACCCAAGGCCGAAGTGATCGTTCATGACCCCACATTCGCGCGGCGCGTGCTGACCGGCGGCGATATCGGTTTCGCTGAAGCCTTCATGGACGCGCAGTTCGACACGCCCTCCCTGCCCGACGTGCTGGAATACTTCACCTGCAACTTCGAGAGTGCCGGCAAGCTAGCGGTGGGCGAGCGCCTGACGCAGCTTTTCAACAGCGTGAAGCACATGCTGCGCGCCAACTCGAAAAAGGGATCGAAGCGCAACATCCTGGCGCACTACGATCTCGGCAACGATTTCTACGCACGCTGGCTCGATCCTTCGATGACGTATTCGTCGGCCGTCTACGAGCGGCCGGATCTGACGCTGGAAGAGGCGCAGAGAGCCAAGTACGCAGCCATAGCCAGCTATCTCGATCTCAAGCCCGGCGCACGCCTGCTGGAGATCGGTTCCGGCTGGGGCGGCTTTGCCGAATACGTGGCGAAGACCTTCAACGTGAATGTCACCTCCGTCACGATTTCCGACGCCCAGCACGCCTATGCGGTTCAAAGGATCGCACGAGCCGGACTGGCGGACAGGGTGGACATCCAGCTGCGCGATTATCGCGACATTACCGGCCAGTTCGACGCGGTCGCCTCAATCGAGATGTTCGAGGCAGTCGGCGAGAAATACTGGCCGCAGTATTTCGGCAAGATTGGAGAGGTGCTGAAACCGGGCGGCAAGGCCGCGCTGCAGATCATCACCATCGAAGAGGATCAGTTCGAGGCGTACCGCCGCCGGCCGGACTTCATCCAGCATTACATTTTCCCGGGCGGGATGCTGCCGTCCGAGGGGCGGCTCAGAACCGAAACGGAAAACGCCGGAATGTCGTTCCGCGTCGCGCGGATGTTCGGGAAAGATTACGCCCGCACCCTGTCGGAATGGGAAAAGCGGTTTGAGGAGGCCTGGCCCAAGATCAAGGGCGAGGCCTTCGACGAGCGGTTCCGCCGCCTCTGGCTTTATTACCTCGCTTATTGCCAGGCGGGGTTCCGCGTCGGCACGATCGACGTCGGTCACTTCGTGCTGACACGCTAGGCTTGCGGCCGCCTATTTGGGGAATGGCTGGGGATAGTCGAACTTCTTGTTCGTCCACACCAGGCCGTCGAAATCGAGCGCCTCGCGCAGGTTCGAAACCAGTTTCTGCATCGAATCCACGCCGCAGCCGGCGTCGTAGATCACCGTCTTCTGCTTTCCTTCCGACGTGCGCCACGTGATCTTCACGGTCGGCGCATCGGGCTGACATTCGGGAAGATTTGCGTGGGTCTGTAGGGCTTCGAGTTTCCAGAAACCCGCGTCCTTCAGCACGCCCTCCGCCGATGTCCACGCGCTTTCGCCGATGTCGCCGTTGGTTACGCCCATCGTCTTCACGAAGCGCTCGCCATTGAGCGTGTACTTTCCATCCGGGTGCAGAGTGATGTCGTAAACCGGACAGGTCCCCACGCAGGGCCCTTCGGACAGCACAATGACCGGATCGTCTTCCCGCCCCTCTGTGACGCCGACTTCGGTTGGCGAGCAGGCCGCCGCCAAGGTGGCCGCAAGCAACAACATCAAAGGCCCGTTGGGCGATTTGTGCGTTCGATTCGGGGTCCCGCCAGTCATGATCAATTTTAACCCGGCTTGGCGGTGCTGACGAGCCAACCAAGCGGGCTGGACCGACATATTCCTTGTTCCTGAAGCATTTTTCGATCCGTCGGCCGCAGAAACTTTTTTCGCCGCCCCACTTGCATGTTGTTTATCGTTGAACTATGTTGTTCAACGTTGAACTACTAAGGACCCACCGCAAGGATCAACCTGAAAGGACCCAACCCATGCGCTCGCTTCTCTCCGTCTTTCTCGTCTTCGCCGCCGCCGCCCTGCCCGTCGCGATGTTCGCTCCTCACGGCGGCGTGCTGAACGGTGCATCGACACAGCCTGCGGCCATCGTGCAAACCCTCGTCTGATTTGATCGGACGAGGAGGCCCTGCATGTCCACGCGTCGCGGAGTTCTTAAGCTGGTTGGCGGCGGCGTTGTGCTCGCCGCGGTCGCCGGCGGCGGCGCAGCTGTCTGGTACGGCAATCAGGGACCCGCAACAGACGCTCGCGAGGCCTGGACAACGGCTGGACAGCCCAAAGAGTTTCGCCGTCGCTTCCTCTCCTACGCCCTGCTCGCGCCCAACCCACACAACCGGCAGCCGTGGCTGGTGAAACTGGAGGGCGACGACGCCCTGACTTTTTATTGCGACCTGGACCGCCGTCTGCCCGCGACCGATCCCTTTGACCGCCAGATCACGATCGGCTGCGGCGCGTTCCTTGAACTGCTCTACATAGCCGCAGCAAGCGAAGGATACTCTGCGGAGATCACGGCGTTTCCGGAAGGCGAGCCCGAGAAAAATCTCGACAAGCGTCCGGTCGCGCACGTGAAGTTCGTGGAAGGCGCCTCCGCACGCGATCCACTTTTTGACAACATCCTGAAGCGCGTCACCAACCGCGAGATTTACGAGGACCGGGCGCCGGATGCGATGTCGCTGGCGTACCTGATGGCGGCGGGGAGCGCGCAAGGCGTCCAGTGCCGCACCAGCAGCGAGCCCGAGCGGGTGCAGCAGCTTCGCAATCTGACCTGGCAGGCCTATGAGCGCGAGGCGACCACGCCGGCGGCGATGGAGGAAACCGCTCATCTGCTGCGCATCGGCAAGGCCGAGGTCAATCGCTGGCGGGACGGCATCGCGCTTGAGGGCGGAGACATCGAAGCGATGAAGGATATCGGACTGTTGACCCAGAAGGCGATGACGGATCCGGACTCCATGGCCAGCAAGCAGGGCCGCGAACTCTGGCGCACGAAGGCGATGTCCGCGCAGGCGTTTGGCTGGCTGATGACCGACCAGAAGGATCGTTATTCGCAGCTTGCCGCGGGCAGCGCCTATGCACGCTTCTGCCTGAAGGCGGCGGAACTGGACCTTGCCATTCATCCCTGGAGCCAGGCTCTGCAGGAGTATCCGGAGATGAAGGAATTTTATGACCAGGCGCAGTCGATGCTGGGCGAAGGCGGACTGGTTCAGATGCTTGTTCGCATCGGCTATGCAAAGCCCGTGATCCACGCGCCCCGCCGTGGACTTGATCCGCTGTTGATTACCTGAGGAGGCGTCTTGGCCGAGCTGGACGACAATACGCGGCTGTATTTCCGGTTCTTCACCGAGATCGGCATCATCGCCCAGCTGTCGCAGAACTGGCTGGAGCGGGCGTTGCCTGAAGGCATGTCGCTCGCGCAATTCGGCGTGCTCAATCACGTCGTGCGAACCGGCTCTCCATCCTCTCCCGGACGCCTGGCGCGCAACTTCCAGATCACCAAGGGCGCCATGACCAACACGCTGCAGCGTCTGGAGGCGCAGGGCTATATCCGCATCACGCCAGACCCCGATGATGCGCGCGCCAAGCTGGTCGACATCACGGACGCCGGGCGCAAGGCGCGCGAAGAGGCGATCGCCGCAACGGCGGAGGCCATGTCTGATCTTCCCGAACGTTTCCCAGTGACGTCGGTACATGAGGCGTTGCCGACGCTGGAGCATGTCCGGCAATTGCTCGACGAACGGCGATAAAGCGGGACGAAATTTTGGACTCCGGACCTTCTGCGCTAGACTCTGTCAGGTTATGCGGCGAACTCACAGCCGACAAACGACAGACCAGGAGGAAATCATGCCAAAACCGGGCACCAAGGTCGCTCTGGCGGCGCTGGCGTTTGCACTGACGATTGCGCCTGCGGCGTTCGCTCAGGCGGCAACAGAAACAGGCCATCCCGACTTTACGGGCACGTACACCAACGCCTCGCTTACACCGCTGACGCGGGCGAAAGGCATCGACAGCCTCGTCGTGGACAAGGCGACGGCCGCGAAGATTGCGGCGGCGACGCCGATCGCGGGCATTTCGCAGAAAGATTCGGATTTCGACAGCGCCTATGTCGATCCCAACAAGGGCGCGCCTAAAAAGGGCGGCGCCGACTTTGGCCTGAAGGGCTACAATTCTTTCTGGGTCACGCCCGGCAACGGCCTGGCCATCGTCCACGGCGAATATCGCACGTCTGCGATTGTCGATCCTGCGAACGGCCAATTGCCCTACAGGAATCCGGAGGAAATCGCCAAGGAACGCCGCCCCGGGGCGATCCGCTACCTCACTGGCGTTGGCGGCAATGCCGGACCCGAGGACACAAATCTCGCCGAGCGTTGCCTGATCGGGTTCGGCGGGACCGGCGGCCCGGGCATGCTGGGCGTGCTCTACAACAACAACTACGAGTTCGTGCAGTCGCCGCACAGCCTGGTGATCCTGGTCGAGATGGATCATGACGCGCGGATCATTCCGCTGTTCGACACGGCGGCGAAAGCACGTGCTCACCACAAACCGGACGTCATTACTCCCTGGCTCGGCGATTCTGTGGGCTGGTGGGAAGGAAACACGCTGGTGGTCGAAACCACCAACGTCCGCGCCGAGGAAGGCAAGGCTGGCGCATTCCCGCTTTCGACGGAGGGCGTCGTGACCGAGCGCTTCACGCGCGATGGGCCGGACAACCTCTTCTACCAGTTCACCGTGAACGATCCCAAGATCTACACGCAGCCGTGGAAGGCAGAGCTGACATTCAGGGGCATCAAGCAGCATGTCTATGAATACGCCTGCCATGAAGGCAACTACGCGATGCCTCACATGCTGGCCGGACAACGCCTTGAAGAACGGCAGCAAGCCGCGGCGATGAAGGCGAAGATGCCAGCCTCTAAGGGCAAGAGCCGGTAGCTCAATGTGCGTCTGATGTAGGGGCTGGCGGAGCAAGTGGGCCGCCGGCCCTTACTTTTTTGGAAGGCCTTTCGCGCCCTCACCACAAAAGGACGGCGAACGCTACGGCAAGCGGCCCATCATTCGGCCGAAGCGGGCGCACGACTGTCCATCGAGTGCTTTCGGTTCAGACCGCAAGTGGTCTAGACTCTGTCAAGGAGATTGGCGGACACAGCCACCGAGCGTCAGACCGGAGGAATTCATGCCCAGACTGAGCACCCAGATCGCTTTGGCGGCGCTGGCATTTGCGCTTACAGCAGCGCCCGCATCGCTTGCCCAGGTTCCGAAGACGCCAGACGGACATCCAGACCTTACAGGCATCTGGACCAACGCGTCCCTCACGCCGCTGTCGCGGGCCAAAGGCGTTACGTCGCTTGTCGTCAGTGAACAGGAAGCCAGAAAAATCGCCAATGGCACCGCAATCGCGGGCATTGCCGCCGACGATCCGGAGTTCAACAGGAACGCCCGGTATTCGGATCCGAACAAGGGCGCGCCAGAAAAGGGCGGCGCAGATTTCGGACTGAAGGGCTATGACAGTTTCTGGGTCACGCCCGGTACGATGCTCGCCAAGGTGAAGGGCGAATACCGGACATCGAATATCGTCGATCCGCCGAACGGCCAGTTGCCCTTCAAGGATCCAGCGGCCCAGGCGCGCAAGGCCATACAGGGGTTCACGCGCTATGCGACCGGCAATGCGCCATACGAAGGACCGGAGGAAACTGCTATCTCCGAGCGCTGCCTGATCGGCTTCGGCCAGACCGGCGGACCGGGCATGCTGAGCGTGCTCTACAACAACAACTACCAGTTCGTGCTGACCAAGGACTATCTGATGATCCTGGTCGAGATGGCGCACGATGCACGCATTGTCCCGATCTTCGACAACGCGACGACGGCAAGAGCGCATCACAAACCAAAGGTGATTACCCCATGGCTGGGCGACAGCGTCGCCTGGTGGGAAGGCGACACGCTTGTGATGGAGACGACAGACGTCAATCCGCTGCAGGCCGAGAACCAGTCCTTCCCGCTTTCGCCGAACGCCGTCGTAACCGAACGTCTCACGCGGGATGGCGAGAAGGATATCTTCTACCAGTTCACCGTGAACGATCCGGACACCTATACCCAGCCGTGGACGGCCGAGCTGAGCTTCTATCCGCAGAGCCGCCTTTACGAATATGCCTGCCATGAAGGCAATTACGGTATGGTCGGCATCCTCGCCGGCGCCCGCAATCGCGAACGCCAGGCCGCGGAGGCGGCGAAGCTGAAAACGCCGGTCAAGGCGACCAAAGGCAAAGCGTCGAAATAGTCCTTGCGTCGGCGGGCCGTCAGACCCGCCGCCCCGCCTTTCGCACCGGGCCGCCGGCGCGCCTGTCGAATGCAGCGCGCGCCTCTTCGACACGTGACCGGTTGTCATGCGCCCACTGACCCAGGGCGGCGACCGGCGCGAGAAGATCGTAGCCGAGACGGGTCAGTTCATAATCGACGCGTGGCGGTATTGTCGGGTGAACCGTTCGCGTGACGAAACCGTCGCGTTCGAGCGTGCGGAGCGTCGTCGTCAGCATCTTCTGCGAGACGCCGTCCAGAGCGCGGCGCAGCTCGCTGAACCGCATTTTCCTGACGCCAAGATGCCGGACGACGTTGATCGACCACTTGTCGCCGATGCGATTGAGGATTTCGGTCACCGCCCGGCAGCTGTCGGGCATTTCCGCCGCAGGCACCCTGGGGCGCCTGGGTTTCAAAAAAGTGCCTCCTTCACGCGCCAACTCAGTCTCCATAAGTGTGTCAGTCACCAATTTATACCAACTGACCGGAGCAGGCCATGTCCAAACCCAAGATCGGCATCATCATCAGTTCCACGCGGGAGCAGCGGTTTGGAGAGAAGGCGGCAAAGTGGGTCCACGGCATAGCGACAAAGCGAACCGACATGGATTTCGAGATCGTCGACCTGCGCGACTATCCGCTTCCCTATTTCGAGGGCGTGTCGCCCTTCTACGCGCCCGTGCAGGACCCGGTCGCTCAGCGGTGGGGCGCGAAAATGGCCGAACTCGACGGCTACATCTTCGTCACCGCCGAATACAACCGGTCGATTACCGGAGCGCTGAAGAACGCGCTGGACTGGGCGTACAAGGAATACAACCGGAAGCCGGCCGCATTCCTCGGCTATGGCGGCGTGGGCGGCGCGCGGGCGGTTGAGCACCTGCGGCTGATCTGCATCGAGCTGCAGATGGCGCCGACGCGGTTTGGCGTTCATATCGGCGGCGCGGATGCGATGGGCCTGCTCTTCCAGGGCAAGCCATTCGAAGAATTCCCGCACCTCGTACCAACCGCCGAAGCCATGCTCGAAGACCTGGCGTGGTGGACCCGGACGTTGAAAACCGGTCGCGAAGCCGCCTAGCGGAAAAGCTTCATATCGACCGTGTCCCCCATCAGCTTGTAACCGGCATCGTTGGGGTGCAGCCAGTCGCCAGACTGCAGGTCGGCCCTCATCCGCTTTGGATTTGCGGGGTCGCGGATCGCGGCGTCAAAATCGATAACGCCGTCGAACCCGCCTCCCGTGCGGATCCACGCGTTCACCTCCTGACGGATGGCGTCGCCGGCGTCCGTGTAATATGCAGCGCCCTGGTAAGGCAGGACTGTTCCGCCAAAGACCTTCAGGCCATGGGCGTGCGCCCGCTCGATGATCTGGCGGTAGCCGGCGATCAGCGTCTCGGCGCTCGGCCGCTTGTCGCCGCCCATGCCGAGGTCATTGACCCCTTCGAGGACGATCATCCACTCGGCGTTGGGGACGGTGAGGACGTCTCTATCGAAGCGGGCAAGCGCGGGGTCGCCGAAGACTACAGTCCGGAAGCCCAGAACCTGATTGCCGCTGATCGCCTCGTTGACGACGCTTGCAGCGCCCGGCCTGCTCGCCTGCAGACGTTCTGCCAGCACATCGGGCCAGCGTTTGTTGGCGTCCGGCGTGGACTTGTAACCATCGGTGATGGAATCGCCGAAAGCGATGATGGCGCGGGTCGAGGCGCTTCTTTCGACCTCGACGGCCGACAGGAAGGGTCGTTGCGTGACGGTCGAGGTCGGCTCGAAGCCCGACATGGTGTAATCGCCAACAGCAGAAATCCAGGTCGTCGCCGTGCCAAGGGGATGGCACGTGCACGGCCCCGTCGCGTGCGGGAAGAAAAGGCTTATCGACACGCTGTCGAGCGCCTTGACCGGGAAGGCGACCGGATCGCTCAGCATCGGCGCGTTCCTGGGAATGACGACCGAGGGCTTGCCGCCGAACGTGATGGGGACAATGGCCCCTGTCGGCTTTCCGTCCGGACCGGCGAGCGTGATCGAGGCGGCGCCGACTTCCAGCGGCGTGTCGTTGTACTCGTTGGTAAGCCGTACACGGACACGGTCCCCTGTCGCGGTCAGGCGGACGACCTGGCGGATCGTCTGGTCATCAACGCTGGGACTGGCGGACGATGAAGGCGCAGGCGAACCGCCCCAGGCCCCGACCCAGGCTGAACGACCGGCGGGCCCGGCCATGGTCGAACACGCGCCCAGACATGCCGCGCAGGCAAGGATCAGCAGCCGCTTCATTCGTTTCTCCCCAGTACAGCAAGCGGACCGCGCCGGCTGCGTGGCCGGAGCATATCCACGGTATTTCTAGGCTGGCTTCCTGAACCGCAGGATGAACCGGTCGGTGTGACGCCGGATGCTGGGGTCGAAGACCATCTTCGTATGATCGTCCGCAGGATTGGCGAGGATGTCGCTTTTTTCGACAAACGTCAGGCCCGCCGCCTTGGCTGAGGCCATGACCACGGCCGGATCGATGCGGTGGATCGTGCCGCCTGTCGTCGTCGGCGCCCCGGCCGCCGCAGCATGATCGATTGCGATGAACTGGCCGCCCGGCTTCAGCACGCGGGCGATATCCGCGTAAGACTTGGCCGGATCGCCAAGACCGCTCGACCCCTTGGGCGTGTAGTAGAGTTCATGCGGACCGAGTATCCACGTAACCTTGTCGACGCTGCCAGACGGAATCGCGGACAGGTCGTCGAAGTGGGACATCACCTTCTGCACGTTCGGCAGGCGCCCATTTTCGAGGCGCGAGGCGATCTTGGGCGTGTCGAATTCCGGCGGATTCTGCATGTAGACCTTGCCCGACGGGCCTACGGCCCCGGCGAGCAGCTCGGTGTAATAGCCCGCCCCGGCTTCGAGCTCGAGAACCGTTTCGCCGCCATTGAGACCTATGAAGGAGAGAACCTGGTCGGGCTTGCGGGCCGCATCGTCGGTCCGGTCATCCGCCGGTCGGGTCGGAGCCGAGAGCAAAGGCGCATAGTCGACAGCCGTGCGGGCCGGAGGCGGCGTCGCGCAGGCGGAAAGAGCCAGCGCCAGGCCGATGGCGGAAAGTGTGCGATACATTCTGGGTCCTCCCCGGATCGGTTCGTTTGTCGGCAGACTACACCGAGAATAGCCGCTGACCAGCCAATCCCGCGAACCTGGCGACGCCACGGAAACCGCCATTGCAAAACCGGCTTTCGCTTTTCTGATTTCGGGCTACCAACAAAGGAACGCAACGCGATACGGAGGCGGCCATGGCCCTTTCACTCTACGACGTAAGCGTAACATCCTTCCTGCAAACACTGACGGCGCTGGAGGGCGTGCTGGCCAAGGGGCTGGCGCATTGCGAGGCAAAGGGCATCGACCCCGGGGAGATCGTGGAAACCCGCATCTATCCGGACATGATGCCGTTCCGCTTTCAGGTGCAGTCCGCGGTATTTCACTCCGTGGTGGCCATCCAGGGCGTCAAGGCCGGCGAGGTGCAGCCCGGCCGCCACATGCCGGACACCGGCTATGCCGGCCTTCAAAAGCTGGTGAGCGACGGCCGCGCCGGCCTGGCCTCTCTCAAGGCCGACGAGATCAATGCCCTCGAAGGCAAGGATGTCGTGTTCAAGCTCGGCGAGACCGCCCTGCAGTTCACCGCGGAAGGATTCCTGCTCAGTTTCTCGATCCCCAACCTGCATTTCCACGCCACCACCGCCTACGACATTCTCCGCGGCAAGGGCGTGCATATTGGAAAGCGCGACTATATCGGACGCCTAAGACTCAAGCCGTGACGCCGCAACGACCGGATGCAGAAACGATCTTTCACGTCCTGCAGCGCGTGGCGGATGTGGCGGGAGATCCGACGTCACTGATCTATGCGCGATTGTTCGCCACTCATCCCGAACTCGAACCGCTGTTCGCCATGGACCGCGACGGCGGTGTGCGGGCTTCCATGGTGCAGACAAGTATCGAGTGCATTCTGGACCATGTCGGCCCCGACCTGACAGCCACCAACGTGATCTCGGCCGCGCGCCTGCACCATCAGGGCTACGGCGTGCCGGACGGACTGTTCGACGCCTACTGGGCCGCCATGACGGAAGCCTTCCAGGACATCCTGACCAACGAATGGACGCCTGACATCGATCGCGCATGGCGCACGCTGATGGCGGCGTTCACCGCCGTCACCTGACCTGCTAGTTCCTGGCGCCGATGAATTCGTCGATCGTGCGCCGGGCGATGACCATGGCCTGAACTTCGCCGGCGCCCTCAAAGATGTTGAGAATGCGGGCGTCGCAGAGGACGCGACTGACCGGGTATTCCAGCGCGAAACCATTGCCGCCATGGACTTGCAGCGCGTTGTCGGCGGCGCCCCAGGCGATACGTGCCGCCAACATCTTCGCCAGCCCCGCCTCAAGATCGCAGCGCTTGCCTTCGTCCTTCTGGCGCGCCGAGAAATAGGTGAGCTGGCGCACGCCCACGAGTTCGGCGGCCATCATCACCAGCTTGTCCGAGGTACGCGGAAAATCGAAGATCTGGCGGCCGAACTGCGTGCGCTCCAGCGAATACTTCAGGCCGAGTTCGAAGGCGCACTGGGCGACGCCGATGGCGCGGGCGGCAGTCTGGATACGGGCGCCCTCGAACGTCGTCATCAGGTGCTTGAAGCCCATGCCCTCGACTTCACCGAGAAGGTTGCCGAGCGGAACCTCGAACCCATCGAAGCCAAGTTCATATTCTTTCATGCCGCGATAGCCGAGCACCTCGATCTCGCCGCCCGTCATGCCCTTCGCCGGAAAGGGTTCGGCGTCCGTGCCACGGGGCTTCTCGCAGATGAACATGGAAAGACCGGAGAAGTTGTTCGTGTCAGGGACCGACCGGGCAAGCACTGTCATCAGGTCGGCGCGGGCGGCGTGCGTGATCCATGTCTTGTTGCCGGTGATCTTCCAGGTTTCGCCATCCTTGACGGCGCGCGTACGCAACGAGCCAAGGTCTGAACCCGTATTGGGTTCTGTAAAGACGGCCGTGGGCAGGATCTCGCCTGAGGCAATGCCGGGCAGGTATTTCTTCTGCTGCGCCTCTGTGCCGCCATTCAGCAAAAGTTCGGCGGCGATCTCCGATCGCGTGCCGAGTGAACCGACACCGATATAAGCGCGGCTGAGCTCCTCCGAGACGACGCACATCGCCGTCTTGCCCATGCCGAGACCGCCGAACTCTTCGGGGATGGTGAGGCCGAATACGCCGAGTTCGCCCATTTCGGTGACGACGCTGTCGGGGATGAGTTCGTCCTTGAGGTGCCATTCGTGCGCGAAGGGGACGACCTTCTCCTCGCCAAATCGGCGAAACTGGTCGCGGATCATCTCGAAGGTCTCATCGAGGCCGGTATGCTCGATCGTCGCGCGACCCTGCATATGCCGGATCAGTTCCGCCGCCCGCAGGCGCACGGCTGGCGTGTTGCCTTTCATCACCAGTGCGGTGATCGCCGGCGTGAACAGCTTCTGCATGATCGACTGATCCTGCGTCATGTCGATCGGGCGCACGATCTCGACCTGCGTCATCGGCAGGCCGCCGATCAGCTGGGACAGGTACTCCCCGAACAGGACCTGAGAGAGGAGTTGTTCGATCTCACCGAAGCGGTCTTCCGCTGCGATGCGATCTGCCCAGTGGGCGGTCTCCTTGAGGGTCTCGACATAGGTGAGCACCCAGGCGAGGCCGTGCGTTGCGCGTTGCTCCACATCGATCAACTTGCGGTCGACCTTGCCCGACGGAGCGACCCGTGCGGCGACCGCCCGGCGAAGGTCCAGGAAGTAGGCTTCGGCGTCGCTGGCGGCCTGGCGCAGGGTTCCGCGCAGGTCACTCACAATCAGATCGGCGCTCGAGGTCATTCCGTCCATCTCCGGCAACTCGTGAAACTGCCGGATGTACTAGAATCTTTTGTGCGGCGCGGCAAAGGCGACGTTGGCCTGAACACAAGCGCGTGCTCGGATGGGAAAATTCCCAGCTATGGCGGGGTCGCCGCGCCCAGGCACGACGTCTGGCGCTTGTCCGGTCCCAACGTCTCCGGCACAAATGCGCGCAATGAACAGCGCCAGCATAGGCGCGGCAAAACAGGGAGAGCGCCGGTGACAGCCTCAACAGCACTGAAAGCCATGCTTTGCGCGGGGGCAGCCACTTTCGTGGCCGGGGCGGCCATGGCGCAATCGGCGCCAGGCTACACGCCACCCAAAACCAGCTGGGGCGCGCCGGACCTGCAGGGGACCTGGACCAACGCTTCCATTACAAAGATGCAGCGCAATCCCAGGTTCAAGAACCTGGTATTGACGCCGGCGGAAGCCGCCCAGTTCGAGAAATCGGACTACTACAACAACCGGACACGCGAAGACGCCAAACCCGCCGATCCCAACGACAAGACCTTGCTGGACGGAACGGACTTGCTGTCCGGCGGCGGGTACAATGCGTTCTGGGTCGATCCAGGCACCAAAGTGGGCGTCGTGAAGGGCGAACTGCGCTCATCGTGGATTGTCGATCCGGCAGATGGACGAATTCCCTACAAACCGGGTGCGAACCCCCGTGCCCGCGCGAAACCGGCCGCAGCCAAACCCGCAGCCCCGAAAGCGCCGACCGGCAAGGCCAGCAAAGATGGCACCGTCCAGGGTCCTGGCGCGGTCGATCCCAACGCCGGCGGCGGCTATGGCAGCTACAACGGGCCCGAAGCGCGGCCCGTCGGCGAGCGCTGCCTGATCGGCTTTGGCGGCACCGGCGGACCGGTGATGCAGAATGTGCTCTACAACAACCACTATCAGATCGTGCAAACACCCGGGGCCGTCCTGATAGATATCGAGATGGATCACGACGCGCGCATCATACCGATCGTCAAGAACGAAGCCGAAGCCCACTATGGACCCGAGGTGATCCACAAGTGGCTGGGTGACAGCGTCGGCTGGTACGAAGGCGACACCCTTGTGGTCGAGACGCGGAATGTGAACCCGCAACAGCACGGCCTGATCGGTGACGACGGCAAGGTCACCGAACGGTTCACGCGCTGGAACCAGAACCAGATACTTTATGAGTTCACTGTCGAAGACCCGAGCAAGTACACCCAGCCGTGGAAAGGTGAGATTCCGCTGAACCTCTCCAAGGAACCGCTCTACGAATATGCGTGCCACGAGGGCAACTACGCGATGCCCCATATCCTGGCGGGTGCGCGCATTCAGGAAAGAGAAGGCAAAGTTGTCGCCAACAATACTGACGAGGAATAGCCACGAGACAATCGAAGCCTAACCAGCCCGGCATCAACCTGGCAGGACGAAGTCATGTTGACTGAACTTGCGATCTTCGCTGGCAAACTTGCCGAGGCGCGTCGCAATGCGAATCTCGACGCCCCGGCCTTTCGCGAAGCGCGGCTTAGAGACTTTCGCGATCTCGCGGATTACGCCGCGCGACATTCGCGCTGGTACGCCGGCATCGTTCGCGAGCGCGGCATCGATCTTTCCGTATGCACGCCAGAAGATTTTCCGGTGCTGACGAAATCCATCCTTATGGAGAATTTCGACCACATCGTCACCGACCGGCGCATCACCAAGAAGGCGGTTTCGGATTTTCTCGCTATCTCGAAGGATCCCGGGGAGAAATTTCTCGGACGATGGCGCGTAATGCATACGTCGGGAACGTCAGGCGAAGTCGGATACTTTCTTTATTCGAACGCCGATTGGCTGCGCGGCTTGCTCGGTGGCGGTTTTCGCCAACGTCGCCGCGGCATACCCAGGCGAACTGGCCGAAGGGGCCGATACCGCTTCGCCTTCTACGGCGCGACCGGTGGTCATTTCGCGGGCGTCACCATGGCGACCGCAGCCAATCGCGGTCTCGCGCGACTTTTTGTCGATATGCGGACCTTCGAAATCAACGCTCCTTTGCCGGACACCGTCTCAGAGCTTAACGCCTTCCAGCCCGATATCCTCTCTGGTTACACCGCTGCGCTTCGAATGCTGGGAGAAAGGCAGGCAGCCGGGCAACTGGACATCCATCCCATAGCTATCGCCGCCACCGGCGAAACGGTGACCCAAGCGGACATGGCGTTTCTGAAATCCGCCTTCGCGTGCGAGGTGACCAGCGCCTATGGCTGCACTGAACATCTTGGGCTCGGCGCATCGAATCCTGGTGGCGATACGATGACGCTGAATGACGCGAACCTGATCTTCGAGTTTCACGAGGATCACTCGGTCATAACCAACCTGTTCAACTATACCATGCCACTTATCCGTTATCGGATGTCGGACATTCTGATCCCCGTCGGCGACGCGGACGCTCATCCGCTCGTGATCCGGAATCTGGTTGGCCGTACTGAGCGTGTGCCGACGTTCATTAACAGCGAGGGACAAACGGATTTCATCAGCCCACACACGATCAATGAGATCTTTGTGCCGAACGTGTTGCGCTTCCAGCTTCGCCTGACCGGGCCGGATTCATTCCGCTTTCTGGTTATCCTCGACCCGTCTCTCGATGAACCAGGCCACGCAGCGGCCATTGCCGGTGTCGAGAAGCGACTAAAGGAAATACTTGACCAGAAGGGTATGCTGAACGTTGGTTTCGAAGTGGCGGCGGTGGAAGACCTGCCGGTCAATCTCCAGACCCGCAAATTCCAACTGATCGTTGACGAACGCGAAGCGGCCTAAACGTCGAAGTCCAGACCCAGCGCCGTAAACCGTTCGCGGCTGTCCTGCCAACGCTCCGAGACTTTCACGCGCGTGAAAAGATGTACGGGACGGCCCAGAATGGCGGCCAGCTCCCTGCGCGCAGCGACGCCCACTTCCTTGATCGTCGCTCCGTTCTTGCCCAGCACGATCGAGCGATGCCCTTCGCGCCCGACATGGATCAGCTGGCTGACTTTCACCGAGCCGTCGGAATGCGGCTCCCACGCTTCGGTTTCGACCGTAAGTTGGTAGGGGATTTCCTGATGCAGGCGCAGCATCAGCTTTTCGCGCGTGATTTCCGCGGCAAGCAGACGAACGGGAATATCGGCAGACTGGTCTTCGGGAAAGAGATACGGACCTGCCGGCATTCGCGCTGCCAGCACGTCGGCCAGATCTTCAACACCGTCGCCGTTCAGCCCAGAGATCATGAACACGTCCGAATATACACCTTGGCCGTAAAGCCGCTGCACTGCGCCTAGCAGGGCTTCCCGATCAACCAGATCGATCTTGTTGAGCGCGAGGATCGCCTTCTTGCCGAGTTCCTTCAGACGATCAACGATAGCCTGGTCCTCAGCATCTCCGACTCCCTCGGTCGTCCATGGCCGAGCATCCACGAGGTGAACGGTGGCGTCTGCATCGCCTGCCCCGTTCCAGGCGGACTGCACCATGGCGCGATCCAGCCTGCGTTTGGGCTGGAAGATGCCCGGCGTGTCCACCAGGACGACCTGGGATTGCCCGCGCATCATTACGCCCCGAACCGGAAAGCGCGTTGTCTGCACCTTGTGAGTGACGATGGATACCTTCGAGCCGACCAGCCTGTTGACCAGTGTGGACTTGCCGGCATTCGGAGCGCCGATTATCGCGGCGAAACCTGCACGCGTTTCCGTGTCGTGGGATTCGCTCATCCTGGATCGCCTTCGATAACCGCCATCATGGCGCGCGCCGCCGCCCGTTCGGCGTCCTGCTTCGATGCGCCGGCGCCGCTGACAGGATCGAAGCCTTCAACACGCACGATGGCAGTGAAGACTGGCGCATGGTCCGGACCGACGGGCTTTTCGTGATTGTACCGCGGCATTGGGAAGCCCTCGCCCTGCGCCCATTCCTGCAACGCCGACTTCGGGTCGCGCGGGCTTTCCCTGACGCTTTGCATGGCTGCTTTCCAGTGTCGGGCAACGAACTTGCGGGCCGCAGCGAGGCCACCGTCAAGATAGATGGCGCCGAGAACGGCCTCCATCGCATTGGCGAGAAGGCTGGGTCGCGTTGCGCCGCCGTTGGAGCGTTCTGCGCTGTCGATGATCAGGTATCGACCGAGATCGAGACCGGCGGCGATGGTCCCGCACTGGTCGCGGCTGACAAGGGCATTGAGGCGCGGGGCAAGATCGCCTTCGCGCTGGCCGGGAAATCTTTCCAGCAGAGCCTCTACGGTAACCAATCCCAACACCCGGTCGCCCAGAAATTCGAGCCGTTCGTTGCTCCATTCGGCCGCGTGACCCTGGGCCGCGCTACGATGGGTCATTGCACGGTCGAGAAGATGCGGCGTCTTGAATCGGTAACCGAGCGCGGTTTCGCACGCTTCCCGCAGGTCCGCCGCAAGCGCCGGAGGCGTTGCCGCGCCGCGCGACCGGTTCTTCTTCCGTTTGCCGGTCTGGCTGGAATTCGGGCGCATCAAAGAATGTCCGGCGGCATGGACACCGCCTCGATGATCACCATCGCCTGAGCATAGGGATACTCGTCGGTGATCGTCAGATGCACCACCGCCGTCGTTCCTGCCGGCGTCAGTTTCGCCAGACGCTCGGCCGCGCCATCTGTCAAAGCCATGGTTGGACGCCCGGTCGGCAGGTTGACCACGCCCATATGCTTCCAGTGCACCCCACGGCGAGGAACACCGGTGCCGAGCGCCTTGGCGCAAGCCTCTTTGGCGGCAAATCGCTTGGCGTAGGTTTCGGCTCGCCGGCGGCGGCGATCCGCCAGGCTGCGCTCAGTCTCGGTGAAAACTCTGTGCGTAAACCTGTCGCCAAACCGTTCCAGGGACTTTTCGATCCGGCGAATGTCGCAGATGTCCTGGCCGAGTCCAATGATCATGGCGTGCCCTCGCGCGCGGCATCGATCTCCTTGCGCATCTGGCGCACGGCGGCGTCCAGGCCGACGAACAGCGCCTCTCCCATGATGAAGTGACCGATATTCAGTTCCCGCACCTGCGGGATCGCCGCGATGGGTCGAACCGTATCGTAGGTAAGGCCATGACCCGCGTGAATTTCGATGCCGCGGGCGTCGCCGAATTCAGCGGCGTCCTTAAGGCGTTTGAGTTCGGCCGCGACGCCCACCTCGTCGCCCGCAAAAACGAACTCGACATATTTGCCGGTATGCAATTCGACCACCGGCGCCCCCATCGCTTCGGCGGTGGCCACCTGCTCGCGGTTGGGTTCGATGAAGAGCGAGACGCGAATGTTGGCGTCACCAAGCTTTTTCACGAATGGCGCAACCTGATTGTGCAGCCTGGCGACATCGAGCCCACCCTCGGTCGTACGCTCCTCGCGCCGCTCCGGCACGAGGCACGCGGCATGGGGACCGAAACTCAGCGCATTGGCGAGCATTTCGTCCGTACAGGCCATTTCGAGATTGATGGGCAGGTTGGTGGCGGCGCGCACGGCGGCAAGATCGCCATCGCGGATATGCCTGCGATCCTCGCGAAGGTGCAGTGTTATTCCATCGGCGCCCGCCGCGGCGGCGATGGCGGCCGCCCTCGCCGGTTGCGGATGCTCGCCCCCGCGTGCGTTGCGTATGGTTGCGACGTGATCGATGTTCACGCCCAGTCTGGCGCGCGGCAGACGCACGCGTGAGGGCGTCATTTGAGACCCCGGCTGCCGGGCTTGACGGCCGGCAGTTTGGCAAGCTCTGGCGGAAGATCGTTGGCATCGTAGTCAGGGAAATCCACCGTCGCCAGCGGCACAAGCTTCAGGCCGCCAACGTCGGCCTTGCCGTTCGAACGATCGACAATGCACGCCGCACCGATGACATTTGCGCCCGCGGCCTTGAGAGCTTCCAGCGTTTCACGCATCGAAACGCCCGTAGTGACGATATCCTCGACGATGATGACGCGATCCTCGGCACTCACCGAAAAGCCGCGGCGAAGGCTCATCAGGCCGCCCTCGCGTTCGGTATAAATGGAGCGACAGCCAAGTTGACGGGCCGTCTCGTAACCTGGGATCAGGCCGCCAACAGCCGGACCGACAACCACATCGATCTTGCCGAATTCAGCCTTCAGCTTCTTCGCCAGTCCCGCGCACAGGCGCTCGGTTGTCTCCGGATGCGAGAACACCAGCGCCTTCTGCAGGAAGACCGGGCTGCGCCGCCCGGACGACAGGATGAAGTGCCCCTCCAGCAGGGCGCCTACCTTGCGGAATTCGTTCAGCACGTCGTGGGTGTTCATCTGGATCCTGACCGGGTTCTGGGAGCGGTTTGGCAAGCCCTACCCCGTCTCGCGGCCTCGCTCAATCGGCTCCAATATCGCCGCGAATGCGGTCGGCGGCGTCGACGACAGACAAGGCCCGCATGGCGGCGACGATCTGGGTCAGACGGCGGGAATCCTCAACCTCGATATCGAATTCGAAATCAAAGAAGTCGGCCGTCCGCTTCAAGGTCTTGATATTGATGATGTTGCCCTGGGCGTCGGACACCGTCTTGCAAAGCGTCGCGAGCGCTCCACGCCTGTTGGCGGTGGTGACGTGGATGCGGCCGACGGCCATCACCTCGCCCTCATTCTCGCCCCGGGGCTTCCAGCGCAGGTCGATCCAGCGATCTGCCTGGTCCTCATAATCGGCCAGACGCGCGCAATCGATAACGTGCACTTCAATGCCGCGCTCCGGGAGCAAGACACCGATGATGCGGTCACCCGGCAGCGGCGAGCAGCATTCAGCGAGATGCAGCGTCACGCCGGGGGTGAGATGGTCGCCGGCGACCAGGCTCGGGGCCGCCTCGGCATCGCCGGCGGCGCTGGCCCGCGCCGGATCGTCAATTCCCGGGAAGGCCTTGTGGAGCATGTCCGCGGTCGTCATGCGCCCGCGTCCGATGGCTTCGGCAAGGTCGGCGACGTTCTCGTGGCCTGCGCGCTCCGCCATCTCTTCCTGGTTGACCTCGTCGGGCTCCAGCCCAATGCGACGCAGCGCGTGCTCGATCAGCCGTTCGCCTATGGCGATGAACTCGCCCCGCTCCGCGGACCGGGTCAGGCGACGTATGGCCGACCGGGCCCGACCCGTGACCGCAAGACCTTCCCAGTTCGACTGGGCGGCCGGACGGGGACCGCGCAAAACCTCCACGACATCGCCATTCTCAAGCTGCGTGCGGAGCGGGCGTTCGACGTTGTTGATCTTGGCGCCCACAGTCGTGTCGCCGATTTCGGTGTGCACCGCGTAGGCGAAATCCAGCGGCGTGGATCCGGCCGGCAATTTCACGAGCCGTCCCTTGGGCGTGAATACGAAAACGCTGTCCCGGTACATCTGAAGCTTTGCGTGCTCCAGGAATTCTTCCGGTTCGGCGCCGTGCTTGAGCATGTCCGCGAAGGCGCGCAGTTCCGATTCCGCATCGAGGCCATCGGCGCGCGCGGCTTCGGCGTCGAAACCATAGGCCTGGTTCTTGTATTTCCAGTGCGCCGCAACGCCTCGTTCGGCGATGTCTTCCATTTCGTGGGTGCGAATCTGCAGTTCGACGCGCCGATTGCCGGGCCCGAGAAACGTTGTATGCAGCGACCTGTAGCCGTTCGGCTTGGGCACCGAAATGTAGTCCTTGAAGCGCTCCGACAGCGCCGCCCACTGCTGGTGTGCGGCGCCGAGCGCGCGATAGCATTCCTCGACCGTCGAGACGATCAGGCGATAGGCGAAGACATCGCCGAGATCCTTGAAGGAGATCGATTTGTTTTCCAGCTTCCGCCAGATCGAATAGGGACGCTTCATCCGTCCCCGCAGTTCGCCGCGAACACCGCGCGCAAACATCACCGTGTCGATATCCGTCTGGATGCGATCGAGATTGGCGTGGTCGTCCGAAAGGATTTCGTCCAGGCGGAGTACGATGGCTTCGTAGGCCTCAGGGTTCAGCACCCGGAAGGCGTGATCTTCAAGCTCGCTGGCGAAAATCGACAAACCGACGCGACGCGCCAGAGGCGCATAGATCTCCAGCGTCTCACGGGCGATACGGATGCGGCTTTCCGGCTTCGGCATGAAGTCGATCGTGCGCATGTTGTGCAGACGGTCGGCCAGCTTCACGAGAAGAACACGAATGTCCTTCGTGGTCGCAAGGATGAATTTCTGGAAGTTCTCCGCCTGCTGAAGGCGCGGCCCATCTCCGGACATGCGCGGGAGCTTGGTCACGCCGTCGACCAGATCCGCCACCTCGTCGCCGAACAAGTCGCGGATTTCATCAACTGTCGCGTCAGTGTCTTCCACCGTGTCGTGAAGGAGGCCGGCGATGATTGTCGCCTGGTCCATCTTCAATTCGGTGAGCAGGCCCGCGACGGCGACCGGATGGGCATAGTACGGATCGCCCGAATGGCGCTTTTGCGCGCCATGCTTCACCGTTGCAAAGACGTACGCCTTGTTGAGCGCATCCTCGTCCGCGTCCGGCTGATAGGATTTGACCCGATCGACCAGCTCGTACTGGCGAAGAAAGCCGCGAGACCGCGATGGCGCTTCCAATACCGGCCTTCGGGCCGGTTCGGCTTTCGGGAACGGGATTGGCTGGGCCATTGCGTCAGGCCCCATCAAACCTGGCTATGTCAAAATCGCTCTTCGCGAGCCGATTCCAGTTCGACCTGATAGGCCTTGAGCACTTCATCCTCGGAAGAGGTCGGCGCCGCGGCCAGCGCGCGCTTGTCTTCCTCGCGCTCGGCTTCCTCGTCCGGCCGGATTTCCTGCAGGTCGGCAACGAGGCTGTCCCGCACCGTCTCAAGGTCGATCGTCTCGTCGGCGATTTCACGCAGGGCGATGACCGGGTCCTTGTCGTTGTCGCGGTCAATCGTGATCGGCGCGCCTTGGCGAATGACGCGCGCACGGTGGGAGGACAGCAGGACCAGCTGGAACCGGTTCGGCACTTTCTCCACGCAATCTTCGACTGTTACGCGAGCCATTCATATCTCCTTGTAATCTGTCTAATTACTGCATCGGCTGAGCAACTGCAACATCGCCGGTCGGCTGGGCCGCCGCGTTTGCCCCTTAAGTGCGGCCCGGCGACTTGCCGCGAGGTTCGGCCCGTCCATATCGGAGTAGGGAGGACGGGAGGGGATCGCCCCTGGGGCCCGGCCGCGGCGCGACTTCCCAGACTGCCAGAGGGCATTGATTTCATGGCGTTTTACAAGGACGAACAGCTCGCCCTGTTTATTGACGGCGCCAATCTCTATTCCGCCGGAAAAACATTGGGGGTTGAGGTCGACTACCGCAAGCTGCTGGAGGAATTCCGCCGCCGCGGCCGATTGATGCGGGCGTGCTATTACACCGCGCTCGTGGAAAATGACGACTATTCCCCTATCCGGCCGCTGGTCGACTGGCTCCAGTACAATGGCTTCAGGGTCGTCACCAAGCCCGCCAAGGAGTTTACCGATTCGGGCGGGCGGCGGCGCGTCAAAGGTGACATGGATGTCGAGATTGCAGTCGACATGCTCAATCTCGCTCCGCACATCGACCATGCCGTCCTGTTTTCCGGAGACGGCGATTTGACCCGGCTGGTTCTGGCGGTGCAGGAAAAAGGTGTAAGGGTCTCTGTCGTTTCGACGGTCAGAACCTCTCCGCCAATGATCGCGGACGAACTCCGCCGGGCCGCAGACACGTTTATCGAACTGGCCGATCTCGCCGAACTGGTGGGACGGCCGCCAAGGCAACCTGCGCATGCGACAGCTTCAGCTGCAGCGGGCGACACGGAAGAGGACGAGGAAGACAGATGAGGCTTCAGCAGGCGCCCAAGGCCCGAGCCGAAGCGCCCGCCGATACCCCACCGGAAGCTCCGCTCGACTGCTCGCTATGTCCCCGCCTGGTCGAGTTCCGAAACGCCAACAGATCCGCCCACCCGGCGTGGTTCAACGCGCCCGTCCCATCTTTTGGTGATCCCGATGGGCGGTTGATGATCGTCGGGCTCGCCCCGGGGCTGCAGGGCGCCAATCGCACGGGTCGTCCGTTCACCGGCGATTTCGCGGGCGACCTGCTCTATTCGACTCTCGACAGGTTCGGTTTTTCGACAGGCCGGTTTGACGCCCGGGCGGACGACGGCCTCGAACTGAGAGACGCGATAATCTCCAACGCGGTTCGCTGCGTGCCGCCCGAAAACAAACCCACCGGTGCGGAAATCGTCGCCTGCCGCCGCTTTCTGTCGGCCCGCATCGCTTCCTTGCCCAGGATGCAAGTGATGATCGCGCTTGGCCGCATCGCGCACGATTCAACCGTTCGTGCGTTTGGCATGAAACCGACCACAGCCGTGTTCGGTCACGGGCGACGTCATTCCCTCAAAGGCCCGCAAGGCGCTGTGACGCTTTTCGACAGCTACCATTGCTCGCGGTACAACACGAACACCGGGCGGCTGACCGAGGCCATGTTCCACGACGTCTTTGCCGCCGCTCAGGCCGAGTTGAATCGCTGAAGGAGATCGGGTTGGGGAACCATTGGTATTCGCGGCCCGTGCTCATGGTCGCAGATGTCGAGCGAGCGAGCGCCTTCTACACCGGGCAGCTCGGTTTCACGGAGAGCTGGCGGCACGCAGAGGACGGGGAGCTGCTGGTCGCTCAGATTGCGCGTATGGGATGCGAGTTGATCCTGTCCAGCCAATGGCCGGATAAGGTTGGCCGCGGCATGATTTTCCTGTCGCTCGATCCTGATGAGATTGAAACCGCAAGGGCAGAATTCGAACGGAGGGGCGTTTCAATCCGGAATGGCCGGTGGGGCTATGACTCGATGATTATCGATGACCCGGACGGCAACCAGCTGTACTTTCCTTATCCTGCCAGCACGAACGAATAGCCGTCAGGTCAGGTCCCCAATGCATAGGGACCGCCCTTCTCTATGGCCTTCTTCCATGCCGGGCGCGCATGCATGCGATCCAGCCAGGCATCGAAATCCGGATAAGCCGCAAGCTTCTTTTGCGCCCTCGCAACTTCCGCGACAAAGCTCATCTGGATATCGGCGCCAGTGAGACTATCGCCCACGAAGAACTGCCGGCCCTTCAGCGCGCCGTCGATATATCCGAGGTGATTGGCGCTTTCGCTTTCGATCCTCGGGTGCAGCGGGGCTCCGGCTTCCTTCAATCGCCCGACATACATGCCCAGCATGAGCGGCAGCATAGCCGAGCCTTCGCCATAGTTGAGCCATTCGACATAGCGGTCGTAGTCAGGCGTATCCATCGCGGGAACGAGCCGGCCGCCGCCCTGATGGCGCAGGATGTAGTCGATGATGGCGCCCGTCTCGATAATGGTCTGGTCGCCATCCATTATGACCGGACTCTTGCCCAGCGGGTGCACGGCCTTGAGTTCAGGCGGAGCCAGCCTGGTTTGGGCGTCTCGTCGGTAGAGCCTTAATTCGTAGGGCGCGCCCAATTCCTCCAAAAGCCAGAGTACCCGTTGCGACCGGGATTCATTGAGGTGATGAACGGTCAGCATGTGGGCATCCTCCCGGGTTCCGTGTAAAAGCGGTTGCGGCGGACGTTCCGAAACTGTAGGGACACCAGCCGTGCGCGGGTATAGCACAATGGTAGTGCAGCAGCCTTCCAAGCTGAGTATGTCGGTTCGATTCCGTCTACCCGCTCCAAATCCTTTCCTGAATTCAGGCTCGCGTTAACGTTTGGGGCGTTGACTGCTTCAGATCAATTGCCCAACGCGAATTTGCGCGCGCCTGAAGGCCAAGGCCTTCTTTGGTCAGCAATTTCTTAGGGAAGTCGCGGCAATTTGGCATCGAGGGAAACGCAAGGGCAGCTGGAGGAATGGGGCGCTTGATCGCGCCTCCAACGACCAGCCTCTTCCGATTGCGTGAGGCGGACAGGGAAAATCCCGTCCGGCAACGTCAGAAGGCAGAACAAAGAATGGCGCCGAGCAAGATCGACATCGATCCAATCTTCCTCGAGGCTATCGAATGCCTGCCGGACGGTATTTCGGTGTTCGACAAGGACGGCGTACCGATGCTCCACAACGAGCAATCGGTTCGCCGCTTCCCTCACCTCTACGAAGCGTTCGCAAACGGCGCCAAGACCTACCAGGAAGCGATGCGTCATTCGGTGCGTACGGCGCGTCCGGACTTTACCGAGGAAGAAGTCGAGGAACAGGTTGAACGATTCAACCGCTACACCGACACCGGCGAGACCTATGAGGTAAAGACACCCGAAGGCCGCCTGGTGCAGATCACCTACCGGCCCATGTCGGACGGCCGCAAGGTCGCCATTTCAGTTGACGTGACCGAACTCCGCATGCGCGAAAAGGAACTCAAGAAAGCGCAGAAGGCGGCGGTGGCGGCCTCGAACGCCAAGTCGGCATTTCTCGCCAACATGAGCCACGAAATTCGCACCCCGCTTAACGGCATCCTCGGCATGGCCCAGGTGCTCGAGATGGGCGAGCTTTCCCCGGAGCAGCGGGATCAGGTGTCCACCATCCTGGATTCCGGCCGGAACCTGATGTCGCTTCTGAACGACGTGCTTGATCTTTCCAAGATCGAGGCCGGCAAGATCGATATCGTCAGGGCTGACACAGACATTGCCCACACGTTGCGCCGCCTGCACCGGCTGTGGAAACCGAAGGCCGAAGAGGCTGGATTGGAATTCTATCTCTCGCTCGACGCGGACTTGCCGCAAGTCCTCAGCTTCGATGCGGTCCGGGTGCGCCAGTGCGTTTCCAACCTCGTCTCCAACGCCATCAAGTTCACGCCCAGGGGACGCGTCGAGGTTTTCGTCACATCGCGGAAACTCGCGTCCGGGCAGCACATGGTCAAAGTCCGCGTGTCAGATACCGGCGTGGGTATGGATGAGGAAACTACCGCCCGCCTTTTCAAACCATTTGTCCAGGCGGACGATTCCACGTCCCGCAAATTTGGCGGCACAGGCCTCGGCCTGTCGATCACCCGCAAGCTGGCTGAGCTGATGGGCGGCGAAGCCACTGTCGCCAGTGAGCCGGGTCGCGGCTCCGAATTCAACTTCTCTTTCCTTGCAGACGAAGCGTCGCCAAAGCATCGCGTTGTCAGCGAAGGCGTCAGCCAGACCGAGGACGAGGCACGCGCGCTGCTGAAGACACAAGGCATGCGCTTGTTGCTGGTAGACGATCATCCAATCAACCGTCAGGTGGCCAGCCTGTTCCTGCGACCATTCAATATGCGGATTGTCGAGGCGACGAACGGGAAGGAAGCGCTCGCGGCTCTTGCCACCGAGCCATTCGACATGGTGCTGATGGACATTCACATGCCCATCATGGACGGCGCCGAAGCGATCAAGACGCTCCGTACATCGGGGGAAACGTACGCCAACGTGCCGGTTATCGCGCTGACGGCTGATGCAATGACCGGAGACAAGGAGCGCTATCTCGCGATGGGCATGCAGGGCTACCTCTCGAAGCCCCTGGCCGAACGGGATCTGATCTCCGAGATTACCCGTGTGCGCGCCCTGTCGCCTGACGAAATCCGCGCCTCGCTCTCCACGGCCGACGAGCGGGTGGAAGCCGCCTAAGCCTTTCCGGCTCTGCCGTTTCGTCGGTCCGCGCCTGGGGTGTCGCCCGCGCTGGAACCGTGCGGCGCTCAACGCCCCCAGTCCGCATGTGACCATGCGTAAACATACCTGCCGCTTTCGTGAATGAGGCGACTGAAATAAGGGCTGGCTTTCCCCCCCCAAGCCGTCGCAATTTGCGGCAACCCTATCAAGGGATACCCAAAGGGACGGAGGAGACGACCCAATGAAATCCGCGATTTTCAAACTGGCGGCGCTTGGCATCGCTGCAAGCGGCTTCGGCGCAGGCGCAGCCCTTGCCGCCGAACCCGACTATGTCGCCATCCACATGGACCCGGTCGAAGTCAACATGCCGGCCAAGGACGTCTGGGCCAAGATCGGCGGCTTCTGCGACATCAAGAAATGGATCGTGGCCGGACGGGAAATCCCCTGCGAAATGACGGGCTCCGGCGACGTCGGCTCCGTGCGCAAGATCGGCGGCGCGGTGATCGAGGTAATGACCGCCAAAACGGAAACCGGGTATGGCTACACGCAACCGGCCGTCGAGGGAAAATGGTACAACCTCTATCACGGCTTCCTGGAAGTGGTTCCCCTTTCCAAGTCCAAATCCAAAATCATGTACACGCTGATGCTGGATGAATCCGACAAGGCCGATCAAGCCGCGAAGGATGCCGATGTCGCCAAACGCAAGACGCAGTTCCAGGCCGCCGTCAACAATATGAAGGCGCTTGCCGAAGCCAAGTAGACTGATAATTCCAGCTCGAATTGGGCGGTTGGACGTTTCGTTTTGCCTGCTAGACTGAATGTCGGTCCAGCAGGGGGGACAGGATGGCCAGCCGCTCTTTTCTTTCTGGAGTCGTGAACCGACTAGCCGTATGTGTGCTTGCCGCGGCGACTGTGATTTCCGCTGCAAATGCGAAGCCGCCAATCGAGGCATTTGGCGACGTGCCGATCATCCGGGCGGCGGATCTCTCGCCGGACGGGACACGCATTGCTTTTCTCAACCGCGTTGATGGTGTCGATTATCTGGTCCTGCACGATTTCAGGACCGGAAAAAGCGAGCCGCTAGTCAGCATTCCCAAGGTCAGCGCTGATGGCGTCGCGTTCGTCGGCGATAACTATGTCGTCCTTCTCGCGAGCACCAACACCAACAACGTCGGCATGACGGACAGGTACGAGGACAGCGAAGCGTTCGCTTACAACCTCAAGACCAAAAAAGTCGTCCAGCTTCTGCTCGGCACGCAGGGTATATATCCCTATCAGAGCGGACTTGGCCGCATATCAGGCGTCGATCCCGACGGCCGGCATGTCTATATGCCTGCGTTCATGAGCCACCAGGGTGGCGGCCATAGCCTCGATCTCCTGAAAGTTAGCCTCGACACAGGTAGAGGCATCCGCACGGGCGGGAAGCCTGGCACTTCCTCGACCCGAAGATGGATTGTCGGCGAAGACGGCGAAGCAATCGCCCGGGAAGATTTCGAGGAACGAACCAACACGCATGCGGTGTATGCCTACGATCATGGAGGAGCCCGAAAGATCTTTAGCGAAGTAACTCCTCTGATTGAGCGCTCCATCGTGGGTTATTCGCGTGAGACAAAATCGCTTGTCATCATCGACCGGGCCAAGTCGAACTTCGACGGCCTTTACGAAATGGCGCTCGCCGACGGATCGGTGAGCGGACCGCTTCTGCAGCGCGATGATGCCGACATCGAACAAGTGATACGCGACAAGGATCTGCGCGTTGTCGGCGTTCGATACTCGGGCATGTATCCAAGCTACCATATGATGGATCCGGTTCTGGACCGGGATCTCAAGGCCGCAATCCATGCCCTGCCCGAAGCATCGGTGAGGCTGGCCTCATGGACCGACGATTGGTCGAAACTCCTGCTTTACGCCGATGGTGGAGACCAGCCTGGGCGATACATGCTGTTCGATCGCCCGTCGAAGACCATGAAAGAAATCGAGCGCTCACGCCCGCAGATAAAACCTGACGACGTCGGCGAGGTGGTGACCATCGAGTACAAGTCACGTGATGGCTTGACCATTCCCGGCCTGATCACCTGGCCGGCGGGCGTGCCTGCCAACAAACGGAAGAACCTGCCGTTGGTGGTCCTGCCGCACGGCGGGCCGGAAGCTTATGACGCCGTCGGTTTCGACTGGCTGGCCCAGTTCATGGCCAACGAGGGCTACGTGGTATTGCAGCCAAACTTCCGCGGTTCGGCAGGATTTGGAGCGAAGTTTGTTGACGCCGGCTACCACGAATGGGGCCGCAAAATGCAGGACGACATAACAGACGGCGTTAAGGCAATGCAGACGCAGGGTTGGGCAGACCCTTCGCGCACCTGCATCGTCGGCTGGAGTTACGGGGGGTACGCGGCGCTGGCGGGCGGAGCCATCACACCAGATCTCTACAAGTGCGTCGTTTCGATTGCGGGCGTCTCGGACCTCCGCGCCATGCTCGGGTTCGAGATTCGCAGAAACGGCCCCAACAGCCAAGCCTACACGTACTGGACCAAGGTGATCGGCGATCCGAACAAGGACCGAGACGCAATCGACGCCGTATCGCCTGCCCGGTTGGCCGACAATTTCAAAGCGCCTGTTCTCCTGATTCATGGAACTCAGGACACGACGGTGCCTAGCGATCAAAGCGACAAAATGGAACACGCTCTGAAATCGGCCGGGAAGTCCGTCGAATACGTCAAGATACGCGGCGACGACCACAGCCTGTCGAACATAGAGAGCCGACGAACTGTGCTGGCGTCGCTAGCCGATTTCCTGGCGAAATACCTGAAATAGATTCAGGCCGCCGCTTTTTCTCCCTTGGGGGCAAAGCGCGAATAGAAGGTCTCGCCTCGCGCCGCCATGTCGCGGAGCAACGCGTTGGGCCTGAAGCGCTCGCCATACGTGTCGGCAAGCCTGTCGCATTCGGCGACGAACGGCTTGATGCCGATCTTGAGGTCCATGTAGGAGCAGACGCCGCCCGAATAGGGCGCAAAACCCCACGCGAGGATTGACCCGATGTCGGCGTCGCGCGCGTCGGTGATGACGCCCTCCTCGAAGCAGCGGGCGACCTCGACGCACTGGCGGTAGAGAAGCCGCTTGGTGTACTCGGCCTTCAGGGCCGGAGGACATTCGCTGACCTTGACTTCGATCTTATTGCTGATGTCGGGGTACAACTGCGAGGGCTTGCCCTTGTCGTTGTAGTCGTAGAAGCCCTTGCCCGCCTTGCGGCCGACGCGGTTCTGGCTCTCCACGATCCACGCCACCAGATCACCGATCGGGTTCTGTTCGTAGGACTTGCCGGCGACCTTGGCTGACTCGCGACCGATCTTCAGCATCGTGTCGATACCGACAGAGTCGGACACTTCCAGCGGCCCCATGGGCATGCCGGCCATCCGGCCGACGTTTTCCACGATCGCCGGCGCAATGCCTTCGGCCACCATGGTCATGCCCTCTTCCGGGTAGGTGCCGAACACGCGCGACGTGTAGAAGCCGCGGTGGTCGTTCACGGCTACCGGTGTCTTCCGGATCTTGAGAACGTAGTCCATCGCCTTGGCGAGCGTCTCCTGAGACGTCTCCTTGCCCGTGATGATCTCCACCAGTCCCATGCGCTCGACCGGCGAGAAGAAATGGATACCGATGAAGTTCGCAGGACGCACCGAAGCCTTGGCGAGTCCGGTGATCGGAAGCGTCGACGTGTTGGTGCCCATGACCGCATTGGCGCCAAGGTGGACCTCGACCTTCTTGGTCACTTCAGCCTTGATCTCGGGGTTCTCGAACACCGCCTCGACCACGATATCGGCGCCGTCACAGAGCGAGTAGTCCGTCGAAGGCTTGATCAGCGCCAGCAGGGCGTCGCCCTTTTCCTTCGTCGTCTTACCGCGCGAGATATCCTTCTCGACAATGCGCTGCGAATAGGCCTTGCCCTTCTCCGCGGCCTCTTGGCTGACGTCGAGCAGGATTGTCTCAATGCCTGCTTTGGCCTGCACGTAGGCGATGCCGGCGCCCATGAGGCCGGCGCCAATCACAACAGCCTTCTTCACGTCGTATGGCGCAAAGCCGGCGGGACGCGATTCCCCTTTGCTGAGCGCCTGCATGGACAGGAACAGCGAACGGATCATTCCGCGCGCTTCGGGCGTCATCAGCGTCTTCACGAAGTAGCGGCTCTCGATGCGAAGCGCGGCGTCCATCGGCAGCTGCAGACCCTCATAGACGGCCTGGATAATATATTTGGCGTTCGGATAATTGCCCCAAGTCTGCTTCGCGACCATCGCGGGCGCAAACGTGTAAACCGGATTGCGCCCGCCGCCGGCATGAGGGGCGCCGCCCGGAATCCGGAAATTCGGGCCGTCCCATGGCGCAACCGCATTCGGGTTGGCCTTCACCCAGGCTTTTGCCTTTTCGACAAGGTCCGCAGTCGGCGCCGTTTCGTGAATGACACCGAGGCTCTTGGCGGCGTCAGCCTTCATGCTCTCGCCCTGCAGGACATAGGGCGCCGCCGCCTGCGCGCCGATGAGCCGCGGCAACCGCTGCGTGCCGCCGCCGCCCGGCATCAGGCCGACCTTCACTTCCGGCAGGCCGAGCTGAAGCTTGGGATTGTCGTTGGCCGCGATGCGATAATGACAGGCCAGCGTCACCTCAAGACCACCACCGAGCGCCAGGCCATTGATCGCAGCCGCGACGGGTTTCTTGCAGGTCTCCAGCGCGCGCAGGATTCCATTCATGCGGTATGCGCTGTCAAACTGGGCTTTCAGGCGGGCTTCCTCGTTGGCCGGAGGCTTCGCGCTTCCGCCGCCCTGCCCGCCAAGTTCACCGAGATCCGCACCGGCGCAGAAGCCTGAAGACTTGCCGCTGGTTATGACAAGCCCCTTGATCGCCGGGTTCTTCGCCACCTCTTCGGCAATGGCGCCGAGATCGGCAATCGCCTTGCCCGTCAGCGTGTTCATCGAGCGGCCGGGAACGTCGAAGGTCGCAAGCGCGATTCCATCGCCATCGATTTCGAACTTGAAGGTTTCAAGGTTCATGTCAGTCCTCCTTCGCGGGCGCATCGGCCTTCGGCGCCGGCGCACGGGGATGCAAGATCATCTGGAATGCGGTGTAGGCGGCGCCGAGCCCCAGGGCCACGACAACGCCGAGTAGCGTGTTATGGAGGGCCAGCCCGGCCGCCGCGCCGGCGATAATGCCGATCACAAGCAGCGCAATGGGCGGACCATCCCTCATCTCAGACCCGCTCGATAACAGTGGCGGTGCCCATGCCTGCGCCAACGCATAGCGTCGTCAGCGCCGTTTCCTTGTCCGACCGCTCAAGCTCGTCGAGCACCGTTCCGAGGATCATGCCGCCGGTGGCCCCAAGCGGGTGACCCATGGCGATGGCGCCGCCGTTCACATTGATCTTGTCGTGGGGAATATTCAGCGCCTGCATCATGCGCAGCACGACGGAAGCAAAAGCCTCGTTGAGTTCATAGAGATCTATATCCTCGACATTCATGCCGAGCTTTTTGAGAAGCTTCTGCGTCACCAGCGCGGGACCGGTCAGCATGATCGAGGGCTCAGAGCCGATCGAGGCAAACCCCTTGATGCGCGCGCGCGGCGTGAGGCCAAGCACATCGCCCATTTCCTTCGATCCGATCAGCACGGCGGATGCGCCGTCGACAATGCCGGAAGAATTGCCGGCATGGTGCACGTGCTTGATCTTTTCGACTTCCGGGTAGCGCTGCTTCACCACGTCGTCGAACGCCATGGCGCCCATCTGTTCGAACGACGGGTTCAGCGACGCCAGTGTCTGCATCGTGGTTTCGCCGCGCACCGTCTCGTCATGATCGAGAATCGTTACGCCGAGCTGATCCTTGACCGGAACGACCGATCTGGAGAAACGGCCTTCCTTCCAGGCGCGGGCGGCGCGTTTCTGGCTCTCCACAGCGTACGCGTCGACGTCATCGCGCGAGAAACCGTACTTGGTAGCGATCAGGTCGGCGCCGATGCCCTGCGGCGCGAAATAGGACTTCATCGCGATTTCAGGGTCCGTGGACCACGCTCCGCCATTGGAGCCCATGGGCACGCGGCTCATCGCCTCGACGCCGCCGCCAATGGCCATGTCGGCTTCGCCAGTCATCACCTTGGCCGCTGCGATGTTGCAGGCCTCGAGACCGGAAGCGCAGAAACGGTCGACCTGAACCCCCGCCGTCGACTCTGCATAGTCCGCATTGAGCACAGCGATGCGGGCGATATCGGATCCCTGCTCGCCGACCGGCGAGACACAGCCAAGGATCACATCGTCGACCTTTGACGTATCAAGGTTGTTGCGGTCCTTGATCGCCCTCAGCGCCTGCGTCGCCAGTTCCAGCGACGTGATCTCGTGGAGGCTGCCGGAGGTCTTGCCCTTGCCGCGCGGCGTGCGGACCGCGTCGTAGATGTAAGCTTCGGCCATGGGGGCCTCCTTGCTGAATTCCTGCTGCCGCTGGCGGCGGCCAGATTTCTCGTCCAGGCGCCGCGAGCCATAGGCTAGCGGGCGCTTTCCAGGCGCAACAACGTCAGAACGCGTCGGCTTTCAGCGCCATCACGGGCGCCGCACCGGTCTTTACCTTTGCGAGATGTGACGCTGCGTCAGGCAAGACCCGGTCGAAGAAATAGCGGGCCGTCAGCAGCTTGTCTTCATAAAAGCTGTCGCCCGTCGCCCGCTTCTGCAGCGCGGCGTCGGCCATCCGCGCCCACATCAACGCCAGCATCGCCAGGCCGAAAAGGTGAAGATAGTCGTGGCTGGATGCACCGGCGTTGTCGAAGTTCGACATCCCGTTCTGCATGAGCCACATCGTAGCTTCCTTCAATTGCGCTTCCGCCGTCTGCAACCCGGCCACGAATGGCTTCATGTCCTCGCTGGCCTCGTGGGCGGAACAGAATTCCTCCATGTCGGTGAAAACCTGGAACACGGCCCTTCCACCGTTGCTGGCCAGTTTGCGGCCGACCAGATCCAGCGCCTGGATGCCGTTGGTGCCCTCGTAGATCATCGCAATCCGCGCGTCGCGGACGAACTGTTCGACACCCTGCTCGCGCGTATAGCCCGCTCCGCCGTGTAGCTGCAGCGCATCGGACGCCGAACGGAAACCCTTGTCGGTCAGATAGCCTTTCACCACCGGCGTCAGCAGCGCCATCCGGTCGTCGGCGCGCGTGCGGGTGATTTCGTCCGGCGACACGTGCATCAGGTCGCCCTGCAGCGCGAGCCAGTAAGTGAACGCGCGGGCGCCCTCGGTGAACGACTTCATGTCCATCAGCATCCGGCGCACGTCGGGATGAACAATGATCGGATCGGCCGGCTTGTCAGGCGCCTTGGCGCCAGTGATCGATCGGCCCTGCACCCGCTCGCGCGCAAAGTCGGCGGCGTTCTGGTAGGACACTTCCGCCTGGGCGAGCCCCTGCATGCCGACGCCAAGCCGCGCCTCGTTCATCATCACGAACATCGTGCGCATGCCCTTGTGCGGCTCGCCGACCAGATATCCGGTCGCGCCGTCGTAGTTCATGACGCAGGTGGCGTTGCCATGAATGCCCATCTTCTCTTCAAGGCCGCCGCATTCGAACGCGTTTCTGGCGCCAAGCGAACCATCCGCGTTGACCAGGTATTTCGGCACGATGAAAAGCGAAATACCCTTGACGCCCTCCGGCGCGCCTTCGATGCGGGCGAGCACCAGCTGGATGATATTGGGCGCGAGATCCTGCTCGCCTCCAGATATCCAGATTTTCTGACCAGTGATCTTGTAGGTCCCGTCCGCTTGAGGAACGGCCTTGGTCTTGATCAAACCGAGATCCGTGCCGCACTGCGGTTCGGTAAGGTTCATCGTGCCTGACCACTCACCCGTGCAGAGTTTCGGCAGGTAGGTTCTTTTCTGCTCGTCAGAACCGCCCACGTGAATGGCTGAATAGGCGCCATGCGTCAGCCCCGGATACATGGCGAACGCCATGTTGGCGGAGGAGCACATTTCGTTGAACGCCATGGAGATGATGCGCGGCAGGCCCTGGCCGCCGTATTCCGGGTCGCCGGAGATGGCGATCCAGCCGCCTTCGACCATCTGACGATATGCGTCGGGGAAACCGTCCGGCGTTTTTACGGAAGCATCAGGGTTTCGCGTGCAGCCCTGCCGATCGCCGACGGCGTTCAGGGGCTGCAGGACTTCCGAAGCGAACTTGGCGCCACTGTCCAGGATCGCATCGACGACGTCCGGCGGCGCATCGGAAAAGCCCGGCAGGTTCGAGTAGGTGTCGACCTTGAGCACGTCGTTCAGCAGAAACCGCATGTCGCGAAGCGGCGCCTGATATCTGGGCATCGTGTCCTCGTTTCTCCTGCGAGAGAAAAGCAGCCGGGCGCAGAAACAGCTATTCCGCGCCCGGACGCAAGACCCGATTCAAATTCGCCCGTCCGAGGTGTCGTTCAGGCGAACGTCGTTCAGGAGTGAGCGACGTCGCCGTCCAGACCTGCCCGCGCCACTTTTTCGTAAGCGCGGGCGGATTGTTCGACTTCTGCGCCCGGGCCCATTTCGGCGAGCTTCTCTTCCGACCACTTGATGCCGTTGCGGAGCGTCTCGAGCGCTTCCTCTAGGTCATTGCGCTGCTTCTCGAGATTGCGGATCTGATCGCGCGACTTCTTGATCGAAAGCTTGAGTTGCGCGCGATGACCTTCAAGCGAGTAGAGGTCCAGTATCTCGCGAATGTCGGACAGGGAGAATCCGACGCTCTTGCCCTGCAGGATGAGTTTCAGTCTTGCGCGATCGCGGGTCGAGTAGACGCGGTTGAGCCCGTCACGCGTCGGATGCAGCAAATCCTTGTCTTCGTAGAACCTGAGTGCGCGCGGCGTAACATCGAACTCACGCGCCAGTTCGCTGATCGTGTAGGTCTTCATGTCTCGTCCTCCCAATGTCGTTTTTTTCTTATTCGTCCGGCTAGCAGACGCTGCGTCTATTAACGCCAAGTAATACGTAGCGTCAGCTGCCCTAAAGGTCAATTCATCCCGATCGCCGCTCGGGAACGAAAATTAACGCTTAATGGCCCGTTAACCGGCCCATACCCAACTGGCTACGGGCGTAGGATTGCGACAGCCTCGTCGCGATCCGATTCGGAGCGGCTGGATGAGTCAGGGACCCTGGAGCATCAAGGGTATCGACCCTCGTGCCCGGTCCGCCGCGCGTGAACTGGCGCAACGGCGCGGCGTCACCTTGGGCCAATACCTGAATTCCCTCCTTCTGGAGGAGGAAGCCGTGCGCGTGGACGGCGTCGAGGTGGCCGACCTCAACGCGCCAGAGGCCGCGCCCGAAGAAATGCGCCGCATGTCGGCGGAAATCGACCAGCTCGCCCAGAAGATCGAAGCGTCCCAGGCCCGCGCCGCACGCGCCATGGCGGGCGTCGACAAGTCGATCCTCGGCGTCATGGGCAAGCTCGACGTCAGTAACCGTGCCCAGCTGGCGGGTCTTGAGCGCGTATCCAGGGCCGTGACCGAGATCGAGGCGACACAATCCGCCCTCCGCTCGCGCATCGAGACAATGGAAGCCGAAGGCGGCGGCGCCCAGACGCTGGAAGGTCTCCGAGCGCTTGAGGCGTCCCTCGCCCGGCTGGCCGAAACGGTCAACGAAAGCAACGCCGCCAAGGCGCGGGAACAGGCCGAGTTCCACGACCTGTTCGACAAGAAGGTCAACCGCGTCACAGGCCGCATCGACCAGATCGAACAACAGGTGCAGGCGGCCGAACACCGCGTCGACGGAGCCCTGGACCGCATCGCCGAGGCCGCCAACCGGTTCGAACTGTTCGAGAACAAGACCGAACGCAACGCCGCTGACAGCAACTGGCGGATGGAGCGTGCGCTGGAGACCAGCGTCCAGCGCTCCCGGTCCATGTCGAAGGAACTTCTCGACCGGGTGGACGGCATCGAGGAGAAAACCCGCGACGCCATCAATTCGCTGGGAGACGCGGTCAATCGCATTACCCAGCGGATCAGCCAGGCCGAACGCGACTCCGGCGCCGCGCTCAAGGCCCTCGAACGCTCCGTAACCAGCCTCGATGACAAGGTCGCCAAGGCGCCCGACGGCGCGGACGTCGCTGAGATCAAGTCGCTTTTCGAACAAAGGCTGGAGTCGCTGGCCGACGACCTGTCCCGCCCGATCCACGCCGTTCGCGCAGACGTCGAGCGAAAGGTCGAAGAAGCGCTGCGCTCAAACCAGCCCGAGAAGATCGAGCGGCTGGAACGTACGATCCGCGACCTGCAACAACGCCTTCAGGAAGCCGAATCGCGTCAGGCCGGCGCCGTGGAGACCATCAGCGCCCAGGTCGACCGCATGTCGCGCGCCGTGGATGAACGGCTGCGGGCGGTAGAGAGCCGCCCGGACGAACGGTCGATCGAGGATGTCCGCCGCGAGATGCTGCGTCTGGCCGACACCATCGACGCCCGCATCGACCAGATCGAAAACAGCTCCCGCAACACGGCGGCCGGCATCGACCGCCTGTCTGGCGAGATCGGCCGCACATCCGGCCTCATCGACGAGCGCATCCAGGACTCCGAACGCCGCAGCGCCGCCGCCATCGATGCGGTTGGCGAGCAGGTTGGCGTAATGGCCGAGCGCCTGCAGCGCCGCCATGACGAGAACGTTCAGCGGCTGGGCGATCGCATCGAGGAGGTGCGCAACGCTGAATTGTCGTCGGAGGACTTCAACCGCTTCGCCCAGACGTTCGATGACCGCGTACGCGAGAGCGAGCGGCGAAGCGCGGAAGCCATCGGCCAGATCGGCGAGCAGGTGGCGCGTGCGGCGGAGCGGTTGCAGAACCAGCACCTTGAATCCCTGCGAATGCTGGAGACCCGGCTGACCGACTCCGGCCGCCAGCACGAAAGCCGCCTCCAGGACGCCCTCACCGACATGTCCCGTCGCATGGACGAGATCGGCGAGCAGTCCACCATGGCGCTCAATCCGGTGCACAAGACGGTCTCTTCCCTCGCCCGCAGGCTGGCGGCGGTGGAGGACGGCGTGCAGATGGAGGTCAAGGCTCCCTCGCGCACGGTCGAGCCGCCGATGTCCGATCTTTCGATCCCCGGACTGCCGGTCCCGGAACTGCCCGACGATTTCGAGTTCCTCGACGATTTTGCTGATCCTGAAGCCAAAAGCGTCGATCCGGCCGTCGCTGCTGGGCTGGTCGAACCCGCCACAGTCGTCGAAGAAGAGACGCACGACATTGTCGGCGTCGAACCGCCCCCCTTCGATCGCACGCCCGACGCCCAGCTCTTTGGCAAGGATGAACCGCCGCCCGCGCAGGAAGCAGCGGGCGCCATGAATGCACCTGATGCGGCAACCGATATCGAGGACCTCCTCGACACGGACGACGTGCTGCTGGATCCGGAGGAGGCCCCCGGCGACGAGATATTCGCCGACCTGCCGGAAGACGACCCCGAAACAAGCGGTCCGGACTATCTGGCCGAAGCGCGCCGCGCCGCCATGCAGGGGCGGCGCGTTCCCCTGGCCACACAGGCGCCGGCGAAGGACAAACGGCCGATCGGCCGTGGCCCGCTGATCGCTTCGGCCGCGCTGGCCGTCGCGGTGGCGGGAGGCGGCGCCTGGAGCGTCATGCGCGGCAAGCAGGATGCCGCGCCCGACACATTCACGAAGCTCGATCCGGCCTCGCCCCAGGTCGCCGAAGGCGATCCCAAGGCGGCTGCGGCCGTACTTTTCGGAGAGGATCACGTCTCGGTCGAGCATGACAGTCTCGCCCCTGCCGCGTCCGCAGATGCTGGGTCCAAGCCCGCGGACAACGTGTTTGACGACACGCCGCCGTGGAAAGGCGCCACGAAACCCGCGTCGTCGGCTGCCATCGCCCCTCAATCCTCCACCGGAACCGCCGCCGAGACCGCCACGGCCGCCGCGAGCCCGCCGCCCAGCCCGGCCGTTCCGACCATCACGCTTGAGGAAGCCGTCGCCCAGGGAGATCCGATCGCCCTGCACGACAAGGCGGTGCTTCTGCTGCAGACCTCCGACAAGGCGCGCGGCGTCAGCCTGATGAAGGAAGCCGCCGGCAAGGGGCTGGTGATGGCCGAATACCGGCTCGCCAAACTCTACGAGAAGGGCGAAGGCGCGCCGCGCGACATGGCGGCTTCCCGCAAATGGACCGAGCAGGCCGCCATGGGCGGCAACATCAAGGCCATGCACGACCTGGCGGTGTTCTACGCCGAGGGCGACGCGGGCCCGCAAAGCTATGCCGCTGCCGTGGAATGGTTCCGGCAGGCCGCCGATCTCGGCCTCGTCGACAGCCAGTACAATCTCGCCGTGCTGTACGAACAGGGGCTGGGCGTCAGCGAGGACAAGAGCGAGGCGGCCTACTGGTTCGAGGTCGCGGCGAAATCGGGCGACCCGGACGGCGGCCGCCGCGCCCGCGCGATCGAGGCCGGCATGACGGCGACCGACGCCGACCAGATCCGTCGCCGCGCCCGCGCCTTTACGCCAAAGAAGGGCAATCCACGCGCCAACGGCGACCTTGGCTCGCGGCCATGGGATGTTCCGACGTCGGACCAGATTCAGGAGTCCCAGCGCCTGCTCGCGCGCCTTGGCTATCAGCCGGGCAAGCCTGATGGCCAGGTCGGCGAAGCGACCCGCGAGGCCATCCGCCGCTTTGAAACAGACAATGGCCTGCCCGTGTCAGGAGACGCGACTGTGACGCTTCTGCGCCAGTTGAGGGCGGCCGCACTGAACACGAGCGGTTGATCGGGGCAAAACCGGGCGGTTTTTGTTCGATCTCGCGCGCTCGCGCCTTCCGGCCTGTGACTTGCACGCGTAGAACCCCTCAATGCTGATTCACCTCCCCATAGCGCAGATGGCGGTTGATCCCGTGATCGTCGCCATGATGGGGACTGCGGTCGGGTTTCTTTCAGGCCTGTTCGGCGTCGGCGGCGGCTTCCTGATGACGCCGCTGCTGATCTTCTATGGCGTGCCGGCGGCCGTGGCCGTCTCGACCCAGGCCAATCAGGTCCTTGCGACCTCCATCGCCGGCATTTCCTCGCACTGGCGCGACGGCGCGGTGGACGTAAGGCTCGGCACGCTGATGCTGGGAGGCGGTCTCGCCGGGTCGCTCATCGGCGTCGGCGTCTTCTCCCTGCTTCGCAGCCTGGGCGTGATCGACCAGACCGTCTCCGTGCTCTACGTCGTCCTGCTCGGCGTCATCGGCGGCCTGATGGCGTGGGAGTCCGTGGGGGCGCTGGGAAAGTCCGGCGGCGACCCGGGGCGGCGCACGCGACTGCGGGTCTGGATGCGCGGCCTGCCGATGAAGCGGCGGTTCCCGCGGTCGGGTCTCTACATCAGCATCATCCCGCCTGCAGCCATCGGCTTCTTTATCGGTTTGCTGGCCGCCGTGCTGGGCGTCGGGGGAGGATTTATCCTTGCCCCCGCCATGGTCTATCTGCTCGGCGTGCCGACCCGGGTGATGGTGGGCACATCTCTCTTCCAGGTCATCTTCCTCACCGCATTCGTCACCTTCCTGCAGGCGACCTTCAACCACACCGTCGATCTGGTGCTGGCGCTGCTGCTCATGATCGGCGGCGTCGCCGGTGCGCGCCTCGGCGCGGTTGCCGGCCGGCGGCTCAAGGCGGCGCAGCTTCGCCTGCTTCTCGCCCTCGTGGTTCTGGGGATGGCGTTACGGCTTGCGTACGAAATCTATGTGGAGCCCAAGCCGCTCTATGAACTGGAGGACGCTGCGTGAGGCTGGACGAAAGCCCCTTCGTCCGCCTGCTGATCCCGGCGTTTGCCGGCCTGTCCACTGCCTCGCTGCTTGCCGCTCACGCCGCGCCTGCCCCCAAGGCCGCTCCCAAACCTGTCGCGATCGCCGCCGGCCTCGCGGAGGACACGGTCGAGGTCAAGGTCAACTATTCAGGCGCCCGCATCGTGCTTTTTGCTGACTCGCCCGAGGCCAACAAACCGGACACGGGTTTCGCCGTCGCGCTGATCGGGCCTTCCGAACCGCAGAAGATCACACGCAACACGCCCGGCGGCGCCCAGCATTTCAGGTTCGTTTCGGCGCCAAGCGTCTTTGCGATCGGCGCCGAACCGGAAGCCTCGGCGTCACCCGAAGTGATGGCGGAAGCCGGCCTCAACGTCTCGGCCGCCGCCCTGCCCGCCAGCAACTATCTCAACTCGCCGGATCTGCAGACCTGGCGAACGGCTTTTGTTCAGCTGATGGTCGACAGGCACCTGTACTCCTTCGACGACGCAGCCATCGAGCGGCTCGATGGCGGCTTGCGTCGGGCGAAGATCGACCTGCCGCCGAATGCGCCGCCGGGAATTTACCAGGTGAAGGCGGTGGTCTTCCGCGACGGCCAGAAGCTGGGAGAGACGACCCGGCAGTTGACGCTTGTGCGCGGCGGCGCCGATGCGACGCTGTTCGACCTTTCGAGGAAACACGGCTTCGTCTACGGATTCCTCGCGATACTTACCGCGCTCGTTGTCGGCGGCATCGCATCCTGGATCGGGCGAAAATAGCTAGCCGGCCGCCGACACGGCGTCGGGGGCAAGCTGCTGCATCGCCGCCGCATAAACGTCGTCGCGGCCCAAAGCGCCAACCAGCAGGCCATCGGGGAACAGCGAGCCGAAGGCCGCGTCCAGCACATTGAGCCCGCCCGTCAGAGCGCCATACGCGGGCATGACAATCCTTGTCTCGTCCATGGCGAAGCACCTCGCCCGCACCGTTCCTGTGCGCCCGACGACGCGCGCGCAGGGATGCAGGTGGCCGGCTACCTCCCCGGACACCGGACCCGGCGTCGGTTCATGCCGAAAGGTGAGCGGACCGAATACGAGCTTGTCAGCCATCCGCCCGCCGAGATCGTCTGGCGGCGCCGGGTCGTGGTTGCCTTCAATCCAGATCCAGTCGCATTGCCCGGTCAGCCGGCGAACAAGCGCCACATCGTCCTCCGCCATCCGCACTCTCGCGCGGCGATCGTGGAAACTGTCGCCCAGCGAGACGACGGTTCGGGGCTTCAGCCGATCCATCAGGCGCGCAATACGCCCGAGCGTGGCGCGCGTGTCATAAGGCGGCAGCATCTGGCCGCGCGAAGCGAAGGACGATCCCTTTTCCAGATGGAGGTCGGAGACAACCAGCAGGCGCTCGTCGGACCACCAGAGAGCCCCACAGGGCTGCGGCGACAGCGTGCAGCCCGCGACGATGAACGTCAGCACGCCTGGCGAGCCTCCCGCCGACCGGACATTCAAACGTGCGATCGGACGTTCCTGGGAGCTGGCGGCGGCGCGAGATTCGGGCATGCCGCAACCGTGGCGGGCGTTACGATCCGCGTCAATCCGCGGGCGCGTGGGACTGGGTCTTTCAGGGGGGCGGTGCGACTGAGCCAATTTGTGCTAGTGTGGGTTATCCGTTCGGCTCCAAGGAAGGGGGAAAGCCATGTCCCGGAAACTCTGGATCGCTCTGACGGGCCTCGTCCTCGCAGGCTGCGTCACGCCCTCCTATACGAAGAAAGTCACGACGCTTGGCCAGGTCGACATGACGGGCCTTGAGTGCCGCCGTGTCCAGCCAATCGACTCGCACGCGCAGAGAACCATGTGCGCGACGCCGGCGTCGTGGGCCAAGTATGACCGCAAGCAGATTGCCGCCAGCGAAGAGTTCTTCGCGGCGACGCGCAACCTGCCAAATGTCGACAAGTTCAACCGCTTGCCCTGACGCCTGAGAGCCAATTGTATTTCCCCAGCGTCACACTCGATGCTGGCGCCAGTTGCTGACGGCGTGCTCTGTTCACGCCAAGTTTGACAATGAGTTTGTCGTTTGTGCTGGCGTGGCTTCGCCGCTTCGGCAAATCTCCGCGGGTCGCATGTCGCGACGATCTCGGGGGATAGATAATGCGTTTTGGATTGATGCTCGTCGGGCTGGCGCTTGCCGGTCTGGGGTCCGCCGGCTGCACGGATGCGCCCGCCCCACGACCGAAGCCGGTTGCGTCCGTCGCGCCGCGGCCGACAGCGCCAGCGCCTTCGACGCAAACGGTCAAGACGGCGGACGCCGACAAGGTGGTTTGCCGCAGCATGACACCCACCGGAACAATCGTGCCGCAGAAAATCTGCCAGACCCGCGCCCAATGGAAGCAATTCGACGATGCGGCGAGACGCGGCTCCGAAGATCTGGACGCCAAGCGGCGCGAAGGCGGCACAACAGGCCGGGGCGAATAGCGGGGCGGATCTGACCTCTCAATCAATCCGCATGGCGTCGCGCACCAGGTCTTCCTCGGCTTCCCGCAGCACGGCTTCGGCCGCGTCCCCGGAAAAGACAGGCTCCTTGCCGATTTCCAGCATCACCGGCACCGCGAAGGGCGAGATACGGTCGAGACGCGAATGCACGATGTGACCCTTGAAGCGGGCCAGCGCATCGCCGAGACGCCGAATGTCGAGCAGGCCGTCTGCAGCGTCCTGACGGGCCGCCTGTAGCAGGATGTGGTCCGGTTCGTGGCTGCGCAAGACGTCGTAGACAAGGTCGGTCGAGAAGGTGACCTGCCGGCCGGTCTTCTCCTTTCCGGGAAAGCGCCGTTCGATCAGCCCCGAAATCAGCGCACAGTGCCGGAAGGTGCGCTTCATCAGGGCGCTTTCCTCAAGCCATGCGTCCAGGTCGTCGCCCAGCATGTCCTGATGAAACAGCTGATTCATGTCGACGTCCCGAAGGTCCTCCAGCGCCCAGACCGAAAGCGCATACTCGGATGCGACAAACCCCATGGGCTTCATGCCCGCACGCTCGAGCCGCCTTGTGAGCAGCATGCCCAGCGTCTGGTGCGCAAGCCGCCCCTCGAACGGGTAGCAGACCATGAAGAAGCGCGGCCCGCGGGGGAATGTCTCCACAAGCAGCTGGTTGGTGTCCGGGATGACGGAATTGAGCTCCTGCACCTCGAACCATTCCCGAACCTGGTCCGGCAGGTCCTTCCAGTTGTCGCGATCATGCACGATGCCGCGCACGCGTTCTGCGAGAAACGTCGTCAGCGGAAACTTGCCGCCATTGTAGCTGGGGATTGCGGGATTGGTGTCGTGTGTGCGCGTCGCCAGCACGTCGGTTTCGACCATCCCCTCGAAGCGCAACACCTCGCCGCCAAAAAGGAACGTGTCGCCAGGCGTCAGAGTCTGGAAGAAATACTCCTCCATCTCGCCCAGCTTGCGGCCAGCGCGCAGCATCTTCTTCATTTCGCCGGGGGCGCGCGAACCGACATAACTGGCGAGCCGCACCGTCACCATCGGGTCTTCGACAATGGCGCCGACGTTCATGCGATGCTGGCGACGGACGTCGTCGTTTCGCGCGCGCCAGACGCCGTCCGGAAAGCGCACGATCCGGTGGAAGCGGTCATAGGTCTTGAGTGCATAGCCGCCCGAAGCGACGAAATCGACGACGCGTTCCCAGGTTTCCCAGTCCAGATTTTCGTAGGGTGCAGCGATGCGCACTTCCTCGTAGAGATCGAGGGCGTCGAATCCCTCCCCACATGCCCGCGCCATGATGTGCTGCGCCAGAACGTCGATGGCGCCCCTGCGCGGACCCGGGCCGTCCAGTTCGCCCGCCGCCACGGCATCGACCGCCGCGCGGCACTCCAGCACCTCGAAACGGTTGGACGGGGCCAGCAACGCGCGGCTGGGCTCATCCATCCGGTGGTTCGAACGGCCAATGCGCTGAACCAGCCGCGCCGAGCCCTTGGGCGCTCCCATCTGGACAACAAGATCCACGTCGCCCCAGTCGATGCCGAGATCCAGCGTGGAGGTGCAAACGACGGCCTTGAGCGAACCGGCCGCCATCGCTGCTTCAACCTTTCGCCGCTGATCGACATCGAGCGATCCATGATGCAGCGCGATGGGCAGGCCATCCTCGTTGACGCGCCACAATTCCTGGAACGTCATCTCCGCCTGACTGCGCGTGTTGACGAAGACAAGCGCCATGCGCGCCTGCCTGATCTGCTCGTAGACCTCCGGGATGTTGTGACGTCCGGTGTGTCCCGCCCACGGAATGCGCATCTCGCTGTCGAGAACATCGATGTGCGCTTCGGCGCCGCCGGCATGGCGGATGATCGGCGTGTCAGGTCCCAGCCACCGCGCCAGCGCGACCGGATCGCGAACCGTTGCGGACAACCCGACATGGCGCGCCGCCGGCGCCCAGCGCCGCAAGGTCGCGAGACATAGCGCCAGAAGATCGCCGCGCTTGCTGGCGGCGATGGCGTGGACTTCATCGATGATGACGGCGCGAACATCCTGGAAGAAGACTTGCGCGTGTTCCGATGCAATCAGGAGGGCCAGTTGTTCCGGCGTGGTCAGAAGGATGTCAGGCGGTTTCGCCCTCTGGCGTTGCCGCCGTGACGGGCTGGTGTCGCCGGTGCGAACGTCGATGGAGATCGGCAACTCCATCTCCGCGACCGGCGTATCCAGATTGCGCGCGACATCGGTCGCCAGCGCCTTGAGGGGGGAAATGTAGAGCGTGTGCAGCGCCGGCGTCCGCCGCGGCGACCGGGCTGCGAGGTCGATCAGGCTGGGCAGGAAGCCGGCCAGCGTCTTGCCGCCTCCGGTCGGCGCGATGACCAGGCCGCCCTTGCCCTCCTTTGCGGCCCGCAACAGCGCCTGTTGGTGCGGCCGCAACGTCCAGCCGCGGCCCGCGAACCAGCCGGCAAACGGCTGGGGGAGACTTTCGAGGGAGCGTTGGTCGTCCGCCATTGGCGGCAAGATAAGGCCTGGAGGGGTCCCTCGCCATCCTGCAGACCGGGAGAGCGGGCCTGCCAGATTGCGATTTATCCATTCAGGGCTGGTTCAGCGCGTCATGGCCAAATTGCGCCACAAACGCAGGAAAGTTTCCCGCTCCATGATGCGCTTCGCCCTCCTAGTCCTGCTGTCGCTGTCCGGCGCCGTCGCCGCGCCGGCGCTCGCCCAGACCGTACCGGCGCTGTTCGCCAAGGCGATCACGCCGCCGCCCTCGACCCAGCTTTATGCATTCGACTTCGTCGACGAGAACGATGGCGACAAGCCAAGCTATATTGCCGGCCATATCGACCCCTCCAAACCCAAGGGCGAACGGGCGACCATTACCGTGGTCCGGGGCGAGGAGACCGACCTCAAGAAGATCAAGGCGCGCTACGAACGCAACTCCAGCGGAGAAGACATCTGGTGCGACAAGCTCTCGAGCGGCGCCGATGGTCCGATCTCCGACCGGGGCGAAACGGCCGGGGGCCGCATCTTCGGCTTCAGGCCGTTGCCGCCAAAGCCGGACTCGGATCAGCGCGACCTCTACAAGCAGCTTTGGGCGGAAATGCTGGTGGATGCCGAAACCGCCCAGATCCGCAGCTTCAGCGCCCGTCTGCTAAAGCCGTGGAAGCCGATCATCATCGCCAAGGTCTATGAGGTGAACATGACAGGCCAGTGCGCTCCGGCGCCCAATGGCCGGACCTACACCTCGCGGCTGGACACCGCCTTCCGCGCCTCGGCGCTGGGCATCGATATCCACGCCAACATCATTCACACGATTTCGAACCTGACGCCGGTCGCTCAGGCGAAGGAGCCCTGAGACAAGCCCCAGACCTTAACAAATCCGGCCTCGTTCTTAATTAATTGCTAGGGGCACGCGCATACAGTCGCCAGAGAGGGTCAATTAAGGAGGCGACTGGATAATGACGACGATGACGGTTTCGATTCGGGCTTCACTTGCGATGGGCGCACTTGCGCTGGCGGGCCTCGCCTGCCTGGCGCTTGCGCAACCAGCCTCGGGCGAAACGCCCGCGAACGACGAACATGGCGGCGAATGGGGCGGCGTTTGCGCCTCGGGCACGCAGCAATCCCCCGTCGATCTTTCAGGCGCCATCTCAGCGAGCGCCTCCCCGCTAAAGCGTGGCTGGCATCAAGCCGCTAGCGCCGTAGTCCTCAACAATGGCCACACCGTGCAGGTCGACGCCGCCAATGCCGGCGACGTCGTGATTGGCGGCGTCACCTACAAATTCCTGCAGGTGCATTTCCACCACCCATCCGAACACACGATCGACGGCAAATCCTTTCCGATGGAAGCGCACCTCGTCCACCAGTCAGCGGATGGCCGCATCGCGGTTGTCGGCGTTCTGTTCGGAGAGGGCGCGGCGAACCCGGAGTTGAACCGGATCATCGCGGCGGCGCCAGAGCGCGAAGGAAAAGTGCCCGCTACATTCCCGGTCGATCCCGGCCGGCTTGTACCGGCCCACGCCGCAGCGTTCCGGTACATGGGGTCGCTGACCACGCCGCCCTGCTCGGAAACCGTGACCTGGACGGTTGTCTCGCAACCTCTGACCGCCAGCCGCGAGCAACTCGCCAAGATGGCCGCCAAGTTTCCGGACAACGCGCGCCACGTTCACCCGCTCAACCGCCGCTACATCCTGAAGACGGCATTCTGATACGCCGGCAAGCCGGATCGCTGGCAGGCGTTAGTGGTCCGGTTGCGGCGGAAAATACAGCTTGGAGACGTCGTACCCCATGGCCTTTGCACGGGCCGTCAGGTCGGCGCGCAGCTCCGGGCTGATCTGCGGATCGCGCGTGAAGATGTTGAGTTCGCCGAACCCCGGCGTCACGGTGATGAACCAGCTGTAGTCCGGGGCCAGCGCCGCGACGCGCGTGGTGCGGCTGACAAACGGGAAGTAGGTCACCCGGACACGGGCGTTGGTTCCCGGGTCCAGGATTGTGCCCGTTCCGCTTACGGCCTTTTCCTTCCCGTCGACCGTGTCCTTGCGGCAGGAATCGCGAACGCCGACCTTGTTAGGCTTGTCCGACGGCGTGTAGCGCGTCACACCCGCGACGCAGCCCTTGGTCAACCAGGTTGGGTGATAGGCGATCTCGTGCCAGTCGCCGGAATACAGCCGATCCTTGTCGACATGCGCGACGGGAGGCGGCGCACCGCCGGGTCCGGACGCGGTAATACAGGCTGACAATCCAAGGGTCAGAACCAGAAGGGGCCAGACGACCTTACGGCGGCGCGTGTATGTCATGCGCCGTTTACGCAGCTGGACGCCCATTGGAGCACCGCGCGGCAAGAAAAATTGGCGAAAAATCCCGGGAGCACTCATATGGCTCCCATGATCCGCCCCGAGGACCTGTTGCGGCCGACGCCAGCCGGGCTCTATTGCCCGCCCGGGGATTTCTATATCGACCCGACACGCGCGGTGGATCGCGCCGTTATCACCCACGGCCACTCCGATCACGCCCGCGCTGGCCACGGCGCTGTGCTTGCCACACCAGAAACGCTCGAGGCGATGGCGGTGCGGTACGGAGAAGACTTTACCGCCTCGCGCCAGCCGGCCAGCTATGGCGCGACTACGCGGATCGGCGATGTCGATGTCCGGCTGGCGCCGGCTGGTCACGTGATCGGCTCGGCGCAGGCGGCGGTCACCTGGAAGGGCCTGCGAATGGTCTGCACCGGTGATTACAAGCGTCGCCGGGATCCCACCTGCGCCGGCTTCGAGGTCGTTCCCTGCGACGTGTTCATTTCGGAGGCGACGTTCGCCCTTCCCGTGTTCCGTCATCCGGACGCGAGCGAAGAAGTGGCGAAGCTCCTCAAGAGCGTTGAGGCTTTTCCGGAGCGCACGCACCTCGTCGGCGTCTACGCCTTTGGGAAGGCGCAACGGGTGATCGCCCTTCTGCGCGAGGCCGGTTACGACGAAACGATCTACATTCACGGCGCACTGAAGGCGCTTTGCGACATGTATGAGCGTCTTGGTGTCCGGCTGGGTCCGCTGGCGCCCGCGACACTCGACAAGGGCCAGCGCGGCGAGAGCGAGAAGTTCGCCGGACGCATCGTGCTTTGTCCTCCGTCCGCAACCTCGACGCCATGGGCGCAGCGCTTTCCTGACCCCGTCATCGCCTTCGCCTCGGGCTGGATGAACATCCGCCAGCGCGCCAAGGCGGGCGGGATCGAGCTGCCGCTGGTGATCTCGGATCATGCCGACTGGGACGAGCTGACCGACACCGCACGCCAGGTGAACCCCCGCGAGCTCTGGATCACTCACGGCCGCGACGACGCCCTCGCCCGCTGGGCCGAACTGGAAGGGCGCAAGGCCCGGCCGCTGCACCTTGTGGGATACGACGACGATGCGGCAGACTGAGCCAGGGCCGGAGTCGATCCGGCGGCGGGGCCGGTCATGTTGCTCTTCACTCCTGGCAATCCGGTGGCGATGTCTGCAACCGGGCTCGCCTGGCTCGGCATGGTGATCCCCATGGCGACCGCGCGGATGCGGTCGGCCCGGGAAAAATCCGCCGTGGCTCAGCGGGACAACAAGTCCGTTTTCGGTATCGCTCTCCAGGGCGTCGGCGTCTGGCTGACGTGGGCCGGGCCATTCCGCTTTTCCTGGCCGGCGACGCCAACGATCTGGATCGCCGCCGTACTGCCAGCCCTTGTCGCCTTCCTCTCCGTAGGCCTCTTCATCTGGTCACAGCGGACAATGGGCTTGAACTGGAGCCTCGTGGCCCGCACGCGCGGAGACCACAGCCTGGTCCAGAGCGGACCATTCGCCGTGATGCGCAATCCGATCTACGTCGCTTTGTTCGGCATGATGGTCGCGACGGCGATTTCGCTGGGCCATACACTCAATCTGGTCGTGAGCATCCCGATCTACATCACCGGAACGATGATGCGGGTGATGATCGAGGAAAAACTGCTGCGGGCCACGTTCGGAACCGCTTATGACGTCTACACCCGTCGCGTGAAGCGATTCATTCCGGCGATCTGGTAAAGGCCTTCTGCATCCATGTCCTACCGCACGCTCAACGCCGACCAGATCGAGACCACCCTCGTCAGCCTGCAGGCTCGCATCGAGGAACGTTTTCCGGAACGCGGCATAAGCCGGTTGTGCGCCGAACTGGTGACGCTGTCCCAGCAGGAGCGTCGCCGCTGCAACCAGACGCGCCGGCCGAATTTCCTGCTGCGCGCCGCGGTCGGCGCCGTCGTGGGGGCCGGCGTCGCGGGCATCGCCTGGCTGATCTTCCGCATCGCCACCATGAATCTCGCCGGCGACGCCTTCAGCGCCCTGCAGGGTCTGGATTCGCTTGTGAACCTTTTCGTGCTGGCTGGGGCGGCGGTGTGGTTCCTGCTCAATCTGGAATCCCGAATGCGGCGCGAGGCGGTGCTGCGCGACCTGCACGAACTGCGGTCCATCGCCCATGTCGTCGACATGCACCAGATCAGCAAGGACCCGCCCGCGCTGGAGGAGGGTTACCTGGCTCGCGGCGAGGCGCCCGGCGAGGTGATGAGCGATGCGCACCTGCTGCGCTATCTCGACTATTGCTCCGACATGCTGGCGCTCACCGGCAAGCTCGCCGCGCTCTACATGCAGGATGTTCAGGATCCGGTGATCATCCAGACCGTCAACGAGATCGAGAACCTGACCGGAAACCTCAGCCGCAAGATCTGGCAGAAGGTGATGGTGCTGCGCGCCGGGCCCATTACCCAATCTTGAAGCGTGCATCTGCACGGGCGATCACCTCGCCGTCCGCCGTCACAAAGGCCTGTGCGAAACATAGCGTGCGTCCGGTCTTCACATAGCCGGTGTCGAACGCCACCCACTGGCCCAGCTTCGCGGCGCTGACAAAGTCGACCGCAAGCGAAATCGTCACCAGACCTCCCTCCGGCTTGCGATCCTTTGCAATCAGCGTTTCCACGCAGCTCAGCCCCATAGCGTTGTCGGCCAGCGTTGCGATGAGACCGCCATGGACCATGCCACGAGAATTGCAGTGCACCTCGCGCGCATAAAGGCCGATCACTACCTTGCCGGGCTCGCGCTTCGAGAAGATCGGTTCCCACGGATCGGTGAGTTGCGACTTGCGGAAGTGCGGCGCGAAGCCCGCGGGTACGTCCGTCATCGTGTCCATGCCAAACATCTCGTCTTGCTGCGCGGCCCAGTCAACGAAAGCTTGCGGACCGGCTGGCCGGTTTTCATTGCGGACGTCGGCCTGATCGAAGTTGGCCTGGTGGACGCAAGCCGCAGGCGCTGACAAAACGGTATGTTGTTCTTCCGGTGGGAACGCGATGCTGCTGACGCCCTGTATCGCAGACCAGATCTGGCTTCGCGCCTATCCCGTCCGGCTGGCCGGAACCCGGTTCGAGGCGCGAATGACGATCATCCGCCTCGCATCGGGCCAGCTGATCCTGCATTCGCCCTGCGAGATTACTCCACCTCTCGCCCGAGAGATCTCGGCGCTGGGACCGGTGGCGCACGTCGTGGCCCCCGGCAATTTCCACCACCTCCACGTCGCGACCGCCCAGGCTGCATTTCCAACGGCGAAAACCTGGATCTGTCCGGGTGTCGCGCGCAGGGATCCAAACCTGAAGTATGATGGCGTGCTCGGCGATGTCGTTCCTTCGGTATGGGCAGGCGAAATTGACCTGGCGCTCGTTGAGGGCACGCGCATCATGCGCGAGGTCGCTATGTTTCATCGCGCAAGCCGAACGCTGATCCTGGTCGACCTCATCGAGAACTTCACCGACGCGACGCCCAACACCGGGGGCGCACTGAAATTCCTGTTCAAATATGTGTTCCACATGTGGAACAAGCCGCGGCCGGCGCCCGAGTACCAGATGGGCTGGCGCGACCGCCACGCGGCGGCGACATCGCTGCGGCGCATCCTGGCCTGGGACTTTCAGCGGATCATCCTGTCCCACGGCGACCTGATCGACCGCAACGCCCGTGACGCCGCAATGGCAGCCTGGTCGAAGATACTCCAGTCAACCTGATTGTCGGCGCCGCCTCGCGCCTGCCGACTTGCCGTCCCGGAAGTCACGCCTTAGCGTCCCGCCCAGACGCCTGCCCGATGAGAGCCAGGCGCGAGGGAGGACATCATGGACATCTCGGGAACCGGCACACGCCGGGGAATGCTCAAGGCTGGCGTTGCGATTGCCGCGTTGACAGCGTCAGGCGGCGTGCTCGCGGCCTGCTCCAAGGCCGCCGACACCACAGCCGCGACGCCAGCAGCGCCCGCCGCGCCTGTCGCCACCACGAAATACGGTCAGGTGAAGGGCTTTATCGAAGACGGCATCAGCGGCTTCAAGGGCGTGCGCTATGGCGCTGACACCGGCAAGAACCGGTTTGGCCCGCCGGCGGCGCCCGAGCCATGGACCGACGTGAAAGACGCGGTCGAATACGGCAACTCAACCCCGCAGAACCCGGCCGGCGACGGCGGCGGCCTCTTCTCATCCTGGCGCCCGCAACCCGGCCCGCCGAAAAGCGAGGACTGCCTCTTCCTCAACGTCTGGACCCCTGCGGTCGACGACAAGAAGCGGCCCGTGATGGTCTGGTTCCACGGCGGCGGCTTCACCACGGGCTCGGGCTCGTCGCTGGCCTATGACGGCGTGCGGCTGGCCAAGCGCGGCGATGTCGTCGTGGTGACGGTCAACCACCGCCTCAACGTGTTCGGTCACCTCAACCTCGAAAAATACGGCGCTGGCTTCGAAGATTCCGCCAACGCCGGATCGCTGGACATGGTTCACGCGCTGGAATGGGTGCGCGATAACATCCCGGCCTTCGGCGGCGATCCCGGCAAGGTGATGATCTTCGGCCAGAGCGGCGGCGGCGCAAAAATCTGCACGCTGCTGGCGATGGATTCGGCCAAGGGCCTTTTCCACCGCGCGATCATCGAATCCGGTCCGCGCATCAAGCACGCGACGATGGAGGCCTCCTCCAAAGCCGCCGACGAGTTCCTCGCCAAGCTGAACATCACCAAGGACAACATCGCCGAGATCAAGACGCGGCCGGTTGACGACCTGCTGGCGGCGTTCGCCGAAGTCCCTGCCGCGGGTTCCGGACCGGTGCTCGACGGCCGCAGCATGACGCGAGACCCGTTCGACCCGGATTCCCCGCCAGTCTCGAACGATATTCCGGTGATGATCGGATGCTGCCGAACCGAGGGCACGTCCCTCGTTCGTGCCGGCACGCAACCGTTCGATATCACCTGGGACACGTTGCCGGCCGAATTGAAGAAGAGCTTTCCGAAAAAGGACCCGGCGAAAATCATCGCCGCCTACAAGAAGGAGCAGCCGAGCATCGAAGCGCCCGAACTCTGGTTCGAAGCGACGTCCGACGCCCGCTTCTTCCAGGGCAGTGTGACGATCGCGGATCGCCGCTCCATGGCGGCGGGCGCCGCGCCGATCTATTTCTACGAGGTCGACTGGGTGACGCCGGTGATGGGTGGCAAGCGGTATGTTCCCCACGCGCTTGAAATCGGCATGGTGTTCGACAATGTCGCCAAGTCCGAAAGCATGTCGGGCACTGGCCCCGAGGCCCAGCAGATCGCCGACATCATGTCAGAGACCTGGCTGGCCTTCACAAAGAATGGCGATCCGAACAACGCCAAGGTGCCGATGTGGCCGGCCTATAACGCGAAAGATCGTCCGATGATGGTCTTCAAGCTGCAGCCGGAAGTCGAAAACGATATCCGCAAGGACCAGCGCGCCCTTCTGATGACCTAGCCGGTCTCCAAACCTCGCGTCCCCTCGTCCCGAACCCGTCGGAGGATGAGGGGACAAGCGAGACGGAGAAATCGCGCGCCCAAAATCGCCGCCGCCCAATTCCCCACTCGCACACCCTCCCGGGTCGCCATATATCGGCGGCATGCAGTCCTTCGCCGCGCTCCTCGACCGGCTGATCCTGACGCCGGCGCGCAACGGCAAGCTGACGCTGCTGTGCGCGTATCTGCGCGACACGCCGGACCCCGCGCGCGGCTATGCGCTGGCCGCGATCACCGGCGATCTCTCCATCCCATCTGTCAAACCCGCCGCGATCCGCGAGCTTGTCTCCCGCCGCACCGATCCGGTTCTCTTCGGGCTGTCCTATGATTATGTAGGTGACCTCGCCGAAACCGTATCTCTCATCTGGCCGGCCCGGCCCGGCGCCAACCGCCCGCCTGATCTCGACGAGGTAGTCGAGACACTCCACCGCGCAACAAAAGCCGAAGGCCTTGCGCGCGTTGAAACCTGGCTCGACGCCCTCGACTCCACCGGCCGCTGGGCGCTGCTGAAGCTGGTGACAGGCGGCCTGCGCGTTGGCGTGTCGGCCCGTCTCGCCCGCCAGGCGGCGGCAAACTTCGGCAATGTCGACGTCGCCGAGATCGAGGAAATCTGGCACGGCCTCACTCCACCGTATCTTGATCTCTTCGCCTGGCTGGACGGCCGCGCCGAAAAGCCGGTCTCGGCGGCGAAAGCGCCCTTCCGGCCGGTCATGCTCGCCCATCCGCTGCTCAGCAAGTCCGAGCGTTCGGATCCCGCAGCGCTCGATCCCGCCCTGGTCAACCCGCGCGATTTCGCCGCCGAATGGAAATGGGACGGCGTCCGCGTCCAGCTCGCCAGCGAAAACGGCGTGCGGCGGCTCTATACGCGCACGGGTGACGACATCAGTGCGGCTTTTCCCGACCTGCTGACTGATGCGCACTTCGATGCCGCGCTGGACGGCGAACTCCTGATCCGATCGCCCGAGGGCGGCGTCGCATCCTTCAACGAGTTGCAGCAGCGCCTGAACCGCAAGACAGTCTCGCAGAAGCAGCTCGCCGAACGCCCAGCCATTCTGCGCGCCTATGACATCCTTCAGGAAGGCGACGAAGACTTGCGGTCCCTGCCGTTCGGCGAACGGCGAAAGCGTCTTGAGCGCTTCGTCGTCTCCCTGCCCGAAGGCCGCATCGATCTCTCCCCGCTTGTGCCGTTCGACACCGCAGCCCAGCTTGAAGACCTGCGCCGCAATCCGCCGACACCCGAAATCGAAGGGTTGATGCTGAAGCGCTGGGACTCGCCCTACCTTGCTGGGCGCCCGACCGGACCCTGGTACAAATGGAAGCGTGATCCGTTCCTCATCGACGCCGTGTTGATGTACGCCCAGCGCGGGCATGGCCGTCGGTCCAGCTTTTATTCCGATTTCACATTCGGCGTCTGGCGCACGAACAAGGGCGAAGAAGAGCTTGCTCCCGTCGGCAAGGCGTATTTCGGCTTCACCGACGAAGAACTCCTGCTGCTCGACAAGTATGTGCGCGACCACACGCTCGAACGTTTCGGCCCGGTGCGCTCGGTCACCGCCAACCGCGAGGAAGGCCTGGTTCTGGAAGTCGCGTTCGAAGGATTGCAACGAAGCCCGCGTCACAAGTCCGGGGTTGCGATGCGCTTCCCGCGCATTCACCGGATCCGCTGGGACAAGCCGTCGGCCGAAGCCGACCGGATGGAAATCCTCGAAGCGATGCTTAACGGCTGACGCGAAAAACCTTCATCGACACCGGGTTGGGATTCACAGGCAATCGAGATAGGTACCAAGCAACAACGATCGCAGACCCGGAATGAAACATGGACGTGCAGGAAACATTCGACGCCTTTCGCGAATGGGCCTTTGACCTGAGTCATCTGCCGCAGAAACTCATGTGGGCGGGCGTCGCGATTGTTCTCGGGTACCTCGTCGGTTCGATTCTCGCCGGCATTCTGAAGTTTACCGGCCGCCGTCTGACCGGCATCGCCAACAGGCGGCGTCACAAGGACGAAGCCAAATCCGCCGATAATATCCTGCTTGATATATTCGGCTCGCTCGTGCGCCTTGCGGGTCTCCTTGCCGGCTGCGCGGGCGCTGCATGGGTGTTCGGTTACGACATCAACAAGCTGCAGGCCGGCGCCATCGCGGTCCTGATCGCGCTGGTCGTGCTCGCCACCGCCTGGTTCGCCGGCGCCTGGATCAGCACCCGTGTTCGGCGCTTTGGAGACAATCTCGGCCGCCATTCCGGCAGCGGCGGAGCGACCCTGTTCGCCTTCCTCGCGTCGCTCGCCCGCTTCGCCGCGCTCGGCGTTGGCCTGATCGCCGCGCTTCAGGTCTTCGGCTTTCCGATCGCTTCGCTGGTCGCCGTCGTCGGCGCCGCCGGCCTCGCTATCGCGCTGGCGTTGCAGGACACGCTGAAGGCGGTCGCTTCCGGCGTCATCATCGCCGTGTTCCGGCCCTACCGCATCGGCGATTATGTCAATATTGCCGGAACGGAGGGCACGGTCGCCGACATCACGCCTTTCACCACGTCGCTCAACACGCTCGACAACAAGGGCGTCACGCTGACCAACGACAAGTGCTGGGGCGACGTGATCGTCAACTTCTCGGCGCACCCGACGCGCCGTATCGACCAGATCTATTCCATCGATTACGACGACGACATCGATCTTGCGCTCAAAGTGCTTGTCGAAACCGCACAGGCCGACCCGCGCGTGCACAAGGAGCCGGCGGTCTGGGCGAATACCCATGCGCTCGCAAGTTCGTCCATCGATCTCAGGCTGAGGGCATGGTGTTCCAGCGCGGACTATTTCCAACTGAGCGGCGATCTGCTCAGACTGGTGAAACAGGCGTTCGACCGCGCGGGCCTCACCATTCCCTATCCGCACCAGACGAACGTCGACAAGCATCCTGCGCCAGCGCCGGGAACCGGGTCGGAAGGCGGGCAAGGAAGCGCGGACAAGACAGGATAGGCCGCCATGGCCGACGACCCCCTCTCGACCCCGCCCCCGCCGGGAAGCCCCCCGCCCGACCCATCCGCCAGTGAACACCCCGTGCCCGTCATCGATGCACGACGCGAGGGCGGCGTCTGGACCGCCGAACCGCACCCGCTCGACGCGCAATACGAGGACCACCCCCACCAACGCAGCATCCGCGAAAAGATGTTCGACATCACGGCGTGGGGCTGGATCAAGCTGGCCGGGCTGTGTCTGGCGGTCGGCGCCCTGCTCCGCGTCGCCGACATCAACCCGTTCTCGCCGGGATTCACGCTCGGCGGCGCCCTGGCCTCACTGGCCAAAGCCGTGGGCGACATTGCGGCGTGGGCGGTGGTTTATGGCTGGCTTCCGGCTTTGCTGGGCGTGATCGTTGTGATGCCGATCTGGCTGCTGTGGCGCCTGCTCTCGGTTCCCTTCCGCCGGTAGGGTTTAGTCCAGCGCCTTCTGGTCCCGCTCGCCCGTGCGGATGCGCACCACCTCGGTGAGGCCGGTTACGAAAATCTTGCCGTCCCCGATCTTGCCGGTTCCGCCGACTTTCTGGATGACGTCGATCGCCGCTTCGGCGAGCCCCGACGGCACGGCCACCTCGATCTTCAGCTTTGGAACTTCCGAGGTCTTGTATTCGGCCCCGCGATAGAACTCTGTCTGCCCCCGCGACCGGCCAAAGCCCTGGACCTCGGTCGTGGTGATGCCCGAAACGCCCAGCTGGATCAGGGCGTCGCGCACGGCCGAATACTTGTGCGGCCGAAGGATGGCCGTGATCATGCGCATGGGATGGTCCTCGTAATTCTGCAGGCCAAGATAAACGAGGCGGCGGATCGCCTCCGACCGCGACGGCAGGTCGTGCTGCATCCGACGCCATTCATCGACGACGTTGCCGAAGCTGGCGGAGGCCACCAGCTGGATGCGTTGATCGAGCTTTTCGTCCAAGGGGTGCGACTCTCTTAAGGGGTGGAGCGGAACATGCACACGCTAACAAACTTACACACCGAACGCCAGCCAGAGCGGCGCCCGGCCCGGCGGCGCTGGTATCGTTTGGGTTAACGGCAGGCCCGAGAGTTTGGTTACCCGGTTCAACGGGAAAATTACCTTGTTCGGTTACCGTCCATCCTGAACCAGACAGAGAGATGGTGGCGGGACTGATGAGGGATCCAAGGGAGCCGAAACCGTTGAAGGCACGCACGCTGTCCGTGCTCGTCGTCGACGCCAACAATTTCAGCCGCGGCCTTGTCGCTGAAATCCTGCGTGGCCTCGACATCACCAACATATCCGCCGCCCGGAACGAGGAAGACGCCTGCGCCTGCCTCGCCGAGCAACCCATCGACCTGATCCTGATGTCGTGGGAACCCGGCGACCAATTCGACGCGCTTGGCTTCTGCCGCGCCCTGCGCCGCACGGAGAATGACCGCCTGCGCCGCTTGCCCGTCATCCTGGTCACCGCCAGCCTGACACGCCAGATGACAATCGATGGCCGCGACGCTGGCGTCGATGAATTCCTCGCCCGGCCGATTTCGCCCGGCGCCCTCAAGCAGCGCCTGGAAATGGTGATCGAAACACCGCGCCCGTTCGTCGATTGCGCGGTCTTCATTGGCCCGTGCCGGCGTCGCAAGAACCCGGCTGACTATCATGGCGCCAAGCGCCGCGACTCTGACCGGGCCAACGAACCTTCGGCGCCAATGGTCGATCAGGAAGAAGAAGCGGCAAAAACGCCGATCCGCGTCGCGCTCGCCGGACTCCGCAGCGCCTGCGAGGCTCTGGACGGCCGCCGGCGAGATACGCTCGACGCCGCGAAGGAGCGCTTCTGGGAATGTCAGAAGCTTGCGGTCGAAACGAATGACCACGCCTTGCATGCGGCCCTCGCTTCCTTCGACGCCTATGTCAGCGTCACGGTTCCGCAAGGCCATCAGGACGCGCTGGTCATCGGCACCGCGCTCGGCGCCCTCGAACAACTCGCTTCGCTTCCTTTGGGCTACACAGATGCGCGCGACAGCGTGGCCATGGCCCTGAGCAAGGCTATTCAGAAGAAACTGGCGGCTTGAGATGACCGAAGAACGCAACCTGACCGTCGGCGAGTTCAAGAAACTCAAGATTCTCGTCGTTGACTCCAACGCCTTCATGCGCGGCGTGGTGGCCGACAGCCTGCGCCGCCTGCAGGTCACCAACATCACAGCCGCCGCCAACGCGCTTGAAGCGTTCAATATCGGCCGCATGTTCAAACCCGACATCGTCATCGTGGACTGGGATGCGGGGCGCATGTCCGGGCTGGAGTTCACCCGCGAAGTCCGGCGCAACACCACCGGAATTTCGCGCGAGGTGCCGATCATCCTGCTGGCGGCGAGCATCGATCACGACCAGCTGATGGCGGCCCGCCAGGCCGGCATCAATGAATTCCTTCTGAAGCCCGTTTCGGCTCATGGCGTCCTGTCGCGGATCGAGGAAGTGGTGCTGCGTCCGCGCAAGTTCATCGACAGCCGCAACTATGTCGGTCCATGCCGGCGCCGCAGGGACGATCCCTCCTACGCCGGACCCTGGCGTCGTCTGACGGACGAACCGCCGACCAAGACGACGACGGACGCCTCCAAGGAAAACGCGTTCAAGCTGCGCGCCATTCTCGACAATCTCACGGCCTATGCCGATCGCACCAATGTCGATCGCTCGGCCAGCATCCGCGGCATGTATCGCCTGCTGTGCGATTATTCGGCCGAAGTGAGCACGCTTGGCGACGAGATCATCATGCGCGTCTGGAATACAGCGCTGCGCTACATCGAGGGTGTCGGCATGACCGACACCTACGACATCGAGGTGGTGAAATACCACTTCCAGACGATCCACTCGATCGTCGAGATGCCGGACGAAGCTTTCCTTCACCGCACAGCCGTGGCGAACGAACTGGAGCGTCTGGTCACCAAGAAGATCCACAACGCCCACGATCACAAGTCCGACGTGGCCTGAGAGGCGGATCCGCCTACGGTCGCAGCACCACTTTCCCCACGAGGCGCCGGTCGCGCATCAGTTCGAATGCCTCGCGCCAACGGTCCAGCGGCAGTTCCTCAAAAACGGCGGGACGTGTCTTGCCCTCGGCGGCCCAGCGCCAGATGGCATCACGGACCGCCCGGCCCTTGTCCGGGAACTGCCGGCCATATTCGCCAGCCCTGACGCCGAGAACCGAAAACCCCTTGATCAGGGCGATGTTGGTTTTCAGGTCCGCAATGCGTCCGCCGGCGAACCCCACCACCAGAAGTCGCCCGTTGAAGGCGATGCAGCGGGTCGATTCATCGAACACGTCGCCGCCGACCGGATCGAAGATCACATCGGCGCCCCGACCCTTCGTCAGGGACTTTACCGTCTCGCGAAAGCCGTCGGCCCCCAGCACAATCACATCATCCGCGCCGTAGGCCCGAAGCGCGGCGACCTTGTCGGCTGAGCCCGTGGTTGCAATGACCCGGGCGCCAAGAAGGCGGCCGACATCGATGGTCGCCATGCCGACGCCGCCGCTGGCGCCATGCACCAGCAGCGTTTCACCAGTTTTGAGGCCAGCGCGCTCGATCAGCGAAACGTAAGCCGTGGTATAGGCGGCCGGATACGCAGCAGCCATCGGCATGGCGAAGCTGTCCGGGATTGTCTGAACGGCGTCCGCCTTCGCCAGCGTGAACTCAGCGAAGGCTCCGGTCTTGGACCCTCCGGCTACCCGCGCGCCGGTCACCAGCGACGTGACGCCCTCGCCCAACGCATCCACCGTGCCCGCGAAATCCATGCCCGACACAAAGGGCGTGTCCGGCTTGAACTGGTATTCGCCCTTCAGCATCAGCAAATCGGGAAAATTGAGGCTCGCCGCCTCGACCCGGACACGCACCTCGCCCGGCCCAGGATCAGGCTTTGCTATGTCCTTCAGTGCAACGCGCGAGAAGTCTGGCGCCAGGGCTTCAACCACCAGGGCTTTCATCTAGCCGGCCTCCAGCACCCGGGCGACGATCTCCTCGCCATAGCGCTGGGCTTTGGTTTCGCCTACCCCGGCGACGCCGCGCAGGCCCTCGATCGAGGCCGGCCTGTCGACCGCAATCTGCCGCAGGGTCTTGTCATGGAAGATCACATAGGGCGGCACATTGCCGGCCTTTGCGGTCGCTGAACGCCAGGCGCGAAGGGACTCGAACAGGGCGCGGTCGCGATCAGACAAAGCTTCCGCTTCTTCGCGCGCCGCCTTCTTCGTCTTCCGGCGGGGACGAACCACTGTGGGGTCCTCCCTCAGCGCCACCGAAATATCGCCGGCAAACAGCGAACGGGTGATCTCCTTGTCCGGCGCATAGAGCGTCGGGCGCATGTCGGCGTCGTCTTCGCCAAGCAAGCCGTCAAACAGCAGCTGGTCTATGACGGTTCGCCATCCTGTCTTGCCCAACTCGGCGCCGACGCCAAACGTCGAGAGCGCCGACAGGTCCTGGTCGATCTGGTCTTTTGGTTCGCCGATCAGATGCTGGATGATGCGGCCGCGACCAAAGCGCTGTCCGGTGCGGACAACCGCCGAGACCGCCATCTGGGAAAACCGCGTTGCATCAAAACCGTCCGAAGCGGGCCGCAGGCAATTGTCGCAAACACCGCAGTCTTCCACACCCGTCTCGCCGAAATAGCGGCGCACCGCCGCGCGGCGGCAGGCGGCGCCATCGAGAAAGGCAAACAGCTGACGCGCCTTGCGCACCTGCATCTTGCGTATGTCATCCTCCGCGTCGGACTGCTCGGCCCAGCGCACGATGCGGCGCATGTCGCCCGGGCCGTAGAGCGCGGTGGCGTCCGCCGGTTCGCCATCGCGTCCCGCGCGGCCAACTTCCTGCCAGTACGCCTCGAGCGATTTCGGGGGATCGGCATGAATGACAAAGCGCACATCCGGCTTGTCGACACCCATGCCAAACGCAACGGTCGCCACCATCACCAGACCGTCCTCGTCGAGAAAGCGGCGTTGCCTCTCGGATCGCGCCCGCGGATCGAGGCCGGCATGATAGGCCAGCGCCGGCACGCCGGCCCGCTCCAGTCCCGCCGCAATCTCTTCAACGCCGTCTCGCGTGCCGGCGTAGACAATACCCGACAGCCCTTTCTGAGCCTTCACCAGAGCCGCGACGCGATCATGCCCGCGCCCGTCCTTCCGTTCGGCGGCAAGAGTCAGATTGGGGCGGTCGAAGGAGTCCACGAACTCCGATGCGGACTCCAGCCTGAGCTGCGCGTTGATGTCGGCGCGCGTGCGCGCATCCGCCGTCGCCGTCACGGCCATGCGCGGCACGTTGGGAAATGCGTCCGCCAATCGGCCCAGGGCCCGATAGTCGGGCCGGAAATCATGGCCCCATTGCGAAACGCAGTGCGCCTCGTCGATGGCGATCAGGGACACCGGCATCTGCTGCAGCCGCTGCACCAACGCCGAACCGGCCAGCGCCTCTGGCGAGACATAGAGCAGGTCCATCTCGCCGGCCGAAGCCTGCCGCATCGCGGCCGAGCGATCATCAAGGCTCTGGCTTGAATCCAGCCGCTCGGCGCGAACGCCCGCCTGCTTCAGCGCGTCCACCTGGTCGGCCATCAGCGCAATCAGCGGCGAAACCACGATACCGACGCCTGGCCGCAGGATGGCGGGGATCTGGTAGCAGAGGGACTTGCCGCCTCCCGTGGGCAGCACGGCCAGCACGTCCCGGCCCGCCAGCGCCTCGCCGATCGCTCCCTCCTGCAGGCCCCGAAAGGACTGGTATCCGTAGACGCGGCGCAGAATGGTCCGCGCGCTTTTTAGGTCCGGACCCGAATCGGCAACAGGAAGAGGGGCGCTCATTCGCTGACCCTACGCCAGCTCGCGCCGCGACCATGGGCGCCGGCGCCGAAAAACGGGCCGTTTCTGTGAATTTCCAGAGCAGACCCAGAAAGTTGACGTTAGGTAACTTGACCGATGGTGCGCCGCAGCATCTTTTTGTTCGCAGTCGCACAAAACCGGCAGATACGAAACGCCAAGCCGGTGGCGGCCGAGGAACGCTCCGAGGGGTTTTTGTCGAGTTTCGACAGTCAAAACCAACCGGAGAACGATGCAATGAAACGTGCCTTTATCGCTCTTGCCGCCGCCGCCGTCATGGTCGCCCCGGCATTCGCCCAGCCCTCGAAAACGGTGCTGGTCCCCGCCGAACTGAAAACCGACGCCCAGGTGAAGGCCTATACCGACGACCTGCTAGGCGCCGTCGATTCGGTCTGCCGCCGGCTGACGACGCCGATGATCGGAACCGCCTACGACATCTACCGCAATTGCAAGAAGGTGACTGCGGTCCAGACCGCCCAGAAGGATCCGACGGGCCTTCTCGCCGCCCGTCTCGGCCTCACCGCCGACATGACCGTTGCGGCCAAGTAGCTTTCCTCCGAACTGGCCTTATCGAGAAGAAGCGCCCGGACCGAAAGGTCCGGGCGCTTTGATTCCGCCCCAACCAGACGCTGCGAAATGCCCAGAAAGAACCACAATTGCCCGGTTGACGGACGTATCGATATTCGATAATTATTTATCGCCTTTCGAGATTAGCAGATTCGGCTAGCCGCGAGGTCGATACACGCAAGAACCCTTCAAAACAGGGCATAAAAATGAAAAACGTCCTCTCCATCACCAGCACCTTCGCCGCCGGCCTCGCTTTCTGCTTCGCTATCGGCTCCAGCCTCCTCTCCCCGCCCGCCATCGCCCAGACGCCCGACAAGGATGCGGGCTTCGCGTTTCCGTTCCGCTATTCCAGTAACGAGCTCGCCACGCCGGAAGGCGCCCGCCACGTCGTCGCCCGGCTTGAGCATCGGGTGCGGACCTATTGCGGCGACTATGGCCGCATGCCGGCCGACGCCAGGGCGAAGGTTGCCGCCTGCGTCGACGCAACCATGAAAGCCTCCGTGGCCAAGTTCGGTTCGGAAACGCTCGCGCAAGCCTACGAGTCCCGCACCAGCGGCTGACCCTCCTCCAGCTGCTGAGAAAAGCCGGTGCGCCGCAAGGCGCATCGGCTTTCCCTTTTTATGGAGGCTGACTTCTCTCCCTCCGTCTCGCGGATCCACCTCCGCGATCTGCCAGAATCCGCACGGTGGCAGGAGTGACCGCTCCCTGCCGCCAGCCTCCATAAGACCGGACCTTGGCAGGCGCCCGAAAGCATCATCGGGCGGACGGCGGAGGGAAATTCACGGGCGCATCAGAACGAGCCCACCGCATCGCTCACGCTGGCAAACCCTTCGGCCCGCACGATGTCCGCCAACTCGGCCTTGATCCGCCGAACCAGACCCGGTCCGCGATACGCCAGCGCCGAATAGAGCTGAACCGCCGAGGCGCCGGCCCGGATTTTCGTCCATGCATCAGCGCCGCTGGCCACGCCGCCGACGCCGATCAGGTCGAGCGCGCCCTTTAGCTCGTCAGCAAACGTCTTCAGCACGCGGGTCGACGGCGCAAGCAATGGCGCACCCGACAGACCGCCCTGTTCACCCCTGTGACGGCTGGTCAGCGTTTCAGGCCGCGCCAGCGTCGTGTTCGAGATGATCAGCCCGTGCAGATAGCGCGCCGTCCTGGCTACATCCGCGATATCGCGGATCGCACGGTCATCAAGGTCGGGCGCTACCTTCAGGAACATCGGCCGGCCCTTTACGACCAGATCCATCTGCGTTGCAGCCTCTCCCACACGCCCGAGCAACTCTTCCAGCGCTCCCCTGTCCTGCAGGCCGCGCAAGCCGGGCGTATTGGGAGACGAGATGTTGATGGTGAGATAGCTGCAATAGGGCCAGACCGCTTTGACGCCGGCGACATAATCGGCGATGCGGTCGGGCGAATCCTTGTTGGCGCCCACATTGGCGCCCACCACGCCAATGCCCCGCGGCGCCGCCGACAGCCGCCTCACGAAGGGGCCAAGCCCTTCGTTGTTGAAGCCCATGCGGTTGATCACGGCGGCGTCTTCCTCCAGCCGGAAGAGCCGCGGCCTGGGATTGCCATCCTGCGGTCGCGGCGTGACGGTGCCGCATTCGACGAACCCGAAGCCAAAGGCCAGCATTGGCGTGAAGGCCTCGGCGTTCTTGTCGAAACCGGCGGCAAGACCGACCGGATTGGTCAGCCTGATGCCGGAACGCTTGAGCTGCACGGCCAGAATTGGATCGTCGAGGTCCGGGCTGGGCTTAACCAGCCCCGTCTTCAGGGCGTCGATCGTTAGCCGGTGCGCGGCTTCGGCTGGCAGCAGGCGAGCCAGGCGTGCGCCAATATCGTATGGGGTCACGAAATCCGATCCGGCTTTGTCTGGGCTTTGGCGTGAGCCTTGGGCTCGTTGCGGCTGCGGGCCACTTCATCGGGCGCGAGCGGTGCGCCGTCCTCACCCATTTCGAGCAGCCAGAGCGATTTCACCTGTCCGGCGCGCACAACGCCATAGACATGCGGGAAGAGATCGCCGCCGCGCGACTTCTCCCATTTCAGGTCCGGCCCGAAATCATCGGAGTCGAAAGCCGCCAGCACGCAGCCTTCCTGTCCCCTGAACCATTTCGACAGCGTCTCCTGCAGTTGGGCCGCGGTCGAGAGATGCACATAGCCGTCCGCGATATCGACGGGCGCGCGAATCGGTTCGCCCGCTTCGGCGGCTGCCCATTGTTCGTCCGTAAGCACCTTGTAGATCGCGCGGCTCATGTCGCGGAACCTGCTCCGGTTAGCGCTTCCAGGCAAGATTTCGCTTCGCACCCTAACGCCGGTACTTGATGAAGGGCGTCTTCGTCGCAACCGAATCGTAGAGCCGCCGGGCCGTTGCGTTCGTTTCGGCGGTCAGCCAGTAAACCTGATCGGCGCCTTGCGCATCCGCCGCCGCATAGACGGCCTCGATCAACGCGCGTCCCACGCCTTGTCCGCGCGCTTCGGGCGACGCGAAGAGGTCTTCGAGATAGCAGCGAGGGCCAACCGACCACGTCACCGGATGAAACAGGTAATGCACGATGCCAAGCAGCACGCCATCGTCCCGCTCGGCGCAAAAGCCCTGCATCGCCTGCGCCGGATCCAGCAGCCGGCGCCAGGTCAAATCGCTCACGTCATCCGGAACCCGGGCTTCGTAGAATTCGAGATAGCCGCGCCAGAGACCCGACCACTGATCGTGATCGGCCTCGCGCATCTCCCGGATGGTGAATGTCCGCGCCATGCGCCGATGTCGCCTGCACCGCCCTTCGCGTCAATCGCGAAACTGGATGGCGCCGCCAATCGGCCTTGACAGGCTTGGTCCTTGCAGGCGGTTTGATCCCGATGAACCCGCCCGTCCCTTCCACGTCAGGCGCCGCCACGCGAGAGCGCCTTCTGCGCGCAGCGATCGGTATTGTCGCGGGGGACGGAATGGCCGCCGCCACCACGGCTGCGATCGCCGCCGAAGCGGGCGTCGCCGAAGGCACGCTTTACCGCCATTTCGAAAGCAAGGACGACCTGCTGATCGCCGCCTACCGCCAGATGAAGAATGAGGTCTTCATCATGGCGGCCGCTGGCGTCGATACCAGCATGTCGCCGCCGGAACGTCTTAAGCAGACTTGGAAGGCGATCTATCTCGCCTATCGCGCCGATCGCGACGCCTTCGCCTTCGGTCAGCGTTTCGCGGAATCCGCGCTGGCCCAGCGCGAGGGCGGCGAAGCGGCTCGCGCCATCGGCAAGATCGTCGTCGACTTGCGCCGCGCGGGGATTGCATCCGGCGATTTCAAGAACCTGCCCGTCGACCTTCTCGGCAATCTATTTCTGGCGCCCGTGTCCTATCTGCTGAAGTCGGAAATAAAGGGCCGCAAGTGGACCGACGCTGAACTTGACGCAGCCGCTTCGGCCGTTCTGGCTGGCTGGAGGAAGTAGCCCGCCTTCATCGCAAACGCGGCTCGCCTTGCCCGAGGGAGACCATCATGCCGACAGCCGAATTCACTATCCGCACGGCAGACGGGGAATGCCCCGTCACGCTCGCAAAGCCATCCGGCAAAGGCGCGTGGCCCGGCGTAATCTTCTTCATGGATGGCATTGGCTACCGTCCGGCCCTGGCCGAAATGGCGGAGCGGCTTGCCGGATACGGCTATGTCGTGCTGTTGCCCGACACCTTTTACCGTTATCGCCCATACGAACCGATCAGTTTCGCCAAACCTCCGTCTGAGGAAGAGCGCGCGCAACTGATGAAGCGTGTCTTCGAGTCATTCGATCCTGGGCGAATGAAAACGGACATCGCCGCGTTCCTGGCCGCTCTGGACGAGGATGCCGATGTCTCCGGTGGCCCCTACGGGTGTACCGGCTATTGCATGGGCGGACGTTGGGCGGTGACGGCTGCCGGTCTGTTCCCCGAAAGATTCGCGGCGGCCGCGTCGTTCCATGGCGGGGGTCTCGCCACCGAAACTCCCGACAGCCCTCACACACTGGCTGGCGATATCAGGGCGAAGGTGCTGGTCGCCGGCGCCGAAAAGGATGCGCATTTCGACGACACTCAAAAGGCCCGCCTTGAAGCGGCGTTCAAGGATGCCGGAACAGATGCGCGCGTGGAAACCTGGCCCGCGCTGCATGGCTGGACCATGGCGGACACACCCATCTACAACAAGGAACAGGCGGAACGGCACTGGACCGAACTGGTCAAGCTGTTCGAAGAAACACTGAAACGCTGAATCTCGTGCGCGCTTCAGCGAGTCATGTAGCCGCCGTCGATCAGCAGTTCCGATCCGGTGACGTACCGGGACTCATCGCTTGCCAGCCAGAGCACGCCGTTGGCGATATCTTCGGGCGCGCCTGGCCTGCCTAACGGCACGCCTGCCGCAGTCATCGCATCAAGATCGGGAGCGTTTCCTTTCAGCGGCAATCCCGGAAAGCCGGTCCAGATCGGCGTGTCGATAATTCCGGGATGCACCGAGTTGCAGCGAACGCCGTCCTTCTCCTGAGCGCATTGCAGCGCGATCGCTTTGCTGAAAAGACGGACCGCGCCTTTGGAAGCGCAATAAGGCGAGAGATTCGCTGCGCCCTTGAGCCCGGCGACCGAAGAAATGTTGATAATCGATCCGCCATCGCCCGACTGCCGCATCAGGGGCAACGCGTGCTTTACACCGAGAAAGACGCTCTCCACGTTCGCCGCCTGCTGCCGCCGCCAGTCATCCAGACTGACTTCGGTGACCTTTCCGCCAACGGCGATCCCTGCGTTGTTGACCAGGATGTCGAGACGACCAAACCGCCGGGCGATCGTGGAAATGATGCCGGCCCAGCCGACTTCGCTGGTCACGTCCTGTCGAAGGTAGAGGGCCTTGCCGCCGGTTCGTTCGATTTCGGCGGCGACGATCTCGCCCTTGTCGTCCTGCACGTCTGTCAGAACGAGTTGGGCGCCTTCCCTGGCGAGCGCCTGGGCGCAAGCGCGGCCAATACCGCTCGCAGCGCCCGTCACCAGCGCGACCTTGCCTTCGACACGTCCCATGGCGGGCTCCCGTTTGCTGCCTGATGGCGGGAGCTTATACCTCTACCTCCGCCGGCGAAGCACATCGGCCTGCCGCTAGGGCGCCAGCGGAAAACCGGACTAGACTGTGCGACGCCATCCACAGGGCGCCGAGCACGAATCCCTCCATCCTGCGCCCGCAAGTCCGGAGTTTCCCATGACCGCGCCCCTCGGCTCGAAGGCCAATCCGTCGAAATTCGACCCCTATCCGAAGCTGGGTGAGAACGAGCCCTATTTCGTCATCCGGGCGCACGATCCGCTGTCCAGCGCGCTGGTTGAGCTTCACGCCTATATCGGCGCAGGCCAGTCCGGCCCGGCGCACAACAAGCTCGCCGAGATCATGGCGCTGACGACGCCCAAACCGCCGCGCCCCTCGGACTCGCCGAAATACCGCGAGACCTTTGCGATCTCGGATGCGATGGAAAAGTGGCGCGACGCGCAGTAACCGGCCGCTAGAGCGGCTTCGTCAACTCGCGAAGAAGACGGCTGCCAACGGCGCCGACGGCGGCGACAATTCCGCCCGTACCGGCGATGAGCATCCACATCAGCACGGTGATCATCTGGCCATGCTGATCGTAAACGTCGAGCAGGCTGGTGGCGGCGCCCGTCAGACCCGCGAACAGGGCGACCGATCCCGCGAATTGCAGCATTGCAAACGGCGACGACTTCCGGCGCGCAGGCGCGACCTCGGTTTCGGCTGTCGTGCGGAACGGAACATAGGCGGCCATAAGTGTCTCCAGAACTATCGCCTGGAAGGAGAGCAAGGACCGTGCCGCGCGCCGCCTGGCTGAATACAGCCACGGAGACGCTGGCGGATATGCGGTTAATGACGCCGTCAGTAGCTTTTCGGCAGGCCAAGCACGCGTTCGGAGATGAAATTCAGGATCATCTCGCGGCTCACCGGAGCGATGCGGGCGATCATGGCTTCACGCATGTAGCGCTCCACGTCGTACTCCTTGGCATAGCCCATGCCGCCGTGCGCCAGCACGGCGGACTCGCACGCGGTGAAGCCCGCTTCGGCGCCGAGATACTTCGCGGCGTTCGCCTCGGCGCCGCATTCAAGGCCCTGATCGTAAAGCGTCGCGGCCTTGTAGGCGAGCAGTTCAGCCGCCGTCAGCTCCGCCCAGGACTTCGCCAGCGGATGCGCCACGCCCTGGTTCTGGCCGATGGGCCGGCCGAACACCACACGCTCCTTGGCGTATTGCGCGGCCCGCTCGAGCGCCGCGAAGCCGAGCCCGATCGCCTCAACGGCAAACAGCACCCGCTCGGGGTTAAGGCCCTGCAGCAGGTATTTGAAGCCCGCGCCCTCTTCCCCAATCAGGGCTTCCTTCGGGATCTCCACATTGTCGAAATACAGCATGTTACATTCGACAGCCTTGCGGCCCATTTTCGGGATCGGCTTGGCCTCGATGCCCTTCATGTCTGCGTAGAACAGCGACAAGCCCATATAAGGCTTGGCCAGCTTTTCCTTTGGGGTCGTGCGGGCGATCAGAAGGATCTTGTCGGCGCGTTGCGCGCCGGTGGTCCAGATCTTCCGGCCGTTAATCACATATCCCGAGTTGGTGCGCTCGGCCTTGGTCTCGAGACTCGACGTATCGAGACCGGAATTCGGCTCGGTGACGCCGAAGCACATCTTCTGCTCGCCGGAGATGATCTTCGGCAGATACTCCTGCTTCTGCTCCGGCGTGCCGAATTTCTCGATCGGCTTTGCGCCGAAGATGTTGAGGTGGATCGACGAGCAGCCGGTGAAGCCCGCGCCCGATCGCGCGACCGCCTGCATCATGATCGCGGCTTCCATCAGGCCCATGCCGGATCCGCCGACTTCCTCCGGCATGGCGATGCCCAGCCAGCCGCCCTCGGCCATCGCCTTGGTAAATTCCTCTGGCCATTTGCCGGTCTCGTCCGTCTTGCGCCAGTACTCGGCGTCGAACTGCTGGCAGACCTTTTCGACCGCGTCCTTGATCGCCTGCTGGTCGTCATTCATCGGCGCGATCTGGTGCATGTCGTCTCTCCCGGATGGTTCGGAGCTTTTTAGCCAAGCCCTTGGATCAGGGCGAGTGCGGCGCCTCGAAGCGGTTGTCAAACCGCAGCGGATCGAAGGCGGAGGCCAGCGCGGTCACTTTCCCGTCAAGCATCTGGTCGGCGACGATTTCCGCCGTGGCCGGAGCGAACAGGATGCCATTGCGATAGTGGCCCAGGGCCGCGTAAACGCCCGGAATCCGGCTCTCGCCGATCATCGGCGCATCGTCGGGGGCGCCAGGCCGAACGCCCGCCCAGGCGGCGACTTCCGGCGCGTCGGCCAGCACGCCGACGACGCTCGCCGCCTCCTGCCGTAGCCGGCGCGAAACGTCTGGATCGACGCCCGTATCGTTCCTGCCGCGCTCAACCGTGGCGCCGACCAGGATCCAGCGGTCCTTCGGCGCGACATAGGCCGTGCGCATGCGGATCACATGGCGGGGCGCGCCGGCAATGGGCGCAAGCGCCAGCATCTGGCCTTTCACGGGAACGACCGGCGCAAGACCCGTCTCGACCGCGACTCCGGGCCGGCCCTCGAAACCCACAGCCGCCAGGCTGGCTCCGGTCGCCAGCAGCACGCGGTCAAACCGGTCGCCATCCGGCAAGGTAAACTGGGCGCTGGCGCCGATCCGCTCGACAGGCCGCCCCAGGCGCAGGCTGATACCTGCCCGCGAGGCGGCGACCCCAAGGCGCTGCAGCAGGACCGCCGCATCGACCTGACTGTCAGAGGTCAGCAGCAGGGCGGCCGTGACCGGTCCCGATAGCGCCGCCTCGCGGCGCTTCAGATCCTGCGGCTCCAGCCAGTCTGCAGGCAGGCCGCGGGCCTGACAGGCGGCGGCGGTCAGTTGGACCCACTCCAACTCCGCAGCGGACCGCGCAACCAGGATGGTCCCATGGGTTGAATATCCGGCCGCCCCGCCGCCATGGCGCGCGACGTCTGCTGCAAAGTCCGGCCATAGCAAGGCCGCCCGGTGCGCCAGGCCGAATACGGCCGGCGCGTCCTTTTCCTGAGCCGCCTCGGAGGCGAGACCGAGCATGCCCGCGGCGCGAATGGTCGCCCCGCCGCCCAGCTCCACGCCGCGCTCGTAAACCACGACCTCTGCCCCCCGCCGACGCAACTCAAGCGCGCAGGACAGCCCGATCACCCCGGCGCCAATGACGGCGACGCGGAGAGAACCGTTATTCCTGGAATGGGGTGCGCGGGACATCCGGCCCTTCTACTCGCTGCTCCATCGACCCCGCCAGCACGGAAAGAATTTCCAAACAGGATCAGATGCTTAACAGATCACTAATGACTGACGCAGGGGCCGCGAGCCTGAAACCCGGCATGCCGGTTATTCCCGAAGGGCCGGGCTCAGGCCAGGGGCGACATTGCTGCAAAGCAATACGAAACCGGTCGGGACCGCCCATCAGGCCCGGAGCGGCTCAGCGCCATGAGGAAGGGGGCGATGGCGTTCCGTGCGCCAGAAAACCAGGAACTTGGCGGCGTGGTCACGACTCTGGAACACAAGTTTGCGGCGCACCTCGCCCGCCGAATACTCGGTCATCATCATGATATCCGGAGCGTCGCCTGAAGAATTGAGGAGGTCGTTGTCAACACTCCACTTGGCGAATGCATCGAGAGCATTGGTAAGTCGAGCCGAATCGCGGCTTTCGTCAGCGCTGATCTGGACTACAACTTCGGACATACGAACTCCGAAACAGGCTACCGTTGCAATTGACCTTTGCTCTGGCCGCTCAGTCAGGGCTTTTTTCAGAGTCCGCGCAAACGCCCGCGAACCAGCCCCTCTCAAGTCCTTAGCAAGGTCTGCACCACGTAACGACGCGTCAACGCACTAACGCTGCGGCGCACAATAAAGTTCCGGTAATGCCAGGAGTCACGCCGATTCGCCTATCCGGCGACGCGCAATTTCGTCCGCCACGCGATTGGTTGCGCGCCCCTCGCTTCTGGCTTGATCCAGGACCATGCCGAGCGTCTCGACCAGTTTCTGGACCTTGCCTTCCACCCACGCCGGATCGTAGGCGCCGGCGATCTCGGCCGCGACGTTGATGATGCCGCCGCCGTTAATCACGTAGTCCGGCGCATAGAGAATGCCGCGGTGGAGCAGCTCCTCGCCCATGTCCGGCGTGGAAAGCTGGTTGTTCGCGCCGCCGGCGATCACCTTCGCGTTCAGCCGGTGAATGGTCGCGGGATTCACCACCGCGCCCAACGCGTTGGGTGAGAATATATCGACCTTCGCATCGTAGATTTCATCCGGCGACGCCACCTTGGCGCCGGTCTCGCGTGCGATCTCGTTCAAGGCGTCCTGGTTCACATCCGTCACGATGATCTCCGCGCCAGCTTTCGCGAGGTGCCGGCAGACATCGGCGCCGACATGGCCGACGCCCTGCACCGCAACCCGCTTGCCATTGAGATCATCGGTGCCGAACACGCGGGCCGCCGTCGCCTTGAGACCAAGGAACACGCCGCGCGCCGTCACCGGGGACGGGTCGCCGCTCGCAGCCTTTCCAGTCGAAAGACCGGCGACATATCGCGTGTTCTCGGCGGCGAACGCCATGTCTGCTGGCGACACGCCGACATCCTCGGCCGACCAGTACTTGCCTTGCAGGCTTTCGATCGCCCGACCCAGCGCACGGAATTTCTCCGGCGTCTTGTCGGTGCGCGAATTTCCCCAGATCACCGCCTTGCCGCCGCCGAGCGGCAGGTCGGCCATCGCATTCTTGTAGCTCATGCCCTCCGACAGGCGCAGGGCGTCAACAAAGGCCGCGTCCGCGGTGTCGTAATTCCACATCCGGCAACCGCCCGCCGCCGGCCCGCGCGCCGTGGAATGAATGGCGATGATGGCCCGCAGCCCGCTGGCCGAATCGTAGAAATGATGGACGCTTTCGTGCCCTGCAAAGGCCGGCTTGTCGAACATCGGGGAGGCTCCGTGGACGGGCGCACTGGCTGGGCCCGGCGCGCATATAGCGCCAACGGCGCCCGAATCAAAGCCGCTGCTGCAGGAGGCGCCTCGAAGCGGTCGTCCATGCAGAATTGCCGGGCATGCGGGCGATGACGCGACGTGATCCGGCCACACAGCTTGTCGGCGCGCCGCCTAAGGGTCTAGCTGAGGTCAAACCAGTTGTGGGGCCTGATCATGCGTCGATCCATATCATTGCTGTCCATCGTTCTCGCCATTTCTTTTGGTGCGACTCCCGTCGGCGCCCAAGCTCCCGCCAGCCAGGCCGAAGTCGAGAAAGCGTTCGACGCAGCCATCAGCCCGGATGAGATGAGCGGCTGGATGAAGACGATGGCCGCGGAACCGAACCATGTCGGCTCCGCCCACGACAAGGCCAACGCGGACTACGTTCTGAAACAGTTCAAGGACTGGGGCTGGGACGCGAAGATCGAGACCTTCAAGGTGCTCTATCCAACGCCCGTGAAGGAGACGCTGGAACTCGTCACGCCGAAACGCTTCAAGGCCACGCTGACCGAGCGGCCCATCCCGGGCGACGCCACCTCGTCGCGCACCAAGAACGAACTGCCGGCTTACGTCGCCTATCAGGGCGATGGCGACGTCACCGCGCCGCTTGTCTATGTGAACTACGGCATGCCCGACGACTACAAGGCGCTCCAGCGCATGGGCGTCGACGTCAAGGGCAAGATCGTTATCGCGCGCTATGGCCAGGGCTGGCGAGGTCTCAAGCCGAAACTGGCGCAGGATCACGGCGCGGTTGGCTGCATCATCTATTCCGACCCGCGCGACGACGGCTATTCCACCGACGACGCCTATCCGAAAGGCGCATCGCGTCCGCCGCAAGGCGTGCAGCGCGGTTCCGTCGCCGACATGACGCTCTATCCCGGCGACCCGCTGACGCCCGGCGTCGGCGCGACCGAAGACGCCAAGCGTCTCACCCGCGAAGAAGCGCCTGCGATCCTGAAAATCCCTGCGATCCCGATTTCATACGGCGACGCCGAGCATTTCCTCGGCGCGCTCGGCGGACGCGTCGCACCGCCGAACTTCCGTGGCTCGCTCGGCATCACCTACCATGTCGGCGGCACGGACGCGGCGAAGGTCCACCTTCAGGTGAAGTCGGACTGGTCGCTCAAGACGATCTACGATGTCGTCGCCATGATGAAAGGCTCGGAGCTGCCCGACCAGTGGGTGCTTCGCGGCAATCACCATGACGGCTGGGTCTTCGGGGCTTCCGATCCGATCAGCGGCCACGTCGCCATGATGGCGGAGGCCAAGGCGATCGGCGAACTCGCCAGGACCGGCTGGAAGCCGAAACGCACGCTGGTCTATCTGAGCTGGGATGCGGAAGAGCCGATGCTGCTGGGCTCCACCGAGTGGGTCGAAACCCACGCGGACGAGCTGAAGCAGAAGGGCATCCTCTATGTGAACACAGACGGCAGCGGACGAGGCTTCCTCGGCGTCGAGGGCAGCCATTCACTGCAGAATTTTGTCGGTAAGGTCGCAGCCGACGTGACCGACCCCGAAACCGGCGTATCGGTCGACCAGCGCCTGCGCGCGGTCGCGATGGTGCAAGGCGCGCGGCCCGGCGCGAGCGCGGACGACAAGGCAGACGCCAAGATTGCCGGCGATCCCTCGAAGGACATGCGCATCGGCCCCATGGGGTCGGGCTCTGACTACTCGGCCTTCCTGCAGCATCTCGGTCTTGGCGCGCTCAACGTCGGTTATGGGGGCGAAGGGCAGAGCGGCGGCATCTACCACTCCGCCTACGACACCTGGGAGCACTATTCGCGCTTCAGCGACCCCGGCTTCGTCTATGCCGGCGTGCTGGCCAAGACGACCGGCCGTCTGGTCCTGCGCATGGCGGACGCGGATCTGCCGGTCGAACGCTACAGCGGCTTCGCGGATGCGGTGTCGACCTATCTCGATGAGGTGAAGAAGCTCGCCGATGGCAAGCGCGAAGCCCAGGCGATGCAAGCGAAGATGATCGCGGCCAACGCCTTCAAGCTCTTCGACGATCCCACCAAGACAAGCGGACCGCCGACGCCGCTGAAGCCGGTTCCGTACTTCGACCTGTCGCCGCTCGAAAACGCCGTGGCCCGCGTGAAAGCCAGCGCCAAGGCGTATGACGCGGCGCTCGCGGCGAAGGGCGCCAGCCTCTCCGCCGAAACCAAGGGCAAGCTCACCGCCCTCGCCGGCCAGACCGAGCAGGCGCTGACGGAGAACACCGGTCTCCCCGGCGGGCGCGACTGGTACAAGAACATGATCTACGCCCCCGGCAAGTTCACCGGCTATGGCGCCAAGACGCTGCCCGGCGTCCGCGAGGCCATCGAGGACGAACGCTGGGACGACGCCAATAAGTACGCCGAACTGACCGGCAAGGCGCTCAACGCCTACGCCGACAAGCTCGACGAAGGCGTCACCCTGATGGGCGGTCCGGCGGATTCGACGGGCGCCAACGCCAAGTAGCCGCCGCGGCCAGTCTTGCTGCGCTGCAGCGACGTAACTTGACATTAAGGGCTTATGCCGTCATGTCCCGCTCGCGTCGCCTGGCGGCGCTATCGGCGTTGCACACGCGTGTGGATGCAAAGGCATCCCTCTGTCCCCGCCCTGAAGAGCTCATAGAGCCGCCCGCCACGCGGGGCAGTTCCCCACACCTGTTCGCCCCGGCGAGCCGCAAAGCTGTTGCGCGCTCGTGTGTGGCGCATGTCTGAAAGACGCACGTTTTGACTCAATTTACCGACCTTGGCCTCGCCAAACCTCTCCTCCAGGCGCTGACCGCCGAAGGCTACACGACCCCCACGCCCATCCAGGCGCAGGCCATTCCCGGCGTCCTCTCTGGCCGCGACCTCCTGGGCATCGCGCAGACCGGCACCGGCAAGACCGCCGCCTTCGCCCTCCCCATCCTTCACCTCCTCAGCGCCAATCCGCGCCCGGCGCCGCGCCGCGGCTGCCGCGCGCTGGTGCTGTCTCCCACGCGCGAACTGGCGATCCAGATCGCCGACAGCTTCCGCACCTATGGCAAGCATCTCGGCCTGCGCGTTGCGACCGTCTTCGGCGGCGTGAAGCACGGCGCCCAGATCAAGGCGCTCAGCACGGGTCTCGACATCCTCGTCGCCACGCCGGGACGGCTGATCGACCACCTCCAGGAAAAGAACGCCCAGCTCCGCGACACCGAAATCCTGGTGCTCGACGAGGCCGACCAGATGCTCGACCTCGGCTTCCTGCCGCCGATCCGCAAGATCGTCTCCCACATGAACGCGAAGCGCCAGAACCTCTTCTTCTCGGCCACTATGCCGGCCGACATCGCCAAACTGGCAGGCGACCTGCTGCACGATCCGCTGAAGGTCTCGGTGGCGCCGCAGTCCACGACAGCCGAGCGCGTCGCCCAGCAGATCCTGTTCGTCGAAGCCGGGCGCAAGCGCGCGCTGCTCAACGAACTCTTCGCCGACGCCAACTTCTCGCGTGTGCTGGTCTTCACCCGCACCAAGCGCGGCGCAGACCGCGTGGCGCGTTCGCTTGAACAGGCTGGCGTCGAGGCTGCCGCGATCCATGGCGACAAGAGCCAGTCGCAGCGCCAGCGCGCCCTCGCCGCCTTCAAGGCTGGCGATGTCCGCGCGCTCGTGGCGACCGACATCGCGGCGCGCGGCATCGACGTCGACGCGGTGACGCACGTGGTCCAGTTCGACCTGCCGGAAGTGCCGGAAGCCTATGTTCACCGCATCGGCCGCACGGCCCGCGCGGGCGCATCAGGGTCGGCCGTCGCCTTCTGCGCGGATGACGAGCGCGATCTGCTGCGCGCCATCCAGAAGGTCACGCGCCAGACCATCCCCTCCACGGACCGCCGCAATGACCAGGCGCTGGGCGCGGCCACCGCCGCCGCCCCGTCGCTGCCGGCTGAAAGCCGCGGCGAACGCCCGGCGCGCGGCCAGCGCCATCAACCGGGCCGCAAGCCTGCGCGTCCCCCGCACCAGAAATCCCACGCTCCGCATCGTGATGGCGCACCGGGCGCTTCAGCGAAGAAACACCGCGGCGGCAAGGGCGGCCGGAACAATCAGGGCAAGCGTACCGATAGCAAGCCGCAGTCCGGCAATGGCGAACGGCGCTACGTCGCCGCCACGACGCCGTGGTCGCCTGTAAAATAGAGGCCGAATAAATCGGCTGGGCCTATTCCGCCTCGAGCAGGTCGTCCGCCGGCTCACTGGCGGGCGTCGCATCCCCGGCGGTCAGAGCCGCCGTCGCCGCACGGGTCGGATCCTTGTCGGCGATCCAGAGGTCGACGCTGAGCGCGCCGCCTTCGAAGGCCCGCATGCGCGCGCGCCAGCTCTGGATTTCCCAGGTCAGCTCCTGAAGGAAGATCGCCCCCTCCCGGCCGTCCAGACCGGTCCGCACGGCGGCGTCCAGCACCTCTCCGAGTTGCCGGTAGCCCGCGCGCGCCGCCGCGAGCACGTCCGAGGTCAGGCAGACATGCGTGACACCTGCAAAGCCCGCGAGTTTCAGCAACTCCTCGATTTCGTCCGACGTAGTGAGGTTCGGCTCCGCCCACGCGGACGCGAAGCATTCCGCCGGCGTCTTGGCGCTGTGGCGAACCGTGTCGAGAATGATCCAGCGTCCGTTGTCTGAAAGTGCGCGGAACGCGCGCGCGACGAGGCCCGCCTTGTGGTCGGCATAGGCGAACGCCTCGACGCTCACGAGACCTTCGAGATTGCCGTCGCCCAGTCCGCGCGGCCGGTCGGTGTCTGACGCCTGCACGTCGATGTCGGGCGCCAGCGCGCGAATGTGCTCGATGCAGTCGGTGCGCCACTCCGCAGCGTGAATGGTCCGGTCGGACCGTCCACGCGCCGCGTTGAGCAACGCGGCATCGGCGCCGATGAAGCCGATGTCGCCGGACCCGTTGGCGGCGTCGAACACCATATCCAGAATCCGCTGGTCCAGATCGGCCGTTCCCGGAACCAGCCGCTCGGCGCCCCAAAGCGCCGTGACAGCGCGAACGCGAAGGTCGCTCGATGCGCGGCCAGACCGGGCCGCGGCTGGCGCGAATGCCGGGCTGGGCGCTTCAGGCGCCGGCGACGGCTCGGCGGCCGCAGGTGTTTCCTCGGCTTCGGCGGGTGCAGGCGTTTCCGGTTCTGCAGCAGGGGCAGGCGCTTCTGCCAGTTTCGCCGGCGGCGCCTTTGCCTCGGAGTCTGACGCACCCTCTTCCGTGGGTTCGGGCGGAACGTAATCCTTCCCGTTCCACCAGGCGCCCAGGCGTCCGGTGAAATCTCCCCCCGCGGCGGGTTCGATCAGTTTCTTGACCTGCGCGAGCATGCGCGGCCTCTCCCTCATAATTCGGGGATTAACCTAGACGGATTTGGTTAACGTACCGGGACCCGCGAAGGCCGAAATTTCACCGTTCTGCGGTCTGCGCGGCGACCTGAGGGGGCGGCCCCCACGGCAAAGCAGGCGCACCGGACGGCAGTGGCGCAGCCGGATCCTCGATGAAGGTCAGGATGTCGCGCCAGCGCGCCTCCGCCTCCCGGTCGCGCAGGAGCATGTGGTAGCCCTTGGGATAGTAGGCCGTCCGCACCCAGCTCGGCAGATTCCTGGCGGCGCGCTCGACTCCCTCCGGCGGGATCACCTGGTCGCGCCCGCCATAGGTCATCAGGGTCGGAACGGTCTTCGGAAGATGCGGCAGCGCCTGATCGGCAGCCTCCATGATCGAGACAACGCCGTAGACGCTGTCGATCCGGTTGCTCTTCTGAACGTGCGGGTCGTACCACATCCGGCGCAGCTCATCGTCGTTGTCCGTCGCCGTGATGTGAACCCCTTTGGGCGGAACGACGATCCAGCCGGGCCTCACATGCGCGCTGATCCACAGGCTGGCGCTGTAGTACCACGGCAATGCGCCCCATCCCCTGAAGCCGGGCCCGGAAAGAACCAGCGCATCGGCGGCGGGCGGGTCGTTGTCCGCGAACGCCGTGGCCGCCACGGCGGCGCCCATCGAGACGCCGACGACGCCGATCCGCGCGCCCGGATTCAGTCGCCGGGCGACGTCCACCGCCGTCTTGAGGTCGCGGCGCATCAGGTCCGGTTGCGGCCAGACCATCCACCCGGGAGACCGCCCGAAGCCGCGTTGGTCGTAGGCATAGACCGTCGCCCCCTGGCTGGCCCACCATTTCCCGGCCTCGTCGAATGCGCCGGCGTAATCGTTCATGCCATGCACCGCGATGATGACCACGCCTGGACCATCGGCATCGCCCATCTGTTGCTGCGGCAGCCATTCATTGAGACCGAGCTTCGCGCCGTCGAACGAGGTGAACCAGTCGCCGGAGAACCCAGGCGTCACCGGTCCCTGCGGGCGAAGCGCCGTCTGCTGCAGCGGCGCGCAACCCGCAAGCAGCGACACCATCGCCAGAACGATCGCGGCGTAAATCGGCAAAGGCCGCACGTTCGCGCTCTCCACCTCACTCCGGATTGGGTTCATAGTTCCTTTCCACGATCCATCAGCCACGCGAGGACCAGACCAATGAGCGAGACCGTCGAACTGGTGATTGAACCCCGCGTCCGCGACCTGGGCGGCTTCAACGTTCGCCGCATCCTGCCATTTCACAGCCGCCGCAGTGTGGGTCCATTCGTCTTCTTTGACCACCTCGGGCCTGCGCGCTTCGTTCCCGGCAAGGGTGTCGACGTGCGCCCGCATCCGCACATCGGCCTTGCCACCGTAACATGGCTGTTCGAGGGCGCGCTCGATCACCGTGACAGTCTCGGCACAATCCAGACCATCCGCCCGGGCGCGGTCAACTGGATGACGGCAGGTCACGGGATTGTGCACTCCGAACGCACGCCGCCAGAAGAACGCGCCGCCGGCCACAACCTCGAAGCCATCCAGACCTGGGTCGCCCTGCCGCAGTCGCACGAGGAGCAGGACCCGAGCTTCGTCCATCACCCCGCCGACACCTTGCCGACCTTCAATCTTGAAGGCGCACACGGCGTCCTGATTGCCGGATCGGCCTTCGGCAAGCGTTCGCCTGTGAAGTTCCCGGCCGGCATCCTGCAACTGGTCATCGAGGCGGACCAGAAGACGACATTCGAAGTTCCTCAGGCTGTCGAACGCTGCCTCTACGTGGTCAGCGGATCGGCGACGATCGGAACAACCACGCTGGGAGAAGCCCACATGTCCGTGCTGGCGCCCGGCCGGATCAGCGTCTCGCTCAGCGCCGGAACCCGCATCATGATCGCAGGCGGCGATCCGCTCGACGGCCCGCGCCTGCTGGAATGGAACTTCGTCTCGTCCGGCAAGGAGCGAATGGAAAAAGCCAAGGCCGACTGGCGCGCCTCGATCGCCGCCGGATTCGCTGGCTCGTGGTTCACCCAGCCGCCGGGCGAGACCAGCTACATCCCGCTCCCCGGCGACGACGAACCAATCCCGCTCGATGTGCCCCCGCTCTGACCGCGGAAACGATCGACCCTTGCCCTCCCGGTTGGGGCGGCTAGTCTCCCCGCAACTCAAGGGAGATGTGGATGAGATTGCTCGCACATTGCGCGATCGGCGCCGTCTTTGTTGCGCTGGCGGCCTGCTCGCCGAAGCCCGCCGAACCCGCAAAAGCGGCAGACGCCACACCCGCAGAGCCGACGGCGCCTGTCGGCGCGGTGCTCGCCACCACGCCCGAAATCACCGCCGCCGACCTCGCCGCCCGCGACAAGGAAATTTCGGACGACAAGTATGAGGGCCGCGGCCCCGGCACCGTCGCCGGCGAAGCCTCCGCCCAGTGGATCGCCGACGAGATGAAGCGCATCGGCCTCGAGCCCGCGGTCAACGGCAGCTACTTCCAGACCGTCGACATGGTCGCCCAGACGGTGATCCCGGACAAATCCTCTTTCTCTGTCGCAACCGGCGACGGCGGCACGATCAATTTCGATTACGGCAAGCAGGTGGTCTACAACACCAAGCACCAGGCCGAACAAACCGTCAGCGTGAAGGACAGCGACCTCATCTTCGTCGGCTACGGCGTCAACGCGCCGGAGGCGCACTGGAACGACTACGCGGGCGTCGACGTGAAGGGCAAGACGGTGGTCATGTTCTTCAACGACCCGGGCTTCGCCACGCACGACGACAAGCTCTTCAACGGCAAGGCGATGACGTATTACGGCCGCTGGACCTACAAGTTCGAGGAAGCCGCCCGTGAGGGCGCCGCAGCCGCCATCATCATCCACGAGACCGAGCCCGCCGCCTACGGCTGGAACGTGGTCGAACAGTCATGGACCGGCGAACAGGCCGATCTCGTCCGCGACGATGGCGGCGCGTCCCGCTCGGCGCTGGAAGGCATCGTCTCGCTCGACAAGGGCAAGGAGATGTTCGCCAAGGCCGGGCTTGATTTCGATGCGCTGAAACTGGCGGCCAACAAGCCGGGCTTCAAGGCCGTGCCAATGACCGGCCTCAAGCTCAACGCGACCATCACGCAGACCATCGCGCACCGCCAGTCGCGCAATGTGGCGGGCACAATCAAGGGGACGGAACACCCCGACGAGCATTTCCTCTTCACCGCGCACTGGGACCACCTCGGCAAGAAGGACGTTCCGGCCGGGCAGGACGGCATCAACAACGGCGCCATCGACAACGGCTCGGGCGTCGCCACCATTCTCGAGATCGCGGAAAAGATGGCGCACGATCCGGCGCCCAAGCGCTCGGTGACGTTCCTGTCGGTGACGCTGGAGGAATCCGGCCTGCTCGGTTCGGAATACTTCGCCGCGCATCCCTTCATCCCGCTCAACAAGATCGTCGGCGGCATCAATGTCGACGCGCTTCAGGAAGCCGGCCCGGCGAAGGACATGATCGTCATCGGCTCCGGCGCGCAGGATCTGGAAGACATGCTGAAGGATGTCCTGGCGAAACAGGGCCGCACCACGTCGCCTGATCCGACGCCGGAAAAAGGCAGCTTCTACCGCTCGGACCATATCAGCCTGGCGAAGGTCGGCGTGCCGATGCTTGATCTCAAGGCCGGCACCGACCTCGTGAAGGGCGGCAAGGAAGCCGGTCAGGCCTACGAGGAAGACTACATCAAGGACCGCTACCATCAGGTCTCCGACGAATACAATCCGGACTGGGACTGGTCGGGCGACGTTGAAGACGCAAAGGCGATGGCCGAGCTTGCAACCGAAGTCGCCAATTCGGACAAATGGCCGAACTGGTACAAGGGTAACGAGTTCCGCGCGATCCGCGACGCTTCGATGAAGGGCAAGTAGCGCCCCGGGAGACACACGATCATGGACCGGATCCTCCCGGAGCCGACACCGGAGACGCAGCACTTCTGGGACGGCTGCGCCGCCGGGGAGCTTCGCCTGCAGCGCTGCACGGCCTGTTCGCACGTCTACTTCCCGCCGCGGCCGTTCTGCCCGGCGTGCAGCTCGCGCGCCGTCGAGATTTTCCGGGCCAGCGGCCGCGCGCGCCTGTTCAGCTATGTCATCAACCACCGTCCGCGGCCCGACATGGGCGACAAACCCTACGCCATCGCCGTTGTGCAGCTTGAGGAAGGCCCGCGGATGATGACCAACATCACCGGCTGTCCGCAAACGCCGGAGGCGCTGGTTCTCGACATGCCCGTCGAAGTTACCTTCCAGTCGTTCGGGAAGATTTCCCTGCCGCTGTTCCAGCCAGCCGGCGGAGCGGCGCAATGACCCCGCGCTCCATCGCCGTCGTCGGCGCCGCTGAAACAACGCAGATGGGCAAGATCCCGGATGTGTCGGTGATCGGCCTTCATGCCGACGCCGCGCTGAACGCGCTGGCCGATTGCGGCCTCAAGGCGTCCGACATAGACGGCGTCGCCACGGCGGGCGAAAGCCCGGTCGCCCTCGCCCAGTATCTCGGCATCACACCCACCTGGGCGGACGGCACGGCGGTTGGCGGCTGCTCCTTCATGCTCCACGTCCGCCATGCGGCGGCGGCGATCAATGAAGGCCTCTGCACCACGGTTCTCATCACGCATGGCGAAAGCGGCCGGTCGCGCATCGGCGGCGGGCGCATCCCGCAAGGACCTGCCAGCCTGTTTGGCCAGTTCGAGGCGCCCTTCGGCCCGGTTGGCCCGCCCACGCTCTTCACCGTTCCTGTGCTGCGTTATCTCAAGACCTACGGCCTCACCGAGGAAGACCTCGCCTGGCCCGCCGTGATCCAGCGCGAATGGGCGGCGAAGAACCCGCGCGCCTCCTACCGCGATCCCATCACCGTCGACGACGTACTGTCGTCGCCGATGATCGCATGGCCGTTCCGCAAGCTTATGTGCTGCCTCGTCACCGACGGCGGCGGCGCACTCGTCCTCACCAGCGCCGAACGCGCCCGCGATTTCCCGCGCCCTCCGGTCTATATCCTCGGAACCGGCGAGAGTGTCGAAACGCCGATGGTCAGCCAGATGGAGGACTTCACCTCATCGAAGGCGTTCCGCGTCTCGGGCCAGAAAGCGTTCCGCGAGGCAGGCATCAGCCATGGCGATGTCGATCACCTGATGATCTACGACGCCTTCTCTCACCTGCCGCTCTACGGCCTCGAAGACCTCGGTTTCTGCAAGCCAGGCGAAGCCGCAGCCTTCATCCGCGAACGCAACACGGCCATTGGCGGCAAATTGCCGATGAACACCAATGGCGGCGGCCTCTCCTACATGCACTCGGGCATGTACGGGATGTATGCGCTGCAGGAGAGCGTCCGCCAGATGCGCGGCGTCGCCCCGGCGCAGGTTCCCGGCGCGAAGATTTCCGTGGCCCACGGCGTCGGCGGCATGTTCGCCGCCTCAGGCACGATCATCTTCACCAACGAGGCCTAGGCGCCCTCTCCGGATGCAGTTCACGAAGCGCCTCCGCGAACCGGTCATCAACGGCGAAGTCACCTGCAGCGTCCGCATCTGGCAAAGTCCGCGCGTCAAGGTTGGTGGCCGCTACCGTCTGGGCGCCGGCGCGATCGAGGTGACATCCATCCGCCAGATTGACCTGAGCGACATTACGCCGGCGCTCGCCCGCCGCTCCGGTTTCGCCGGCGTCGTGGACCTGCTGAAGATCGCGAAGCACGGTCCGGGCGAAAACATCTACCTTGTCGAATTCGTCTATCACGACGATCCTGCGTGACCGGCCAATCGGCTTCCCAAACAAAGCCCGCCCGCTTGTCATCCCGGCCGAAGCGCCGGGACCCATGTCTCCGAGTGCGTCAGTGCTGAAACATGCGTCCCGGATAACGCTTGCGCGTTTCCGGGATGACAGCGCGGCGGAGGTTATCCCCCAGCCAAACCCTGAAATCCCCAGCCGCCACCGCGTCGTTGAAAAAAGTTATCCGACACCTGTCGGGACGGCCCGATCATCGCGGGCATGACGCAAGCGCCTTCACAGTCATATCGGGGTCGGCTCCCCTCTTCGAACAAGCACTGGCTTGGCGGAGTGATGGCTGTGTGGGCCGAGCTTGCGCATCTTCTCGCGATGACCTGCGGATGGGTCTTCAACTGCCTCAGGCGTGATTGGCACACGCCCGCGACAGACGACGATCCCTCCCCCGAGCCACGCGACCATCAGGAGACAATACCGGCTGAACCACACAGCCACTCTTCCCACCGTACCTGCGCGCGCCCTCGCGTCCGGATCCCCGGCGAAGGCCGGGGTCCAGTCTTCCGGCTACAGTCCCAGAAAGCTACCAGCCCTTCCTTCAGCGGATTCATCCTTCGACCAACCGAGGATGAGGACGCCGGCGAGAAGGAGACTCCCCTAATCCTGAGCCTGTCGAAGGATGAGCCGCAAACCACCCCGCCGCCGACCTAGGCTCGCGGGCCCAATCCCTCTTTTTGCGCTCCCCGGATCCCCCTCCGGCGGAGGCGCCGCCATGTGCGCGGAGCCCTTTCCGCCCGACCCGCCGCGACACCCCGCCCCAGGCACGCCTGTTACAACGAGATTGACAATCAGTCGCAAGTCGTTGCAAATCATTCTCATGATCATCTGTGTCTGCCGTGGCCTGAACACTTCCAAGGTGACCGACGCAATCGCGGCCGGAGCCCGCTCCCCGCGCGCCGTGCACGCCCATCACGACACCACCATCAATTGCGGCAAATGCTGCGAAACCGTCTGCGGCATGATCCGCGAAACCCAGTGCGCGGAAGCCGAGCGCGCCTCCGCCCTCGTCGCCGCGGAATAACCGGTCTTCCCAACAAAAATCTGAATGAAAACAGCTTGAAATTCAGACTGACTCGGCGTCTCTGAAGATCAGCGCCGCCTTCCCGGCCGGGCCAAGGAGACTGCCATGAAGGGCGATCCCAAAGTCATTGCGTTTCTCAACCAGGCGTTGAAGAACGAACTCACCGCGATCAACCAGTATTTCCTCCACTCCCGCATGCTCCGTGACTGGGGCGTCTCGGAACTTGCCGAGAAGGAGCACAAGGAATCGATCGAGGAGATGGAGCACGCCGACTGGCTGATCGAGCGCATCCTGTTCCTGGAAGGCCTGCCCAACCTGCAGGACCTCGGCAAGCTGCTGATCGGCGAGGACGTGAAAGAGATCCTCGAATGCGACCTCAAGACCGAGCAGATGGCCGTGCCGGTGCTGAAGGACGGCATGGCCTATTGCGAGTCGGTCAAGGACTTCGGCAGCCGCGACCTCCTCGGGAAAATCCTCCACAACGAGGAAGAGCACATCGACTATCTCGAAACGCAGTTTGTCCTGATCGAAAAGATCGGCATCCAGAACTACGTCCAACTCCAGTCGAAGCCGAACGCCAGCCAGGCGATCTAGATCGCTGACCCGGAGTTTATCTCGAGGCCGCCAGGCGTTTTGGTGCATGTCCCCGACCGGCCGGCGCGTGTAGCGTCCTTCCAGACGCCGGGAGCGATTGCGATGACACAAAAGACAATGCGCGGGCGCGTGCACCACGTCGATCTGTCGCTGCGCCACATTGCCGAAGCCGAGCCGCTCTACGATCTCGTCCTCACCCACATCGGCTATCGGCGCGGTAAGCCCTATCCCAACGGCGGCGGCGAGTGGGATCTGCCGGGCTCGTATGAATCCATCGGCATAAGCCCGAGCAAGGGACCGAACCGCGATCGCGAGCACGACCGGTATTCGTCAGGCCTGCACCATATCGCCTGGTCGGCCGAGAGCCGGGAAGACGTTGATGCGCTCTACGAAAAGCTCAAGGCGTTCGGCGCGACCATCCTCGATCCGCCAGCCGACTACCCGGAGTACAATCAGGGCCGCGGCTATTACGCCGTGTTCTTTTCCGATCCTGACGGGATCAAGCTGGAATATGTCTGGACGCTGGTCAGCCAGGATTGAAGGTCAGGCCGCTGCGGCGATCCGCGAGGTGCGCCGGGCCGCTTCGGCGAGATAGTCGCGGTACATCCCTCTCGCCCGCTCCGTCAGTTCAGGATCGTACTTCACGCGAAGGTCTCTCGCGTCCTCTTCGTCAAAGGCATGCGTGGCGCCCTCAAGGATGACGACGTCCATGGGCTTGCCCGGCATCGGCATGCGGCCCAGCACGCGGGCCAGACCGCGGCCACCGACAATCACGTCGCGCGTGCCCACCAGCGCCATGGGGCTCGCGTCCACCCTCAGCCCGCGGTTGCGCGCCAGTGCCGTCGGCCCCGCAAACGGATAGACCACGAAGGCGCCCACCAGTCCGTTCAACGGCTCGGGCGGCAACCCCGAAAGCCGGGTCGCCTCCTCCATCTCCCGCCCCGGCGCCATGCAGAGCGCATCAAGAACGGTCCAGCCGCCGTGACTCCAGCCGGCGACGACGATGCGCGAGGGATCGGCCCACGCCTGCCGGCGCACCCACTCCATCGATGCATAAAGATCGCCCGCCCGCTCGCGCCCCCAGAGCTGCAATCCGGTGCAAACGAGGGTGTAGGCTTCCAGCTGGGAAATGTGCCGATGGCGATAGCTGTCGACCACCACCGCCGCCCAGCCGGCCGCCGTCGCCGCCTGCGCCCAGCCGGCCTGAAACGGCTTCCTGCCGCCACATCCGTGAAACTGGATCACCGTGGGGAACGGCCCTGCCCCGTCCGGCAGATAGAGATCGACACCCGGCGCCAGCGCCTCGATCCGCTGCTCGAATGTTTCCAGCAATCGACCGCTCACTCTCTGGCTGGCGCGAAGGTATCGGCCTGGGCGCGGGCCCAGTGTTCCGCCAGATGCGTTTCCCACGGCTCGAACAGCAACGCGTTCTGCTCGAGCAGATCGTAGGCGACATCGGCCGTCACGTTCTTGTGCTCGTTGAGCCGGTACATGATGTGGCGTGGCGTCAGCTCCGACGGATGACTGCACCCGGCTGCGCCCACGAGATCGGCCAGCGCCTTGATCGTGTTGCGATGGAAGTTTGCGACGCGCTGCGCTTTTTCCGGAACCACGAGTCCGCGCTGGCGTCCCTTGTCCTGCGTCGCCACGCCGGTCGGGCAACGATTGTCATGACAGTGCAGCGACTGGACGCAGCCAAGCGCGAACATGAAGCCTCTCGCGGTGTTCACCCAGTCCGCGCCAAGCGCCATGGACGAGGCAAGCGCAAACGCCGAAATCTGTTTGCCTGAACAGGCCAGCCGAATCTCGTCCTTGAGGCCCGTGCCGACCAGCGCATTGCGAACAAAAACCAGCCCCTCCCGCAATGGCGTTCCCACATTATCGAGGAACTCCGCCGGCGCCGCGCCCGTGCCGCCTTCCGAACCATCGACCACGATGAAATCCGGACGGATCCCCGTCTTCAGCATCGCCTTCACGATCGCTAGAAACTCGTGACGCCGGCCAATGCAAAGCTTGAAGCCTACCGGCTTGCCGCCCGACAGCTCACGCAACTTCACGATGAACTCGAGCAGTTCCGGCGGCGAGGTGAACGCCGTGTGAGCCGGAGGGCTTTCGCAGGTCGTCCCGATCGGCACGCCGCGCGCTTCGGCAATTTCCTTTGTGACCTTCTCGCCGGGCAAGAGGCCTCCGGCGCCTGGCTTGGCGCCCTGGCTGATCTTGATCTCGATCATCTTGATCTGGTCGGAAGCGGCCGTGTCGGCAAACCGCTGCGGATCGAAGTTCCCGCCCCTGGTCCGGCATCCGAAATAACCCGACCCGATCTCCCAGACGAGGTCGCCGCCCCCGATCTTGTGATAACGCGAAACGCCGCCCTCGCCCGTGTCGTGGAAAAATCCGCCAATCTTCGCGCCGCGATTCAGCGCCTCGATCGCGTGGGCGCCGAGCGCGCCGAAGCTCATGGCGGAGATGTTGAAGACGCTTGCCGAATACGGCCTTGCACACTCGGGGCCACCAACCTTGACCCGCATTTCTTCATGGGCGGGGCGCTTTGCATTGATCGATTGCGAGAGCCATTCATAGGGCGGCTTGTCGAAGTCGATGTGCGAACCGAAAGGTTCGACGCTCATCGTGTCCTTCGCGCGACGGTAGATCAGCGCGCGGTCTTCGATGTTGAATGGCCGGCCTTCCGTTTCACTCTCGACCACATATTGGCGAAGGAATGGCCGCAGCCATTCGAAAAACCAGCGCAGACGCCCGACGAGCGGAAAATTCCGGCGCAGTGTATGTTCGCTCTGCACCATGTCGTACAGACCGGACAGCACGCCGATAGCCAAGGGAACTGCGAGGACCAGCCACCACGCCGACCATTCGACGGACGCGGCGATTGTCAGCGCCGCGAGCAACACGACGATTGCGTACGGAATGATGCGGATCATCAAGCCGCTCTACGGGGCGCTGATGGTCCGGTCAATTGACGCCGCCTTGACCTCGCCGCATTTTTCCGTCATCTCCCCGCCCCTGGATCAACCTCCTGTCGGGACTTCGCGAAATGAAACGCGATTACGACAATCAGACAGCGCGCGTCGCACAGCCAAAGCTGTGCGGTTGCGTCACTGTGGAGGGATAGGGTCCAGTCAGCCGGAAAGTCCGGTTCAACCATCCCTCCGCGCATGTCGCCGGAGGGATTTTTCTTGTCTCATTTCCGGAATGCGCGGAGGGTCTGCGAGAAGGAAACGCAGCCATGAGCACGTTTGACGTGTTCGAAACCGCCTCTGGCGGCCGCATCAAGGCCTGGGTGAAGGGCGTGCCCGTCGAAGAGTCGGCGCGCAAGCAGCTGGAAAATGTCGCCGGCCTGCCGTTCGTTCACAGCCACCTCGCCGTCATGCCCGATGTTCACTTCGGGCGTGGCGCGACAGTGGGCAGTGTGATTCCAACCAGGGGCGCCATCATCCCGGCGGCCGTGGGCGTGGATATCGGTTGCGGCATGATGGCGATCGAGACGTCGCTGACGGCGGACCAGTTGCCGGACAGCCTGTCGACCCTTCGCTCGGAAATCGAGCGCAAGGTTCCGGTCGGCAACGGCCGCGGCGGCGAGTTCGGGACCATTCCGGATTCGTCCGCCTCGACGTGGCGCAACTCGGACCTGCAGGCGCGGCTCGACGTCATTCGCGACAAGCACTGCAAGGTGCCGGCGCACAAGGTCAACTCGCAGCTCGGCACGCTGGGCGGCGGCAACCACTTCATCGAGGTCTGCCTCGATGAGCGGGACCATGTGTGGGTGATGCTGCACTCGGGATCGCGTGGAACCGGCAACCAGATCGGGCAGTACTTCATCGAGCTTGCCCGCAAGGCTCTCGAAAAGCGCGTGCTCGGCTACCATGTGCCGGACGTCGATCTGGCCTTCTTCGTTGAAGGCGAGCCGCTGTTCGACGACTACATTGAAGCCGTTGGCTGGGCGCAGGACTACGCGCGCGCCAACCGCGAGGTGATGATGGAGCGGACGATGCAGGCGATGCGAACCTGCCTGCCGAAGTTCAAGCTCGGCAAGCTCGCGGTGAACTGCCACCACAACTATGTGGAGAAGGAACACCACTTCGGCGCCGACGTCTGGGTCACCCGCAAGGGCGCGGTACGCGCAGGCGCGGGCGACCTCGGCATCATTCCAGGTTCGATGGGGGCGAAATCCTTCATCGTGCGCGGAAAAGGCAACGCCGATGCGTTCTGCTCGTGCTCGCACGGGGCCGGCCGCGCCATGTCGCGTTCGGAAGCGAAACGGACCTTCTCCTTGAAGGACCACCGCGACGCGACCGAAGGCGTCGAATGCCGGAAAGACGAAGGCGTCATCGACGAGACGCCGAAAGCCTACAAGGACATCGACGCCGTCATGGCGGCGCAGTTCGATCTCGTCGAAGTGATGCACACGCTGAAACAGGTGGTGTGCGTCAAAGGCTAGCGGCATGCGGGGTGGTGCGAAAGCACCGTCCCGCATGATGCAGCCGGGCTTGGCCGCCCGCGACCATGGTGCGAATTGACCGGCTGGATAAGCAGGCCCACACGAGAGCCATGCTGATCCGCTTCTCAACATTCGCACTGGCCGTGTGCGTGCTGGCCGCTTGCTCGGGCCCGAAGGGACTCCAGCCGTCCAAGGCGGATGTTCCGATGATCGCCGAAAACTTCATGCTGCGCGACCAGAACGGCGACCCGTTCGAACTGTTCAAGTTCGATAAGGCGCCTGCCATTATCCTCATGAGCCAGATCGACAACGACCCCGTCAGCGAGCAATCGATCAAGGCCCTGCGGGACCTGCAGAAGGATCCAGTCGCGGAAGGCGCCGTCTTCGTGATGATCAACACCACGGACGGCGTCACGCGCCTGCAACTGGCGCAAGAGGCGAAACGGGTTGGCGCGCCGGATATGCGCTTCCTGCTAGACCACCGCCACTTCGTCAGCGAAACGCTTGGCGTGACGCGTGGCGGAGAAGTCTTCGTCATCGATCCGCGCCGATGGGCGATCGTCTACCATGGCCCGGTTGATGACCGTTTCGCGGCACGCCCTACCCCCACGGCGCAGCACACGCCGGTGAAGGACGCTCTGACGGCGCTGGCGGCAGGACAGGGCGTCGCTTTTGCATCGTATGAAGGTGGCGGCGCGCCGATCACCTACCCGCCCAGCGACGATCCCGATCAGTACGTCAACATCACCTACACCGGTTCGGTTGCGCAGATCCTGCTGGACAAGTGCACGGTCTGTCACGTTCCCAATGGCGTCGCGCCGTTTGCGATGACGGACTACGCGACGGTCCGTAAATTCGCCTATCCGATGCGCCGGGAAGTCCGCACCGGGCAAATGCCGCCCGTTAATTCGGATCGCCACGACGGACCATTCGCGCACGTGGAAGACCTGACAGACGAGGAAGCGCGCACGCTGGTGCACTGGGCGGAGGGCGGCGCCGCACGCGGCGAAGGCGACGATCTTCTCGCCAGAATGGTCCGGCCCCTGCCGACCGCCGAAACAGCAACCGCAAAAAAACCTGCGCCCTGACACGGCGGGCAGGCGAATGGCGCTTTGAAGGCGGCTGCGGGCCAGCTAATTAGTCGGTCGCACAGGCTCGTGCGTTCCGATGGATATGTCCGCGCATGCGACAGCTCGTTCTCTTCCGTCACGCAAAGGCGGTTCCCTCCGCGCCTGATCTTGATGATTTCGAGCGCGAGCTTGCCGAAGCTGGCCGCCTCGCCGCCCCGCGTATCGCTGAGGCGCTGGCCGAAGCAGGCGCGACGCCGAAGATCGCCCTCGTGTCCGACGCCAGACGAACGCGCCAGACATGGGAGCTGGCGCAATCGGCGTTTCCCGAAACCAAGGTACGCTACCTTCACTCACTTTATCTGTGCGACGCGGAAACGCTCATGGCTGAAGCGGAGCACGCCCGCGCGAGTCATGTGCTGATCGTGGCCCACAATCCGGGACTGCATGACCTTGCCGCGCGGCTGGCGCATCGCAACACAGAGCCCGAAATGCGCGTCCGCGCGAAGTTCCCTACTGCGGCCGCGGCAATCTTCGGCCGCAAGTCCAACGATGCGTCCTGGAAGCTGGCGGAGTTTTTCACGCCGAAGGATCTTGGCGCCTAGACGGGAGCCGGACATTCCAGGATGAGGCAGCGCATGTCGCCGAACGACCAACCGCGCACCAGGCCGTACAGATAGGCGGCGTAGAGACCAAGGAAGACAATACCGGTGAACCAACCGATCTTTCGGTGCGTGAGAATAATCAGCGTCACGAGAATAGCTGAAATCGCCATCGCCCAATCGCTGTAGTTGGCAAATTGCGGGCTGAGGCTCTGTGCGCCGGCAAGAGCGATCGCACCGCCGACTCCCAGGATGTTGAAGATGTTTGACCCGAGGATATTGCCCAGCGCGACATCGCTTTCCTTGCGCCAGGCAGCAGCGAGGCCGGCGCCTAACTCCGGCAATGAGGTCCCGACAGCCAAGAGTGTAAGGCCAACGGATTCCTCACTGAGGCCATAGGCTCGCGCGAGGCTGATGCCGCTCTCGACGAGGATTTGCGCGCCAAGCGGCAATCCCACGACGCCTATCAGGATGAGAACCACCATCCGCCAGGAATGCATGCGCTCAAGCCTGGCCTCCTGCGGCGTGTTCTTGTCGGTGTCGCGGCGGGCGATGACCGAGGCCAGCACCACGTAAACTGCCAGTGCGGCCAGCATAGCCGCGCCGATAGCGGGATTTAGCCCCATAAGCGGTGTGATGGCGATCCAGGCGGCCGTCGCGGCCAGCATCACCAGCGCCGTCGCCCGCATACGCGGCGCCTTGGTCACAACCGGGAAGATGATGGCCGGCAACGCGATCACCAGCCAGACGTTGGCAATGTTCGATCCGACAATGTTGCCGTGAGCCAGGCCGTAAGAGCCGTCCTGAACGCTGCGGATTGCGATAAGTAGCTCCGGCAGCGAGGTGCCGAATCCGACAATAACGATGCCGACAAGAAGCGGCGACACTCGCGATTTCAGAGCCGCCGCAAGCGCGCCCCTGACCAGACAGTCGCCCGAATAAAGCAGAATCGCAAAGCCGGCGACGAGAAACCCAGCTAGAAAGATCATGGATCCCGTCAGCATCCTGGCGTCCCGTCCAGAGGCCGGCGAACAGGGGAGATCAGTCCACCCGGCGGTATTCAATCAGATTGAGGATCGCCGCAGCGACAACCACAATTACAATTGCATAGAATGCAGCCACGCTGGCCTCCCTGAATCTCGATCCGCACCTTCTATCCCGCTTCGTCTTTCGAGGCTACGCCACAGTCGTCGCGGCCCTGTGAAGGAAATTCCCCCTTGGCGAGAGACCTTAGAACCCGCGCCTTTCAGGCCTGGTGGCGGCTGAGCCGGCCGGTGACATTGGGAGTTCGCGGCGTCGTGATTGATCCGGGCGGACGGGTGCTGCTGGTCCGCCACACCTACATGGCGGGCTGGCACTTTCCCGGCGGCGGGGTTGAACGGCGGGAAACCGCCTTCGCCGCCCTGAACCGGGAACTGGAGGAGGAGGCTGGTATCGCGCCCAGCACCCCGCCCCGTCTGGTCTCGGTTCACGCCAACCATGCCAACTTCCCCAACGACCACGTCCTGGTCTACCGGATCGACCACTGGACGCAGGGAACACCGACGCAGGTCGGCGAAATCGCCGAAACCGGCTTTTTTGCTCCCGAGGACCTGCCGGAAGGCGTGAGCGCTCCTACGCGGCGGAGGCTGGCGGAGTTGTTCGAGGGCGCCGCCGTCAGCGACGCCTGGTAACGCCCCCCCAACGAGGCCGTTTCCCAACTTTGTGCGTCGATCCGCCATTGATTTGCAGTAATGTCGTCGTCTGCTACCCGGCAGCTACGTCAGGAGAAGAACCGATGCGCGCGGCATGGCTGGCGATCACTTGCGGACTGTCTGTGTGTTTGGCCGGTTGTGACGGAAAGAACGGCGACAAGGCGGCGGATAGCGCCACTGCGGGACCCGCGGCCGATTCTGTCGCGGACACAGCCTCGATCACAGCCGCCCAGAAGATCAGCGACGCGATAGGCGGCTGCGAAATGCCGGCAAACGCCACGCACAAATCGCGGGTCGTCGCCCTGGAGAAAAACCGGATCGTTCTGCTCGCCTGCAGTCAGGGCGCTTATTCCTATACCGACCGCCTGTTTGCGGTGGACGCCAAGGGAGGCGCCCGGCTGCTGTCGCTGCCTGACTTTGGCGCCGACGGCTGGTTCGCCAGCGATCAGGCCAGCATGGCCGAACTCGACGCCGGAACGGGCGTCCTGACTACCGAGCGCAAGATCGACGGCAAGGACGCCTGCGGTTCGGAAGGTCGCTACCAGTGGAGTGGTGTGCGCTTCGACCTTCAGGAACTGCGGTTTCAGGCTTGTGACGATTCCTCGACCCAGGGGCCGCCCTTCCCGGTGATCTGGCCCGCGCCCTCCGTGGCTGGCGCCGACCTGACCAACAGCGCGCCGGCGCCGTGAATCCCGTCTTCAAATGAAACGGGCGGCTCTGACCGAGCCGCCCGCATTCGTTTCTTGACCTGACCAAACCCTACTTCGCGAGTTCCGGCTCCGGCGGTTTCTTCGCTGTCGGCTTAGGATCGTCGACAAACTTGAAGGACAGCTTGTCGGGGTCGTTCTTGTCGATGTCGATCTTCACGCCGCCGCCTTTCTGCAGGGACCCAAAGAGCAGTTCGTCGGCCATCGGCTTCTTCACATGTTCCTGGATCAGGCGGGACAGTGGCCGGGCGCCGAACGCCTCGTCGTAGCCGCGGCTGGCGAGCCATTTGCGCGCTTTCGGCGTAAGGGCGATCGTCACGTTCCGGTCCGCAAGCTGGGATTCCAGCTGCAGGATGAACTTGTCGACGACCATCTCGATCACTTCCGGCGGCAGACCGGCGAACGCGATCGTCGCGTCGAGCCGGTTGCGGAACTCGGGCGTGAAGAGGCGTTTGATCGCCTCTTCGTCCTCGCCTTCCCGCTTGCCGCGGCCAAAGCCGATCGATTCCTTCGCCGCATCCGATGCGCCCGCGTTGGTGGTCATGATCAGGATCACATTCCGGAAGTCGATCTTCTTGCCGTTGGCGTCCGTCAGGGCGCCGTTGTCCATCACCTGCAGCAGGATGTTGAACAGGTCCGGGTGCGCCTTCTCGATCTCGTCGAGCAGCAACACGCAGTGCGGGTGCTGATCAACGCCGTCGGTGAGAAGGCCGCCCTGATCATATCCGACATAGCCGGGAGGCGCGCCGATCAGTCGGGAAACCGTGTGACGCTCCATGTATTCGGACATGTCGAAGCGCAGCAATTCAACGCCCATCAGGGACGACAATTGCTTGGCGACCTCGGTCTTGCCGACACCGGTCGGCCCGGAGAACAGGTAGCAGCCGATCGGCTTGTTGGGCTCGCGCAGACCAGCGCGCGCCAGCTTGATCGCCGTAGCCAGCTGGGCGATCGCGTTGTCCTGACCGAAGACCACGCGCTTGAGATCGGTCTCGATGGTGCGCAGCTGCTCGGCGTCGGACTTGGTGACCTGCTTGGAGGGAATCCGCGCCATTTTCGAAATGACGTGCTCGATCTCGCGCGGCCCGATCTGTTTGCGACGCTTGTTCTCCGGCAACAGCCACTGGCTGGCGCCAGCCTCGTCGATAACGTCGATCGCCTTGTCCGGCAGCTTGCGGTCGGTGATGTAGCGCGCCGACAGGTCCACCGCCGTGCGGATGGCTTCGTTGGTGTATTTGAGGCCGTGGAATTCCTCGAAATACGGCTTCAGACCCATCACGATCTTGACCGAATCCTCGACCGAAGGCTCCACCACATCAATCTTCTGGAAGCGGCGGGCGAGCGCCCGGTCCTTCTCGAAGTGCTGGCGGTATTCCTTGTAGGTGGTCGAGCCCATGCAACGGAGCTGGCCCGACTGCAGGGCGGGTTTCAGCAGGTTGGACGCATCCATCGCCCCGCCGGATGTGGCGCCGGCGCCGATCACGGTGTGAATCTCGTCGATGAACAACACCGCCTTGGGCTGTTCCTCGAGTTCCTTGACCACGGCCTTCAGTCGCTCCTCGAAATCGCCGCGATAGCGCGTGCCGGCAAGCAGCGCGCCCATGTCGAGCGAGAAGATAACGGCGTCCGCAAGAATGGCCGGCGCTTCGCCGTCCACGATCTTCTTGGCGAGCCCTTCGGCGATCGCCGTCTTGCCGACCCCGGGGTCGCCGACCAGCAACGGGTTGTTCTTGCGGCGGCGGCAGAGCACCTGGATCGCACGCTCGACCTCGGCCAAACGGCCGATGAGCGGGTCGGTTTTCCCCTGACGCGCCTTCTCGTTGAGATCGACGCAATAGGCGGCCAGCGCTTCGCCGACCGGCTTGGTCGCATCGTCTTCCTTGTCGCCCGAGCCCTCGACCGGTTTGGACTTCGACATGCCGGGTTTCTTCGCAACGCCGTGGCTGATGTAGTTGACCGCGTCGTAGCGGGACATGTCCTGCTCGTGCAGGAAGTAGGCGGCATGGCTGTCGCGCTCGGCAAAGATCGACACCAGAACGTTGGCGCCGGTGACTTCGTCCTTGCTGGAGCTTTCGACGTGAAGCACCGCACGCTGGACCACGCGCTGGAAGGCGGCGGTCGGGTGCACCTGTCCGCCGTCCTCGACGACGAAGCTGGCGCAGTCATTGTCGAGGTAGTTGGCGAGATCGCGGCGCAGTTTCTCGATGTCGAGCTTGCACGCGGTCATCACTTCGGACGCATCCTCGTCCTCGGTGAGCGCGAACAGGAGATGCTCGAGCGTTGCGTATTCGTGCTTTCGCTCGGCGGCGAGCTGCAGGGCCCGGTCAAGCGCGCGTTCAAGGCTCGGGGTCAGAGAGGGCATGTGCTTCCCTAGTCCTCACGTTCCATGGTGCATTGCAAAGGATGTTCGTTTCGCTGCGCGAGGTCCAGCACCTGAGCGACCTTCGTCTCCGCAACTTCGTAGGTAAAGACCCCGCACACCCCAACGCCGTAGTTATGCACGTGCAGCATGATCCGCGTCGCTTCTTCGCGCGACTTGTGGAAAAAGAACTCCAGCACGAGAACGACGAATTCCATGGGCGTGTAGTCGTCGTTCAGCAGCAGGACCCGGTACATAGACGGCTTCTTCGTCTTCGGCTTCGTGCGGGTCGCGACGCCGGTTTCTCGGTTGGTGTCTGCTGGGGGCCGTTTTTCCGCCATGTATCCTGGAATCTTGCGCCTGGTCCGATCATGTGGAGCGAAAGGTAAACCAGCTCCGCACGCTCCTATTAGATATTAATCCGCCCGACATGTGAAAGAGCCAAGGCGCGCTGGTGACGCGCAAAGATGTGATCGGCGCTTTTTTCGGGCGGGAGAGCACGGTAAATAGGGCTGAATTCCCTGCGTACAATGGCCGCCGGACCTTCCCTGTGGTCTTTCCGTGCGACAACCTCGCACGGTTCATGCAGCATTAAGCCGGCGCCGTGTAATGATAGGCTTGGTTTGAGGATGAATACGGGGACCGGATCCGGGGCGCAAAAGTCGCGAAATCCCTGCAGTTGAGGGATGACGCAGGTTAACAATCGAGTAAACTCGGCGGTGGACCCTCTAACCACTGTTGATTTGCTCCCCTGATGAGGATTCCGTTCCGTATGAAGACGCCCTCTCCCGTCTCATCGCTTCGGATGGCGACCGCTGCGGCGGCCCTCGCGATTCTCGCGGCATCGCCAGCCTGGGCCGAGAAGTACGCCTCCATCGTGGTGGACATGGACAGCCACAAGGTCCTGCACGCCAAGGAAGCGGATGAGGCCCGATATCCCGCCTCGCTGACCAAGGTGATGACGCTTTATCTGGTGTTCGACGCGCTGGATTCCGGCAAGCTGAAACTGAGCGACCGGCTGCCCGTATCCAAGCACGCCTCCCGCCAGCAGCCCTCCAAGCTTGGCCTCCGGGTCGGCCAGACGATCAAGGTTGAAGACGCGATTCGCGCCCTGGTCACCAAATCGGCCAACGATGTGGCCGTCGTGCTGGCCGAAAAACTGGGCGGCACGGAATCGAAATTCGCCACCATGATGAACGCCAAGGCCAAGGAACTCGGCCTTGAGAACACGACGTTCCGTAACGCTTCGGGCCTGCCCGACAGCCGCCAGGTCACCACGGCGCGCGACCTGGAAAAGCTGGGCGAGGCGATGTTTTTCGACCATCGCGACCGCTACAACTACTTCTCGACGCCCCAGTTCACCTGGCGCCACCGGCATTACGAGAACCATAACAAGCTTCTGGCCAAGGTTCCCGGCGTCGACGGCATCAAGACCGGTTACACCAACGCCTCCGGCTACAACCTGATGGCGTCCGCCGAACGCGACGGTCACCGCGTGATCGCCGTAATGCTCGGCGGCTCCACTGGACAGTCGCGTGACGAGCATGTCGCAGAGTTGCTGGAAGCGGCCTTCGTATCGATCCAGGGCGGGGTTTCCGTGTTTGCCGACAGCCCCGGCTCCAGCGACAAGATCGCCTCCGTCAAGGGTGCGGTGCGGCCCAAGAATGCGGCCGATGCCCTGGCCTTCGCCCAACTGCAGAAATTCTCGGCGATTGACGCTGCCGAGGAAGCTGAATCCACCCAGGTGGCTGCGGTCACGCAGGACGACAATTCCACCGAGGAAGGCGACGCCAGCGACGGCAGCGATGTGACTGTTGATGATGGCGCCGATGATCCTGGAGCCGATTCCAGCGCCGTCGCCGACGCTTCGACAGATGCCGGCGCTTCAGACGTGGACGCCGCACCGGCGGTTACGCCGGTCGCCGCTGCACCGGCGGAAGCGCCGGCGGCTGCGGCCGCAGTTGTGACGACTCCGGCTGTCGCTCCGGCGGCCCCGGTCGTCGATTCCCCGCTGCTGGCTCCGCAGGCCGACGCGGCGAAATAGCCCGCGCACAAGCCGCCATCCCGATCCCGCGCCGCTCCAGCGGTCGGCTCCGCATGGGTAGCCAAAGGCAGGGGCTTGATAGCCCCGGCCCGGCTTGCCGACAGTCAGCGACATGAAGATCGACCACGCCACGCTGAAGGAGCTCTATCACGGGGAAAGCGAGACCGCTGTCCGCTTCCAGTCCTGGCTGCTGGCGTTCGATGTCCTGTTCCTGATTTTCTTCATGGTCTCGCCGTTCATCGAGCGTGGCGCGCGATTTCTGGCGATTGACCTCGTGATCGCAGCCTTGCTGGCGCTGGACCTGGCGGTTCGCGCCTGGGCATACGGGAACTTCGGCCGATGGATCGCCCGCCCGATCGTCTGGGCGGACTTCGCGGTCCTGCTATCGCTGGTCGTGCCCGTTTACGCCGCCAATCTCGGTTTCCTGAGAATTCTACGGGCCTATTCCCTTATCAACGGCAAGGCCTTCTGGCGTGTCATCGGCGGCGGGCGCTGGGCCGACACACACCTGGCCGAAACCGTGAAGGCCGTGGCGAACCTCGCCGTCTTCGTCTTCATGATGAGCGCGCTGGTCCATGCCAGTTTCGCGGCGCGCGATCCGACGATCAATTCGTTCATGGAGTCGCTCTACTTCACGGTCACCACGCTGACCACGACGGGGTATGGCGACATCGTCCTTCATGGCTTCTGGGGACGGGCGCTCTCGATCATCATAATGATCGGCGGCGTTTCCCTGTTTTTCCGGCTGGTCCAGGTCACCATGCGCACCGGCAAGGTGCGCCATGAATGCTCCTCCTGCGGCCTGATGCGGCACGAGCCGGACGCCGTGCACTGCAAGGCCTGCGGTGAACGGATCAGGATCGCTCACGAAAACGACTAGGGCGGCTTCTGGAGCGCCTAGAACTGTATCTCGCGGCCTTCGAGGCCCGGCAGCTTGAGCACGATCAGCAGGTCGCGGATCTCCTGACGGGCGGCGACGTGGCTCATCGTCAGGGTAACGCCCGGACCGGCGTCGGTCAGGTCGAGCAGCGACAGGCCCATCGGGAACAACTCCCGGTAGATCACGCGCTCGGAAAGGCCCGGCGCGATGCGGAAGCCGATCCGGCGTGACAGGTTGTCCAGCGCCTCGCCCACGCGCTGCTTGTTGCGGGCGTCGAGCGGCGACATGCGGTTACGCATGACGATCCAGTCGATCGGCCGGCGGCTGGCCTGCGCCTTCTTCTTGCGGCAGTCCCAGACCAGTTCGGCGTAATAGCTGGGGCGCGCAACCTCCAGCGTCTGCGGGTCCACATCGCCCAGGAGGTCGAAGTCGACGAAGCTGTCGTTGAGCGGCGTCACCAGCGTGTCGGCAGCCGAATGTGCGCTACGCGACAGGAAGGTGTCGCCGCCGGGTGCGTCGACGATGATGAACTGGTTCCGCTCGGACAGCCGTTTCAGGCTGTCGTGGAAGGTCTTGGCCTCCTCGGCCTCCGCAGCGTCGAGATCGCGGGCCTGGCTGGCGTCGACCCGAATCGTTTCGGGCATCGGCAGCGGCGCGCCCGTGTTGCGGATCCAGCGCGCGCGGTTTTCGATGTACCTGGAGAAGGACCGCTGGCGGACGTCGAGATCGACGACGCCGACTTTCATCCCCATGCGCAGCAGGGCGATGGTCAGGTGCATGGCGACAGTGGACTTGCCCGCGCCGCCCTTTTCGTTGCCGACAACGATGATGTGGGCGAGCCGCGATTCGCCCGCAGTTGTGCGGGACTCGGCGGCGCTGGGCGCTGCGGACATGGACCCCTCGGCCATCTTACCAGTATGCCCTCTTGAGGGCCGCGACGCGGCCGGGGCCGGTTCGCGCGAGCCTGGGGCGCCCCGACATTCGCGCGTTACGAGCCACGTTATCACTCATGGCGGGAAGATCGGAGCGCCAGGTTAACGCACCGTTGATTGAGGGCATTGCTTCAGGTTGGTCCGAGGGCCTAGAAGCCCCGCCATCCCGGCCTGATTTCGCGGCCGGAACCATTACGGGAGCGACAGGCGTGGCGAAAAGACCGGCGATGACAATCGCCCGCACCCGGAAGGAAGCCCGCCAATGGCGCGCCGCCATGCGCGAGGCCGGAAAACGCGTGGCCTTCGCGCCGACCATGGGGGCGCTGCACGAGGGCCATGTGAGCCTCATCCGCCTGGGCCTTGCGCACGCCGATGTGGCCGCCTCGAGCATCTTCGTGAACCCGACGCAGTTTTCGGCCAACGAGGATTTTTCCACCTACCCGCGCGCGGAGCAGGCCGACCTCGATGCGCTGGCCGAGGCCGGATGCAGCTTCTGCTACTGCCCCAATCCAACCGAGATGTATCCCGCCGGGGACTCGACGCGCATCATCGTGAAGGACCTCTCGCACATTCTCGAAGGCGAAGTCCGCCCGCACTTCTTCGAGGGCGTGGCCTCGGTGGTGGCTCGCCTGTTTCTACACATCGGACCTGATGTCGCGGTGTTCGGCGAGAAGGACTATCAGCAGCTGCTGGTGATCCGCCGCATGACGCAGGACCTGGGGTTTCCAATCGAAATCCTTGGCGGGCCGACGATCCGCGAAGCGGACGGGCTCGCGATGTCCTCGCGCAATGCGTACCTGACGGCGGACGAGCGCGCGTGCGCCGCCGAGGTTTCGGGGACGATGCACGACAGCGCCGCAGCCATCGAAGCCGGACAGCCGATCCGCGCGGTGACCGACGCCGCGGCGGCGCGGCTGATGGCGAACGGCTTTGCGAGCGTCGATTATGTCGAGGCGCGGCGAGCAGACACGCTGGCGCCGTTTGGCGCGGAGATCGCGCCCGCCGGCGTTGGCGGACGATTGCTGATCGCGGCCCGGCTCGGCAAGACGCGGCTGATCGACAACATGGCGTTCGTCCGCAAATAGCGGGCTACCAGGCCAGCGCTTCCTTGAGGGCCGTTTCAAGGTCCGCCGAGAGCGCGGGCGAGGTTCCATCCAGATCGGGGGGCGCATCGGCCGGCTCGAGATAGCGCCAGCCCTGGAACGGGCGTTTCCGGCGCGGCTGGGTGCGGACAAGCTTTGGATCGAGATGGATGCGGCACATCGCCTTGCCGTCCTTGTCCGTTGCCGCTTCGAAGCCGATCAGGCGCTGGCGGACGATGATGCGGTGCTTGATGACCCAATAGAGCGAGCCGCCGGCCAGCATCTCTTCGGCCCGCTTGGGCGTCATCCGCGTGTCGTGGAACGGGTTGGGGGCGAGCTTCGCCGCCTTGCGTTCCTTCGCGCGGCGGTCCTGCCATTCCTTCAGATCGTCGACGCCTTCGACGCCGACGCAGAGCTTGATCATGTGAAGGGCCATGGGAGTGGCTTAAACCGACTCCGCCCCTGTGAGGAAGCGCCCTATCGCAGGTTGGCTGTGAGTCCCGGGGAATACGGCGCGGGCTTCGATTCGAGCTGCTGGTTGGCGTCCCCGGCGAGGCCGAAAGCGACATCCGTGAGCGCCACCTTGATGCTGCGGGTCTGGGCGACGCCCCAGCGGCCGCCGCGCGCATCCAGCTCGTAGGTCTGCACGAAGCTGACGCCCCACCGGTCGGAATAGCCGAAGGTGTAGGTCTGCTGGTAGTTGGTGAGGACGGTGCCGTTCTGGAGCTTGATCGGCCGCTCGATGCAGTAGTTGATTTCCTGGAGATGGCCGGTTTGCGCATCCAGCGTCATGTCGCCGATCATCTGGGAATTGATGGCCACATCGACAGGGCCATCGTTCGGCCGGATCTGATGGCGGAAGGCGATCGAGAGGCTGGGCCCCTGATCCACGACCGTGGCCTCGCCGAGGCTGGCGCGCAGGTCGTCGGCGAACAGCCTCACATCGGCCTGGCCCTCGGCTTTCCAGTCGGCCACCACCTGGTCGAGTTCCGGGTCCTCGCCCCAGGAATTGGTGATGCGGAACTGCTGGTCCGGCGGCGCGTAGGGATCGAACTGGATCTCGCGCCCGGCGCCGCCGGTCGTCAGGGTGGCGCGAAAGGCGGCGCGCAGGGCCGGATGCGGTTCGACCGCGCGCAGCGCCGTGTCCAGCGCTTGCGCCGGGGTCATTCCGAGGCTGACAGCCATTAGAAAAAGAGATGCGGCCATAGCCCCGACACCCCGACCTGTACTCGTACCCATCGCAGGCTTGCGACGGATTGTGGCTGGAATGCGCCCCGGAAGATTAAATCTGGCGGGCGCTGAACCAGACCCTCTCACAGGCCGGATGAACAAAGCCCAAACGGTCTGTTGGACTGCCCTGTGTCGTTCGGGCGCGGGGTCGCGTTGAGCGCGGCGATGGCCCGCTCCGGGGATGTTGGCTGAAGTCCGCTCCTAGCGGGTGCGCGCTGTCACCGCGCCAGGGCGCGCAGCAGGTGCTGCGGGCCCGAATCCGGCCGCCTTCGGCTCGACCGGATGTGCCAGGAGGGAAATTGTCGGTGCGCCGCCGGAAAGCGGCGCGGGCATTCGCGTTGGCGGCTCGCCCCCTCCCGTCACGCCGCTGCGCGGCGCGCCACCTCCCCCAGTCTTCGACTGGTGGAGGCAAAAGCACCGAGCCTTTGCCTCCACCAACGGAGGCGGGGGTTTGAACGCGTGAGCGTTCATGGGATCGCGACGCAGCGGCGTGACGGAGGGGGCAAGCAGGCTCGTCGATCTTGCCGCTCAAACGCGCAAACCCCCGCGCCCGCACAAGTGCGGCGGCGAGGCAAAGCAGGATGAGCGACACGATCAACATGGGCCCAAGACTAAGCGCGCCCCGAAAGTGTCGGATAACTTCGCCCGGCTTTTTTCCTCAGCCCTGATTTCATGGGGAAGAAAATTCGGGCGCTGTGGGAGCCCCCTTCAGCCCGCGTCTTCCTCGACCCAGACGGCCGTGCCATAGGCCAGCACCTCGGTGATGCCTTCCATGATGTCGTTGGCGTCGTAGCGCATGGCGATCACCGCGTTGGCGCCCATTCCTACGGCGTGGGCGACGAGATTGTCGTAGGCTTCCTGGCGGGCCTGCTCGGCGAGGTCGGTATAGATCGTGACATTGCCGCCCAGCAGCGATTGCAGCCCGCCGCCGATATTGGCCACCAGGTTGCGAGAGCGCACCGTGAGCCCGCGCACCAGCCCGATATAACGGACGATCCTGTGACCCGGCAGGTCGTTGGTGGTGACGACGATCATGGATGTCTCCCCTGTGTTCATTCGCCCCCGGGACGGTTGCGCTAAGCCTTCCTGATGAGAGCCTTTGGCGTGATTTCCTTCACATTGCGCGCGCCGACGCCGGCCATCGCCAGCCTGAGCTCGTTGTTGAGCAGGCCGAGCACACGCTCGACGCCCGGCTGGCCGAAGGCGCCGAGGCCCCAGATGTAGGGTCGGCCGATGCCCACTGCGGTGGCGCCCAGCGCCAGCGCCTTCAACGCATCGGTTCCCCGCCGCACGCCGCCATCGACCAGAACCGGGATCCTGCCCTTCACCGCCGAGACCACCTCCGGCAGGCATTCCAGCGTGCCGCGCCCGGTTTCGGAGGCGCGCCCGCCATGGTTCGAGACCACCACCCCGTCGGCGCCATACTTCACCGCCAAAGCCGCGTCCTCTCCGGTCTCCAGACCCTTGATCAGCACCTTCATCCGGGTTGCATCCTTCATCGTTCCGATGAAGTCCCAGGAGAGCGACGGCGACAGGAAGCCGACATTCGACATGTCGATCCCGCTGAACATCGCACGCGTGCGATTGTCCGAGCCTCTCGGGGAATGGCACGAGGTGCACTGGCGCGTGTCGGTGCGCAGGAAGCGCGTTGCGGTTTCGGTGTTGCGGCCGACGGTGAGGTCTACCGTCACCATCATCACCGGACAGCCCGCCGCCTCCGCGCGTTTCGCCAGCTTGATCGAAACGTCGAGGCTGTTGGTGGGATAAAGCTGGAACCAGAGCGGATCGACGCGGGCCCTCGCCACATCCTCGATCGGCAGCGAGGCGACCGTCGACAGCACCTGCAGCTGGTTCTTCACCTTCGCCGCGCGCGCCACGGCGACTTCCGCTTCGGGATGGAACGCTTTCTGTGCGCCGAGCGGGCACATGAAAATCGGACTGTCGTATCTGGCGCCGAAGAGCTCGACGCCCATGTCCATCTTGCTGACATCGACCATGCGCCGTTCGCGCAACTGGTATTGCGCAAAGGCCTCGCGATTGGCCCGCAGCGTTTCATCGCCATCGACGCCGGTCTGCAGATAGCCCCAGTGCGCCGGCGGGATGTTGCGCGCCGCGACTGCCTCGAAGTCGAACACATCGAGCCCGTCCGCCGTGTTGGCGATCAGCGCGTCGACGCCCTGCAGCGATGTCGCCTGCGCCAAGGCTCTCTCCGGTAGAGGAATGGAAGCCAGGAGCGGACTCGCCGCCAGGAATTTCAGGAACGATCGCCTGTCCTGCCCCGTCCCCAGCATGCCTTACGCCTCCGCAACCGGCTCCAGGCGCACCAGCACGGCGCCTTCGGCTGTCTGCGCGCCGGCGACGGCGGACACCTCAGCGATAGTTCCATCGCGCGGCGCGGCGAGCGTGTGCTCCATCTTCATCGCCTCAAGCACGACCAGGGCCGCGCCCTTCTTCACCGCCGCGCCTGCGACCGCCTTCACCTCCAGCACCTTGCCAGGCATCGGCGCGCGGACATCGTCGCCGCCAGCGACCGCGTCGAGCGCGTGCGAGAATTCGGGAGGCGACAGCGGGATGGCGCGGCCATCGGCGAACAGCACGGGGCCGGACGCCAGCTCGCGAACGGCGCCCACCGCATCGACACCCTCGATATTCGCGCCAACCAGCGCGCCGCCGGGAAGCCGCTCAAGGTTCAACCGCACCTCGAAGCGTTCGCCATCGACTTCCGCAACATGCGCGTCGTCATCGCCGGCTTCGAAGCGCACAACATGCGGCGTGTTGTCGACGCCGAAAATGAAGGTGGATCGCGACGGCGCGTTGAGACGGAACCCACGTGCGGACGACCACGGATCGGCGCCATGCGCGGCAAGCGCCTGCAATCCCGCCGCGCCCAGGATCATGAAGTCTGCGAATTCGGCCTCGTCGGGTATTGCGACCTCTTCAATGTCCGCTTCGACGAGATTGGTCGTCGCCTTGCCCTCGCGCGCCTCCGGATGGTCCAGCAGGTTTGCGAGCAGCGCCGCATTGGAGGCGACTGGCCAGATCTCGATGGCGCGCAAGGCCTCGGCCAGCGCGTCCATCGCATCGTCGCGTGTTGCGGCGTGAGCAATCGCCTTGGCGATCATGCTGTCGTAGTCGGCGGGCACGACATCGCCCTGCTCAACCGCACTGTCGAGCCGAAGCGTGGCGCCGCCGTCCTCGAGCGAGAAAGCGGATGCGTCGAATACCTCCAGCCGGCCCGAGCTCGGCAGGAAGCCGCGCGCGGGATCCTCGGCGCAGAGGCGGCCTTCAACGGCCCAGCCGTTGAGCTTGATGTCGGATTGCGGCGGCAGCTTTTCGCCGCTGGCCACGCGCAGCTGCAGCTCGACCAGATCGAGGCCGGTGATCAGTTCGGTCACCGGATGCTCGACCTGCAGCCGCGTGTTCATCTCCATGAACCAGAAGCCGTCCGGCCGCAGGGCGCCGGAACCATCGACGATGAATTCGACCGTGCCGGCGTTCTGGTATCCGACCGCGCGGGCGGCGCCGATGGCGGCGTCGGTCATCGCCTTGCGCACTTCGGCGGTCATGCCCGGAGCGGGCGCTTCCTCGATCACCTTCTGGCGGCGGCGCTGCAGCGAGCAGTCGCGTTCGAACAGGTGGATCAGGTTGCCGTGGCTGTCGCCGAAGACCTGGACCTCGATGTGGCGCGGGCTGTCGATGAACTTCTCGACCAGCACACGGTCGTCGCCGAAGCTGGACTTGGCCTCGCGCTGGGCGCTGGCCAGCGCCGCGTCGAACTCAGCCGGATCGTCCACGCGGCGCATGCCACGGCCGCCGCCGCCGGCCACCGCCTTGATCAGCACGGGATAGCCGACCTTCTTCGCGGCAGCCTTCAGCGTCTTCGCCGACTGATCTTCGCCGTGATAGCCGGGCGTCACCGGGACGCCGTTCTTCTCCATCAGGGCCTTGGCGGCGTCCTTGAGGCCCATGGCGCGGATCGCTTGGGGCGGTGGACCGATCCAGGTCAGCCCCGCCTTCGCGACGGCCTCGGCGAAGTCGGCATTTTCCGAGAGGAAGCCGTAGCCGGGATGGATCGCCTCCGCGCCGGTATCCAGCGCCGCCTCGATGATGCGCTCGCCCCTGAGATAGCTTTCGGCCGCAGGGGCCGCGCCAATCCAGACCGCCTCGTCTGCGTCGCGGACAAAAGCGGCGCCCGCGTCGGCGTCGGAATAGACTGCCACCGACCGCGCGCCGAGACGGCGGACAGTGCGCATGACGCGTCGTGCGATTTCACCGCGGTTGGCAATGAGAACGGATGTGAACATTGGGCGGCAAGCTAGAGGGGCGAACGAGTCCCCACAAGCGGGCTCAAGCCTTCGATTTGCGTTCCCCGTGGATACACGCGACCAGAACGAAGCTGATGATGATCAGCAGGTACCATGAGCCCAGCTTGGAGATCGGAACCGCCCGCCAGCCGTCGTGCTGGACCGGGTAGATCCAGGCGCGGGCGAAGGTGCCGAGGTTTTCCGCAAACCAGATGAACAGGGCGACGAGAATCAGTCCGATGACGGCGTTCCAGGACCGCACCTTGAGGTCCGGGCGGAAATGGAAAGTGCAGGGCCCATAGATCAGCAGCGAGGCCGCAAAAAGGCCCAGGCGGATGTCCGGCAGGTAGTGGTGCGTGAAGAAGTTGATGTAGATCGCCGCCGCCAGCAGCCCCTGCAGCCAAAGCGGCGGAAAGCGGGTGAAGGTGATGCCGAATATGCGCCAGATACGTGCGATGTAGCTGCCGACCGCGGCGTACATAAAGCCCGAGAAGAGCGGCACGCCGGCGATGCGCAGCACCGAGGGTTCGGGATAGATCCACGAGCCGACACCCGTCTTGAATACCTCCATGACCGTGCCGACAACGTGGAAGGCGAAGATCACCCGCGCCTCTTCCCAGGTCTCCAGCCGCGTGGCGAGCATCATCACCTGAACAGCCAGCGCGGCGATCACCAGAAAGTCGTAGCGGGCGAGCGATGCGTGCGCCGGGTAGAACAGGAAGGTGCCGACCAGCAGAGCGAGCATCAGGCCGCCGAACAGGCACGCCCACGCCTGCTTGATCCCGAACGACACAAACTCGAAGAGAAACGCGGTCGCAGGACCATGCACGAAAGCGGCGCGCCAGGCCTCGCGCCGGGCGTGCAGCCAGCTTTCGAATTTCAGACGCGCGCTTCCCCGACCCGGTTTCTGCATTCAGCCTGTCAGCGCCCCTAGCGCGACCAGGACGGCTTGCGTTTCTCGAGGAAGGCGGCGAGCCCTTCCTTGCCCTGGGCGCTGGCGCGACGGTGGGCCAGCAGCTTGGCCGTCTTGTGGCTGAGGCTGCTGTCAATGACCTGTCCGTTCACCTGTTCAACCAGGTCCTTGGAGGCCGCAACCGCAGCCGGAGCGGCGGCGAAGGTGAGGTCCGCCAGACGCTCGACCAGCGCTTCCATCGCCGTTTCGTCCTCGACGACATACTGCACGAGCCCGATCTTTTCTGCGAAGTCCGCATCGAAACGGTCCGCCGTAACGAACAGGGCGCGCGCCCAGCGCGCTCCGATGGCGTTGATCACGTAAGGCGAAATCGTCGCCGGGATGATGCCGAGTTTCACCTCGGAGAAGGAAAACAGCGTACCCTTGCGCGCCACGGCGATATCCGCCGCCGCCGCCAGTCCGCAGGCGCCGGCCATGGCCGCACCGTGAAGCAGCGCAATCGTCACCTGCGGCAGCATGTAGAGTCGGCGCAGCATCTCGGCCATCTTGTAGGCGTCCTGCTCGTTTTCGTGGGTCGTGTAGTCGGCGGCCGCCCTCATCCATTCGAGGTCCGCGCCGGCGGAGAAGACCGGGCCGGCGCCGCGGATCAACACCAGGCGCGCCTCGGTGTTTTTCGAGATCGTCTCTAAGGCGTCGGACAATTCCTCGATGACTTCGGCATTGAAGGCGTTGCGTTTCTGCGGCCGGTTGAGCAGCACGGCCACCACGCCCTCGCGGGAAACGTCGATCTCAATGTTCTCGTAGGCCATGCGCTGCTCCTCGGAATTTCGTCCCTGATAGCCCTCGTCGCGCGATCCGTCATCCACGAAGCACGTCGATGACGCCGCGTCCGTCATCAAGCCGGACCTCGATATCGGCCCGGCGACCGCCGGACATCATGTGGCGGGTAATGCGCTCGAAATACGCCACGAACCGGGCGATGCGCTGGCGGTCTGCGTCATCGAGAGGGCGGCCAAGAAGGCCCTCCTCCTGCTGGCAGCGCCAGGACTGGACAACCTCGAAGCCGGGCGCGCGCCGATAGACAATCGCATCCAGCCGCGCGAACGCGTCCTGATAGGCGCCAGCGAGGTTGGCGTTGATCTCTCGCCGCCAGACGCCATCCGCATCTTCCGTCGTTTCCAGTTCGTTGACCGGCTGCGCCAGCTCCACCTCCGTCTGGGGCGTCGCGCCAAGGCACCAGCCGTCCAGCAGGATCAGCGACGGCCGCCCCGGGAACACCGGTCGCCTGCTTTCGGGAAGCGGATTGTCGGCAACCTTGTCGAAGGCTGGAAGGCGCGTTGCAGAGTTCGCGCCCGCTTCCTGAAGCTCGTCGAGCGTTTCCGTGAGCTGCATCAGGTTGTGCGTACCGGGCGGGCCGCGCGTGGCGAACAGCGGATGCACATCGGCGGCGATCAGGTCGCGATAGGCGCGCGGAAGATAGACGTCGTCCAGCGAGAACGCGGCGACGGTCGGGTCTTGCTTCGCAAGATTGCGGACCAGCGTTGTCTTGCCTGATCCCTGCGAGCCAGCGACCCCGACGACCGGGACGCGGCCGCCGCATCGGTTTCGGGCTGTCGCGATGGCTTCGATCAGGAAAGCGTCGGCGTCCACCTTGTCACTGCTCCCAGCTTGCCGGCGCCTAATGGTCTCTACAGTCACTTGCGCTCGACAACCAGCGCGACCTGGTTCAGCGTTCCGGCGCCCAGGGAGAAACGCATGGCCGAACCTTGCAAGACCGCCGGCTCCAATGCCGCCCAACCCGTCGCTGATCTGCCCGACGCCGCTGGGGCGGATTTTTACCGCGCCATGTCGGCCGCCACCCAGCCGGAGACCGTGGCGGCGGCGTTGAAGGCGCTGGATGAGTCCTGCACGCGATCGGACCGTCTTTATGGCGAGAATGGCGACCGGTTTCCGCGCATCCTGAAAGTGCCCGGCAAGCCGGCGGCGGATATCGCCTTCTTCGCGCCCCTCACGTTCAAGCGCGGCGGCAAGGCGGTGACGATGTATGCGGTGGTGAAGAGTTTCGGCTCGGGCGCGGTGCTTCTCTCAGGCCTGCTCGATGCGATCCCGCCGGACGACAAGACCACCAAAATCCTGCTGCAGACCTATGACGGCGGCTTCGAGCCGCTGGAATTCGATGCGAAGACAGGCCAGCTGGTCGACAAGAACAATTATGTTCCCACCCAGCTGCGGCGCGCCGCCGCCGAAATTCCGCACTGAGCAAGGAGCACCGTCCATGATCCGTTTTCCCCTCCTTGCCTGCGCACTCCTCGCAGCTGGCGCCGCGTGGGCGCAGGAGCCCCCCGCCGCCCCTGCGCCTGAGCCTGAACCCGCGGCGCCGCAATGGGTTGGCCCCGAGGTGACGCTGCAAACCACGATGGGCGACATCGTCGTCACGCTGGACATGGTCGGCGCACCGAAGACGTCAGCGCAGTTTCTCGGGCTGGTGAAGAGCGGGCACTATGACGGCGCCGCTTTCTACCGCATCGAGCCAGGCTTCCTGATCCAGCTCGGCGATCTTGATGCGAAGGGAAACTACCGCGCACCGAAGCTGCCGCCCATTCCACTGGAAACCGCGACGAACAAGCACTCGGTTGGCGCGCTCGGCATGGCGCACGGCGATGATCCCGATAGCGGTCAATCGACCTTCTATATCGACCTTGCAGAGAATTCGGGCCTCGACGCGACGCCGGGCGCGGCGCCAAACACGACCGGCTACGCCGCCTTCGGCCATGTCACATCGGGCATGGACGTGGTGAAGGCCATCGAAAGCGTCGAACTGGCGCCGGAGGGCGGCCCCTTCCCCGGCAAGCTGCCGAAGGACCCGGTGGTCGTGGAAAAGGCGCTGATAACGAAGCCAGAACCGCAATAGGGCGGGTTTGCTGCGCGGCGTCAGACTAGGCTGCCGCCGCCGTCGACCCGCACGATCTGTCCGGTCACGTAGGTGGCGCGCATGAGGTAGAGATAAGCCTCCGCCGCCTCCTCAACGGTTCCACCGCGCGGCAGCGGCAGGTTCGCGGTGAAGCTTTTGATCGTGGCCTCGCCCATGCTCTGAACCTGCTCGCTGAGGATCAGGCCCAGACAAACGGCGTTGGCCCGAACCGGCGCAAGATCGCGCGCGAGGCCCATGGCCAGACCCTCCGTTGTGTGGGCCGAGGCCGTGGTCAGCGGCGCGCCGGGCATGGGACGGTGGGCCAGCATGCCGCCTGTCAGCGTGATCGAGCCGTCCTTGTCGATCTGACGGATCGCATGCTTGGCGGCGCGCGCCGCGCCCCAGTATCGGATTTCCATGCGGGCCTTGCTGGCCTCCACGTCGAGATCACGCGTGGGTCCGAACATGTGGCCCCAGTCGCCGGCGGTGAAGACCAGATGGTTGAAGGGGCCCGCCGCCTCGAAGAAGGCCGCGACCGAGGCTTCGTTGCGTACATCCACAGCCCTGCCCGTAGCGCCTTTGCCAAGCTTTCCTGCCGCCGCTTCGACCCGCGGCGCCTGGCTGGAGCCGATGACCACTTCCGCTCCGGCTTCGAGGGCCGCAGAGGCCACCGCCAAGCCGACGCCGGACGCGCCCCCGATCACCAGAACCTTCGCCCCGTCCAGCTTTGCCATGCCGCAACTCCTCTTGTGACTGAGGCAGGATTAGCGCCGTCGGCGAATGCGAAAAAGGCGAGCGCCTATACCGGTATGCAGGCTACCCCCATGGGGCCGGACCGAGACCGTCGCGTCACATCCGGAATACGCCGAACGCAGGTTCGCGGCTGGGCGCGCGTCCATGCGGCGCGTTCAGCGAGGCTGACAGTGCAAGGCCCAGCACTTGGCGCGTGTCCGCTGGTGCGATGATGCCATCGTCCCAGAGGCGTGCGGTCGAGAAATAGGGCGAGCCTTCGCGCTCGTAGAGATCGCGGATCGGTTGCTTGAAGGCGGCTTCCTCGTCCGCCGGCCACGTCTGGCCGCGGGCCTCCATGGCGTCGCGCTTGACCGTGGCGAGAACGCTCGCCGCCTGTTCGCCGCCCATCACCGAAATGCGGGCGTTCGGCCACATGAAGAGGAAGCGCGGCGAATAGGCCCTGCCGCACATGCCGTAATTGCCGGCGCCATAGCTGCCGCCGATGACGACCGTGAATTTCGGCACACGGGCTGTTGCGACCGCCGTCACCATCTTGGCGCCGTCCTTGGCGATGCCGCCGGCTTCGTATTTCGAACCGACCATGAAGCCGGTGATGTTCTGCAGGAAGACGAGCGGAATGCCGCGCTGGTCGCAAAGCTGGATGAAGTGCGCCGCCTTCTGCGCGCTTTCGGAGAACAGGATGCCGTTGTTGGCGAGGATGCCGACGGGCATGCCGTAAAGGTGGGCGAACCCCGTGACCAGCGTCTCGCCATAGAGCTTCTTGAACTCGTCGAACTCCGAGCCGTCGACCAGCCGGGCGATCACTTCGCGCACGTCATAAGGTTCGCGCGCATCCACCGGAACGACGCCATCGAGCTCGGCGGGGTCGAATGCCGGTTCGCATGACGCTTTCACATCCAGCGCGATCGTCTTGACGCTGTTCAGATTCCTCACGATGTCGCGGACAATCTGCAAAGCATGCGCATCATTCGCTGCATAATGATCGACGACGCCCGAACGGCGCGCATGAACATCGGCGCCGCCAAGATCCTCTGCTGAAATGATCTCGCCGGTCGCGGCTTTCACGAGAGGCGGTCCGCCGAGGAAGATGGTGCCCTGCTTGCGCACAATCACCGTCTCGTCCGACATCGCCGGCACATAGGCGCCGCCAGCCGTGCACGACCCCATCACCGAAGCGATCTGGGGGATGCCCAGCGCGCTCATGTTGGCCTGGTTGTAGAAGATGCGGCCGAAATGCTCGCGGTCGGGAAACACCTCGGACTGGTGCGGCAGGTTCGCGCCGCCGGAGTCCACCAGATAGATGCAGGGCAGACGGTTCTCGATCGCCACTTCCTGGGCGCGGAGGTGCTTCTTCACCGTGATGGGGAAATAGGCCCCGCCCTTCACCGTGGCGTCGTTGCAGACGATCACGCATTCCCGGCCAGACACGCGGCCGATGCCCGTGATGACGCCCGCGCCGGGCGCCTCGCCGTCGTACATGCCCTCGGCCGCCAGGGGCGACAGTTCGAGAAAGGGCGAGGCCGGGTCGACCAGATGCTCCACCCGCTCACGCGGCAGAAGCTTGCCACGGGCGGAATGCCGCGCGCGCGAAGATTCCGGACCACCCAAAGAAGCGGTGAGGCTCTTTTGCCGCAGCTCGGACACGAGCTGCCGCATCGCAGCAGCGTTGCCTTGAAAGCGCGCCGATGAAGGACTTACCTGAGTCTGTAGCCTGGCCATGCGTGTGGCGGAACCTCTGCTTGATTCCGGGCATTAGTGGGCGGGTAGGGCCTGCTGGCAAGGTCGTCGAGGGACGTTGTGTGCCGTCCACACAATTCCTTCAGGGATTTGGACTAGGGTGATAGCTGGAGCGGGACTGAATTTGGCCGGGGCCTCCCCATGGGCTTGAGAACCAGAGACAAGGTGGCGGAGGCCGTGTCGCCTGCGCCGACGCTCAAAACGGTGCCCTTTCTGAAGGACGCGCCGGCGAAAGCCCTGAAACTCGCCGAGAAGGACACGCGGTATTTCGGCCTGCCCGGCGGCTGGAAGCTGTTCGACGTCGGCGAACCGTCGGATTCGATCTATTTCGTGCTGTCCGGTTCGCTGGGCGCCTTTCGCAAGGGATCGGACGGCCAGCTCGAACTGCTGGGGCATATCCGGGCCGGAGAGCCGGTCGGCGAGATGTCGATGATCGCCGGCGAGCCGCACGAGCACACCGTCTATGCGCTGCGGGATACCGAGCTACTCTCCATGTCGCGCGCCGGCTTCATGCAACTGGTGCGGTCCGACCCGGAAATCCTGGAACGCCTGACCCGGGTGATCATGGTGCGGATGCGCCAGAGCCGGAAGAAGGTCACCCGGTCCGCCGAGCCGCGCGTGTTCGGGCTGATCGCAACCTCCGCCACTATCGACCTGAAGCTCCGGTCAAAGGCGCTGGCGCAGGCGCTGCAGTCGATGGGGCTACGCGTCGCCATCGTCGGCGAGGAAGCGGTCGGCATGCCGGTCAGCTATTTCGACGAACTGGAAACCCGCAACGACATCGTGCTGCTGGTCGCCAGCATCGGCGACACCCCCTGGTTCCGCCTGACGCAACGCCATTCTGACCGTCTGTGGCTATTCGCCCGCTCGGACGCGCGGCCGTCATCTCCGCTGTTGCCGCAGGATTCCTCGCCGGTTCGACAGTTCCGACTGGTCGACGTCGTGTTGCTTCATCATGCCGCCGAACGAGAGGTCGCCGGTCCGGAGGTCTGGAAGGCGGCGTCCGATGCGGCGCGGGTCTTCCACTGGTCCGGCATGGACCCGGCCGACTGCCGGCGGCTGGCTCGCATCATCGCCGGCAAATCGGTGGGGCTGGTGCTGTCGGGCGGCGGCGCCCGGGCCTACGCCCATATCGGCGCCGTGCGCGCCCTGCGCGAAGCCAATTGCCCGATCGATTTCATCGGCGGCGCCTCGATGGGAGCTATCGTCGCGGCCGCCGTCGCCTGTGGCTGGGACGACGCCGAGATCGACCGGCGCATCCGCAAGGCGTTTGTCGAGACCAACCCGCTTTCGGACTACATGCTGCCCGTGGTTTCTCTGGTGAAGGGGCACAAAGTCGATGCGCGCCTGAAGGAACACTTTGATGATCTGATGATCGAAAATCTGTCGATCCCGTTCTTCGCCGTGTCGACGAACCTGACCCAGGGCACGTATCGCGTACATGCATCAGGCCTGCTTCGCGATGCGCTACGCGCCTCCGTGGCGCTTCCCGGCATCCTTCCCCCCATCGTTGCGGACAACCAGGTTCTGGTGGATGGCGCCGTGCTCAACAACTTTCCGGTCGATGTCATGCGCGACGCCCAACGGGGCCGCATCATCGGCGTCGATGTCGCGCAGGCGCCGGAGGGCCTCGCGCCGGATGAATTCCGTCATCCGCCCAGTTTCTTCGGATGGACCGCGCAAAGGGGCTTTTCCGCCGCGCCCCCGATCGCCAACCTGCTGATGCGGGCCGCGACCGTCAGTGTGAACCCCAACGCGCACCGCGACCTTACGGACATGCTCGTCGTCCCCGAAATGGAGGGTGTCGAACTGCGTGACTGGAAGGACTATGAGCGCGCGGTCGCCGCCGGTTACGAAGCCACGCGCAAGGCCCTGGACGAACTGAAGGGACCGCTGGCGGCCATCATCCGCAGTTCCAGCGCCACCGCAGCCGACTGACTCGTCTCGACTTTCCCGCTGCGAAGCCTAGCCTTTCCCCCTGCGCTGGAGGAATGCGGCGATGAGCGACAATTCGGAACAGATCAAGGAATGGAACGGCGCCCTCGGACGGCGCTGGGCGGACTTGCAGCCCGACCTTGACCGAATGACCGGCCCGTTTGGCGAGGCGGCCCTTAAGGCGGCCAAACCGGCGCCCGGTGAGCGCGTTATCGATGTCGGGTGCGGATGCGGCGACACGGCGCTCGCCCTTGCGCGGGCTGTCGGGGCCGAGGGCGAAGTGCTGGGCGTCGATGTTTCGCGGCCCATGCTGGAGGTGGCGAGGCGGCGGCTGGCGGGCGCCACTCTCAGCCATGTCTCCTTCCGCGAGGGCGATGCGTCCGAGACGGAGTTGCCGGAGGAACGGGACCTGATCTTCTCGCGCTTCGGCGTCATGTTTTTCGTCCATCCCCTGAACGCCTTTCACCATTTGCGCGGCGCCCTCAGGCCCTCCGGCCGCATCGCCTTCTGCTGCTGGCGCCACCCGCGGGAAAACCCGTGGGCGATGGCGCCGCTGGTCGCCGCACGTCAGGCCCTGGGCGTGACCCCGCCTCCATCGGACCCGAACGCTCCCGGGCCCTTCGCCTTCGCCGACAAGGACCGGCTGAACGGCATTCTTTCCGGCGCGGGGTTCCGCCATATCGCCATCCAGCCCTTCGACGCCGCCGTCCAGATTGGCGACACCCCGCGGACGGCGGCGGAGAACGCCGCGCGGTTTGGCCCGGTGGGCCGGTTGATCCGCGACGTTGGCGAAGCCTCCCTCCCGCAGGCGATCGCGGGCATGGAAACGGCGCTGGCGAAACTTGCCGCGCCCGACGGCAGTGTTTCGGCAAACGGGGCCGTCTGGGTTGTCACCGCGACGGCGAGTTGAGGCAGGAATGAGAAAAAACTCATGGCAAAGCGCCTTGCCCGGACCTTCCGGCGCAGGGGCGGCGGCCTTATCTGTCCGTCACATCGACACGGGCACAAGCCCGGCGAAACACAAAAAAAAAGAATACGGCCTCCCCATGCCTAAACGCCTTTCCCTCGTCGCCTTCGGGCTCGCGCTCGTTTTGCTGTCCATCCAGGCCCTGCATCCCAGCTCTCCCCTGCTGACGGATGCGGCGCCTGCCGCAGCAGTCCTCTCCAGATAGGCTCTTCCACGACGACCGGCCCAGGCCGGTCGTCGTAGCCGTCTGTAAAATCGGTGAATTATGGAGCGCCCGCCGCGCGAGTGGCGGCGTTGCGCGTGTGCGCCGCTCGCCGCAGGCCGACTGCGGAATAACTCCTATAAAAATTCGGGGGTTCGGCTTTTATCCGCCCTGTCATAAGAATGCCGCTGCGCCGGACTGGGGGCGCTGGAGCCAGATTCGCCAGCCGGAGCAGACCATGCCGCCCCCGCATGCAGCCGCAGCGCTCCTGCTGACGATCGTCACATTCATCCTGTTCGCCCAGGGCCGTCTGCGCGTCGAGGTGATATGTCTTGTCGTCATCGGCGTGATCGCGCTTGGCTTCTATTTCTTCCCTCTCGACGGGGCGAACACCCATACCGGCATGGAGATCGCGTTCGGCGGTTTCGGCCACGAAGCGGTCATTACCATCTGCAGCTTGATGATTATCGGGCGGGGCCTTGTCTCCACGGGGGCCCTCGAGCCGGCGTCCCGGCTGATGGTCAGCCTGTGGAGCCGGAGCACCCTGCTTGGCCTCCTGTGCTCGATCCTGATCGGGGCGGCCATGAGCATGGTGGTCAACGACACGCCGGTGCTCGTGCTGACCCTGCCGATCCTGCTCAACGTCACCAGCCGGACAAACTATCCGGCGTCGCGGGCGCTGATGCCGGTCAATTTCGCCATCCTCATCGGCGGCATGGCGACGACGATCGGAACCTCGACCAACCTTCTGGTCGTCTCCCTCGCCAGCGAGCTGGGGATGAAGCATTTCGGGGTCTTCGACTTCGCGGATGTCGCCCTGGCGGCCGGGGCCGTCGCGCTCCCCTATCTGTGGCTGGTGATGCCCCGGTTGCTGCCGGCCCACAGTTCGGTGGCCACCGAATTTCCCCGCAAGTTCTCCGGCTCGCTTTATGTCGACACGAGTTCCGTCGTGGCGGGCATGACGATGCAGGAGCTGCGCACGCGCATCGGCGACGGCGCGGAGGCGTTCGGCGTCACGCGCGGATATGCCCGCATCCGGCGGCCCGACCCCACCTTCACGCTCCAGCCATCGGACGTCATCCACATCGAAGGCTCGGCCAACGACCTGCGCGACGCCGCCGCCCGGACCAAGACCGCGCTCGCCAACCGGTTCGCCCTGAGGGCGGTGCGGCCCGATTCCGGCGATGACCAGATCATCGCGGAGGTCGTTATCGGCGCGGACTCCAGCCTCGTCGGACAGACCATCCGTTCCGCGCAGATCGCCGAGAAGTACGGCGCCGTCGTCATCGGTCTTTACCGTCCAGACCGCACCTTCCACCACGGCGTGCTCGACACTGCCGACGAGCGCCTTGAGGTCGGCGACGTCCTGTTGATCCAGGGACCGCCGGAACGCCTGAAGACGCTTCAGCTGACCGCCGGCGCCATGGTTCTGGAAGGCGCTTCGGAGATGCCGCGCAACGCCCTTGCCCCTGCCGCCCTGCTGATCGCCGGCGCCGTCGTGGCGACGGCGGCACTCCGGATCGTTCCCATCGCCGTCGCCTCGCTGGCCGGGACGATTGCGATGATCGTCACCGGCTGCGTGCGCTTTGACCGTATCGGCCGGGCGCTGAGCAGCCAGGTAATCGTGCTGGTCGCGGCGAGTATCGCGCTCGGACGTACGCTGCTCGACACAGGCGCCGCGGCCTGGCTGGGCGGCGGGCTGTCTGCCCTGCTCCAGCCTTTTCCGCCAGCCGTCGCCCTGGCTGCGATCATGTCGTTCGCGGCGCTGATCACCAATTTCTCGTCAAACACGGCCGCCGCCGCAGTCGGCGCGCCCATCGCAGTCAGCGTCGCCCACCAGCTCGGCGTGCCGCCCGAGCCCATGGTTCTCGCCGTTCTGTTCGGGTGCAACCTCTGCTACGCAACGCCTGTCGCCTACCAGACCAACATCCTGATCATGTCGGCAGGTGGCTATCAGTTCAGGGATTTTGTGCGCGCCGGTTTGCCGCTGGTGATCCTGATGGTGATCACGCTGTCGCTGCTGCTGGTGGGCAAGTACGGCCTCTAACGTCTCAGGCCGTTTCCTCGAACAGCTCCCGGCCGATCAACCAGCGGCGGATCTCCGACGTTCCGGCGCCGATCTCGTATAGCTTGGCGTCGCGCAGCAGGCGACCAGTGGGATAGTCGTTGATGTAGCCGTTGCCGCCGAGAATCTGGATGGCGTCGAGGGCAAGCTGCGTTGCCGTTTCGGCCGCGTAGAGAATGGCGCCGGCCGCGTCCTTGCGCGAGCTGCGACCCGCGTCGCAGGCTTTGGCGACCGTGTACACATAGGCCTTCGCCGCATTCATCTTCACGTACATGTCGGCCACCTTGCCCTGGATGAGCTGGAACTCGCCGATCGATTTCCCGAACTGCTTGCGGTCGTGAATGTATGGAAGAACCACGTCGAGGCAGGCCTGCATGATGCCGGTCGACCCGGCGGCCAGAACCGTGCGTTCATAGTCCAGGCCGGACATCAGCACCTCAACACCGCCATTGACAGGGCCGATGAGGTTTTCCTCCGGCACCTCGCAGTCCTGGAACACCAGCTCGCCGGTTTCCGATCCGCGCATGCCCAGCTTGTCGAGCTTCTGCGCCACGGAAAATCCCTTGAAGTCTTTCTCGATGATGAAGGCTGAAATGCCGCGGGAATTCTTGGCCGGTTCGGTCTTGGCGTAGACGATCAGCGTATCCGCCGACGGGCCGTTGGTGATCCACATCTTCGAGCCGTTGAGGATATAGCTCGATCCGCGCTTGTCGGCCCGGAGCTTCATCGACACCACGTCCGATCCCGCGCCCGGCTCAGACATCGCCAGCGAGCCGAGATGTTCGCCCGAAATCAGCTTGCCGAGATAGCGCTTCTTCTGGTCGTCCGTGCCCCAGCGCCGCATCTGGTTGACGCAGAGATTCGAGTGTGCGCCGTAGGAGAGCCCCACCGAGGCGGACGCCCGGCTGATCTCCTCCATGGCGACGGCATGCTCGAGATAGCCAAGCCCGGCCCCGCCCCATTCCTCCTCGACCGTGATGCCGAGCAGGCCCAGCGCGCCCATCTCTGGCCAGAGGTGGCGGGGGAATTCATCGGTGCGGTCGATCTCGGCGGCGATCGGAGCGATGCGGTCGTCGGAAAACGATCGCACGGTGTCGCGGATCATGTCGGCGGTTTCGCCAAGATCAAAATCGAGGGTGCGGAGCGAGTTTGGGATCATGCCCCGAGGCATATCAGGGCGGGCGGCAGGAGGTCCACAGGGGCGTGCGCCGCCCTAGCGTTCGTGGTCCATGGACCGTGTGGTCAGGAAATAGATGCTCATGATCAACATCAGGCCGGATACCGCAAGAACGGTGGTGGACGCATTGACGCGATGCGCGACATCAGCGCCGACGTCGCGGAAACTGTCCACCAACCCAATCGCAACGCCCAGAACGGAAAGAACCAGGATCGCGATCCACGGGGCCATCCGCGGGAACCACGCTGCTGCACCGGCGCCGGATTTGGCGGCCGAGACAGCGCCCAGCGGCTTGCGTCCGCCATTCACGGCCCGCTCAAGAGCCTCGCCCTCAGCAAACAATTCGGCGGGATCGCGACCGGGGTCGAACACCTCGGTGTCGTCAATGAAGATGCGCGGGCGGGGACCGGCGGCCACCGGGACGTCGAAGTCCGGCAGGTCTTCGGGAATCTCGCGAACCGTGGCGGCGGCCGCGGCGGGCGGCGCGCTTCCCTGAACAAAGGTTTCAACCGATTTTTCGGCCCGCTCGAGGATTCGTGCGATGCGCGCGGCGACGACTTTCGAGGCGTCTTCCGGAGTTGCGGGCGGAACGGATGCAGGTTCGGTGGCCGGAGCAGGCTTGCTGATCAGGTTTCCGATGGCCTTCCTGATTTCGGAAACGGAGGAATCGTCGTTTGCGGCGGACGACGGACGCGCAGCGGGACGGGCCGCCGCAGTCGCAGGACCGCGCGCCAGCGGCGCAGACACCTCCACGGGGGCTTCGCGCGGCGCCTGGGCCAGCGCGACAATATCGACCTCGGGCGTCACCAGCGGCGTCGGGGCGGCCGGACGGCCATCCGGCGGCTCCAGGAACATCGCTTTTTCCATCGTCCGGCGTCGTACAAGGGCGTCGACCACGATCACGCTCCCGTTCACACGCGCCTTGCGCCAGGAATCGAAGGCGCTGGCGGCGCTGATGTATTCACCCGCGTTGAGACGGCGGAGGAGTTCGGAATCCTTGAACTGGCCGGGCGAGATGTTGAAAACCAGCGAGGCCAGCGCATCGAACTGGTTGGCGTTGAGCGGTGCATAGACCAGCGACTCGATCGCTTCTTCCACACCCTGGAGATCGTAGCGCAGCAGATCTTCGGCATCCTGCTCCGAAATGGTCACGCCTTCCCGCGCGGAGCGGACATGGCCATAGCCAATCGTCCAGCGTCCGTCGGGCAGACGGGCGGCGGCCTCCCGGAACCCTTCAAAGCTCTTGATGAGCTCAAGGCCGGCCCGCGACGTGCGCAATCGTCCTGACATCACCATGGCCCGAACCGAGACATCCCCCGATGACTTCGCTTGTCCGGTGCAAACCGGAAGCCAGTTTACCCTTTCCAGGAAGACGCTGCGTCAAAGAAGGATAAGCGTGGAGAGGCCGAGAAACACAAAAAAGCTTATCATATCAATCGACGTGAGCACGAAGACGGACGAGGAAACAGCCGGGTCCTGACCCAGGCGCTTCAACGTCAGCGGGGCGAGGATGCCGATCAGGCCGGCCCAGGTAAAGGTTAACGTCATCGCCATCCCGACAACCAGGCTGATGACGGGCGCGTGGAACAGGATCAGGGACACCAGCGCCGCACTCCAGGCGATCAGCAGGCCGTTAATCAGCGCGGTCGCTGCTTCCCGCCGAATGGCGCGCATGACCATCGACCCTTCCATGTCGCGCTCGGCGATCGCGCGCACGGCCACCGCGAGCGATTGCGAGCCGCAATTGCCGCTGACGCCGGCCACAACCGGCATCAGGAAGGCCAGCGTAACGAAGTGGTTGATCACGTTGCTGAACAGCGACACCACGGTCGAGGCGATGAATGCGGTAAACAGATTGATCGCCAGCCAGGGCACGCGCGCCCGGACGGCCGAGAAAATGCTCTGGTTGACGCCGGATTCGCTGACGCCCGAGAGGGCCAGCATGTCTTCCTGGGCTTCTTCCTGGATAACGTCGACGACGTCATCGACGGTGATCATGCCGGTCAGCCGGCCCGCCTCGTCGACCACGGGAGCGGAGGCAAGGTTGTACTGCTGGAACAGGTAGGCGACTTCTTCCTGGTCCATCCCCGTGGTGAGCTTGACCCGGGATTCCTTCATCAGATCCTTCAACGGCGTCTCGCGCGTCGAACGGAGCAGCGTGGAGACCGGCACGGCGCCCTGAAGCCGGAAACCTGGGTCCACAATGTAGATATCGAAGAAGGTGTCCGGCAGGTCGTCGTCATCGACCGTCCGCATATGGTCGATCGCCTGTCCAACCGTCCAGAAGATCGGCGCCGCGACGAAATCGCGCTGCATCAGGCGGCCGGCCGACTCCTCGTCAAAGGCGAGCGAGCTTTCGATCGCCGCCCGGTCGGTCGCCGGCATGCGCGCCAGGATGCGGGTCCGGCGTTCGTCGCTCAGGTCGTTCAGCAGGAAGCTGGCGTCGTCCGACTCCAGATTCTCGACCATGGCGGCGATGCCGTCGTCGCTCAGTTCTCCGAGGGCGGCGATACGGGTGTCCTCGCCCAGCTCGGCCACGGCTTCGGGCGGCAGGTCGGCGTCGACGAGGTTGATCGCGCGCCGGAATTCGTCGAGCGGCAGATGCTCCAGCAGGTCGGCGGCGTCGGCGGGGTGAAGCTCGCTGATCGTGCGCTTGAGGAAATCGCGGTCGCCGCTTTCGACCGCTTCCTCGAACTGCTCGATCATCGCGGGCGCGATGACGCCCGGAATGTCCGGCTGCTGGCTGTCCGGGGCGCCTGCGGGCGTATCGTGTTCGGGAGCGTCATTCATTCTGACCTCCCCTTTCCCGCTAGCGGCGTACTCTCGTGTTGATGACCTGAATGACTGGTGCGGTCGAGAAGACTCGAACTTCCACGGGTTGCCCCGCTACCACCTCAAGGTAGTGCGTCTACCAATTCCGCCACGACCGCACGCCGGGCAAGGCCCGCGACATATAATGGTTGGACTGGTTTGTGAAGGGCAGGAAATCAAGCGATTCAGGCTGGACCCAGCCTGTGAATAAGCTGGCTACTGCTCGGTCGCGAAATAGTCGGCGACCTGGGCGGCCCGGGTGATCGAAATCGACATCCGGTCGCCCTCGATAACCAGTTCGCCGCGGGCGATGGGGTGATTGTTGGCCAGCACCCACACTTCGTCGTTTTCCTGCGTATCGAGCTGGATGACGGCGCCGCGGCCCATGCGCAGCAGCTGTTGCATGGGCATGGTCGACCGGCCCAGAAGGACGGTGATTTCGACCCCCACGGCGGCCAGTTGCGATTGCACGCGCAGTCTCCGATATGCTCACACGACAGGGGCCGACGATCTCCTGTTCGCATTGCCCGAAGGTTAACCGATGACGGAATGGGCCATTTCAGAGGGGCTGACGGGCTATCCAGAGGCGGTCGCCGCCATGGAAGCCCGCGTCGCGGCCATTCTGGCGGGCGAGGCGGATGAGCTCGTCTGGCTGGTGGAACATCCACCGCTCTACACGAAAGGCGCGAGCGCCCGGCCGGAAGACCTGCTGGATCCCGCCCGATTTCCCGTCTTCGACACACGACGCGGAGGGCAGTTCACCTATCACGGCCCCGGCCAGCGCGTGGCCTATGTGATGCTGGACCTCACGAAACGTGGCCGCGACGTGAAGTCCTTCGTCTGCAGCCTCGAGCAATGGGTCATCGACACCCTGGCCGAATTCAACCTGAAGGGAGAACGGCGCTCGGGGCGCGTTGGCGTGTGGATCGATCGCACGCGGCCGGGCGGCCCCATGCGCGAGGACAAGATCGCGGCCATCGGCGTACGCCTGAAACACTGGGTGTCGTTCCACGGCATCAGCCTCAACGTCGAGCCGGATCTCGAGCATTTCGGCGGCATCACGCCCTGCGGAATCTCCGAGGACGGACTGGGCGTCACCAGCCTCGCCGACCTCGGCCAGCTGATCCCGATGCACGACGTGGACGTGGCGCTGAAGCGAGCGTTCGATAAGACTTTCGGCGATACAGTCAGGGCTGGGGCCCCGGTATGATTTGCCGCTTCCTGCCTGGCGTCGCCCTGGTCGCGCTCGCGGCCTGCGCCACGCCAAACAAAGCCTACTATGGTCGTGATTACTGCGAAAATCGTCCGTCAATCGCATCGCCCGATGCTCTTTGCTGGGCATACTACAAGCAATTCCGCACAAGCCACGGCGGCGCCTCCACCATGCTCATCGTGTACTGCAAGCAGCCGGATGGATCGGCTTATGGCGTCGGCACGATCCGATATGCCGAGCATCCAGAACGCGGCCCCGCGCTGCGATGGTTGTCCAACGATCAGCTTGAAGTCAGCTTGCCGGCCGGCGCCACGCTGAGCCATAGCGAGCGGGAGCCCAACAGCAACCAATACACATTCAAGCCAGGACCGGCGGTGGAGGCGGACTTGTCGCCGACACGCATCGTGCACTTGACCTATCGCAACCTGACGCCGGCAGACCGAAATCGCAGCTGCTACGCCAGATGGCCGAAGTCTAGGTCATGACCGGGGCGTCGGCCTGACAGCGCTCAGGCGAATTCCACCAGGATCTCGTCCGCAGCCACGCTTGCGCCAGCCGCCACGTTGACAGCTTTGACCACGCCGTCTGCTTCCGCGCGGATGATGTTCTGCATCTTCATGGCCTCGACCACGCAGACCGCCTCGCCGGCCTTCACTTCCTGGCCCACGGACACCGAGACCGACACCATCAGGCCTGGCATCGGGCTCATGATCAGCTTGGATGTATCCGGCTTCTGCTTTTCCGGCAGGCGGGCGTGCAACTCGGCCTGGAACGGCGTGCAGACCAGCACCCGCTCGTCTACGCCCAGGCGCTTCAACATGTAGCCTTCATCCGACATGGTCAGAGAGATGGCGAAAGGCTCGCCGTCGATCTTGCCGTGCATCAGGCCGTGGCCGGGCTTCCAGTCGGTTGTCAGCTTCGACGTCTTGCCAGTATCGCTGAAGGTGATCTGGGCCTCGCCGGACGCATACTTCATCGTGATCGGCACATGTTTGCGCCCGACCAGAACGACCCAGTCGTTGCGTACCGGCCGGGCCGGCTCGGCTCGCCCGCTGGTCTGTTCGGCGCGGCTGATCACGACGCTGTGGGCGTAGGCCGCCGCGGTGACGATCAACTTCTCAACCTCGGGCGAGGCCGTGGCGCCGCTGAAGCCATCCGGAAATTCTTCCTTGATGTAGGCCGTGGTGATCTTGCCGGACTGGAAGCGTTCCTGGTCCAGCACGGCGGCGAGGAACGGCGAATTGTCCTGGATGCCGTTGATCTCCAGCCGCTCCAGCGCCTTCACATGCGTGTCGATGGCGGTTGCGCGATCCTTGCCGTGCGTGATCAGTTTGGCGATCATCGGATCGTAGAACATCGAGATTTCGTCGCCCTCGCGGACGCCGGTATCGATCCGCACCTCGCCCTTGCCCAGCGGCCCCTCAGCGGGAAAACGCATGCGGCGCAGACGGCCAATTGACGGCAGGAAGCCCCGATAGGGATCCTCGGCATAGATGCGGCTTTCCAGCGCCCAGCCCTTGATGCCGACATCTTTCTGCTTGATCGCCAGTTTCTCGCCCGCTGCAACGCGGAGCATCTGCTCGACAAGGTCCAGCCCGGTGATCAGTTCGGTCACCGGATGCTCAACCTGGAGCCGCGTGTTCATTTCCAGGAAGTAGAAATTCCGGGCGCCGTCGACGATGAACTCCACCGTGCCGGCGCTGTCGTACTGCACCGCCTTCGAGAGCGCGACGGCCTGTTCGCCCATCGCCTTGCGGGTTTTCTCGTCAAGGAAGGGCGACGGCGCTTCTTCGAAAACTTTCTGGTTGCGGCGCTGGATCGAGCATTCGCGCTCGTTGAGGTAGACGATGTTGCCGTGCTTGTCGCCGAGCACCTGGATTTCGATGTGGCGCGGCTGGTCGACAAACTTCTCGATGAAGATGCGGTCGTCGCCGAACGAGGAGATCGCCTCGGCCCGGGCGCCCTCGAAACCTTCCTTCGCCTCCGCAGCGTTCCAGGCGATCCGCAGGCCCTTGCCGCCGCCACCGGCCGACGCCTTGATCATCACAGGATAGCCGATCGAATCGGCGATCTTCACCGCTTCCTTTGCATCGGCGATCAGGCCCATGTGGCCAGGCACGGTGTTGACGCCCGCCTCGGCGGCGAACTTCTTGGACGTGATCTTGTCGCCCATCGCCTCGATGGCGTGCGGGTTCGGGCCGATGAACACGATCTTCTCGTCCGCCAACCGCTGGGCGAAGCTGGCGTTTTCCGAGAGAAAGCCAAACCCGGGATGGACGGCTTCGGCGCCCGTCTGGCGCACCGCGTCGATGATCTTGTCCTGGACGAGATAGCTCTGGGCGGCGGGCGACCCGCCGATGTGGACAGCCTCGTCCGCCATGTCGACCGCCATGGAGCCGGCGTCGGCGTCGGAATAGACCACGACAGTCTTCACCCCCATACGGCGGGCGGTCTTGATCACCCGGCAGGCGATTTCACCCCTGTTGGCGATCAGGATTTTCGAGAACATGTACTACCCCGGCAGGCCCAGACTGTGACGGCAAGGTGACTAGCGTTCCAGCGTGGTCAAGGCAAATCGCCCGAGGCCAAAAATTAGGACTTTGGGCGCCGGGGCGGCAGGCGCGGACTCGGGGCCGCCCCAATCTTCAGGTCTGATTAACCGTGGCGGAAGGAGACTCCCGCCGCCACGCAGGCCCGTGGGAGGGACGCTCATGCTGTTGTTCGGCAAACATACCTGGCGCGGCGAATCCGGCCGCCGCTATGTCTTTCATTGCGCCCTCACGAAGAATGGCATCCCGAACGATTCCGGCGGGATCTACATGTTCATCAAGCGCTATTTCGGATTCTACCTGCACGTTCTTTATGTCGGGAAAGCCGCCAACCTTCGCTCGCGCCTGTTGGGCCACGAGAAGTGGGGCAAGGCCTGGTGGATCCTCGGCGCAACCGAACGCTACACGATGCGGGTGAAGACCGAGGAAGAGCGCGTGATGATCGAAGAGGATCTCATCCGCAGCCTTCGGCCGAAGATGAACGATATCCAGATGCCGCGTAGCGAGGACGACGCCCCCAACACCCCGCAGCTTCGCCGCAAGTGGCTCTGGCGGCGCAAGGTGGCGAACGCCATCGCGTCGCTCTGGGGCGGCGGCAAGAAGCGAGCACGCGCCGGCCACGGCTCAGGATCTTCCGGCCATGACTACTGGAACCGCCACCGCCACGCGTGAACCGGCCTAGGCCTTCAAGGCGTCGGGAGCGGGTCTGCCGGACAATACCGCCGCTATGTTGTCCAATGCCCGGAACCCCATGGCGTTGCGGGTTTCCTCGGTGGCGCTGCCGATGTGCGGCAGGAGAAAGGTATTCGGCAGGTCGTTGAGCCTCGTGTCATAGGCCGGCTCTTTCTGGAAAACGTCGAGCCCCGCCGCCGCCAGCTGGCCGGAGGCCAGCGCCCAGATCAGCGCGCCTTCATCAACCAGCGAGCCGCGCGCAGAGTTCACGAATACGGCTCCGCGCGGCAGCAAGGCGAATTTCTCCGCCGTCATCAGCACGCCCTGCCCGCCCGGCAGGTTAAGGCTAAGCACCTGGCAGTGCGGCAGCATGTCGTCGAGCTTGTCGAAATATCGCGCGCCCTGCTCCAGCTCGGGCGCGAGACGCCTCCGGTTGTGATAGACGATCGGCATGTCGAAGCCGCGCGCCCGCTGCGCCACGGCGCGGCCAATGCGCCCCATGCCGACGATGCCCAGCGTTTTGCCCGTCACCTCCCAGCCCAGCCCCTGGTCGAAGCCATTCCGGATTTTCCAGCCGCCCTCCATGTTCCGGACGTGCTCCTTGGCGCGGCGGCTGGCGCCCAGCAGCAGCAACATGGTCGTGTCGGCTGTGGCGTCGGTCACAACGTCCGGCGTGTTGGTGACGACCACGCCGCGCTTCGACGCCGCAGCCACGTCGATGTGGTCATAACCGACGCTGGCCGTGGCGATCACTTTCAGGTCGGCGGGAAGTCGATCCAGAAATCCGGCGCTGACGTGCATGCCGGCCGTCAGCAGGATCGCCTCCGCGTTGTGGGCGGCCGCAGCTTCGGCGATCTGGTCCATCGACATGGGCCGGTCGGGCTGGACCGCGTCGAACTCCGACGCGGCCCTCGCCGCAACCGCCTGCGTCATGGGCAAACCGACAACAAGCCTGCCAAGGGTCATGCTGCGTGGCTGATGTCCCGGCCCTTCGTTTCCGGCAGCAGGAACACGGCCAGCACGAAGGTGACGGCCGCGATCGTCACCGGATACCAGATGCCGGCATAGATGTTCCCGGTCGCCGTCACGATCATGAACGCCGTTGTCGGCAGCAGTCCGCCGAACCAGCCGTTGCCGATGTGATACGGCAACGACAGGGACGTGTAGCGGATGCGCGCCGGGAACAGCTCGACCAGCATCGCAGCCATCGGCCCGTAGACCATGGCCGTGAACACCGTGGTCAACGCAATGATCAGGATGATCATCACCTTGTTGACCTTGGCCGGATCAACGCTGCTGGGATAGCCCGCCGCCTTGAGGTCGCCGCCGACTTCGCTCTGGAAGGCGGCGATGGCCGCGGCGCGCTCTGCGCCTTTCACCTGCGACGGGTCAGGCGCCGTGACGGCCTTGTCGCCGATCAGCACCTGGGCGACCGAGCCGGCTGGCAGCCCTTCCACGTTGTAGCTGACACCCTGCTTGGCCAGATAAGCCTTCACGATGTCACAGGACTTCGTGTCGAACTTGCTCTTGCCGATCGGGTCGAACTGCAGCGAGCACGCAGACTTGTCGGCCTTCACGATCACCGGCGCGCTTTTCTGCGCTGCGGCGAGCGCCGGGTTGGTGAACGCCGTGATCTGGTGGAACAGGAAGAAATAGGTCAGCACCGGCAACAGCAGACCGAGCAGGATCAGCGGCTTGCGGCCGACCTTGTCACTGAGCCAGCCGAAGAACACGTAGGCCGGCGTGCCGATGGCGAGGGCGATCGCCATGATCTCGTAGGCGTCGAGATCGGGCATCTTCAGCGTCTGCTGAAGGAAGTAGAGCCCATAGAGCGTGCCCGAATACCAGATCACCGCCTGCCCGGCGACGCAGCCGAACAGGGCGATCAGAACGTATTTGAAGTTGTTCCACTTGAAGGTTTCCGAATACGGCTTCTTCGAGGTCGCCGCTTCTTCCTTCATCTTCTGGTAGACCGGGCTTTCGCTCAGTTGCAGGCGAATCCAGATGGAGGCCAGCAGCAGGAAGATCGACAGCATGAACGGGATGCGCCAGCCCCAGTCGGCAAAGGCGTCCGGCGTCATGTTGTTCCGCACCACAATGATCAGCACAAGCGAAGCCAGCAGGCCGACTGTCGCGGTGATCTGGATCCAGCTGGTCGACCAGCCGCGCGAACCCTGCTTGGAGTGCTCGGCGACATAGATCATCGCCCCGCCATATTGCCCGCCAACGGCTAGGCCCTGCAGCACGCGAAGCAGGACAAGGATGATTGGCGCAATCACGCCAAGCCCCGCGCCCCAGCTTTCGAATGTGTTGTAGTCCGGCAGGAAGCCGACCGCGAAAGTCGAGGCGCCCATGATGACGAGGGCGACCAGGAATGTGGTCTTGCGGCCGAACATGTCGCCAAGGCCGCCGAACAGAAGGCCGCCGAAGGGCCGCACGATGAAGCCCGCAGCGAACGCCATCAGCGCGAGAATGAACCCGGTGTTTTCATCGACCGCCGAGAAGAAGTGCCTGTTGATGTAGGTGATCAGCGTCCCGTAGAGAAAGAAGTCGTACCACTCGAACATCGTCCCGACGCCGGAAGCGCCGATTACGAGGATTTCGTTGCTCTTCTTCTCCGGTAAGGCGGAGTCGACTGCCGGTGCGGATTCCATGTTGTTCCTCTCCCCTTGCGCCTTTTCGGCGCTTTTCTCGTTTGGACCCAAGCTGCAACGTCGCGGGCCGCAGAGCAAGGCGAAACGCGAACGCCGCCTTCGCCCGCGCGGGAGCCCCAAATGGGTCGATCCCGCGCGGTTCACCCGCCAGATCGTGCGCGAGATTTGCCTTGAGGAAGGAATGTGAGACGATCACGCAGTGGTGATCGTGAATGCAGAAGGGGAGCGGCGGCCGAGGCGGCCTTGGCAAGCAACAGCCCGCTCCGCCAAATGTTACCGTTACATCGCAGCGGCGCGTTATGCTGCCTGCGGAATCAGCGGCCTGCGAGGAACGCTAGATGACGATGAAGACCCCTGCGGCGGCTCTGTTGTTTGCGGCGACGCTTTCCTTGGCCGCCTGCGGCGGCAAGAAGGAACCCGCCCCCGATCCCTCTGCTGCGCGCGCGGACGCCCAATCGACGGCACCAGCCAGCCCCGCCGAAACGGCGGCGGCGGCCATGAAAGCCTACACCGCAGACGTCACGCAGATCGCCGACGCCATTTCCGGCGTCACCGACGAGGCGAGCGCGCACGAGACCGCGAAGGTGATCGCCCGCATCAACCCGGAGCTCGACCGCCTCGTCAAGCAAATCGAGGGCATGAACTCCGAGGACACGACGGCGGCCGGCATCTCCAACATGCCAGACCTGGTCGCGGCGCAGCAAAAGATTGCGGTCGCCATGAGCGCGATGGCGATGAACGATCCGGCCAGCATGAAGATCATTTCCGACGAGCTCGGAAAGATGCCGGAGTTGAGAACCAACTAGGGTTCAGTCGCGGAACGCCGCAACCTGCTCGGACGTGGCGAGCAAGGCGCCGGAGCGGCTCCACAGTTTCAGCTCATGATCGAAATACCCGCCCTCGCAGCGCCGGCAATCGACCTCGCTCAACACATAGTCCGCGCCGACCTCGGCGAGTTCTTCGGGTGTCGCATGGAAATGCACCGTCATCGAGACGGTCGATGAAACGGTGAAGCCCTGTCGCTTCCACATGATCCGGGGCGGGGCGAAATCCGCCATCGCAGCCAGCAGCACGTGATCGATGCCTCGCCCCATCTTGTCGCGCAGCCAGAAGACAGAGCGGGCCCGTCCATCGGTCGTCTGAAGCAGCGGCGACGGTGTGGACCAGCGGGCCGAAAACTGCTGCCCGAACGGCACGGGCGGAACCGACTCCATAAGGCCCGGATCTTCCGGCGGCGACGCCTCCGGCATGACAGCGTCGGTGAAGCGCAGCGTTTTGCGGCGCACGCCCAGCGTAACCTGCGCGTGCGCGCACAACTTGTTGCGCTGACCGAGCTCCGTGCGCCAGAATTGCAGCCGCGAGCCGGACCGCAGGCAGCGCGTTGCAACCTCGATCGAACCATCGCCCACCGCGTCGGTGAACAGCACGGTGAGCGACAGCGGATCGCCGCGAACGCCGTCTTCCTGCATGGCTGCCTTCAGCAGCACGGCGGCGGTCCACCCGCCGAACCGGCCGCCCAGATGGGCGTAAAGCGGATCAGCCTCCCCCGCCCAGAGGTTTTCGGCGGCAGGCTTCAAGACGATGGAGGGTGCGAAAAGGTCCATGCAGTTTACCAGCCCGTCTCTGCAGTTGACGTCAATCCAACCGTGGGTTCAGCAGGACTGAAGACAACCGGTCGCCGAAAACACGGGCTTATGGAGCCCGAAAGGACGCTGGCGGACGCGTGCTGACAGCATTGTGGCGGCAATCGCTCAGACGGTGATCCCGGTTTCCCGCCCCCTGGCGTCGACGCCCCGACCAAAGACCGTCGCCGTCCCGCTTGAAACGCGTGTCGCGGCCCAAAGGCAGGCGCAAGCATCGATCACGTCGTCGGCTGCACATCCCCTGGGACGCGCACCGACAAGCGGCTCGATATCGAGACCTTGCCCGGCCAGAAGCGACAGCCGAAGTCGCCTGCCCTCCAGCGATTTCTTTTTCGCCAGAACCGCGTCGCCGCCGTTCAGGGTTGCGAATATCGCTTCGGGGTGGGTTTCGAGAATTCTGACCGGTCGATGGTTGGCGCCGATAATGGCATCCAGCTCCAGGATTTTCTGGCGGATGTTCCACAACTGGAGCGTCACGCCGGTGCGATGCGGCAAATCCCTGCGGACGATCGCGCCCGCTTTCTCTCGTGTGGTAGCCTCAAGGGCCGCGCGGGACGGCGTCGAGAACACTGACGAGGATTTGGCCCTTAGAAACGCCCGGCACGCCCGCTCGCAGGAGCGCCCGCCGTCCTCAGTTGCCTCGGAAAGGCCGACCGGCATGTCGACCATGATGATCGACCCATCCGGCGCCTCGCACACCAGATCGGCGAAGGCGGTGTAGAGCTTGAGGCGTATCGCCCTTCGGGGCGCCTTCCAGGCGCTGATCCAGCCGGCCCTGGCGCCGTCGACGCCAATCAGCGTGGGCGTTACCACCAACGCTCCGGCCTGGCGTTGAATCCGGCGGCGTCCTCGATCGCGGCGCCGACCTTGAAACAGGCCTCTTCATCCAACGCCTTGCCGATAACCTGCAGGCCGAGCGGAAGCCCCTGGCTATCCACCGCGGCGGGCACAGAGATCGCCGGCAAGCCCGCGAGGTTGGCCGTCACGGTGAAGATGTCGTTGAGGTACATTTCAACCGGATCGCCGGACTTTTCGCCATAGGCGAACGCCGCCGACGGCGTCGTCGGCGTCAGCAGGGCGTCGACCTTTTCGAACGCCGCCTCGAAGTCCTGCAGGATGCGGGTGCGCACCTTCTGCGCCCGCAGGTAATAGGCGTCGTAATACCCGGCCGAGAGCACATACGTGCCGATCAGCAGGCGGCGCTGTACTTCAGCGCCGAAGCCGGTCGCCCGCGTCTGTTCGTATGTGTCGGTCAGCGAACCACCGCCCGAAACGCGGGCGCCGTAGCGCATGCCGTCATAGCGCGCGAGGTTGGAGGAAGCTTCCGCGGGAGCCACGATGTAGTATGCCGGCAGGGCATATTTCGTGTGTGGCAGCGACACATCCACGATGGTGGCGCCAGCCGCCTTCAGCCAGGCGATCCCTTGCGACCACAGCTTCTCGATCTCGTCGGGCATACCGGCGACGCGATATTCCTTCGGCACGCCGATCTTCATGCCCTTGACCGACTTGCCGATCGATTTGGTCCACTGCGGAACCGGCAGGTGCAGGCTGGTGGAGTCCCTGTCGTCGGCAGAGCACATCACTTCCAGCATCAGCGCTGCGTCTTTCACGGTCTTGGCCAACGGACCAGCCTGATCGAGCGACGACGCGAAAGCGACCATGCCGTACCGGCTGGCCCGGCCATACGTCGGCTTGATGCCGGTGACGCCCACGAAGGCGGCGGGCTGGCGGATCGATCCGCCGGTATCCGACGCCGTCGCCGCCAGACAAAGATCGGACGCCACGGCGGTCGCCGAGCCGCCGGACGAACCACCCGCCGTCAGCGCGGCGTTGGACCCCTTGCGCCGCCACGGGTTGGACGGGGGGCCGAAGCGTGAGGTTTCGTTGGAACTCCCCATGGCGAACTCGTCCATGTTGAGCTTGCCCAGCATCACCGCGCCCTCGTTCCAGAGGTTCTGGGTCACGGTGCTTTCATAGGGTGGCGTGAACTCGCCGAGGATGTTGGAGCAGGCCGTGGTGCGTACGCCCTCGGTGCAGAAGAGGTCCTTGATCCCCAGGGGAGCGCCTTCGAGCTTTCCGACCGATTTGCCGGTTGCGAGCTTCTTGTCGGCCGCTTCCGCCATGGCCAGCGCCTTGTCCGCCGTCACCACCACATAGGCGTTGAGGTGCGGGTTCGACCTGTCGATCTCCGTCAGGAACGCCTGCGTGATCTCCTTCGACGAAAACTGCTTCGCCTTGAGGCCGTCAACGGCGTCGGAAAGTGTGAGGTTGATAAGGTCGGTCATGTTGCTGGCCGGTCAGGTGAAACTTGAACGCATGTCGTGGCCGTTCTCGGCGTAGATGTCGAACAACCGGTCAAGCGTGATGCCGTTGCGTTCTTCATGAATGAGCGGATGGTCGCTCGGCTTGTTGTCGGCGCCGTTGAGAACGAGCAGGAGTGGCGGTTCGCCCGGTTGTTGTATCGCGGCGCCCATCAATCCGAACGTGTCGGGAAAACCGGCAATCCGGTTCACAAGCCGCGCCGGCGCGTGGGCCCGATCGTTGAGCGTGTTGTTGCGAACCGCCGCCACGTAGGCGTCGAAGTTCGTCCGGTCCACGCTGCCCCATACCGACAACAGAAGCGCTGGCGACTCGATACCTTGTATGCGCATCGGCAACGACATCCGTATGGCGAAGTATTTTCCCTCCCATACGCAATAGTCCGTCGAAAGAAAATTTCCGTCGAGGTTCAGGTTTTCGTTCGAATCCGGGTCCGTCGAACCGGGCCAACCGGCGGGAACGAGCATCGACAGGGAAATGAGGCCGACGTGCGTTTCGCCGCAAGAGCACTTCAATCCAACGTCGACGAACTTCCGCCACCGCGGATCGTTCGATGCATCTTCGCCGGTCGACATCGTACGCTACTCCACGACCTTCGGGACGACGAAGAAGCCGTCTTCGGTTTTCGGCGCGTTCGCCAGGACCTTGTCGCGGATGCCGCCGTCGGTGACGACGTCCTTGCGCATCGGCAACGACATGGCGACAGGCGTCGTCATCGCTTCGACGCCTTCGACGTCCACTTCATTCAGCTGTTCGATCCACGACAAAATCCCGTTCAGCTCTCCCGCCATGGAGTCCAGACGGTCTTCCGCAACGGCGATACGGGCCAGCCGGGCCACTTTCCGAACGGTGTTCTTGTCGACGCTCACATGAATCCCCTGTCAGGACGCAGCGCCTGCCCTAGACGCCCTCGCCTTCCGCATCAAGTCAGTTGCGGCTAGACACCCCCCATGCCGCTGGTTTCCCTGACCGATCTGCCGCCAAAAGGGGCGTTGCTGGGCCTCGATCCGGGGACGAAGACCATTGGCGTCGCCGCCTGCGACACAAACCGGCTGATCGCCAGCCCGGTCGAGACCATCCCGCGCGGCAAGAAACTGGCCCCTTCACTGGACCGGCTGTTCGCCCTCTTTGATGACAGGAAATGCGTCGGACTGGTCATGGGCCATCCGGTGAACATGGACGGCGGCAGGGGCCCCCGTTCCCAACATGCGCAAGCGCTGGCCCGGAGCATCATCGAGCGCCGCGATATTCCGGTCGCCCTGTGGGACGAGCGCCTGTCCACCGCCGGGGTCGAGCGTGTGCTTCTGGAAGCCGACGCCAGCCGCGCCCGCCGGGACGAACTGGTCGACAAGCTGGCGGCCGCCTGGATCCTTCAGGGCGCCATCGACCGGCTGGCCGAGCCGCATTAACCCCTTCCGCCTTGCCCCGTCCGTCCCGTTCGGTTATGCCCCCCAAAATCACGGGTGCACCGACATGGCGGACTTCGCCTATGCCTTTCCCCACCGGCATTTGCTGGGGATCGAGGGCCTGAACCGGCTCGACATCGAACAACTCCTGAATCTGGGCGACCGTTACGTCGAGCTGAACCAGCAGCGCTCGAAACATGTCGACGTGCTTGCGGGCCAGACGCTGCTGAACCTGTTCTTCGAGAACTCGACCCGCACGCAATCTTCCTTCGAGATCGCGGGGCGCCGCCTTGGCGCGGACGTGGTCACCATGTCGGTTGCGACCTCGTCTCTGAAGAAGGGCGAGACGCTGATCGACACCGCCATGACGCTGAACGCCATGCGGCCCGACCTGCTGGTGATCCGCCACCAGTCGTCCGGCGCCGTTAAGCTGCTTTCGCGAAAAGTGGACTGCGCGGTGGTCAACGCCGGCGACGGCACGCACGAGCATCCGACCCAGGCGCTGCTGGATGCGCTGACCATTCGCCGCCGCGTGGGCGACATTGGCGGCCTCAGGGTGGCGATCTGCGGCGACATTCTGCACTCCCGCGTCGCCCGCTCGAATGTGGCGTTGCTGAACATTCTGGGCGCGGAGGTCCGGCTTATTGCTCCAAGAACTCTCACCCCGCCCGGCGCGGAGGGTTGGGGGGCCACCGTGTTCACCGACATGCGCAAGGGCCTCGAAGGCTGCGACGTTGTGATGATGCTGCGGCTGCAGCAGGAGCGGATGGACGGCGCCTACCTGCCCTCGGCCCGCGAATTCTTCCATTTCTATGGCCTCGACGCCGAAAAGCTGGCCTGCGCCAGGCCCACGGCCTTCGTGATGCATCCTGGCCCGATGAACCGGGGCGTCGAGATCGAAAGCGGCATCGCCGACCACAAGACGCGCTCGCTGATCACCGAACAGGTCGAGATGGGCGTCGCCATCCGCATGGCGGTGCTGGAGACGCTGGCGAAGAATGCGCCCGACATCGGGAGCAAGAACGCATGAGCGAGCGCACGATCCTTTTCAACGCCCGCCTGATCGACCCCGCATCCGGGCGCGACGAGACCGGCGGCGTCGTGTTCGAGAACGGCGTCATCACCGATATCGGACCGCACATCAGCCGCGAGACAGAGCGGCGCAATGGCGTCAACTTCGTTCGCGATGCGGGCGGCAAGGTGCTGGCGCCCGGCCTCATCGACCTCAGGGTCAAGACCGGCGAACCTGGCGCCGAGAGCAAGGAAACGCTTGCAACCGCCGGCGAGGCCGCGGCTGCGGGCGGCGTCACCACCTTTGTCGTGATGCCCGACACAGATCCGGTGATCGACAGCGTTGCGCTGGTCGACTTCATCAAGCGGCGCGCCGATGGCGTGGCGAAGGTGAAAATCCGTCCCACGGGAGGACTGACCGTCGGCCTCGAGGGCAAAAAGATGGCCGAGCTTGGCCTTATCGCCGAAGCCGGCGCCGCCTTCTTCACCAATGGCGACCACCCGGTCGAAGACGCCGGGCTGATGCGGCGGGCGATGCAATACGCCTCGGGTTTCGACGCGCTGATCGCCTCGCGCCCGGATACGGCCGCCTTGTCGCGCGGGACCGTGATGACCGCCGGCGCCTTCGCTGCACGCCTTGGCCTGCGCGGCGCGCCGCCGGAAGCCGAATGGATCGCGCTCGAACGCGACCTGATGCTGGCGGAGACAACCGGCGCACGCCTGCTGGTCGATTGTATCTCGACCGCGCGCTCGCTTGAGGCCGTGGAACGGGCGCGCGCCAAGGGCGTCAAGGTCGCCTGCTCGGTCGCCGCCTATTCGCTGTTCTTCAACGAGATCGATGTCGGCGACTATCTCACCTACTGCAAGGTGCAGCCGCCTTTCCGCACCGAAGCCGACCGCATGGCGCTGGTCGAGGGCCTGGCGCGCGGCGCCATCGACGCAGTCGTCTCCGCCCACGATCCGCAGCCCCCCGAGGACAAGCGCCTGCCCATCGCCGACGCCAGCTTCGGCGCCATCGGCCTCGAAACGCTGCTGCCCGCCCTGCTGAAGCTGGTGGCGCAGGAGCAGATCTCGCTGGCGCAGGCGCTGCGGCCTGTCACCTGCGGCCCGGCCAGCCTGCTCGGCCTGCCGCAAGGCCGCCTCGAGACGGGCGCGCCGGCTGACCTTGTGCTCTTCGATCCCGACACGCCCTGGCTCTGCGACCGCGACCTCCTGCTGTCGCGCTCCAAGAACTCACCGTTCGACGGCCGCCGCCTCGAAGGCCGGGTCTTGCAGACCTGGGTCGACGGACGCACGGTGTTCGAGCGGAAATAGGGGGCGAAATGCCGGCAGCACATCTTCCCGATGGGGCGATCTGGGCCCTGTCGATCGTTTCCGGCTATTTGCTGGGTTCGATCCCGTTCGGACTGGTCATCACTAAGCTCGCCGGACTGGGCGACATCCGCGCCATCGGTTCGGGCAATATCGGCGCCACCAATGTGCTGCGCACCGGGCGCAAGGACCTGGCGCTCGCCACGTTGCTTCTGGATGCAGGCAAGGCCGGCCTGGCCTACTGGCTTTGCTGGTGGCTTTCTGGACTTCTCGTCAGCTCGAACGGTCATGCGCTGACGCTTGGTTCGCGCCACAGCCTCGGGCTTGTCGCCGGCGCGATGGCGTTTGTCGGCCACTGCTATCCGGTCTGGCTGAAGTTCAAGGGCGGCAAGGGTGTGGCGACGTTCGTCGGACTGCTGTTCGCCGCCGCATGGCCGGTCGGGATCGTCTGGGGCGCGACATGGCTCGCCGTCGCCTTTCTCGCCCGCATGTCCTCCCTCGCCGCGCTGGTGGCCTGCGTGGTGGGCCCGGTTTTCGCCTATGCCTTCGACCCGAACGCGTTCGAATGGAGCGCCGCGATCATTCCGGGCTACATGTCCGGACCGCACAGCGACACGTGGATCGTCACCGCCGCGCTCGCCGTGCTGATCTTCTGGCGGCATCGCGCCAACATCACGCGCCTCCTCAATGGAACGGAACCGAAGATCGGCGCGAAGAAAGACGCTCCGCCGGAGACGCCTGGATGAAACGTCGAACGCTTTCGGGGGGAGAGCGTCTCGACTGGCTGCGACTGTCCCGCACGCCGAATGTCGGCCCGATCACCTTCTTCCAGCTGCTGGAGCGCTTTCGCGGCGACGCCGGCGCCGCGCTCGAGGCATTGCCCGGACTTGCGAAAAGCGCGAGCAGATCGCGGTCTCTCTCGCCGCCGCCCCGCGCCGCCATCGAGCGGGAGATCGAAGCCGCCGCGAAAGCGGGAGCGCGCTTTATCGCAGCGTGCGAACCGGACTTCTCGCCCGCACTCGCCGCCATCGATCCACCGCCGCCGCTGGTGGCCGCCAAGGGCGATGTGCGCCTCCTGCAACGGCCCGCGATTGCGCTGGTCGGGGCGCGCAACGCCTCCGCCGTCGGCCGCCGAATGGCGCGGGATTTGGCTCGGGATCTGGGTCAGGCGGGGTTCCTGATCGTCTCCGGGCTGGCGCGCGGCGTCGACGGGGAGGCGCACGCCGCCTCGCTGGATGCCGGCACGCTGGCCGTTCTGGCGGGCGGGATCGACCAGGTCTATCCGCCTGAACACGCGCGCCTCTACGACAAGATCGCCGAACGGGGGCTGATCCTTTCCGAGGCGCCGGTCGGCTACGTCGCGATGGCGCGGGACTTCCCGAAGCGTAACCGGATCATTTCAGGTCTTTCCGTCGCCTGCGTGGTGGTTGAGGCGGCGGAGCGGTCCGGCAGCCTGATCACGGCGCGCATGGCTCTGGAACAGGGACGGGAGGTGATGGCCGTGCCCGGCTCGCCGCTCGACCCGCGCGCGGCAGGCGCCAACCGGCTGATCAAGCAGGGCGCCGCCCTGATCGAAAACGCCGGGGACGTGCTGCGGGCGCTGGAGGGCATGTCGGCGCCGTCGTTCGACGAACCGGGGCCGGAACGCTACGAGGCGCAGGAGGCGGAGACCCCCGCCGCCCTCCTCCGCGCGATCCGCGAAGCGCTCAGTCCGACGCCGACACGTGTGGACGAGATCGCCCGCGCGGTGGATGCGCCACACCGATTGGTGCTCGCGGCGCTGGCGGAACTGGAGCTGGCGGGTGAGGCCGTGACCCATGTCGGGGGGCTGGCCAGCCGGACGGTCTAGGCGCCTGAAATTTTCTCCCCCCGTAGGGGGAGTCCTGACTGTCATATTCAACTGAATTGACATTCCAGACGGAGGCGCCCAACTTCCCGGCCATTCGAGACCCTCCCCAAAAGCCGAAAAACCTTGAGGAATCATGCAGGTCGTCGTCGTCGAATCGCCTGGAAAAGTCGCCTCGATCAACAAGTATCTCGGCCCGGGATACAAGGTGATGGCGAGCTACGGCCACATTCGCGACCTGCCATCCAAGGACGGTTCGGTGAAGCCGGATGAGGATTTCGCGATGTCCTGGGAGGTGGATTCCAAGTCCTCCAAACGGGTCAAGGATATCGCCGACGCCGTGAAATCCGCCGACGGCCTGATCCTCGCCACCGACCCTGATCGCGAGGGCGAGGCGATCTCCTGGCACGTGCTGGAGGCGCTGACGGCGCGCAAGGTGCTGAAGGGCAAGACCATCCAGCGCGTCACCTTCAACGCCATCACCAAGAAGGCGGTGACGGACGCTATCGCCCATCCGCGCGAGATCGACCAGCAGCTGGTCGACGCCTATCTCGCCCGCCGGGCGCTGGACTACCTGGTCGGCTTCAGCCTCTCGCCCGTGCTGTGGCGCAAGCTGCCCGGGTCGCGATCCGCCGGCCGCGTGCAGTCCGTGGCGTTGCGCCTGATCGCAGACCGGGAACTCGAGATCGAGACCTTCAAGTCCGAGGAATACTGGCAGATCAAGGCGCAGATGTCGGTTCCCGGCGGCCAGTTCGAGGCGCGCCTGACCGAACTCGACGGCGAGAAGCTGCAGAAATTCTCGTTGCCCAACGCAGAGGCCGCCGCCGCCGCCCTCGCCGCGGTCAAGGCCGGCGTCTGGCGCATCGCATCGGTCGAAGCCAAGCCTCACCGGCGCAATCCGCCGCCGCCCTTCACGACCTCGACGCTGCAGCAGGAAGCCGCGCGCAAGCTCGGCATGTCCGCCAGCCGGACCATGCAGACGGCGCAGAAACTCTATGAAGGCGTCTCCATCGGTGGAGAGAATGTCGGCCTGATTACCTATATGCGGACCGACGGCGTGCAGATGGCGGAAGAAGCCTATGCCGCCGCACGGTCTTCGATCGGGCGGATGTACGGCAAGGAATACCTGCCTGAAGGCGCGCGCCGCTACACGTCCAAAGCCAAGAACGCGCAGGAGGCCCACGAGGCGGTGCGCCCCACCGACTTCGACCGCCGCCCGGAGGACCTGCATCTCGAGCCGGACATGAAGCGGCTCTACGAACTGATCTGGAAGCGCGCGGTCGCCAGCCAGATGGAAGCCGCCATGATCGAGCGGACGACGGTGGAGATCCCCTCCAACGACGGCCGTGCGGTGCTGCGCGCCACCGGCCAGGTCATCAAATTCGACGGCTTCCTCACGCTTTACCAGGAAGGCCAGGACGACAGCACGGACGAGGATTCCGGCCGCCTGCCCGCACTGAAAGAAGGCGACACGCCACAGCTCGTCGATGCCGCATCCAGCCAGCATTTCACCGAGCCGCCGCCGCGCTATTCGGAAGCCTCGCTGGTGAAGAAGCTGGAAGAACTCGGCATCGGCCGGCCGTCGACCTACGCCTCGACCCTCTCGACGCTGATCGACCGCGACTATGTGCGGCTCGAGCAGAAGCGCTTCATCCCGGAGGACAAGGGCCGCGTCGTCACCGTCTTCCTGGAGAAGTTCTTCGCGCGCTATGTGGAATACGATTTCACGGCGGCGCTGGAGGAAAAGCTCGACCTTGTGTCGGACGGCAAGCTCGCCTGGAAGGATTTCCTGCGCGACTTCTGGAAGGAATTCCACGCCGCCATCGAAAACGTCGCCGAGCTGCGCATCACCAATGTGATCGACGCGCTGAACGAAGTTCTGGAGCCGCATATCTTCCCGCCCCGGGTCGATGAGCAGGGCCATTCCGTCGACCCGCGCCAGTGCCCGCTTTGCGGAGAGGGCCAGCTCAGCCTGAAGCTCGGCAAGTTCGGCGCCTTCATCGGCTGTTCGAACTATCCCGAGTGCAAGTACACGCGGCCCTTCGGCGCCGACCAGAAGGATGATGGAAACGGTATTCCGCCGGAAGGAAAGGTGCTGGGCGTCGATCCTGACAGCGGCCTGCAGGTGCTTTTGAAGACTGGCCGGTTCGGGCCCTATGTGCAGCTTGGCGAGGAAGACAAACCGAAGCGCTCATCAATCCCGAGGCACTGGTCGGTCGCCGATCTCGATTTCGAAGGCGCGCTGAAACTGCTGCAATTGCCCCGCAAAGTCGGCAAGCACCCGGAGGACGGCGAACCGATCTACGCCAATTTCGGACGCTTCGGACCTTACGTGCAGCACCTGAAAACCTACGCCAGCCTGCAGGATCCCAACGATGTTTTCGAGGTGGGTCTCAACCGCGCGGTGGACCTGATCGCCCAGAAACGGGCGGGCGGAGGCATGCGCCGGGGCCAGACGCCGCCCCTGCGCGAGGTGGGACAGCACCCCGACGGCGAACCGATCAGGCTTTACTCGGGCCGTTACGGACCCTACCTGAAGCACGGATCAGTCAACGCCAATATTCCCAAAGGCGCCGATCCGGCTTCGATCACGCTTGAACAAGCCATAGAACTGGTCGACGCCCGCGCAGCCGCCGCCCCGCCCAAGAAGGGCCGTGGGAAGAAGAAAGCGGCCGCGAAGAAGACAACTGGAGAAAAGAAATCAACGACCAAGAAAGCCGCCGCAAAGGCGGACGCAACCAAAGGCGAGAAAAAGCCGGCCGCAAAGGCGGCCAAGGGCAAGACCGCCAAACCGAAAAAGGCGAAGGCCACAGCGGACGAGGGATGAAGGAGCGCACGCCCCGCGGGTCGCCGACGCGCGAGATGGTGCTCGACTACCTCGAGAAGCATCCCGATCACGGAACCAAGCGCGATATCGCGCGCGGCCTGCATGTGACAGGCGGGGATCGGGTCGCGCTGCGCGAAATACTGGCCGAACTCGAAAGGGAAGGCGCCCTCACCCGCACGGCCAAGCGCGCCTGGAGCCCTAGCGAGGCCCCGCCGCCCACAGGCATCGTCAAGTTCGAACGCATCGACAGTGACGGCGACCTGATCGGCCGCGCGGTTGGGCGGGACGGCCCCTACGGCCCTGACATCCATTTCGCCGGTGGCGCCGGAAAGTCGCGGCACATCGCGCTGGGCGTTGGCGAACGCGCACTCTGCCGGGTCGACAAGGGCGCGGACGGCGTCTGGCGCGCCAAGGCCATCAAGAAGATCGACGCCGCGCCGGATGTCACCGTGGTAGGCGTTTATCGCGCAAACAAGCATGGCGGCGTCGTCGAACCGACATCGCGCAAGGACAAGTTCGATTACATCGTGGAGCGACACGATGCGCGGGAGGCCAGGGACGGAGACATCGTCCGGATTGCGCCGCGCCAATCCCGCGGCTACGGCCCCAAACGCGCGAGCGTGCTGGAGGTTATCGGCCGCTTCGACGATCCGCGCTCGGCCTCCCTCATCGCGATGCACACCCATGGCGTGCCGGATGAATTCCCACAGGGCGTTCTCGATGAAGCTGCGAAGGTCAAGCCGCTGCCTGCCCAGCGCGAGGACCTTACCCGCATCCCGCTGATCACCATCGATCCGGAGGACGCGCGCGACCATGACGACGCCGTCTTCGCCGAACCCGATGGGAAAGGCTGGCGGGTGATCGTCGCCATCGCCGATGTCGCCGCCTATGTGCGACCGGGAACAGCGTTGGATCGCGAAGCCTATCGGCGCGGAAATTCCACATACTTCCCGGATCGCGTCGCGCCGATGCTGCCGGAGCATCTGTCCGCCGATCTCTGCTCGCTGCGCGAGGGCGAACTGCGCGAGACGATGGCGTTCGAAATGTTCTTCAACGCTGACGGCCGCAAGCGGTCGCACCGGCTCGTACGCGGCAAGATGCGCTCCGCCGCGAAGCTCTCCTATCGCCAGGCACAGGATGCGATCGACGGCGCCCCGGACGCCAAGACGCAGCCGCTGCTCGAAAACGTGCTGAAGCCGCTGTGGGCGGCGTGGGCCTGCGTCGACAAGGCGCGAAAGTCGCGCGAGCCGCTGGAGCTGGACCTCCCGGAGCGCCGCGTGCGCATCGGAGAGGATGGCAAGATTTCCTCGATCACGCTGCGCGACCGCTTCGATGCGCACAAGCTGATCGAAGAGTTCATGATCCAGGCGAACGTCTGCGCGGCCGAGGAGCTGGAGAAACATCGCCTGCCGCAGGTCTATCGCGTTCACGAGGAGCCATCGGACGAGAAGATCGTCGGTCTCTCCAACTTCCTGCCGACGGTGGGCCTCAAATGGTCGAAGGGCGAGAAGGCGACCGGCGGACGCTTCAACCGGCTGCTGGCGGACGCGCGTGGGTCCGAGAACGAGCACCTGATCAACGAAATGGTGCTGCGCAGCCAGGCGCAGGCGCGATATGCGAATGAAAATCTCGGGCACTTCGGGCTCAACCTTGCGAAGTACGCGCACTTCACATCGCCAATCCGCCGCTATTCCGACCTGATCACCCATCGCCTGCTGATCCGCGCGCTGAACCTCGGAAGCGATGGGGCGACCGACGAGGATATCGTGCGGCTCGAAGAATATTCCGAGCACGTGACGATGACCGAGCGCCGCTCGATGGCCGCCGAGCGCGAGGCGACGGATCGCTATCTGGTCATCTTCATGGCCGAGCGCGTCGGCGCACGGTTCGAAGGCCGCATCGCCGGCGTGACGCGCGCCGGCCTGTTCGTGAAGGTCAGCGAGAACGGCGCCGACGGCTTCTCTCCCGCCGCCCGACTGGGCGACGAATACTGGGTCTATGACGAGGCGCACGGCGCGCTGGTTGGCCAGCGCACGGGCCGGCGCTACGAGATGGGCCAGCTTGTCGAAGTGAAGCTGCTGGAGGCGACGCCGTTGACGGGAGGCCTTCTGTTCGAGATTGTTTCCCCGCCCAAGCCCGCGCGAAAGGACCTGAAGACGCCGCGCGGCGACGACCGGCATGGTCCGCGCAGCGGGCCGAAGCACAAGCGATCCGCCGACGGCGGAGGCCGGCCGCCCGGCATCCGCCACTCGCGCAAGAAGCCAAAAGGCCAGGCGAGTTACGGCAAGAACAAGAAGGGGAAAAAACGGTGACGGGGCCCGTCTTTGATCCGGACGACGATCCCGACCAGGTCGCGGCTGCGAAGGCTGCGGCCGGCCGCGATCCGCTGGGCGAACCTGATGCGATCCGGGCCGAGGCCGCCGCCATAAAGGGCGCCCCGCCCGTCCCGCGCGACGCCGCCACGCTGATCCTCTATCGCCTCGACGACGACCAGCCGCGCATCCTGATGGGTTGCCGCAGCGCCGGGCATGACTTCATGCCCGACAAGTATGTGTTCCCTGGCGGCCGGGTGGACGACGAAGACGTGCTGGTCCGCTCGCTCACCGAACTGCGGCCCGAACAGGACGAACCTCTCCGCGTTGGCGCCCAGCGCCCGACACGCGCCTTTCCGCTGACGGCTATCCGCGAGATGTTCGAGGAAACCGGTCTCATCGTCGGGCGGACGAGCGACCCCATGGGCGAGGTCCCGGCGTCGTGGGCCGACTATCATGCGCAGGGTGTTGCGCCCTGCCTCCAGCCGTTCACCTTCGTCGGCCGCGCCATCACGCCGCCCATGCGGCACAAGCGCTTTGACGCACGCTTCCTGATGGCCGACGCGCGTGACGCCCTGATCGACGACCGCGAGCCGGTCGACGGGCACGAACTGGCCGACCTGCGGTGGTTCACGCTTAAGGAGGCCGCCGAACTGGACCTGCCCAACGTCACCCGCTTCGTCATTTCGGAGATCGAGACGCGGCTTCTGGGACAAGACGCGGTCCGCCCGTTCTACCTCTACTGGTCGCAGACGGGGCATGTCCGGGAGCGGCTCTAGGTCCTGAAAACCCAGGAATTCCAGTCGTTTGCAGCGGAATTTCCGGCCCCGGCTTGACTAATCCCGCCCCATCGTGTCCAAGCACGCTTCCGAATTTTCACACTGACTTCGAAGGCCAGCCGCCATGGCGAAACCGACCACCATCAAGATCCGTCTCAATTCGACGGCGGACACCGGCTTCTTCTACGTGACCAAGAAGAACCCGCGCACCCAGACCGAAAAGCTGGTGATGAAGAAATACGACCCGGTCGCGCGCAAGCACGTCGAGTTCAAGGAAGGCAAGATCAAGTAGGATCGCCTCCCCATCCCGCCGCTCAGCGGCGGACATTCGAGACAAAAGGGCCCGGAAGCATCGCTTCCGGGCCCTTTCGATTTACGGCGCTCCTGTGGACCTATTTGTCCTTCAGCGCGTAGGCGATCACCCAGCCGCCCTTGTCATCCGAGGGCTTGTCGTCGCTAGAGCGCGGGTACTGCCACGGCGGGTTGGGCACCGTGATGACCACATACTGCTTGCCCGTGGTCGGCGAGAGGTAGGTCATCGGCGTTGCATGTGCGCTGCCCGGCAGGGGCGCCTGCCACTTCACCTTGCCGTCACGCAGGCCGAAGGCGCGGATGGTGGAATCCATCGCCCCGCCATCGAAGATCAGCCCGCCGCGCGTGGTCATCGTTCCGGCCTGAACCGGCGTACCGACCACGAACGGCAGCCCCGTCTTGATGCCGAACGGCCCCGAGTCCTTCATGCTGCCGGTCGCATGCTCCCACAGCAGCTTGTTGGTGTTGAGGTCGATCACGGCGATCACGCCCCAGGGCGGCTGGAAGCAAGGCACCTGCGTGCCGATGCCGAGGAGCGGGATTTTCCACTCCGACATGAACGGCGCGGTCATGCCGACATACTTCACCCGTTCGGGCGCGTATTTGGGATCCGATGGCCTTGGAACGACCGGGGCGCGACGGGTCGGCGCCGGGCCGGCATGTTCGTCGACCGGCTGTTTTTCCCGCGCCGCAGCCGCCGCTGCGCGGTCAGCCTTGATCTCGTCCTGCGTGCGCAAGACGATGCGGTTGCCCATCAGCATCGGCCGGGCGACCAGAAGACCATTGTCGGCGTCCACCGAAACAGAACCCCAGTTGAAGCCGCCGGCGTTGCCCGGATACTGGAACGACCCGCCATAGGCCGGCTTGCCCGTATCCCCGCCCCCACCGCCACGCATGGGCGGCGTGAAGTGGCCCTCGTAGCGGAGCTTCTTGTACTGGACCCGGCAGTAGAGCTGGTCGAGCGGCGTGAGCCCCCACATCCGCGCCTCGGTCTGGTCCGGCCGGAAGTTCGGCAACGGTGAGAAGGGTTGGGTCGGGGCTGTGCGCTCGCCCTCCGCCCCGCCCTGCGGCACAGGGCGCTCCTCGATCGGATAGATGGGCGTACCGTCGCGGCGGTCGAACAGGAAGATTTCGCCGCGCTTCGTTGGCACCGCAACGGTTGGAACGTCCTGCCCATCGCGCTTGATGTTCACCAGAACCGGCTGCGAAGGGACGTCATAGTCCCAGATGTCGCGGTGGACTGTCTGGAAATGCCATTTCGGCGAACCCGTCGCCGCATCGATGGCGACGACAGAGCTTGCATAGTCCTCGGCATATTGCGTGCGCAGGTCGCCGTCGAAATAGTCCGGCGAGGAGTTGCCTGTCGCCGCGTAGATCATGTTGAGCTGCGGATCGTAGCTCATGTTGGTCCACGCATTCGGCGTTCCACGCGTGTATTCGCCGCCTTCATCCGGCAGGCCGTGATAGCCCGGATTGCCAAGGTCCCACGCCCAAACGAATGCGCCGGTCATGGCGTTGTAGGCGCGCACGACGCCGGACACGTTGCCCAGCATCTGGTTGTCGGTGACCCATCCGCCCATCACGACGATGTCGCCGGCGACCAGCGGCGCCGATGTCGTCATGTACTCGCCCGCATTGTGCGGCCCCAGACCCGATTCAAGGTTCACGGCTCCATCGAACCCGAAGCCGCGGCAGGGTGCGCCGGTAAGCGCATCAACCGCGATCAGGCGCGCATCCGTCGTGTTGGTGAGAATGCGTTTGGGGCAGTCGCCGGTATAGCCGGCCGGCGCCTCATGATAGGCGAGACCCCGGCAGGTGCGCGCGAAAGTAGAGGCGCCATCGAGGCCGCCGTTGCGCGCGCCCGGCACTTTCGTCTTCGTGTCATAGCGCCATTTTTCGGTACCGGTGTCGCCGTCCAGCGCGATCAGCGTGTTGCCGGCCGTGCAGACATAGACGAGACCGTTGGCTTCCTGCGGCGTATCCTTGAAGTCGTAGGCGACGCCCGTGCGATAACGCCAGACTTCCTTCAGGTTCTTGACGTTCTTTTCGTTGATCTGGTCGATCTGGCCGAACCGCGTCGCCAGCGTCGTGCCGCCATAGGCGCGCCAGTCTGTGACGGGCGGCACATTTGCCGCGATCTCGTTCTGTGTCCCCTGCTCGACGTGATAGCCTTGGAACGACGCGACCACGAGCGCCAGCGCGCCAAGCGCGATCGCGCCGCCGACCCAGCGCCCGGAACTCGGCTCGGGTCCGCCGTCATCCTTGCGCATCGCGGCGCGTGACCAGGGCGAAAGGAACCAGAGGCCGACAACGAGGAACGCCGCCAGCCGGGGCAGCAGGGCGATGAAATCGAGACCGGACTCAAAAAGTGCCCAGACAACGGTGATGGCGGTAATGGCGGCGTAAAGGCGCGGCCCCCACACATTGCGGAGAACCAGCAGGACCGCGACCGCGATCAGGCCAAGGCCGACCGGCGCGTAATAGTAGCTGCCGCCCATGCCGATAAGCTTGACCCCGAGCCAGGCGAGATATCCTCCCACCAGCACCAGAAATGCCGCAAAAACCCACTGCGCTATGCGAGCGGCCATCCCGTCCTCCTCCCTGATGGTCGTTGTGCGCTCGCCAACCCGCAAGCCCGACCTTTGGGAGAGACTACCCCGTTGTTTGACTGGATGAAAAGGCGTCTCGGACGCAGGGACATTCGGGCGGGGCGTCACAAGCGCGTGCGCGACATCGCCGCGAGGCCGGCCGCCAGACCTCCAGAGCAGCCGCCGATTCGCCCTCTAGACGAACGGCTTCATGGGGTCGGCCTTGTGCTCGGCGTAAACCGTCTGATCGTCGCTTTCGACCAGCCGCACCTGATATCCCCAAAGGTCCGCCAGGTGCTGCAGAACACGGTCGGCGTCTTTTTCTTCCAGCGTAACGCCGTCAAGAACGTGGTGCCGAAGTTCAAGCCGCCGGTCTCCGGCGAGGTCCACATCCACGATCTGGATGTCGGCATCGCGCCGCGCCACATCGTATTGCCGCGCCAGCGCGCGCCGGACGTCCCGGTATCCCCGCTCGTTGTGGATGGCGGCGACGACCATCTCGTCCTCTTCCTTGTCGTCGACAATATGGAAGAGGCCCATCTTGCGGATCAGGTTGGGCGACAGGAATTGCGAGATGACGCTCTCGTCCCGGTAGTTGGCCCACACTTCGCGGAGCGTGCTGTAGGCGTCGCCATTGCCGGCCCAGTCCGGAAACCATGCGCGGTCTTCATCGGTGGGCGTCAGGGCAATGCGCTCGATGTCCTGCATCATGCCGAAGCCGAGCGCATAGGGGTTGATGCCTGAATAGCGCCGGTCGTCGAAATCCGGCTGCATCACCACGCTCGTGTGGGAATGAAGGAATTCAAGGAACGAACCGTCGCTGATCTGGCCGGTTTCATGCAGGCGGCTCATCGTGCGGTGATGGACGAAGCAGGCGCAGCCCTCGTTCATCATCTTGGTCTGGCGCTGCGGATAGAAATACTGCGCGATCAGCCGGACGATACGGATCACCTCGCGCTGCCAGCTGGCCATGCGCGGCGCCATCTTTTCAAGAAAATAGAGAATGTTCTCTTCCGGCAGGCCCAGCAGCGCGCGCCGCCTGTCCACTTCCGTCTTGCGCGCCGCCTTCCGGCCCTTGCCGGGCACCGTCCGCCAGAGATCATTGAACAACGCTTCGCCGTGGGCGCGCCGTTCCTGTTCGCGGCGTTCTTCCGTGCGCAGGTCCATCGTCCGCTTGCCGGGATAACGGTGGATGCCGTGGCTCTGCAGCGCATGGGCGGCGTCGATCACGCGCTCGACCGCCTCGATGCCGTACCGCTCTTCGCATTTGGCGAGGTAGTTCTTCGCGAACGCCAGGTAGTCGTTGATGCCCGTCGCGTCGGTCCACTGCTTGAAGACGTAGTTGTTCTTGAAGAAGTGGTTGTGCCCCATGGCCGCATGGCTCAGCACCAGCGTCTGCATGGTCGCGGAGTTCTCCTCCATGATGTAGCAGATGCACGGGTCCGAATTGATCACGATCTCATAGGCGAGACCCTGCCAGCCCTTGCGGTAGAGCGACTCGTTCCGCGCGAAGTCCTTGCCGAACGACCAGTGCTTGTAGAAAAGCGGCATGCCCACGGAGGAATAGGCGTCCAGCATCTGCTCCGAGGTGATCACCTCGATCTGGGTGCGGTAGGTATCGAGCCCCAGTTCGCGTTCGCCGATGTCACGAACGGAATCAAAGATCCGCCCCAGCATATCGAAATCCCAGTCGGCGCCTTCATAAAGGAGGGTCGATGGCGGCTGGGCGACTTTCGCCTTCGCCGTGGATGGCCTGGGCTTCCTCGGCGCCGCGGTGCGTGTGGGTTCCGACATGGGCTAGCCCGCCTCCGCCACGGCGTCCCGCCTCTGGAACAGTTCGCGAAACACCGGATAGATGTCGCGGCGGTGACCCACCTTGCGCATCGCCATGGGCGCGTCGCCGCCGATCAGCATTTCATACGCACGCCACAGCGACGTTGGTTCGCCGGAATGCCCCGGCTCGTCGCCGTCGTGCCCAACTTCAAGATAGGCATAGTACTGGCACATCGGAAGGATCACCTCCCGCAGAAGCGCAACCGTGTTGGAGTTGTCCATCGGCAGGTTGTCGCCGTCGGACGCCTGCGCCGCATAGATGTTCCACTGGTTCGCCGGATAGCGGTCGTGAACGATGCGGGCCATTTCCTCCAGCGCCGTTGAGACCACTGTGCCGCCGGACTCGCGGCTGTGGAAGAACGTATCCTCGTCCACTTCCTTCGCCTCATGCGTATGCCGGATGAAGACAACGTCCACGCGTTTGTAGCGCCGGCCAAGGAACAGGTAGAGCAAGCTGTAGAACCGCTTCGCGAGGTCCTTCATGTGCTCGTCCATCGAGCCCGACACATCCATCAGGCAGAACATCACCGCCCGCGCGGTCGGCCGGGGAACCTGTTCGAAACGCCGGAAACGCACGTCGAGCGGATCGATGAACGGCACCAGACGCAACCGCCGCTGCATCCGCTCCAGCTCGGCCCGCGCCGCGGCCAGTTCGTCGCCCTCGTCGCCGGCCGCCTCAAGCGCAGCGATCTTCTCTTCGACTGCAGCTATTTCCTCCGGCTTGGGCCGCTTCAACGCGATGCGCCGCGAGAGGCTGTTGCGGATCGTGCGCGATACCGAAAGCGCCGCCGGCGGCCCGCTCGACTTGTAGCCGGCGCGCCGCGGCTCCAGTTCGTCGATGCCCAGCACCTCGCGCTTGGCAAGGTCCGGCAGCTCCAGGTCTTCGAGGAAAAGATCGAGGAATTCCTCGTCAGACAGGGCGAAGCGGAAATCGTCCTCGCCCTCTCCGTCCGCGCTCGGCCCGCCACCGCCACCTTCTTCTTCCGGACGCGGAATACGATCGCCGTCGATATACTTCTTGTTGCCTGGCAGCACGTACTCGCGTTTGCCGCCACGCCCCGAACGCCGCAGCACCGGTTCGTGTACGCCGTCGGATGGAACGATGATGTCGCCGCCCTTGCCGGCATCCTTGAGCGAGCGTTTGGCCGAAGCGTCCCGCACGGCGCGCTTCACCAGCGCACGGGCGCGCCGGATGAATCGCTGGCGGTTCGCCAGCGACTTGCCTCCCGGGTCCCGTCGGCGGTCGATGATATTCATGTCGCCCTGGTTGCGGCTAGCTGGACTGTTTCACCCTCATATACCATTCCACCAGGCGGCGAACCTGCCGCTCGGTGTAGCCCCGCTCCATCATCCGCATCACGAATTCGTCGTGCTTCTTCTCGCTCTCCGAGTCCTTCTTGGAGCCGAACGAGATCACCGGCAGCAGATCCTCGACCTGGCTGAACATCCGCCGTTCGATGACTTCGCGGATTTTTTCGTAGCTGGTCCACGACGGGTTCTTGCCCTTGTTGTTGGCGCGGGCCCGCAGCGTGAATTTCACCACCTCGTTCCGGAAGTCTTTCGGGTTGGCGATGCCGGCCGCCTTCTCGATCTTCGACAGCTCCTGGTTCAGCAGCTCGCGATCGAGCATCTGGCCGGTATCGGGATCCTTGAAGTCCTGATCCTCGATCCATGCATCGGCATAGTCGACATAGCGGTCGAACAGGTTCTGCCCGTAGTCGTGATAGCTTTCGAGATAGGCCTTCTGGATTTCGTGGCCGATGAACTCCGCATAGCGCGGCGCCAGTTCGGCCTTGATGAACTCCAGATACTGGCCCTCGACATCCTCCGGGAACTGCTCCCGCTTGATCGCCTGCTCCAGCACATACATCAGGTGAACCGGATCGGCGGCGACTTCTTCGGTGTCGTGGTTGAACGTCGCCGAAAGCGCCTTGAAGGCGAAGCGGGTCGAAATCCCTTCCATCCCCTCGTCCACACCCGCCGCATCGCGATACTCCTGCAGCGTGCGCGCCTTGGGATCGACCTCCTTGAGGCTTTCTCCGTCATAGACCCGCATTTTGGCGTAGAGGTTCGAGTTCTCGTGCGGCTTGAGGCGCGACAGAACAGAGAACCGCGCCATCATGCCCAGCGTCGAGGGCGCACAGGGCGCCTTGGCCAGTTCGGACGACGCCACCAGCTTCTCGTAGATCTGGGTTTCTTCCGTCACCCGCAGGCAATACGGCACCTTGATCACGTAGATCCGGTCGATGAAGGCCTCGTTGGTCTTGTTGTTCTTGAACTGGCGCCATTCGCTCTCGTTGGAGTGCGCCATCACGATGCCGGTGAACGGGATCGCCCCGATATTCTCCGAGCCAACATAGTTGCCTTCCTGCGTCGCGGTCAGCAGCGGGTGCAGCATCTTGATCGGCGCCTTGAACATCTCGACGAATTCGAGAACGCCCTGGTTCGCGCGATTGAGGCCGCCCGAATAGGAATAGGCGTCCGGATCGTTCTGCGAGTGCATCTCCAGCTTGCGGATATCGATCTTGCCGACCAGCGAAGAAACGTCCTGGTTGTTCTCGTCGCCCGGCTCGGTCTTGGCGATGGCGATCTGGCGCAGCCGCGAGGGCTTCACCTTGGCGACGCGGAACTTGGTGATGTCGCCGCCAAACTCGTCCAGCCGCTTCAGCGCCCACGGGCTCATCAACCCTGTGAGCCGCCGCCTGGGGATGTTGTAGTCCTTCAGGATCTGTTCGCCCTGCGTGTCTGGATCGAACAACGCCAGCGGGCTCTCGAACACGGGCGAAAGATCGTTGCCCGCCTTCAACACATAAATCGGCTGGTCTTCCATCAGCGCCTTGATGCGCTCGGCCAGGGACGACTTGCCGCCGCCCACCGGCCCCAGCAGGTAGAGGATCTGCTTTCTCTCCTCGAGACCCTGCGCGCCCTGCCGGAAGAAGGCGACGATCCGTTCGATCGTTTCCTCCATGCCGTAGAATTCGGAGAAGGCCGGATAGAGCCGCATGGTCCGGTTGGAAAATATCCGGCCCAGTCTCGGATCCTTGGCCGTGTCCACCATCTCGGGTTCGCCGATGGCGGCGAGCAGCCGCTCGTGCGGGCCGGCGTACATCAATGGATCGTCACGGCAGCCTTCAAGGTATTCGGCCACCGTCATCACCGTCTCGCGACGGGATTCGAAGGCCTTGGCGTAGCTGTCGAAGAGATCGCGCGACATCATGGCTCCCTGGTCAAAGAGGCTCGTCCGGCTCACTGCGTCGGCTCGCAGTTCGAGCGCCTCGCTGTGTCCCGTCGTCTGCACCTCCTTCGATCAGGAGAAGCGGCTGGCCACGGTAGAAGCGCGGCAAGGCGCTCAACCCAGGTGGTGCGATGAGGAACTCTCTTACAAATGTCGGCGCTAGAGCGACAATTGGAAGAGGGCGACTGCTCTCAAACTTCCCCGACGCATGAATCAAGACAGTATAAGAATCGCGGGCCTTTCTCCACCCGTCATCGTCATTTGGGCAAACCTTGCGCGATCGGTCGCAGTCCGTGATGCTTCCGCCACACACTTTGCACATGGCTTGAGAAGTCTGGAGGCGCTCGCGATGGCGTCAAGCCTCAACGCTGTGCACTTGCAGCAGCCGGCCTCGCCGCACGCGCGAATGCCCGGCGGGCTCGCACACCGATGGCGAACCACTGGGGCATACTTTGCTCAATCCGGCGAAAAGCCAGCCACACACAAGGCTCTCTCGCCCTGCGCGCCGTTCATCTTCACGCCGCCGGGCTACGCCCTCTCCTGCGCCAGGAGCTCCTCCTTGCGCGCCAGCATCGCCTCGCCCAGCTTCTTCAACTCGGCGGGCTTCATCAGCTCGCGCATCTTTGGGAAGATTTCTTCCTCCTCTTCGCCAAGATGGTGAAACACGTAATCCTTGAGAACTTTCGCATCTCCGGACCATTGCACGGTCGAGGGGTCATTCTTGCGCAGGTCGGGAATAACCTTGCGGTCCGCCGCGCGATGCTCCTCGACGCCTTCGGCCACCTGCCGCTTTGCCTCGATGTCGCCGTCCGACGCGGCAATATAGGCAGGATAAAAAAGCTCTTCCTCGATCGTCGTATGCGCCTTCAGGAAGGCTTCGATCCGGTCGAGCAGCTTTTTGCGGGTTTCAACCGCACGCTCGGTCGTGTCGGCCAGATCGCTCGTCAGCTTTCTCAGCGTCTTGTGATCGTCGCGCAGCAAGGTGATCGCATCCATGGCCGTGTCCTTCGTCTGAAAAGCGGAACTCCCTCCTTCATGACAACGCCGCCGCGCGTGGCCGAGTTCCCCGATCACGCTCCGGTCCAGAGCGCCAAAAAAATCCGGCGGCCCATGAAGGCGCCGCCGGTTCCTCAAGTTCCCAGAGAGCTCTCTTCAATGCTTGTCGGTCTTGGCCTCGCCCTGTGAGGACGGAGCCGACGCCGCCTTGAGAGATTCAGCGTCATGCCCCGATCCGGCCGCGCGCTTGCGCCGCCAGTCCTCGAAGTCCTCATTGAAACGCGCTTGCCGTTCAGACCGCCAGGCGAGGTACTCCTCATCCAGCTTCCTCATCTGCTGCTCGCGCCAGGCCATGTAGTGGGTATCCGCCGGATGCGGCGGCGGACGCCTTACCACCCGCACCCGCCGCGGCGGGACCGGCGGCGCGCTATAGTCGGGGGCCATCGGACCCCAGCCGCGGAAATTATGCGGCAGGGCGTCGCGCCAGTCATGGTGCACTTCCCAGTGCTCTGTATCGCGCTGGTCGTCGAGCCAGCTATCCGGGCCGCCCGCCTCGGCGCCCTGACCGTAATTCGCCTGCGAGCCATAGGCGCCGGTTTGCGGTCCGTTGCCGCCCACGCCAAAACCGCCGGCTGAACCACTCGATCCGCCGAAGCCGAAGCCGCCGCTATCGTAATTGCGTGCGTCGAACGGATTGAAATCCTGCTCGAGGGGTATGCTGCCCTCGCCTCCACGCCGCCGTTCGGAAGGCGAACCGTTGGATGACGGATGGGGCTTGTCGGAGTTGGCCATTTCTTCCTCTCCTTGGCCCTCGCCATGCGGGGCCGTGATGTGCCGAAACCCTCCGCGGCGCTCGCGCCTGCGGGCTCAGAGTTAACGCATGACAGGTTGGAAAGTTGCATCGCGGCGGATGCGCAAGCCGTGCCCGGCGGCTGGCGATCCCGGCAGGACTTGAACCTGCAGCCGTCCGCTTAGAAGGCGGATGCTCTATCCAGTTGAGCTACGGGATCGGCGCCAGGCCGCTCGGCTTCCGCGCGTCTTATGCGTCTTCGGCGGGCAGCGCCAGATCATGAACAGGATTGACGCCTTCGAGGTGCAATTGGCCCTTGCGCTGCGGCAGGGCCGATGCTGTGTAGCACCCCGTCAACTCCGGGGCTTGGGTTCGTCAGTTGCGGCTGTCGTGCGCGTCCATGATTGAAGTCAGATCGTCGGCCATTCATGGCCGCGGCGTGTTTTCAACCGAGTTCATCCGACGGGGCGAACTGTTCCACACCGCCCATTTGCTGGTCTTTGACTGCGACCAGTCCACCGCGCTCTCGGGCACGCTGGCGTCCAACTACGTGTTCCACATCGAGGATTGCGCGGACGACCCCGCCTGCCAGAAGACCGGACTGGCGATGAGCCCGATTTCGTTCATCAATCACCACCGCCGCTGCAACGCCACGTTCGTGGTGAACGGCCCGGCCAGAACGATCGATTTCACGGCCGTGCGCGACATCGCGCCGGGCGAGGAAATCACCATCGACTACGGCGATTTCGCCGAAAAGCTGGGAATAGCCGACTAGCCGGGCCTCAGTGGGTCCAGGGCTTCTTGCGCGTATAGGAAAAATTGTCGGCGTAGGACTTGATGATCGGCTTCGGGATGCGCGCTTCGCGGACCTGGAACTCGATGCCGTGGCGCTGGGCGAACTCGATCGCCTCCTCGCGGGTGTCGAAATACATCCGCACCTGCGAATTCGTGTCGCTGGAACTGGTCCAGCCCATCAGCGGATCGACGCTGCGCGCCGCCGAGCCGTCAAACTCCAGCATCCATTCCTTGGTGTTCGCCCGCCCCGACTGCATGGCGTTGGGCGAAGGGCGATAGATGCGCGCGGCCATGGCCGAACCTCCGTAGATCGGCCCGCTTCAAAACGGTCCCGTTTTTAAGCGGACAAGCCGATCGATTCCAAAGTGCCAGAGCAACTTATCCGCGTCTGTTTGGACGCGGGTTGCTCTGAAGCCCGAGTCACCGGGCGCTGGGACAGATGCCCGCAATTTCGTGAAGATTCAACCAGCGGGCGCCCCGGCCAGCATCTCCCCGGCCCGCCGCGCCACAAGACCCGACAATCCGGGAAGATCGCCGACCGTAAAGGCGGCGACCGGAACCGCCGGCGCGGTCGATACCAGCACGTCGAAATCCTCGGCCCCGTGCAGGCCGGCCCCGAAAAACAGCCCCACGGTCGCATAGGGCGGCTCGATCCGCGCGATGATGTCGCCGGCGAACGGGGCCTCCTCCAGAAACCCGGTCTCGATCCGGCCGTACCGGGCCTGCAGTTGCGCCGCAACCCGACGGGCGCACTCGGCAGGCCGCCCCGTCGTCTTCGAGCCGTGCGCGACCAGCAGGACGCGCGGATCGGCGCTCTGGGCAATCAGCCGCAGGGCGAGGTTGTCGGCAAGGAAAGGCGCAAACCCCGGCCAGAGCGCCAGGGGCGGCGCCAGCATCCGCCGCGACGTGGTCGCGTCAGGGAAATGCGGCCTGAGCCCGGTTTTATAGAAATATCCGTCTGAAAACAGGATTGGCAGGCAAACCACGGGCCTGTTCGCGCAGGCCGCCAGCGTTCGCGCGACGACGCCCTCGGCTGACACCAGCACCGAGCCGACATCGGCCTCAGGAAGCAGCTCGCCCACGCCCGCGACCAGCGCCGCCAGCCGGGCGTTGTTTCCGGCGCCGCCACGCTCGCCATGAGCCGCCAGCAGCACCACGGGCCGTTCGCCGGACATGACATCCCCTTTGTCCGTGGTCGGGGTGGCTGGATTCGAACCAACGACCCTCTGCTCCCAAAGCAGATGCGCTACCAGACTGCGCCACACCCCGTTTCACGGATCGCGAGGGTGATAGCCCGCCCTCGCGGCAAACGGAAGTCGGGTCGGCTACCTCTTCCGCAGCAGCCGGAAAAGGCCGGTTCCCCGGGCCCGGAGGCTCTCGCCCACCTTAACCAGCGCCTCGGTCTGCGCGACCTGCTCGTCTGCCGCCACCAGTCGGCCATGAACCTCAAGCAGCTCGCCCACCTTCACCGCGTCGAGATACTCCAGACCCATCTTCAGCGTCAGCGCGCGCCGCCCCAGCACGGCGTGCATCGCCCGCGCCATGGCGCTGTCGACCATCGTCGCGATCATGCCGCCATGCATGTAGCCCATGGTGTTCGAGTGAACATCGGCGACCCGCAGGGCGAGCCGCATGGTTCCGGGCTCGTTTTCAGTCCACTGCCAGATCGGCCCCACATGATTTATGTAGGGCGCCCGGGGCCTGAATTCGTAGCCAGGCGGCGGATCAGCCGCCATGTGCAGAAGGTGCGTTCTTGAAGATCTTGTGGTGGATCATGTCGCCCGGCTTGATCCCGTCTTCCTTGGCGACGCCGGCGTTCAGCTCGATCACGCCCTTCACCGGCATTCCCGGATCGATCAGGCGCAGCGAGTGCGGGCGGGCGCCCTCCACCACAGTCATCACTTTCCCTTCGGAATCGAAGAACACCATGTCCAGCGGGATGAACGTGTTCTTCATCCACATCGTGGTTTCCTTCGGTTCGCCGAAGTCGAAGATCATGCCGTGATCCTTGGCCATTTCCTTCCGGTACATCAGGCCCAGCTCCGACTTCTCGGGCGTATCGGCCACCTCAACCTGGAAGGTGTGGGTCTTGTCGCCACTGACGATGGTGAGCGGCGACGTTGGCCCCGGCGGTTGCGGCTTGGGATCGCCCGCAGCGAGTTCGGCTGCCGTGGGCGCCTGGGCGCAGGCGGCGGCCACAAGGAGAGGCCCGGCGGCAAGAGCCGCCAGCGCCACGGACGCCGAAACCAGAAGGTGTTTGATGTCGTTTTTCATGGCGTTGGGATAGGGCGCCACAGTCCGCCCGCCAAGAGGGTCAAAGCCGCGCCCGACCACCCGGCTCAGCCGGCCGCGGGTGTCTTGATCGCGACAATGTGGCGGCCCTTCGTGCCCTTGCCGACCGCGGCCTGAAGCTGCTGTCCCGGCGAGAGGTCCTCGATCCCTGCCTTCCGGATCACCACCATGTGGATGAAAATGTCCTCGGGATCGTCCCCCCGTTGCACGAAGCCATAGCCCTTGGTGCGGTTGAACCACTTGACCTGCACCGTCTCCATCGGCCCTTCGGGTTCCGGGGAGTCGTCATTTTCATTGGCGGAAAGCTCAAGGATTTCGTGGACCTGATAGCCGCGATCCCGCCGCGCGACGGTGCACACGATTCGTGCGGCCTCGGGCGCCGTGTCGCAGCCGAATTTCCGCATGACCGATATGTGGAGCAGAACGTCCCGTCTGATCTCGCCGCCGCCGGCGCTGGTCAATTGCTCCTGCGATTGCTCGTCAGGCACAACAAAACCGTACCCTTTAGCGGGGTCGAACCACTTAACCCGTCCCTCCATCCGGACGACAGTTTCTTCTTCAGTGGCGGGCGATGTCGTTTGTCGTGATTGCATCCACGTTAGGGCTCCCCAGCGCCTGTAACTGTAGCATGACACATCCGACGCGGAACATAGAGCCCCGTCGCATTATCCACTTTATCATTAACCTGTGCCCGTTGGGCATAACAAGGCTGCCTGGAGAAAGTTGCTGCGGCGCCAAATCGGGCGCCTTCCGATCGGGAGATCAGGGCCGCCGGCGCCCGATTGCGGCGCTTTCGCCGCGCCCCCGAGACCTCTCTTGCGAGCCCACCCGCATACCGTTATACCGCGCGCTCCGCCGGATGGTCCCTTCGTCTATCGGTTAGGACGTCAGGTTTTCAACCTGAAAAGAGGGGTTCGACTCCCCTAGGGACTGCCACGCGGATATCGCCGGAAACAGCGCCTCAGGCGTTGATCCGCGCCACGTCCACCACTTCAAGCTGCACCGCCCCCTTGCCCCGCCAGGTGTCCGCCCGCAGACGGCCTGCGACATGGATCGGCTCGCCCCGGAAGATCGCCTCTCCCTCGGGCGCATCCGCGATGCGGAAAGCGATGGCGCGGAGTTTCGCGCCGTCCTCGCCCACCATTTCAAACGCTACATGGTTTTCGCCCACGCGCCGGGCATGTTGCGGGCGCACATTGGGCGCCGCGAACAGGGGCTCGGGCGCCCCTGAGCCGAACGGCCCGATCCGCTCGACCAGGTCCAGCAGTTCCGCATTCGCCGCCCCCGGCCCCAACGCGCCGTCGATCTCCAGCACCCGGGCCTCCGCCAGTTCGGCCTCGGCGCCTTCCGTGTTCGCCTCCATCCACTCGCGGAAGGCCGGAAGCTGAGCAGGATCGAGGCTCAGCCCGGCCGCCATCGCGTGCCCGCCGCCGGTCAGGATCAACCCCTCCTTCGCCGCCGTCGAAATCAGGTCGCCGAGGTTGACGCCGGCGACTGACCGGCCCGAGCCCCGCGCGACCGGACCCAGTCCCTCGCCCCAGCCGATCACCACCGCCGGCCGGTGGAACTTCTCCTTCAGTCGCCCGGCCACGATGCCGATCACGCCCGGATGCCATCCCTCGCCGCCCGCCACGATCACGCCCGCGTCCGGCTTCAGGGCCAACCGCGCTTCGGCCTGTTTCGTCGCCTCGGCCAGGATGTCGGCCTCCACGTCCTTCCTTGCGGCATTCAGTATCTGCAGCTGTTCGGCGAGACGGATTGCTTCGGCGCGATCGTCCGTCGCCAGCAGCTTTGCTGCGATCCACGGATCGCCGATCCGCCCGCCGGCGTTCAGGCGGGGCCCCAGCACGAATGTCGCGTGATAGACGCTTTTCGGCGCCTCGATGTTGGCGATCTGGGCCAGCGCGGTCAGGCCGGCATTGTCCATCCGCTCGAGCACTTTCAGCCCGCGCGAAACAAAAGCGCGGTTGATCCCTTTCAACGGCGCCATGTCGCAGAGCGTGCCCAACGCCGCGAGATCGAGCCACGCCATCGGATCCGGCAAGCCGCCCGGCGGCGCCACGCCCCGCTGTCGCGCCAGACGGTTCAGCGCCACCACCAGCACGAACACCACGCCGGCCGCCGCAAGATGCCCGCAACCCGACCGGTCGCCCGGCTGGTTGGGGTTCACCAGCGCGCGGATTTTCGGCGTGCGGTCGTCGTGCATGAGGTGATGGTCCATCACCACAACGTCGAGGCCGATCTCGTTGGCAGTCTTCAGCGCCTCGATCGCCGCCGCCCCGCAGTCGACCGTCACCACCAGCTCGGCGCCATTGGCCTTGAGTGTTCGGAAAGCCCCCGGCGTGGGCCCGAAGCCTTCGGTCAGCCGGTCGGGCACGTAGAGGATCAGGTCCCGTCCCCAGGCGCGGAAATAGCGCGCGAGGATCGCCGAGGAGGTTCCGCCGTCGACGTCATAGTCCGCGAAAACGGCCGTCGGCTTGCCCGATACGATGGCGTCCAGGATCACGCCCGCAGCAACATCCATGTCGGTGAAGGTCGAAGGATCGGGAAACAGGTCCTTCAGCGTGGGATTAAGGAACAGCTCGGCTTCATCGAGCTGCACGCCGCGTCCGGCCAGCAGGCGCCCCACCAGATCGTGCGCGCCGAGCCGCCGCGAATGATCCGCCGCCAGTTGGTCGTCCACCGCACGTGCGCGCCACACGCGGCCCGAGAAGGAATTTTCGACACCCAGAAAGGCCCGAGGCTCGCTCATGAGCGCACCCGGCTTCAGTCCTTCACCGGCGTCGTCGAGCGGATGGTCCGCGAGACGCCGTTGAACGACGACATAAGCAACGAGTGCGTGTGAACCACCCCATTGCTCCGGCGCACGCCGTCCAGCAGCCCGCCCTTGGTGACGCCGGTGGCGACAAAGATCGCTTCTCCGCTCACCAGGTCGTCGAGATGATAGCGGCGGTTGATGTCCTTCATTCCGGACGCCTCCGCCCGCGCCCGCTCCGCGTCGGACCGGAAGGCGAGCCGCGCCTGCATCTGCCCGCCGACGCATTTCAGCGCCGCCGCCGCCAGCACGCCTTCGGGCGCCCCGCCCTGTCCGAGATACATGTCGACGCCGGTTTCCGGCTTTGCCGTGTAGATCACGCCCGCCACATCGCCGTCGCCAATCAGGTTCACGCGGGCGCCGACCTTGCGAAGGTCGGCGATGATCTTTTCGTGGCGCGGCCGGTCAAGCACGCAAACCGTGATCTCGCGCACGTTGACGCCTTTTGCATCCGCCAGCCGCAACGCATTCTCGCCCGCCGGCGCATCGAGATCGACCACATCGCGCGCAAAGCCCGGCCCTACCGCCAGCTTCTCCATGTAGATGTCGGGCACATGCATCAGTCCGCCCCGCGGCGCCACGGCCAGCACCGAGAGCGCGTTTTCCTTCGCCTTCACCGTCAGCGTGGTGCCTTCCAGCGGATCAAGCGCCAGATCCACCTCGGGCGCCTCGCCGCGCCCCAGAATGTCGCCGACTTTCAGGAGGTGTGAGCCTTCGCGATTGTTCGATCCGATCACCACGCGGCCGGCCATGGCGATCCCGGACAGCGCCGCATGCATCGCGCCGAAAGCGGCGGCGTCCGCCGCCTGCTCGTCGCCCCGGCCCACCGTTTCGCCTGCCGCCGCCGCAGCCCGCTCGGTCGCCGCCAGCATGGCGAACGCCAGCGTGGAGGTAAGGACGGATGATGACAGCATGAGCGGACCTGAAGGTTGCATCAGGGCGGACGAATCCCCGGCTCAGGCATACGCGCCCCCGCGATCCGCCCCAAGCCCCTATGGCTGGCCCCGCCGATCACGGAGCTGGAAGCGAACGTCCACCGCGCCTAGCCCGCCGGCGCGGCCTGTGGCTCCCCCGATTCGCCCTCGACGGCGTCGGTCGGCGCAAGAATCCCTCGGAAGACAAAGGCGAAGACCAGCATCGCCAACCCGCCGCCAGCGATCAGGGCCGCGTGCATCAGCCAGAACGAGAAGCCGCTCATCGTGCCAAGCATGCTGGCCAGCTTGCCGGTCGCCAGGCCACAGAGGAACAGGTGCAAATAATACACCCCAATGACAACGCCAGTGATGCCCTTGGGCGATACCCGCGAGAACAGCGCCAGACCGATCGGGAAAACCATGGCGAAGCCGACATCGTTGATGATGTGAAACCCGAAGCCCCAGGCGAGCGACACGCGCTCACCCGTAATCGCAGCCTGTGCGCTTGCGAAGGCCAGCATCAGCGGCGCCGCGCAGGAGATGAGCGCGCCGATGACCACCTTGAATATCTCGTCCGGCTCTTTCCACTTCGTTCCGTACCAGCGCCAGAACATCAGCACGCCGGCCATCGTGAAGGTCGAGATGAAGGCGTCGAGCGAGACCAGCGAGCTCGTTGGAATCTTGAAGCCGAAGAAGGTGAGCTGGAAATGCTGGTCGCCCCAAAGCAGATACGCGGCGAAAATTTCCTGGTTGCCCAGCGCGGTCAGCGCCAGAAGAGGCAGGAGAAGGATCAGAACGCCGATGGTTTTCCAGTCGCGCGCCGTCAGCGGCGCCGCGCCCTTCTTCTCGCCAGAAGCGACACGCATCCGGTCCGGGGGAAGATACTTGCGGCCGGAAAGATAAACCACGAGCGCGATCGTCATGCCGATGCCGGCTGCACCGAAACCCCAGTGCCAGGCGATTTCTTCCGCAAGGAACCCGCAAACAAGCGGCGCAATGATGACGGCTATCTGAACCCCGAGCAGGAAGGTCTGATAGGCTGAACCCCGTCGCGGGTCGTTGGGCCCGTAGAGTTCGCCCACCTGGCTCGCGATGTTGCCTTTGAAACAGCCGATACCCGCGAACAGGCAAAGGATGGCGAAGACGAACGACGCCTCAAACGCCATCAGGAAATGACCAAGCACCATCAGAAGGGCGCCAATCGTTACGGTGACAGTGCGCCCCAGAAACCGGTCTGCGATGAAGCCGCCCGCGATCGGCGTCAGATACACGACCGCAGAGTAGACGCCCGCCAGTGCGCCCCCGATCGCCAGCGGCGTTGCGAGCGGGCCGTACATGCCTTCCAGCGCGCCCTTGAACACGCCGAAGCCGAGCACATGCTCAATATGGCCGGGCAGCAGGAGGTATTTGGACAGATAGAGCGCCAGCAGCGCCTGCATGCCGTAGTAGGAAAACCGCTCCCACGCTTCAGCGAAGACCAGATACCAGAGCCCGACCGGCTGGCCGAGCATCTGCTTTTCGGTCGGAGGCAGCCCTTCGGCTTCTCCGCCCGCTGATTCCGCCGTTGTCATGGAGCCTCCCGCAGATTTTTGCGGGCACTATCGCCACCGCGATAGAAAATTTGCAAGGAAGGCTCTGCCCAAAAATCCGGGATACGCGCAGATTCATGCCCGCCCGATCCGAATGACGACGCGTTTTCGCCCGGAAGGGGTGTAGATGCAGCCGGGCTAGCTTCGCGTTTCAATCCGGATCAGCCGCGGCGCATCCACGGTGATTTCCATCTCCGCCACCTGCGCCAGCGCCTTCTCCACCGAGGCTCGCGGACAAGGGTGGGTCATGATCGCAACCGGCGCCGCGCCGGTATCGCCGGCCGAATCCTGGATCAGCTTGTCGATTGAAACGCCGGCCTCGGCAAGCGCCTCCGTCAGCGCCGCAAACACGCCGGACCGGTCGGCCAGCCGCGCGCCGATGAAGAAGCAGCCCTGGTCGAGGCTCGCCTCCTGCTGCGCGATGATCGGCTTGAGATCGCCCGAGGGCATGCCCAGAGGCGGCATAGCCACGCCTTCAAACAGGCGCGACAGGTCGCCCATCACCGCCGCAGCGGTCGGTCCCGCGCCCGCCCCCGGTCCAGTGAAGGTCAACCGGCCGACAGGTTCACCCTCAACCACCACGGCGTTGAGCGGGCCATTGATCTGTGCCAGCGGATGGTCGTGGCGCACCAGAGCCGGCGCCACGCGGCACTTCACGCCGCCGCCTTCCTTGCCGTTGGGCGCACGAAACGCTTCGGCCACCAGCTTGATGCGGTAGTCGAACTTGTTGGCCAGAGTGATGTCCATCGCCTCGATCTCGGCGACGCCCTCGACATTCACCTCGCCGAAATCCGGCCGGGCGCCGAAGGCGATGGAGGCGAGGATCAGCACCTTGTGCGCCGCGTCCATGCCGGAGACGTCCAGATAGGGATCGGCCTCGGCGTATCCCAGCCGCTGCGCCTCGGCGAGCACGGTCTCGTAGGCGGCGCCCGTCCGCAGCATCTCCGACAGGATATAGTTGCAGGTGCCGTTGAGAATGCCGCTCACGCGGTTGACGAACATGCCCGACAGCGAGTTGCGCAGCGCCCGAACGATCGGGATCGCCCCGCCCACTGCCGCCTCGAACAAGAGGTGGGCGTTGTGGCGCTCGGCCAACTCCGCCATCTCGATACCGTGCTCGGCGATCAGCGCCTTGTTGGCCGTCACGACCGCCTTGCCCGCCTTCAACGCCGCCTCGACCGTCAGTTTCGCCGGACCATCCGAGCCGCCGACCAGTTCGACCACCACATCGACGTCATCCGCCGTTGCAAGTTCGACGGGATCATCCACCCAGCGGAACTTGGAGATGTCGACGCCCCGGTCGCGCTTTTTCGAACGCGCCGAAACCGCCGAAACGACGAGCCGCCCCGGCAGGCGCAATTCGGCCTGCCGTTCGATCAGCTTCACCAGCCCCGCACCTACGGTACCGAGCCCGGCGATCCCCAGCCGGAGCGTTTTCCTGGATTTTGCCTGGCTCATTCCGCGGCGCTCTTCGCGGACCGCGCTTCAGCCTTGGCTGGCTTAGCCTCCTTGGGCGTCTTGACGCCATGCGCCTCAAGAAACCGTCGCACATTGCGCGCCGCCTGACGGATGCGTTGCTCGTTTTCCACCAATGCCAGGCGAACATGCCCATCGCCATGCTCGCCAAAGCCCGCGCCCGGCGCCACGGCGACGTGCGCCTCCTCGATCAGCTTCAGCGAAAACTCCAGCGAGCCGGCCTCGCGGAATTTTTCCGGGATCGGCGCCCAGGCGAACATCGAGGCCTTCGGCACCGGAATCTCCCAACCCGCCCGGCCAAAACTGTCGACCAGCGCATCGCGCCGCGACCGGTAGATTTCGCGCGCCTCGTCAACGCAATCCTGCGGCCCGTTGAGCGCCGCCGTCGCCGCAACCTGCACCGGCGTGAAGGCGCCATAGTCGAGGTACGACTTCACCCGCGCGAGCGCGCCAATCAGACGCTCGTTGCCGGCCGCAAATCCGACACGCCAGCCGGCCATCGAATAGGTCTTGGACATGGTGGTGCATTCCACCGCGATGTCCTTCGCGCCGTCGACCTGAAGGATCGAGGGCGGCGGCTCCTCGAAATAGATTTCGGTGTAGGCGAGGTCCGAGAGGATCCACAGCTCGTGCTTCTTCGCGAAGGCTACCGCCTCCTTGTAGAAGTCGAGGTCGACCACCTGCGCAGTGGGGTTGGCCGGATAGCACAGCACCATCGCGGTCGGCGCCGGCACCGAATGCTTGATCGCACGCGACAGGCCGGAGAGATACTCCTCCGGTGAATGGGCCTGCACGCTGCGGATCGTGGCGCCGGCCATGATGAAGCCGAACGAATGCAGCGGATAGGACGGGTTGGGCGCGAGGATCACATCGCCCGGGGCCGCGATCGCCTGCGCAAGGTTGGCGAAGCCCTCTTTCGAACCCAGCGTGACGATCGCTTCCCGGTTCGCATCCAGCTTCACGCCGAAACGCCGGTCGTAATAGGCGCACAACGCCCGGCGCAGCCCCGGTATGCCGCGCGAGGCGGAATAGCCGTGCACGTCCGGCTTGCGCGCCGTCTCGCAAAGCTTCTCGATGATATGCTTCGCCGGCGGCAGGTCAGGGTTGCCCATGCCGAGGTCGATCACGTCGGCCCCGGCCGCGCGCAGCGCCGCCTTCTTGATGTTCACCTGCTCGAACACGTAGGGCGGCAAACGCCGGATCTTGTGGAATTCCAACCGCATGTTGGTCACCTGAGTTTTTGGACCCCGCCGGTCTGCCAAATCCAAGCCTGGCCGGGCAAGGTAAAGGATTCTGTATAGCCGGAAAAACACCGACCAGTGGAGGCGAATTTTACCCGGAAAAGGGGCGCGTTTAAGGCTTTGTGCCGCCGTCCGGCGCCGCCGAACCCTCTTCCGCCTGTGCGCGCAATTGCGCCGCGCTAGCTCGTATGGCGTCCGCGTCCGGCGCGTTCGCTTCAGTTTCGGTGGCGGCGTCGATCGCCTTGGCCTGGCTTTTCAGCTGGGCGCCCTCGGCGTCCCACGCCGCCTTGTCGGCGGACGGTTTGCGGGTCACCGGAATCTTGTGGAGGTCGGGATAGCCTTCGCCCTTCACTTCCACCGCCTTGGACTGGAACCAGGCCGGCGCCACAGCCGAACGCGTCATCAGGTCTGCACAACCGGACAGCATCGCGATTGCGGCCGACACCCCGGTCGCAAGCACGGCTTTTGCCGCTAGCCCGTTGTTTGCGCCTTTCCGGCGGTTCATCATCGGTCTCCGGCCTGTGGCGCGCCTGCGGACCGGTTCGGACCCGCGGTTGCGCTTGGCTCTGACTGTAACTAGTCAGTGTCGCCGGGTTTGGCGAGCGCCTTGTTCAGACGCCGCCACCCAGGGAGCCATCGAACGCCATGAGCAACCAGGGGGAAAAACCTCCGAAATCCGGCGGCGAAGCCGGCTCCGCAGACCGCGCAGGCGGCGGCGACAGTGCGACCGAAACGCCCAGCTTCGAGCGTCTGGGCCAGCGCATCGCTGATCTCAGCCGGGAACTCTCCGACATCACGCGCCTCGCCGGCGCCGGCGCACCGCGCAAGCTGGAGCTTGAAGCCGCTTCCGCCGCCTTCAAGAGCATCGCTGAGGCCTATGCGCGCGAGCCGGAGGCCTTTTCCGACGCCCAGCTCGACCTGTTCGGCCGCCAGTCGGACATGTTGCAGCAGATGTCCTCCGGCGCCGCCTCGCCCGAGGCCGACGCCGATCCGCGCTTCGCCGACGAGGCCTGGCGGGAAAACCCGTTCTTCGACTTCGTCCGCCGCGCCTTTCTCGCCACCTCCGACTGGACCGAGAACCTCGCCTGGAACGCGCCGGGGCTCAGCGAGATCGAACGCCGCCGCGCCGCGTTCTTCATAAGACAGGCCACCGCGGCCATGGCGCCGTCCAACCTGCTCACCGCCAACCCGCGTGCGCTGAAGTCGCTGTTCGACTCGGACGGCCAATCCGTGAAGCGGGGCTTCGCCAACCTCCAGGCCGATTTCGACGCCAGCGGCGGCCGCCTCGCCGTCACGCAATCGGACGCCTCCGCCTTCGCACCGGGACGCAACCTCGCCGTGACGCCCGGAGAGGTGGTGCTGAAGAATTCCCTGATCGAACTGATCCGCTATTTCCCGACCACCGAAACGGTGAAGGCCAACCCGGTCCTCATCTTCCCGCCGTGGATCAACAAGTATTACGTGCTCGACCTCACGCCGCAGAATTCGTTCGTCGCCTGGCTGCGCGACCAGGGCTTCACCGTCTACATGGTGTCATGGCGCTCGGCGGACGATGAAACGTGCGACTATGACTGGGACGACTATCTGCGCGAAGGCGGCCTTGCCGCCCTCGACTGGGTGCACGCAGCCCACAAGGCGCCAGTCAATGCAGCGGGCTATTGCGTCGGCGGCGCCCTGCTCTCGATCATGGCGGCGCGCATCGCAACCCAGAAAGGGCGCGGCAGCCGCGCCAAGCGCCTCGCCTCGATCTCGCTGCTGGCGGCGCAGACAGATTTTTCCGAGCCGGGCGATCTCGGCATTTTCATCGACGACACCTCGGTCGACGGCATCGCGCACCTGATCGACGAGCATGGTGGCGTCATGCCCGGCGAGGCGATGCGCGATGCCTTCAACCTGCTGCGTCCTGAAGACCTGATCTGGCGCTATGTCGAGGAGCGCTACCTGCTCGGCGAGGCCCCCAAACCGTTCGACCTGCTCTACTGGAACAGCGACCAGACCAACCTGCCCGGCCCCCTGCACCTCGCCAGTCTGCGCCGCCTCTATATCGACAACGCGCTCGCCAAGGGGCGCTTCCTGATCGAAGGGGAACCGGTCGACCTCTCGATCATCAAGATCCCGGCCTTCATCCACGCGGCCCGCAAGGACCACATCTCGCCGTTTCCGTCGGTCTACAAGGGAACGCACGTGTTCGGCGGCAAGATCGATTTCATTCTGGCCGATTCCGGCCACATCGCCGGCGTGGTGAACCCGCCCTCGGCCAACAAGTACCGCTACTGGACCGGCGAGGATCATCCGCCGACGTCCGATGCGTGGATGGCCGCTGCAACCGAGCATGCCGGCTCGTGGTGGCCGCTCTGGGCCGACTGGCTCAGGGCCCGCTCTGGCGAGGATGTCGCTCCGCCGGAGCCCATCGAAGGCGCAACGCCGGCGCCGGGCGACTATGTCCGCGAAACGCTGGAGAGCATCGCGGCGAAGCGCGCCAACTAGGCTGGACCGCAGGAAGCACCGACTGCCTGGCCGCGATGGCCCGGACGTCGGGCATCGCTTTTACAGGGTCTTCGCGGTGGATGTATTCGGCGTTAGGCTGCAGCTTCGGGCCGCAATTAGCGGCCGTTGCTCTCGGGATCAGCCATGATCGTCAGGTATGCGCTCGCCGGCCTGTTTGCCATCCTTGCCTTCCCCGCCATCGGACAAACGCCAGACTTGCCGTATCCCGTGATCCCCAGGGCTGTGACGGCCGATCCACCGGTCGATGCCAAATATCCCGCGCGGTTCGAAGTGATCCACGTGCCTTCGGGCGGGGTGAATATCAACGGCATCGTCATGGTCGCCGCCGGCAGGGGGCCGCACCCGACCTTTCTGCTGTTCCACGGCCTGCCGGGCAACGAGAAGAATCTCGACCTCGCGCAAGCCATCCGCCGCGCAGGCTGGACCGTAGTGACGATCAACTATCGCGGCTCGTGGGGCAGTCCGGGCGATTTCCGGTTTGCACAGAATCTCGAAGATGCCCGAAACACGCTCGCCTTCATGCGGGACCCGGCCAACGCCGAGAAGCTGGGCATAGACCCGAAGCGCATCGCCATCGGCGGGCACTCCATGGGCGGCTGGGTGACGCTGGAAACAATCGCAGCCGACCCGAAGCTGCTTGGCGCCGTGTCGATTTCGGAAGGCGATGTCGGCGGCATCGGCAAGCTGCCTCGCGCGGCCATGGTCGCCACCATGCGGGACAACATGGAAACGCTTGCGGGCGTGACCCCGGAAAGCATGGCCGACGAGGTGACCGCCCATGCCGACGACTGGGCCCTGTCGAAACAGGTCCCGGCCCTGAAGGACCGGCGCCTGCTGGTGCTATATGGCAATGACTTCGTGAAATCGGCCTCGGAACAGCTGATCGAGCAGCTCAAGGCCGCCGGAGCAAAGTCACTGCAAACGGCTTACGTGCCGACGGACCATTCCTGGTCCGACCGGCGCATCATGCTGGAGGCGCTCGTGATCGACTGGCTGCAGGCTCTGCCCGCGCATTGAGAGCGCTGACCGCCTCGAACCCTGGTCTAAAGCCCCGCCGCCTCGTCCAGCCCGAGCGCCAGGTTGAGGTTCTGCACTGCCGCACCCGAGGCGCCCTTGCCGAGATTGTCCAGTAGCGCCACCAGCCGCACCTGCCCCGCTGCATCATTGCCGAAGACAAACAGCCGGAGGTCGTTGGTCCCGTTCAGCGCTTCAGGATCGAGGTCGGCGACATAGCCCGCTGCGCCGGCCCGCGATTTCTGAAGCGCTACCGTCTCCGCCTCGTTAGCCACCGACACAAAGCGCTCGCCCTCATAGGCCGCCGCCAGCGCCTCGCGAAGCTGCGCCGTCGTGGGCGAACCGGGCAACGCCCAGAGCTGCAGCGGAACCTCGACGATCATGCCCTGCGCATAGCGGCCCACCGATGGGGCGAACACCGGCGCGTGGGCAAGCCCGGCATACCGCGTCATTTCCGGCACATGCTTGTGCGCCAGCTGCAGGCCATAGATCCGGATGGCGTCGCTTGTCGCTTCGGACTGATGCGCCGTGAACTCCTCGATCAGACCCTTGCCGCCGCCCGTGAAACCCGACACGGCGTTCACCGTCACCGGATAGTCCGGCGGCACGATCCCGGCCCGCACCAGCGGCGCGACCAGCGCGATGAACCCTGTCGGATAGCAGCCCGGATTGGCGATGCGCTTCGAGGTCCGGATCAGGGCGCGGTGACCGTCCGCCAGTTCAGGAAAGCCATAGGCCCAGCCCGGCGCCACGCGATGAGCCGTCGAGGCGTCGATCACCTTCACCTTCGGATTGGTGATCATGTCCACCGCCTCGCGCGCCGCGTCGTCCGGCAGGCAGAGGATCACTGCGTCGGCATGGTTCAACAGCTCGGCGCGGGCGCCAGCCTCCTTGCGCCGGTCCGGATCGATCGTCAGCAGCTTCAGGTCGCGCCTGCGCTCCAGCCGCTGCCGGATCTGCAGGCCCGTCGTACCGGCCTCGCCATCGATAAAGACTGTGGGGGTGGACATGAAAGCTGATCCCGCGCGGGCATTCGACAAAGAGAAAGGGCGCTCCGGTTTCCCGAAGCGCCCTTCCAGAACACAAAGATACGATGCGTCCTAGCGCTTCGAGAACTGGAACGAACGTCGGGCTTTCGCGCGGCCGTATTTCTTCCGTTCGACGGCGCGCGGGTCGCGCGTGAGGAACTTCGCCGGCTTCATCACCGGGCGTTGCTCGGGCTCGAAATTGACCAGCGCCTGGGCGATGCCGTGACGCACTGCGCCCGCCTGACCCGAGAGACCCGACCCGGCCACTGTGGCGACCACGTCATATTCGGTTTCGCGCTTGGCCAGCTCAAGCGGCTGGCGGATCATCATGCGCAGCACCGGACGGGCGAAATACACCGTCTGGTCCTTGCCGTTGATGGTGATCTTGCCGGTGCCGCGCTTCAGCCACACGCGGGCGGTGGCGGTCTTGCGGCGGCCGGTCGCGTAGGCGCGGCCCTGCTTGTCCAGCTTCTGCACGCCGGTCGGCGCCGAGGCGGGTGCGGTCTGGCCGCCGAGCGACTTGATGTCTTCCAGGCTGTCCACGGCTTCGGGCATCAGGCGGCTCTCGCGTTCTTTTCATTCATCGACTTGAAGTCGACGACTTCTGGGTTCTGGGCCGCATGCGGATGCTCGGCGCCCGGATAGACGCGAAGCTTGGCGTATTGCTTGCGCGACAGCGGGCTTTCGCGCGGCATCATGCGCAGCACGGCCATCTCGATCACGCGCTCCGGGAATTTCCCGTCCATGATCTTCTGCGGCGTCGTGGTCTTGATCCCGCCCGGGTGGCCCGTGTGGCGGTGATAGAGCTTGTTGGTCATCTTGCGACCGGTCATCAGCGCCTTGCCGGCATTGATGATGACGATGTGATCGCCCTGGTCGACGTGCGGCGTGTAGTCGGCGCGGTGTTTGCCGCGCAGGCGGCGGGCGACATACGAGGCCAGACGGCCGACCACAACGCCCTCGGCGTCGATCAGCACCCACTTGGTCTCGGCGTCAGCCGTTTTCACGGAATAGGTTGTCATCGCTCCCTCGCGGAGCCTTTCTCTAGTCAGAGGAAAAGTCTGAAAACGAAGGCGTGCAGCTACAAGGGGGCAGCCGCTTTGTCAACATCGGCGGCCGGGGTCTCCAGCGGCCGATTGACCGTGGTCCGCGTGGCCCAGCACAGGCGCACGGCGGCCAGCAAAACCGCGGCCCCAAGGGCCTGGTGGGCCAGAGACAGGTCCAGCGGGGCAGCATTGAGCAGGGTGACAATGCCCAGCGTCGCCTGAGCCGTCGCCAGACCCGCCAGAAGCCCGAATCCCCCGAGGTTTTCCCAGCGGAACCGCCAGGCGGACCAGATCCCCAGCCCCAGCAATAGGTAGGCGTTCATCCGGTGCAGGAACTGGGTGGTCGCGTCGTTTTCAATGAAATTCCGCCACCAGGGGGTGAGGCCCCAGATCGCTTCCGGCACGATCCGTCCCGCCATCAGCGGCCAGTCGGTGTAGGTCCGGCCCGCGTCCAGCCCGGCGACCAGCGCCCCAAGCATCATCTGCAGCCCGGCGACCACCAGCAGCGCCAGCGCCCAGCCCGAGGCCTGCCGGGAGACCGGCCGGCGCCCCGCACCCAGCTCCAGCCACAGCCAGAACGAATAGGAGATGATCAGCAGAGCCAGCCCGAAATGGGTCATCAGCCGGTAGGGCGCGACAGACGTCAGGCTGGTCTCGACGCCGGACGACACCATCCACCACCCCACCAGCCCCTGCAGACCGCCCAGCGCGAACAGGATCAGCAGGTGCGGCAGCAGCTTTTTCGTGGTCCGTCCGGTCAGCCAGAAGACGAGCAGCGGCAGGGCGAAAACGATGCCGATGGAGCGCCCCAGCTCGCGATGGCTCCACTCCCACCAGTAGATGCCCTGGAAGCCGGCCAGGGTCATATGCGGGTTCAGCTGGTGATACTGCGCGGTCATCGACCGGTATTCGGCGAACGCACTGTTCCAGTCGGCCGCGTTCATTGGCGGGAAGGCGCCCAGCAGCGGCTTCCATTCTGTGATCGAGAGCCCGCTGTCCGTCAGCCGCGTCGCGCCGCCGACAAGGATCATTGCGTAAACCATGGCCGCAACCACCAGCAGCCAGGCGCGCAAGAGGCCCGCGCCCTTTGCGGGGATCATCGGTCGGCCCGGAACGCTGGCGTAGGTGGGTCCCATGGCCAGAGCTTCTACCCCTCCCGCTCCTTCCCGGCGACCATCCCCGGCGCGTTATTGTGCCGCTGCCGCCCCGCACCCGGCCCCAGCGCCGCAATACCGCGTTGCCATGCTCGAATGTCCGGGGCTATGCCCGGAGCATCATGCCGCCCCGCGTCCGGAAAATCATCGGCTCCCTCACCCTCGTCGTCTGGGTGCTGGCCTATGTCTATGTCGCGGCCGTCATAGGCGACATGCTGGCGAAGACGCCCTGGTGGGTGAAGCTGATCTACTTCCCCATCGCTGGCCTCGCCTGGGTCCTGCCGCTCAAGCCGCTGCTGAAGTGGATGCACGCCCGCGACGAACCCAGCGAAAGCCCGGACGTCTAGAGCGCAGCCTCGATCGCCGCTGTCAGCTTCGGGTCCAGCGGTTCGACGCGCGAGGGGAACGCCGCCAGCGGCTGGCCCTGCTTGCCGATCAGCAGCTTGTGGAAGTTCCACGCCGGATGGGCCGCGCGGCCAAGCTGCTCGCGCATCCACTTGTAGAACGGATGCGCCTTGCCGCCCTTCACGCGCTCCTTCTCGGTCATCGGAAACGTCACCGAATACTGCACGGCGCAGAACGCGGCGATCTCGGTTTCCTTCGCCGGCTCCTGCCAGAGGAACTGGTTGCACGGCACGCCGATCACCTCGAAGCCGCGCGGGTGATAGTCGGAGTACAGTTTCTGCAGGCCCGTATACTGCGGCGTGTATCCGCACTTCGAGGCGACGTTCACCACCAGCAGCGCCTCGCCGGCAAACTTCTTCAGCGGCAGCGGCGAACCGTCGATGGCGGTAAAGTCGAAGTCGTAAGCCGTGGTCACCTAGAGCGCCCCTTCAACCGCCCGGACGACATCCGGCGCCAGCGGCTCGGTGCGCGGATCGAAAGCGCGGATGGCCTTGCCGTCCTTGCCGACCAGCAGCTTGTGGAAATTCCACACCGGCTCGGCCGGCTGGCCCAGTTGCTCTTTCATCCAGAGATAGAAGGGATGCGCGCCCTCGCCTTTCACATCCACCTTCTCGGTCATCGGAAAATCGACGCCGAAGGTGGTCGAGCAGAACGTGGCGATCTCCTCGTTCGTGCCCGGCTCCTGCCCCATGAACTGGTTCGACGGCACGCCCAGCACCACCAGCCCTTCGTCCTTGTGGTCGTGATAGAGCTTCACCAGCCCCTCATACTGCGGCGTCAACCCGCACTTCGAGGCGACATTCACCACCAGAACCGGATGACCCCTGAACTGCGACAAGGGCATCGGCTTGCCGTCGATCGAGGTGAAGGAAAAATCGTGGGCGGTTGTCATGGGGTGTTCCTTCGCGAGGTTTCCAGCGCACCCTACACCCTCGGCCTGCCCGGAAAAGCATCTCTACACCGTTCGATAAATCCGCCCTATGGCTCCGCCGGGAAAGGGCGTTGCACTGACCAGTTGCAGGGACATGGGCGTGGACATGTCCGAGAAGATCGTCAGGCCGCGACCCAGCGCTACCGGATGGACGAGCAGCTTGAACTCATCCACCACGCCAGCCGCGATCAGGCTCCGCGCGAAGCCGGCGCCGCCGTGGGCGACGATCGGCTTGCCGTCGATCGCCTTCAACTCTCCGATCTCATCGACGAGCGGCCCCTCCGCGACATAGGCGTCAGCCCAGCCCTTGAGCACCACGGGATCGGCCGGCTTCGCCTGGCCGCCTTCCTTCTCCCGAAACGCCTTGGCGTCCTTGAGCGCCTGAGTGCTCGCCGCCGTCTTGATGCTGGCTGCGCCGTGCTTCGTGAAGACCGCTTTGGGAATGGTGTTCATCGGTGGCGTAAACGCGTCGTCGGCATAGGGCCACCAGGCGACCATGTCGCGGAATGTTTTTGACCCCATGATGTGCAGACTGGCATCCGATATCGCCGCCACAGTCCATGCAATCGCTTCTTGATCCGAATGGTGGAAAAGCCGGTCCAGTTCGCCCTTCGGACCGGCGACAAAACCGTCGAGCGACATCGACATCTTCAATACGAGTTTGCGCATCGCATCACCTTATGACGTTCGAGCCGCCCGTTGCGGTCCTTTCCCCAAGGACGAGCATAGCGTCTGGAATCCGACATGCTGATGGAAAAATCTCTGGCGTGACTAGGCCACCTCACTCTCGGGCTGGCCTGCTTCCTCCGCGTCCTCGCGCGTGCGGGCCTGACGGCTCCAGAGGTCAGCATAAAGCCCGCCCTGCATCAGCAGATCCTGGTGCGCCCCGCGCTCCACGATACGGCCTTCCTGCAGCACGATAATCTCGTCGGCGCCCGCCACGGTCGACAGACGGTGCGCCACCATCAGCGTCGTGCGCCCGCGCGCGGCCTCGTCCAGCGCACCCTGAACTTCCTGTTCCGTTGCTGAATCCAGCGCCGACGTCGCCTCGTCCAGCACAAGGATCTCCGGGTCTTTCAGTATCGCCCGCGCAATGCCGACGCGTTGGCGCTCCCCGCCCGACAGCTTCACGCCCCGCTCGCCCACGCGCGTGTCCCAGCCCTTGGGCAGTTTGTCGATGAACTCCAGCAGCCGCGCCCGCTCCGCCGCCGAGCGGACTTCCGCGTCGGTTGCGTCGGGCTTGCCGTAGGTCAGGTTTTCCTTGAGCGAGGTGTTGAACAGCACCACTTCCTGCGGCACCAGACCGATCGCATCGCGCAGGCTCGCCTGCTTCACGTCGCGCACGTCCTGGCCGTCCACCACCACCTTGCCGCCCTGCACGTCGTAAAAGCGGAACAGCAGTTTCAGCAGCGTCGACTTGCCCGAGCCCGACGGCCCGACGATGGCGATCTTCTTGCCTGCCGGCACGCTGAACGACACATGCTCCAGCCCGGCGGCGCGCGCGTCATGCGCGAACGACACGTCCTCGAACCGCACCTCCCCGCCCCGCGCATCGAGCGGCGTCGCGTCCGGCGCGTCGGCCACTTCCTGCTTCATGCCCATCAGGCCGTAGAGCTTCTCGAGGTCGATGGCGCCTTGCTTGATCTCGCGGAAGGCGAAGCCGAGGATCGACAGCGGCCGGTAGAGGTTCCCCATGATCAGCACCACGGCGGCGATGTCGCCCGCCTGCGCATAGCCGCCCGCCACCGACATGGCGGTGATCCCGGCCACGGCCGTCAGCCCCAGCGCCATGATGATGTCCTGCACCGAGTTGAGCAGCGCCAGCGAGCGCATCACATCAATCATGTGCCGGTTGTAGACGCGCATCGTCGCGTCATAGCGCATGGTTTCGCGCTCCTCGGCGGCGAAGGCCTTCACCGTCTCGAAATTGGTGAGCGAGTCCACGGCCATGGCGCGCAGTTCGGTGTCGGCCGCGTTGAGCTTTCGCCGCTGCTTCACCCGCCAGTTGGTGAGGAGGCCCGTGAGCGTCGCATAGATCGCCACCACGGCCACGGCCGTCAGCGCCGACAGCCAGCTATAGCGCGTCGCCAGCACGACGGACGCCATGGCCAGCTCGATCAGCGTCGGGCCGATGTTGAAGCCGAGAAACCGGATCAGGTAGTCCAGCGCCGCCACGCCCCGGTCGATCACGCGGTTCAGCGCCCCGGTCCGCCGCGTCTGGTGGAACTGCAGCGACAGGCTCTGGGCGTGGCCGTAAGCCTCCACCGCGATCAGCCGCTGGGCGTCCTGGCTCACGGCGGCGAACATCGCATCGCGGGCGTAAGGCAGGTTGGTCGAAAGAATGCGCGCGAGCGTCCACCAGGTCAGCAACAGGACAACCGACGCCATCACGGCGTTGGGCGCGCTCAGTTTGTTGATGGCGTCGCCGAAGAAAACCGGCGCGAAAACGGCGAAGACCTTGGACCCCAGCGTGATCGCCAGGGCCAGCGCCATGACCGGCCGCCACTTGGCCAGTTCCTTCCGCCCCAGCGTCTTGCCGATCCGGTAGAGCGAGACGCCGAGGCCGGCGTCCCCGCTCTCGATGGCGTCAACGTCGGCGGAGCGGGAATGGGGGTGCATGGCCATGTGCGGGGGTATTTAGGTCCGCCATCGGCGAAACGCCAGAGTTTCCATTGCCTTGTGGATCACTTTGGGCGGAACGGCCGCCAGCAGCCCCCGGCCTTTCCGTCCGCCCCGAAGCAACGCATCTAATAAGGCTCACAAAGGAGGCGACATGCCCGGAATCCAGTCGGTCACCGTCTATTGCGGATCGTCCAACACGGTTGACGCCTCCTATCTCGATCTCGCCCGCCGGCTGGGCAAGGCGATCGCAGCCCGCAAATGGCGTCTGGTCTATGGCGGCGGCAATGTCGGCCTGATGGGCCAGGTGGCCAGTTCGGCCCACGAGGCCGGCGGCAAGGTGCTCGGCGTGATGCCGAAATTCCTTCAGCACATCGAGGGCACGTTCGGCGCGGTCGAGCACCGCTTCGTCGACACCATGCACGAGCGCAAGCAGATCCTCTTTGACGAGGCCGACGCGTTTATCGTCCTCCCCGGCGGCATCGGCACGCTGGAGGAGGCGATCGAGACCCTCTCCTGGGCCAAGCTGTCGCTGCACCGCAAGCCGATGGCCTTCCTGTCGGAGAACGGCTACTGGGCGCCCTTCTTTGACCTGATCGACCATGTGATCGAGGACAATTTCGCCCCGGCCAGCTTCCGCGACCTGATCGCCGAATCGCGCTCGCCCGAGGAGGCGCTCGACGCCCTGGTGCAGCGCGCCATGGTGATGGACTAGGGGCTTTTTCGGCCCCTTCGCTCACGAAATCGCGTCAGTCCGGGCGTATTGCCCCCCGGGCCTGCGCCTTTTAGGTTGCCCGCCGAACCGGGGGGCGACGGTTTCAGACAGAAACGGCGTCGCCTCGCACAAAAGAACAGGCCAGCACGGCCGGCGGGAGGAAGACGCGCATGCGTAGGTATCTGATGGCGCTGGCTGTAGCCGCTCCGGCATTGTTGGCCAGCTGCCACACCGAGGCGCCAGTTAAGACGGCCGAGGCCGCCGCCCCCATGAAACATGAGATGGGCGCCGCCGCCGTCGACCAGCAGCGCCTGCTCAACGCCGACAAGGAGCCCGGCTCGTGGCTCGCCGCCGGCCGGGACTACAACGAACAGCGCTTCAGCCCGCTGAAGCAGATCGACGACAAGAACATCGGCTCCATCAATCTCGGCCTCTCCTGGTACGCCGACATCGACACCGAACGCGGCCAGGAATCGACGCCCGTCATCGTCGACGGCGTGATGTACCTCACGACAGCCTGGAGCCTCGTGAAGGCCTACGACGTCCACACCGGCAAGCTGCTCTGGGAATACGACCCCAAGGTCGACCGCGAGAAGAAAGGCGCCGATGCGTGCTGTGACGTGGTCAACCGCGGCGTCGCCGCCTGGCACGGCAAGATCTATCTCGGCGCACTCGACGGCCGCCTGATCGCGCTCGACGGCAAGACCGGCAAGGAAGTCTGGTCGACCTGGACCGTGCCGCAGGACAGCCACTACACCATCACCGCCGTTCCGCGCATCGCCAACGGCAAGGTCTTCATCGGCAACGCCGGCGCCGAATACGACGTTCGCGGCTATGTCTCCGCCTACGACGCGGAGACCGGCAAGCTCGACTGGAAATGGTACACCGTGCCCGGCGATCCCTCGAAAGGGTTCGAGAACAAGGCGATGGAGCGCGCCGCCAAGACGTGGAATGGCGACAAGTACTGGCAGCTCGGCGGCGGCGGCACGGTGTGGGACACGTTCGTCTACGATCCCAAGACCAACATGGTCTATTTCGGCACCGGCAACGGCCTCTCCTGGGCGCAGGAAATCCGCAGTCCCGGCGGCGGCGACAACCTCTATGTCTCCTCGATCGTCGCGCTCGACGCCGACACGGGCGAGTACAAGTGGCACTATCAGGAAACGCCCGGCGACGAGTGGGACTACGACAACACCAACCCGATCATGCTCGCCGATCTCAAATGGCGTGACGGCCAGATGCGCCACGTCGTGATGCAGGCGCCGAAACAGGGCTTCTTCTACATCCTCGACGCCAAGACCGGGAAACTGCTCTCGGCCGACAAGTACGTCCCGGAAACCAACTGGGCCGACCACATCGACCTCAAGACCGGCCGCCCGGTTGAAAACCCCAAGGCCCGCTACTCGGAATCCGGCAAGCCCGCCATCATCATCCCGGCGGCGCTCGGCATGCACAACTGGCATCCGATGGCCTACAGCCCGCTCACCGGCTACGTGTACATCCCGATCACCATCTCCAGCGCAGCCTACGGCGCCCAGAAGGATTTCAAGTACAATCCGAACGGCTGGAACACGGGGATGGACTTCACCGCCGGCGCCAGCCTCTTCAAGCAGCCCGGCGCGCCCAAGCAGGGCAACATCACCAGCTACATCCTCGCCTGGGACCCGGTGAAGGGTAAGGAAGCCTTCCGCATTCCCAACGAGGAATACGGCGCCTCCGGCCTGCTCGCGACCGCGGGCAACCTGATCTTCTCAGGCAACCACAAGGGCGAGTTCGTCGCCTACAACGCCACCACGGGCGAGCGCCTGTGGTCCGCGCCCACCGGCGCCCGCGTCGTCGCCGCCCCGGCGACCTTCGAAGCCGACGGCAAGCAGCAGATCGCGATCCTGGTCGGCGCGCGCGGCCTGCCGCCCGGCCAGAAGCGCACCAGCGCCGTCTCGGCCAACAACAGCCGCATCCTGGTCTTCGCGTCCGGCGGAACCGCGAGCCTGCCGACGGCCATGCCCGCCGGCCTCAGCGTGCCGACCGCGGCGAAGATCAACCCGCCGCTGCTGACGGCCAACAACGAAACCGTGGCCGGCGGCGAACAGGCCTACGGCCAGAACTGCGCCGTCTGCCATGGCCGCAACGCCGTGCCGGCCGCAGGCGCCACCGCGCCCGACCTGCGCTACAGCGGCCTGCTGCGTGATGCGGCGATGTTCAAGAAGGTCGTGGACGGCGAACGCGCCGCCCAGGGCATGCCGTCGTTCAAGGCCATCCTGCGCGATGGCGACGCGGATAACATCATGGCCTACGTCATCAAGCGCGCCAACGACGAGAAGGCGGCGCAGGAGGCGGCGGCCGCCGCCAACTAAGGGCGGCGGAACACAACACCCGCCCGCGAAAACAGAACGGCCGGACCATGCCACCATGGTCCGGCCGTTCCTCGTTCAGGGTCCGCGTGAAGCGCGGCAGCCGCCGTCCGCCTATTGCGGCTGGGGCGGGGGCACGCCGTTGGCGTCGTTTGTCACCATGCGGATCACATCTGTGCGCAGGTTCTCGACCCAGCGGTTGTAGTTGGTGTGGATCTTGTGCTTGCCCTCGTCATAGCTGAGGCCCGTGCTGTCCTTGTACATCACGCTGAACGCCGAGGCGGTCCACGTCACGGTGATGGTCGCCGAAAAGTCCCGGCGGGCGTACTGCGCATCCACCTTGCCGGGGGCGCGGTTCAGGATCGTCCAGCCACGGTTGGAGAGCGATTGAAGCACGGCCTGTTCGACCTTGGCCGCCGTCGTGGCGACCGGCAGCTTCTCGTTCTCGACGTTGACGATCTCGGCCGTGCGTGCAGCGTAAGCCGGCTGCAGGGCGCCCAGTCCGGCCACGGCCGTCAGCGCTAGCGCGAACGTCGCCGCGCGGGTCATCGCTTTCATTCTCTCCTCCCAAAAAAGATTCGCCGTCCAAGCGAGGGCCGCTGGATAGCACGATGCCGCAGACGGGGAATACCGGATTTCTGCAGCACGCCCCGTCTTTTCCCAAAGCCGGGGTATGCCCTATAACCCGGCCCCGATGGTCTGACGGCGTGGCGCCGTCCCCATGGAATCTGGCCGATGATCCGTATTCACGAGCTGAAACTGCCGCTCGACCATCCCGAGCCGGCGCTGCGTCAGGCGGTCCTGAAGCGCCTCGCCCTCAGCCAGCCGGACCTCCGCGATTTCGCGGTCTTCAAGCGCGCGTATGACGCCCGCAAGACCTCCGCGATCCAGCTGATCTACACCATCGACGCCGAGGTCGAAGGTGAGGCCGCCGTGCTCAAGCGCCTCGCGAAGGACCGCCACATCACGCCCGCGCCGGACACCCGGTACAAATTCGTCGCCCGCGCGCCGGAGGGGGCGACGCGCCCGCTGGTCGTCGGCATGGGCCCCTGCGGGCTCTTCGCCGGACTGATCCTCGCCGAGATGGGCTTCCGGCCGATCATCCTCGAACGCGGCAAGATCGTCCGCGAGCGCACCGTCGACACCTTCCGCTTCTGGCGCCAGGGCGTGCTCGACCCCGCCTCAAACGCCCAGTTCGGCGAAGGCGGCGCTGGCACTTTTTCGGACGGCAAGCTCTACAGCCAGATCAAGGACCCCAACCATCTCGGCCGGAAAGTGCTGACCGAATTCGCCGCCGCCGGCGCGCCGGAAGAAATCCTCTACGTCTCCAAACCCCACATCGGCACCTTCCGCCTCGTCTCGATGATCGAGCGGATGCGCGCGAAGATCGAGGCGCTGGGCGGAGAAATCCGCTTCCAGAGCCAGGTGACGGACGTTCACATCGAAACCACTGGCGGCGAGCGCCGCATCGCCGGCGTCACCCTCGCTGACGGCGAAACGATCGCGGCGGACCGTGTCGTCATGGCGCTCGGTCATTCGGCCCGCGACACGTTCGAGATGCTGCACAATCGCGGCGTCTATTTCGAGCCGAAGCCCTTCTCCATCGGCGTTCGCATCGAACATCCGCAGTCGATCATCGACGCCGCCCGGTTTGGAAAATCGGCGGGCCATCCCATCCTCGGCGCCGCCGACTACAAGCTGGCGCACCACGCCTCGAACGGACGTTCTGTCTATTCCTTCTGCATGTGTCCGGGGGGCACGGTGGTGGCGGCTGCCTCGGAGCCGGGCCGCCTCGTCACCAACGGCATGAGCCAGTATTCTCGCCGCGAGCGCAACGCCAACGCGGGCATCGTCGTCGGCGTTGCGCCATCCGACTTCCCGGGCGAGGCCGCGAGCAACCCGCTGGCCGGCGTCGCCTTCCAGCGTCACTGGGAGGAACAGGCCTACAAGGCCGGCGGCGAAACCTGGCGGGCGCCCGGCCAGACCGTCCGCGACTTTCTCGCCGCCCGGCCCAGCGATAGCCTCGGCAGCGTCGTCCCTTCGTACAAGCCCGGCGTTCACCCGACGGACCTCAGCTTCTGCCTGCCGGACTATGCGGTTGCGGCCATGCGCGAAGCCCTGCCCGCCTTTGGCCGCCAGATACCCGGCTTCTCGATGGACGACGCCGTGATGACTGGTGTTGAAACCCGCACGTCCTCGCCCGTCCGCATGACGCGCGGCAGGGACTTCCAGAGCCTGAACGTGAAGGGCCTTTATCCCGCGGGCGAAGGCGCAGGCTACGCCGGAGGTATCCTCTCGGCGGCCGTCGACGGGATCAAGGTCGCCGAAGCGCTGGCGCTTTCAATGACGAGCCGCGAAGCCGCCTGAAGCCCGGCCTAGTCGCGCGGACGCAACAACAGCAGGCTGACCACCGCGCCGGCGCCCGCCGCAATGGCCAGCGTCGAGAGCGGATGCTCTGTCACCTCGCGCATCGCATAGCGCCTCGCCTTCCGGCCACGCACGCGGATATCCTTGGCCGCATCCGATGCCGTATGCGCAACATCGCGCGCAACATGCCGCGCGCCGTCCCTTGCCTCGTCGGCGAGATCGATCGCGGCGCTTTCCGCCTTGTCGATGGCGCGGTCGGCCGCCTTGTGAACCTTGTCAGACAGGCGCTCCGCCCGGTCGCTCGCCTTGTGAATGGCGGCCTTCACCGCCGTGTTCGCTTCGCCGGTCACCCGGCGCACTGATGGTCTGGTCATGATTTGAGTCTCCCGTAGTGCATAAACACACGGACCGCCCGGCGGGTTCCCCCAGCGGCCAAAGGGTCCGGGCGGCGACCGCCGCTATCCCCCACCTGACCGGAAAAACCGCCCATGAACTCAAGCGGCTGGAAAAATCTTCGGCAAAACGATCCCCCACCCGCCGGCCGCCTGGATACTGGCGCCCATGACGTCGGCACACTCAACCGCACACTGGCCTGGAAACCCTGCGCCGACCCAGCTCTGGCAGGGCGCGCTGCTGCGTTTGATTGCGATGCTGGCGTCGGCGCTCGCGACGATTGTCCGGATGCCGCTCACCCGTCTTCCCCGTGAATGCCACACGGACGTGACGCCGGAGCGGCTGCCCGCACAGGACTGCGACTCCCTGGAGAAAAACACGGCCGCTACAAACGGCCCGAATTGCTCGCCGCGCATCCGCGCGTCTCTGATCCGTCATCCCGCCCCTGCGCGGGAAGACGCCGCGCCTGCCTCGCCGATCGCGATGGCCCGATGGCGCACGCCTGATCCGCTGGCGCCAGACTAGTCTCGCGCGCAGCCCACATTTTTTTGCGCTCCGCATGGACCCCATGCCGGAGGCGCCGCCGTATGTGCTAGCCTCCACGCATGGCCGCAGCTGACGATCAGCTCGAAACCTTCATCGCCCGCTTCACGCCGGAAGTGGCCGCCGTCGCCCGCACCGTTTTGAAGAAACTGGCCAGGCGCCTGCCCGCCGCAAACCGGATCGTCTACGACAACTACAACGCCCTCGCGATCGGCTTCTGCGTCGGCGAAAAACAGGCGGGCGTCATCCTCTCGGTGGCGCTCTATCCGCGATGGACCAGCCTGTTCTTCTTCGGCGGCCCGCACCTGCCGGATCCCGAAAAGCGGCTCAAGGGAAGCGGTTCGAAAGTCCGCCACATCGTCCTGAAAAGCGCTGCTGACCTCGACGAGCCCGCCGTCTCCGCCCTCATCGACGCCGCCATCGCCCGCGCCGACCCGCCGCTGCCAAAGTCCGGCAAGGGCGTCACGATCATCAAGTCGATCTCGGCCAACCAGCGCCCCAGACGACCTTGAACAAGACGACCCTGAGGCAGCCTTCTCTCAGGCGCGTTTCCAGCAAGCCAGGATCGTCCAGACGCCCAGCAACGCCGACGCAGCGTTGATGAAGATCTCGAACTTCATCGCGTCATTGCCCGCCGCCAGCGAATAAAGGCCGTTCTCGACATTGAAGGTGATATCCATCGCCGCCAGGTAGATCAGCGCCGAACCCGCCAGCAGCCCCGCCCGCGCCGCCCAGCGCTGTCCGCTCCACAGTCCGGCGCCCGCCGCCAGCATGCACGCCGCCAGCCAGCCGTCAGCGGCCGGGAAGCTCGATTCAAAGGCGGTGTACCAGCGGTCGTGCACCACCATGACATCGCCGCCGGTGAAATAGCTCCACCAGTAAAACGCCGTCACGACAGCGCCGAGGATCAGCAGACCGGAGAGAACACGATCGGCCAGCTTCATCCTCGCCCCCTCCTCAGTGCAGCCGCCCTATGGCGCCGCCTCGACCAGCCGGTCGCGGGCCTTCTTCGCGCCGATCAGCATCAGCATCTTGTCCATCTCGGGCCCGCGCTCCTGGTCGGTGAGCACTCGGCGCAGCGGCGCGTAAAGCTGTTTGCCCTTCCGTCCGGTCGCGGCTTTCACCGCCTCGGTCCAGTCGTGCCAGGTCGTGGGCCCGACCTCGCCCTCGGGAAACACCGCCGCCGCCTGGCCGATGAACGCCTGATCCTCCGGCGTCAGCTCCGGACCTTCCAGCCCGCCGCCATAGACCACCATCAGCCACACCTGCGCGTCCGAAACCGTCGTCAGGTTGCCGCGCACCACATCCCAGAACTCGGATGTCGCGTTCTCGCCATAGGCCAGCTTCGCCAGCCGCGGCTTCACGGTGTCGAAGTCCATCGCATGAACGATGTGCGCATTCAGGTGACCCAGTTCCTGCTCGTCGAACCGCGCCGGCGCCCGGCCGATCTTCGAGAAGGCAAACTCCGAAGCCAGTTGCATCAGGCTCTCGCGCGCCTCGACGGCGTCCGACGTGCCCAGCTTGGCCAGCAGCGAACAGATCGCCAGCGGTTCGACGCCGTCTTCGCGCAACTGCTCCACCGACAGCGACCCCAGCCGTTTCGACAGACCTTGCCCGTCGGCGCCGATCAGCAGCGGCGTGTGCGCCATCTCGGGCACCGGTCCGCCCAGAGCGCGGAAGATCTCGATCTGCGCGCCCGAGTTGGTCACATGGTCCTCGCCGCGGACGATGTGCGTGATCTTCGAATCCACGTCGTCCACCACGGAGGGCAGCGTGTAGAGGAAAGAACCGTCCTCGCGGATGAGCACCGGATCGGAAACCGACGACGTGTCGATCGACTGCGGGCCGCGCACAAGATCGTTCCAGGTCACCGCTCCGCCGGAGAGCTTGAAGCGCCAGTGCGGCTTGCGGCCCTCCGCCTCCAGCGCCTTGCGCTCGGCCTCGCTCAACGCCAGCGCCGCGCGGTCGTAGACCGGCGGCTTGCCCCGGGAGAGCGCGATCTTCCGCCGGCGCTCCAGTTCGTCCGCCGTCTCATACGCGGGATAAAGCAGCCCGGCCTTTTTCAGACCCTCGGCCGCCTCGGCATAGCGGGCGAACCGCTCGGACTGCTTGAACGTCTCGTCCCATTCGAGACCCAGCCAGGTCAGGTCCTCGCGGATCTGGTCCTCATTGGCCTTGGTCGAGCGCTCAAGGTCCGTGTCGTCGATGCGCAGCACGAAGATCCCGCCCTGCCCCTTGGCGAACAGCCAGTTGAGCAGGCAGGTGCGGACATTGCCGACATGCAGCTTGCCCGTCGGCGACGGCGCGAAACGGACTTTGGGCGGCTGTGCGGTCATCGCGGGGAAGGCCAGTTCTGAAGGTTGGGGTCAGGGCGCTTGGGTGTACCGATCCGGGCCCGCTTGGCAAGCGCGGCCAAGCTCAGCCCAGCTCTATCCGCTGCCCCGCCAGCAACGCCAGCGGCGTCGCCTCGAACGTCTGCGCGCCATAATCGATCGAGAACCCGGCCAGACGCGACAGCACGTTGACCCCGACAATCATCGCCGGCGTATCCCTCAGGTCCCACAGCTGGAAGATCGGCGCATCGGACACCACGCCGCCGGCGTCGCGCAGGGTTACGTTGCCGAACCGGATGTCGGGCAGCCCGACATACTGCCCCACCAGGATCTGGCCGGTCACGCCCACGACGGTCGCCCGCTCCACCCGCTTGATCCTGGGAAACGCCTTCGCCAGTTCGGCGTCGAGCGCCGGGTTGATGATGCAGTTGTCGGCCCCCGTATCGAGCATCATCCGCACGCGAATGCGGCCAATGAACCCGTCGATCTCGGCGAGCCGTTTGTTCCGCACATGCAGGTTGCTGGACATGCTGTAGCGGCCGCCAAAGATACGCCGGCGCTGCGAGGTTTCCACCAGCACGCGGCGATGCTGGATATCGAAACTGAGCCGCATGCCGGCGAAGACGTCCGCGCCGAGAATCCCGTCCTGCCGCTGCAGCGCCTTGTCCTCGATGACGGCGACGCGCAGGTTCGAGGCGTTCACCGCTCCGGTTGCGAGATGCTCGATGGTCGTGACCGGCATCTGCGCTGCGCCGGTGGTGCCGTTGACGGTCGCGACGCCGTCAAGCGTCGCGCCGATCTGCAACGCCCGGCGCATGGTCATCACCGTGGTGTTGGCGCCGGTATCGACCAGAAAGTCGAATGGCCCCGCCCCGTTCAGCATCACCTTGGCGGTCGGCCGACCATAGGCGTCGACCCAGGAATCCAGCGAGACGGATTGGCCGGCTTCGGGATTCGTCCCCACACGCGTGCCGGTCGCCTGCGCAAAGGCCGGCGCGCTCACCGCCGCGCCAAGGCCGGCGAGCAGCAATGACCTGCGCGCGAAAAGCGGCCCGGCAAGGGGTTTGTCCATGGGCGTTTCCTCGTGCCCGTCTCGTTATATCGGGCAGCATGGGCCGCAAGGCCGCCGCTAGCAATACAGGCGGTCAGCCCGCATCGGCGCGAGGAAACAGTGGCGATGCCGGAAAGTCGCGCGGCTTCAGGCCGCCGCCGCCACAAAGGCGCCGGTCTCGACCAGTTCGGCAAGAGCCGCCGCGCGGGCGCCCACGCCGCCGGTCACCGGCGAAACATCGCGTCCCTGGATCGCCGCAAGGAAGGCCTCGTCGGCCGCGCCCAGCGGATCAGGCAGCGTCGCCGAAACATCGGCGCGAATGTCGAAATCGGTGGTGTTGATGACGTCCCGGGTGATCAGGTCGATCTCGACCCGGCCCGAGGGATACTCAACCTTCATCATGCGAGTGCGGGTCGGCGCGCAGCGGGAAGCTGTCAGCTTGGCGACGCCGTTGGCGAACACCAGCTCCGCAGACGCTTCGTCGAGGAAGCGCGTGTGCGTGCTGCGGCCGTATGCCGTCGCCGTGTGCGCCTCGCCGCCAAACAGTTCAGCCGCGAGGTCGAGGTCGTGGATCATCAGGTCGAACACGACGCTGACGTCTTCGCAGCGGCCATCCGGGGCGCGCGGCCCCATGCGGACGGCTTCGATGCGGGTCGGCCGTTCGGGCGTCGAGAAGAGGCCCATGGCGTCGAACACCAGACGTTCCTGATGGCCGACCTGAAGAACGAGATTGCGCTCCAGCGCCAGCTTCGCGAGATCGCGCGCCTCGGCGCCGCGAAGCGCGAGCGGCTTTTCGACCAGCACATGCTTGCCGGCGGCGAGCGCCTGACGCGCCAGATTGGCGTGGGTGGAAGCCGGTGTCGCAATAACGATCGCGTCCACCGCGCCGGCCATCGCTTCGAGCGAGGCGAACACCTCGCCGCGGCCAACCTTGGCGACCAGGGCGTCCGCCGCACGCGCGGACGCATCGGTCACGCCGACAAACTCGGCATATTTCGAGGAGGAGAATTTCTGGGCGTGGTAGCCGCCGAAGACCCCGGCGCCGACAATACCAACCTTGACCTTGTCGCCAGTCCAGGCGGGCTTCGCCTTGGCCACGCGGGCCATGCCGTTAATACGCTGTACCAAACTGACCTCCGACACGCCCCGTCGTGTCAGCAGCAGATAACCGATGCCCGGAGAGTCGCAATTGGACCGGCCATCAAAGAAGGTTACCGGATTTTACAAGCCTGCCCCGCGGTCAGTCCCGCGAAAGACTGGAATATCCAGCATATACGGGCGATATGACAGGAAACCGGAACAAGGGAGGCCCTCGTTGCCATCTGTAACATCCCGTGAATGGCGCCTGAAATCGCGCCCTGTTGGCGAACCGACACACCAGAACTTCGAGATGGCCACTGTCGAGGCCCCCGAGCCCGGCGAAGGCCAGATCCAGGTGCAGAACCTCTGGATGACCGTCGACCCCTACATGCGGGGCCGGATGAACGATGTCCGCAGCTACTCCCCGCCCTTCGAGCTGGGGGAGGTCATGGGTGGCGGCGCGGTGGGCAAGGTGCTCGCTTCCCGCGACCCGGCCTACAAGGTCGGCGATCTGGTTTCGTCCTTCGCCGGCTGGCGCGAGGCGTTCACCGCGGAGCCCAAGGCGGCAGGCGTCAGCAAGTTGCCGAACCTGCCGCTTCCGCCCGAAGCGTTCCTGGGCGTTGCCGGCATGCCGGGGCTCACGGCCTATGCCGGCCTGCTCAAGCTGGGCGAGCCGAAACCCGGTGAAACCGTCTTTGTCTCGGGCGCCGCGGGCGCCGTGGGCTCGCTGGTCGTCCAGATTGCGAAGATCAAGGGCTGTTACGTCGTCGGCTCCGCCGGCGGCAAGGAAAAATGCGACTTCGTCAAATCGCTGGGGGCGGACGCCGTCGTCGATTACAAGGCGGCCGGTCCGGGCGCAGGCCTCTCCGCCGCCCTGCGCGCCGCGGCCCCGAAAGGTGTCGACGTCTATTTCGACAATGTCGGCGGCGACCATCTCACGGCCGCCATCGACTGCGCGAACATCAACGCCCGTATGCCGATCTGCGGCATGATATCGATCTACAACGCGACCAAACCGCCGCCGGGACCGCACAACATGGCGATGATCATCGGCAAACGGCTGAAAATCTGGGGCTTCCTCGTTTCGGACCACTACGATATGCAACCCGCCTTCGTGAAGGACATGTCCGAGTGGATGGCCGCCGGCAAGATCCGTTACGAGGAAACGGTGATGAACGGGATCGAAAAGGCGCCCGACGCCTTCCTGGCCCTGTTCTCGGGCGGCAATACAGGCAAGATGCTTGTAAAACTGGCCTGACGCCGCCGAGCGTCCGTTGCCGCTTGTCCGCGGCGCGCAAACTTCAATGTACAGTGCCTGGTCCGCCCGGTGCGGACCGATGAATGGATTGGAGGCCTCGCCTCATGGCGCGCCTGTTCGATAGCTACGTGATCGTGGACTGGAGCGCCGCCTCCAAGCCGTCGACCGGCGCGGATTCCATCTGGATCGGCGCGCTGACGCCGGATGCGCGCATGAAGCTCACCTTCAAGGCCGCCAACCCGCCGACCCGTTTCAAGGCGCAGGCCGAACTCGAAGACCTGCTGGCGCGCTGCCTGAAACGCGGCGATCGCGTTCTGGTGGGCGTGGACTTTCCGATGGGATTCCCGGCGGGCACGGCGGACGCGCTCAAGCTCGGGGCGCCAGCCTGGCGAACCATGCGCGACTTCCTGCTGAAGGAAATGAAGGAAAAGCCGGACAACTCCAACAACCGCTTCGCCCTGGCGGCGCGGATGAACCGGCTCATCTCGAACGGCCCCTTTCCGTTCTGGGGCTGCTCGAAAAAGGACGAGCTCACCACCCTGTCCATCAAGAAATCGCGCGAGCATGGGCCCGGCGACGTTCCGGAATTTCGCCTGACGGAACAGCGCGCGCTGGACACGAAGAAAGCGCGGCCCCAGCCGGTGTGGAAGATCGCCTACGCCGGCGCTGTGGGCGGCCAGACGATGACCGGCCTGCCCGCGATCGAGCGGGTGCGCCAGAAAGTCCCCGGGCTGAAGCTGTGGCCCTTTGAAATCCCGCTGGCGCCGCTCACCGAGGACGGCCTGGCGGACACGCGCATCGTCGTTGCCGAGGTCCATCAGGGCATCAACCCTGCCCGTCCCGAGGCTGCGGAATCGCCCGACGAGGCGCAGGTCAGGGCCGTCGCAGAGGGTCTCGCTGAACTTGACGCGAACGGAAAGCTGGCCGGACTATTTGCTGGCGGCACGGGGCTTTCAGACTCCCAGAAGGCGAGTGTCGCGGGGGAAGAGGGGTGGATTCTGGGGATATAGCCCGTGTTTTCGGGCTTTTTCGCTGTTTTCGGGCTTGTCGAATCGTCGGAAGCGCTGCGTCATCCGGCGGTCGCCCCGGTTTGGCGGCGAATTCTTTCCACGTCGCCCTAGCGGCGACGGCCCCTGAAGGAGGGAGTCCATGAACAAGTCCGAACTCATCAAGTCGGTCGCTGACTCGACCGGCATGAAACAGACGGAAGCCAGCCGCCTCGTCGACACGCTTTTCGACACGATCGCGGCGAGCCTGAAACGCGGCGAACAGGTCGCTGTCGCCGGCTTCGGAACCTTCGTGGCCAAGACGCGCGCCGCCCGCGAGGGACGCAATCCCTCGACCGGCATGACGATCAGCATTCCCCAGCGCACCTCGGCGGCCTTCAAACCTGCTTCCGCGCTGAAGGACCTCTAGCTTCAGGCATCGGACTTGGAGAACAACGGCCCGGCTCGCATCCGGGCCAATCAGGCGGCGCGTGGATGTCCGGCGATACGGACGCCGCGCGCCGCTTTCCATTCCAGCGCCAGCACCTGCCCCAGCCCGGCCAGCAGCGAAGCCAGCGCAATCCCGGTGAAGACGCCCCAGACGCCGTAGCCCTCGTGCAGGGCCAGCCACCAGCACAGCGGAAGCATGACGGCGACGTAGGACCCTATGTGGATACCCGTGGCCAGCCACACGGCACCCTGCGCCCGAAGCGCCATCGACCCCACGCCCTGCAGTCCGTCAAAAATCGTCACAAACGCCGCCGCCGCCAGCATGGCTGACAGAACGGGCACGAGATGCGCGCCCGGCGATGTCGGGGATTCTCCGTTGAGCCAGGCCACCGCAACCGCATCGCGGACAATCCAGAGCACCAGCGCCAGGAATCCGCCGAACAGCAGCGAGGCCGCTACGCCCAGGCGCGAGGCCTCCTGCACGCCGCCCGCATCCCGCCGGCCGAACCGTTCCGCGACCCGCACGCTCGTTGCGGTGCCGAGACCGATATAGACCATGAAGATCACGCCCATCATCTGGACCGTCAGGCCATAGACGGTGCCGGCGTCGATGCTCACCAGCGTTGCAATCACGAAGGTCAGGTTGAACGAGCCCCACTCCGCCACGTTGGCGATGCCGGTGCCGATGCCCACGAGATTCTGGCGCCTGAACTCATCGGCGGGCCCCTTGGGCGCCGGCTTGAGAGCCGGCGTCAGCCATGCAGCTGCGCCGATGAGAATGATCATCATGAAGTACCGCGAGCCGGTGGTGGCCCACGCAACGCCCGTGGCGCCGTATTTCGGCACGAGGATCAGGTCGATCACGAGATTCACGGCCACGGCGGCCATCGAGATCGCTGTCACGATGTTCGGCTTGCGCAGCGCCTCCAGATAGGACGAACAGGCCAGCCCCACCATGTGGGCGATGGCGCCGACGGCGAATATCTTGGTCACCTCTGTCGTCGCCGCAGCCAGGTGGCCGTCGAAACCGACCAACCCAAGCAGGGGCCGGGCGATCAGGTAGCAGATGCCGGTCGCAGCGGCGCCATATACCAACGCCACCCCGAGGCCGCGGCGGAAGATCCGGCCCGTTTCATTGCCCTTGCCCACCCCGTTCAACTCGGCGGTCAGCACCTGCACGCCCAGCATCAGCCCCATGCCGAAGCCGAACAGCACCCCGATCGGAAGCCAGCCATTGAGCACGAACGGCAATTCGCCCGGCCTGTGACGCGCGAGCACGATGGAATCGGTCAACTGCATCAGCATGAACGAGGCGCGCGACATCGCCACCGGCAGCGCGAGCCGGATCAGGTCGAAAATATCTTTTGGCCGGGCCCACGCCGGCAGTCGGGCGGGCTGGCGGACGGGGGCAGTCATCGGGCGCTCCGTTGCGCACCCTGTTGCGGCGCGCATGTCTGGGCGATCAAGTGAGTAGCGGCGGGCAAACCTGCAAGCCGCATGACAGGCAAGAGACAGGTTTGGCCAGCGAGGGCGAGCCTAGCGCTTACAGGTCCGTACGACGGGTTTGGCGCCTTCCGCCACGCCCGTCTGCGTCAGCGTCAGGTCGGTCTTGGTGACGGCCACCGAGGATGTGGTCGGCTTGTCGAGCGCCTGGGCCAGCAGGCCCTGAAACATGGCGACTCCAACTTCCTTGCCGTTGACCGATGCGCTGTCGATTTTCACGTCCGTCACTGTCTCTTCGAGCTGGTCGCCCTCGTTGAGCGCCCAGGTCCCCGCTCCAGTACCACTCAGCGCCACGTTCATGGCGCCTTGCTGCATCGCCGCGGACAACTTCATCGTCGAAGTCCCGCCGGTTGCGTAGGTCACATCTTCGGTCATGTCCGCAGGGCCGACCTTCCCAGCGCATTCCCACTTTCCGACGAGCAGTTCGGCGGTCGTCGGCGGTTTTGGCGCAGTGGCGCAGGCGGCAAGTGCGGTGGCCGCAGCGATCGCAAACAGATGACGTTTCATCACAGCGTCCCCCTTTTGGGTGTTGTCGTCAGGTCTTCGCCCCCGCCAGCTTTTCAGCGATCAGGAACGCCAGCTCAAGCGCCTGTTCGTTGTTGAGCCGCGGGTCGCAATGCGTGTGGTAGCGATCGGACAGATCAGCCGCGCTGATCTTCTCGGCGCCACCGGTGCACTCGGTCACGTTCTGACCGGTCATTTCGAGGTGCACGCCGCCAGGATGCGCACCCTCGGCGTCGACGATATCGATGAATTGGCCAACCTCGGCAAGGATGCGCTCGAACGGCCGGGTCTTGTAACCGCTGTTGCCAGCCTTTTCCGTGTTGCCGTGCATCGGATCGGACGACCACACCACGGTGCGTCCTTCGCTCTGTACGCGGCGTACGAGTTTTGGCAGGCCCGCCGCCACCTTGTCTGCGCCAAAGCGTGCGATCAGCGTCAAACGGCCAGGGGTGTCATGCGGGTTCAGCGCATCGATCAGGCGCATCATGTCGTCCGGCTCCAGCGACGGGCCGCACTTCATGCCGATCGGATTGCGGATGCCGCGGCAGAATTCCACATGCGCGTGGTCCAGCTGCCGCGTGCGATCGCCGATCCAGAGCATGTGCGCCGAGGTGTCATAGAACTCGCCCGGGCGAGTTGAATCCTCGCGCGTCATGGCCTGCTCGTAACCGAGAAGCAGGGCTTCGTGGCTGGTGTAGAAATCGGTGGAGTTGAGGCCCGGCGTAGACTCCGGCGTGATGCCGCAGGCCGCCATGAACTCCATCGCGTCGGTGATGCGTGAGGCAAGGGCCCTGTACCGTTCGCCCGCCGGCGACCGGTCCACAAAGCCGAGCATCCAACGGTGGATGTTGCCGAGCGAGGCGTAGCCGCCCTGCGCAAACGCGCGCAGCAGGTTCAGCGTGGCCGCCGACTGCATGTAGGCCTGCATAAGGCGTTGCGGATCCGGCGTGCGCGCCTCGGCGCTGAATTCCATGCCGTTGATGTTGTCGCCCCGGTATGACGGCAAGGTGACGCCGGCGACGGTTTCCGTCGGCGAGGAGCGCGGCTTGGCGAACTGCCCGGCGATGCGGCCGACCTTCACCACAGGCTTGCGCCCCGCGAAGGTGAGCGCCACCGCCATCTGCAGCATCAACCGGAATGTGTCGCGGATGTTGTTGGGGTGGAATTCCTTGAAACTCTCGGCGCAATCACCGCCCTGCAACAGGAAAGCCTTGCCCTGCGCAACCTCGCCAAGCCGCGCCATGAGCGTGCGGGCTTCACCGGCAAAAACCAGCGGCGGATAGGTCGCGAGCTGGCTTTCGACCGCGCCCAGCTTCTCCAGGTCGGGATAGTCGCGCGGAATATGCTGCGCGGGCCGATCCCGCCACGAGGCCGGCGCCCAGGTTGCGAGAGTGTCGTCCTTCGGCATCGTTTCCTCGTTCCCGATCGTCTCGGCCTGGCCGCCCGCGCGATCTAGGTCCTCACCGAAGCCCGCGTCAATTCGCGTGTCGATCCGCTCGCTGTCGTTCATGGCAGCAGCTCGGCGATCTGGACAGCGTTGAGCGCCGCCCCTTTCAGAAGCTGGTCGCCGCAAATGAACAGGGCGAGCGTGTGGCCCGAGGGATCCGACAGGTCTTCGCGAATGCGGCCGACCAGCACATCATCCTTGCCCGAAACCTCAACCGGCATCGGGAAGTGGTTGGCCGCGCGGTTATCGACCACCTGAACGCCCGGGGCTTTCGACAGAATTTCGCGGGCCTGCTCCACCGACACCTTGTCAGCGAACTCGGCCGTAATCGCCATCGAGTGCGCCCGCAGCACGGGCACGCGCACGCACGTCACGCCAACGCGCAAGTCCGGCAAGCCGAATATCTTGCGCATCTCGGCGATCACCTTGGTTTCCTCGCCATTGTAGCCGTCCGCGCCGATCGTGGTGTTGTGGTTGAACAGGTTGAAGGCGTAGGGGTGCGGCAGCACTTTGGGCTCGTAAGCCTCGCCCTTCAGGTAGGCGCGGGTCGAAACCTCAAGCTCCTCCATGGCCGCAGCCCCGGCGCCGGAAGCCGACTGGTAGGTCGCCGCGATGATCCGCTTGATCTTGCCTGCGCGATGCAGCGGCCAGAGCGCGACCGCCATGATCGCCGCCACACAGTTTGGGTTGGCGTAGATGCGTTGCTCGGCCGTCACCTGGTCGCCATTCACCTCGGGCACCACGAGCGGCACTTTCGGATCCATGCGGAAGGCGGACGAATTGTCGATGGCGACCGCGCCTGCCTTCACGGCGATGGGCGCGTACTCCTTCGAGATGTCGGACTCGGATGCGAACAGCGCTACGTCAACGCCTTCGAAGGCGGCGGGCGTCAGGGCCTGAAGTTCGATTTCGCCGTTTCGGAAGGCCAGCCGCTTGCCCACCGAGCGCTCGGAGGCGAATGCCCTCACAGTCCCGGTCGGAAAGGCGCTGCGCTCCAGGCAGCGCAACATCTCGCCGCCCACGGCCCCTGTCGCGCCGACCACGGCCACCGTCTTGCTGGCGGCGGATTTGCCGGGGGTTGCGCGGTTGGCCTGCTTAACCTGGGTCACGTCGTCGTCTCCTTCTGGTGGCGGAGACGGGGGGCTTGCCAGCCTGCCCCGTCCGGTCCGCCGGCGGGGCTTTGGGTGGCTCTAGCCTGCGTTCGCAAGCATCCGAGCCATCCGCCCCACGGGCAGAATGGTCGTCCAATAGCGCTTGCCAAACGAACATTTCATGGGCGGGCCTTTTACGTTGCAGCCGCAACGGCGTCAACGGGCCTCATGCGGGGCCAGCCCGCCGCGCTACTCCGCCTCCGGCTCGGAGAACAGCGATCGCGTCAGCCGGGCTTCGGCCGCGCAACTGGCGGCATCCGGCCTGGCGCTCGTGGCCCGCGCCTTATCAAGTTCCTTTTTGGCCCTCTCCATGTCAGCGCGGAACTCCGTGGCCCCCTGCAGCGCCGCAAATACGCCGGCCGCGTTTGTGCGACCACCTTCAACAGCGCTCCAGTTGTGAACGCCGCAAACGACGCGGCTTTCGCCATAAGCGCGCGCGCGGGCGAGAATCGCGCCGGAGCGATCTGGCGCAAGCTCGGCAAGCACAAGCCCCTGCATCCAGCTCAGGGAGGCGTGACCCGATGGATAATCATAGCTTTTCGCAAGAGCGTCGCTGCGCTCGATGCAAATGTCGCCTGGATTGTGCAGGAATGGCCGGGTGCGCTGATATACATTCTTGGCGCGGCTTGCGGCGTTGGCGGAGTCTGTTGCGGCTCGGGAGAGCACGCGCGACAGGGCGGGAACGGTCTCAGGCGTCATGAGGACACCGACCGCGCAGCTGTAGTCCTTCAGGATGTCGGCTGCGGCGTAGCTGTTGTCGTTCTGCGCCAACGCCCAGCGTTCCGATCCCTCCAGCGCCCGCGTCTGCCGGAAGATATCCCAATCGGCGGCGTTGCGCGGATCGCCCTCCTTCGGCGCAGGGGGGATGATGGATGTAGCATCCGGAGTCGTTTCCGGACTGAGATACCCGACCACTCGCCCGGGTGGCGGCTTGTCCGCAGCAACAGGCGTCTGGGTGCCGCCACCGACACAGGCGGCAACCGTCAGGGCGAGGGTCATCGCAGCGAAAACCGCAGCTTCAGCTTTCATGACGCTCCTCCTCACTCACACTTTCACCAGATGCGCGCCGCGCACAAGCTGCGCAGGCAGCCTGCTTGTTAAAACCGGGCCGGGCGATAGGCTCCCGGGAAAAGACGAATTGTCGGGGAGAGCGACCATGATCGAACATCAGACGGACATCCCGACACGCGACGGAAAGACGTCCACGTTCATCGTCCATCCGGATCGCAACGGGCCACATCCCGTGATTGTCTTCCTGATGGACGCCCCCGCCATCCGCGAGGAACTGCGCGACATGGCGCGCCGATATGCGACGTCCGGCTACTACGTGATGCTGCCCAACCTGTATTACCGCGCTGGTGTGATGGAGCTGGGACCGCAGGCGCTGCTGCCGGACACGCCGGAGCGCAAGCAGATGAGCGACCTCATGATGGGGCTGGGCATTTCGCAGGTCATGGATGATCTCGACGCCATGCTGGCCTACGCCGATGGCGACAAGGCCGCCCGTGCCGGTGTGGTTGGCACGGTGGGATACTGCATGAGCGGCCGCTTCGCCGTCTGCGCCGCCGGACACCGGCCCGAACGCGTCAAGGCCACCGCTTCGATTTATGGCGTGCGACTGGTGACCGATCGCGAGGACAGCCCGCATCTGGTTGCGAAGACATCACCTGCGGAGTTCTATTTCGCCTGCGCCGAGACCGACCACTGGATTCCGCCCGAGATGATCGAGCAGCTCATGCGCGAACTGAAAGACGCGAATGGCGAAGTCGAAATGTATCCTGGTGTGGAGCACGGCTTCGCCTTCCCCCAGCGCAAGGCGTACAACAAGGCCGCCGCCGAACAGCACTGGGAACGCGTGCTGTCGCTGTTCCGTCGCCGGTTGGGATAGTCGTTCAGTACTCGAACAGCTTCGCGTCGCGCTCGGCACGTTTCTGCGCCGCATTAAACACGTGTTCGACCAGTACTTTCTTCGACGCCCTTGGTTTCAGCGTGCCAGCAGGATCGAGGCGGTGCTTTGCGACGATCATGCGCAGTTCGGTTGCGTCGAATCCGCCCAGACGCTTTCGGAACGCCTCGGGCGTAGCCTTCGGGTATTCGATGTGAGGATGAAAATCAGCAATGCGCGCGCCCGCTCTTCGGGCGGCAGCATGATCCTCGGCGAACTTGGCCAGCGAGTCTTCCAGGCGCCGGGCGAAGGTGGGGTTCGCGGCCGCTTCCTCGGTCACCACCTTGAACAGGCCGGAAAGCGCCTTGTCGATCATATCAGCCCGACCCGCTCGCGGAACTCCGCCGCGAGGCGCCGCACGACATTCGCCGCCTCACCGTATTTCTGATCCAGCGTGCGACGCGCATCCGACCATTCCGCTGCCCGGGCGATTGTCTCCGCCTGCGGCACAACTGTATCGAATACGTTGAACTGATCCTTCAGCAACGCCGCCTCGCTCTGGTGAAGCGTATTTGACTCCTCGTATTTGGTGATCAACGTCCAGATGCGGTCCTCGGTGAAGCGGCGCTGCTCCATCGAGCGGATGGCCCGCTTGCGGAATGCAAAAATGCCGAGCCGCGAGACATAATCGGGGATGGTCGGAATTATGATGAACTCGGAAAGCTCGATCGCCGCCTCGGCAAACATCGAGATTCCCGGCGGACAGTCGAACAGGACAAGGTCGTAGCTGTCGCCCACGTTCTCGATCGCCGATTGCGTCAGGCGCCCGAAGCGCGTGTTGAGCTGGCGGATGTCGAACCCCTGACTGACCCATTTCTCGAGCGCGTGCCGCTCGATGTAGCGAAACTCGGGCGTCGAGATCAGAAGGTCGAGCGGCGGGTCGCCGGCTATGTCGCTAACTTGGCTGGCGATGAACTCGCGAAAAAAGCGCGGCTGCCCGCCGTAGACGTATTGATTGAAGTATTCATCGATTGTCCGTGCGCTATTGCGCAGTTCGGCCCAGCGGTCCGGCCCGGCGAGCATCATGGACACGTTGGACTGGGGATCGAGATCGATCACCAGAACACGTAGTTGACCCTCGGACGAGAGCGCCTCGGCCAGACACGCCACCGTCGTGGATTTACCCACACCGCCCTTCATGTTCACGACGGAAACGGTGCGCGGGACCACCGGCGTACTCCACAGCTGGGCTAGGCGGAATGATACAGTTCGGGTCCCGAGAGGTCGGCGGGTTTGCGCCCGAGGTCAAGGCGATCTGTGGATAGCCTAGCGCCTACTTCTGGTCAGACTTTCCAGCCGGTTTGGCCGGCTTTCCGGGATCATCAGGAGGAAGAAGCGTGCCGCCGGGCCCGAAATAGACAATGCCCTCTTCTTCGTCCTTCTTCTTGTGCGCGTCGTTGATTGCCTTGATCCGGGCCTGCTCCGCCTCGCGAGCCAGACGGGCATCGCGGCGCTCCATGACAGCCGCTTCCATCTTCTTGAACGTCGGCGACTCGGTCCAGTTCGGTATCAGCCAGATTCCCAAGCCAAGCACGACGGCTCCGACAACGAGCAGCGCGTCGAAGAATTTCCAGGTCCATCTCATGTCTGGTGTCGTCTCCTAACCTTCGCTCAGTTCCGGCGGCGTCCACTTCTCCTTTATCGTCACCAGCTCCTCCGCAATTGACGGATGCAGCGCGCAGGTGTTGTCGAAGTCCTTCTTGGTTGCACCCATCTTCACGGCGATTGCAACCGCCTGAATGATTTCGTGAGCCTCCGGACCCACGATGTGAACGCCGAGCACGCGTTCGTCTTCCGCGCGCACGACGATCTTCATCAGCACGCGTTCCTCGTCTCCGGTCAGCATATCCTTCATCGGCCGGAAATTCACCTTGTAGACGTCGATCTTGCCGAATTTCTTGCGGGCCTCGGCTTCGGTGAGTCCAACGACGCCTACGGGGGGCTGGACGAAAACTGCGGTTGGCACATCGGTATGATCGAAGGCGGTAGGCTGATCCATGAACTCGGTCATCGCGAAGGCCTGCCCCTCGCGGATCGCCACCGGCGTCAGGTTAAGCCGGTCCGTCACGTCGCCGACCGCGAAGATATGCTCGACGCTGGAGCGGGAGTAATCATCGACGATCACCGCGCCCTTGCTGTTCACGTTCACGCCGGCCTTTTCAAGCCCTAGCCCTTTCGTTGCGGGATCACGCCCGGTCGCCAGCATCACCACATCGGCCGTCACCGACTCGCCGTTGTCGAGCGAAACCCTGGTCCGACCATCGGCAATCTTCTCGAGTTTCGTCGGACTTGCGTGGGTTACGACCTTCACGCCCTTGCGCTTGAGCTCGTCGTGGACATGCGTGCGTACGTCGTCGTCGAAACCGCGCAGCACCGTTTCGCCCCGGTAGACCAGGCAGGTGTTGACGCCAAGGCCGTTCATGATGGCCGCGAATTCAACCGCGATGTAGCCGCCGCCAAAGATGGCGATGTGCTTCGGCAGCGTTTCGAGGTGGAAAATCTCGTTCGAGGAAATCGCCAACTCGGCGCCCTCGACCTCGCCGGGAAAGGCGGGCGCGGCGCCAACGGCGATCAGGATCTTCTTGGCCGTTACGGTCCGGTTCGACTTCACCAGGCGCAGGGTATGCGCGTCGACAAACTCTGCCCGGTCATCGATCAGCTCGGCGCCGGCGTTGCGAAGGTTGCGCGCATAAATGCCAGAGAGGCGATCCACCTCGCGATGCAGCCTGTCCATGAAAGCGCCGTGGTCGTAGCGAGGATTTTCGACGCTCCAGCCATAGCCCTCCATGTGCTTGATGGCGCGGCCGAATTCGGACGCGTAAACCATGTACTTTTTCGGGATACAGCCACGCACGACACAGGTGCCGCCCGGCCGGTATTCCTCGGCGACGCCGACTTTCGCGCCGGTCATCGCGACCAGCCTGGAAGCGCGCACGCCGCCCGAACCGGCGCCGATGGTGAACAGATCGTAGTCGTATGCCATGAACGCTCGGCCCTCCGGTCAGGAATTGCGCCCTCTCTACGACAGCGAGCGCTGCGCGAACAGCGCAATGCCGTGCAGGGCTGCAATCACGTGGGTCAGCGCCGCACTAACGCGTATCTAGGCAGCCGCCCAGCCCGGAAAAAGACCGGCCCCGGGGTGGGTCCCCGAGGCCGACGCTAATCTGTCGCATCAGGCAGGCTCCCCCGTCGGGAGAGCGGTTGCGCGTTACTGCTTGGCGAGCGGCCAGGCTGCGGAAACGCCGGTCGCCGGCTCGCCCGCGGAATCGCGCGCGAACGTGTAGAGCGGCTTGCCCTTGTAGGCCCACTGTTTGCCGTCCTCCCGCGCGATCACGGTCCAGTCACCGTCATTCTTGGCGTCGGCCGCGGCGGCCAGCGGAGGCCAGGCGGCGGCGCACTTGCCGCTGCACATCGACATACCGGGCATGGTGTCCTTGGCGAAGGTGTAGAGCGGCTTGCCGTCCGGCGCGATCCAGGCGCCATCCTTGGAAGTCACCCCGGGAGGCGTCGCCCATGCCGCGCCCGCAAGCGCCAGCGCCCCGGCCGCCATCAGTCCAGCAACAATCCGCATGTTCATCTCCTTGATCCGCGCTGGATCTTCAGATCCATGACCTGCGTCAGATCGACTTGAGAGCTAGTTCTGCGCCTGATTCCGGCAAGCGCGCCAGTCAGTCCCCGGGGCGGACGATAACGCGTGCGCCGGCTTCCTCACCAACGATCACGCGCTCGGCCATGCCGATGAACAAGCCGTGTTCGACGACGCCGGGGATACGGTCGAGCACAGCTCCAAGCGCTTCAACGTCAGGTATTGCGTTGCACTTGAGGTCGAGAATCAGATGCCCGCCATCGGTACGGAGCATCGCCTCTCCAGTCGCCATTCTCCATGACGCCTCGATACCGCCGAGGCCGACATACTCAAGATGCGCCAGCACCTCGCGGCGCGTGAGTTCGGCTGCGAACGGGTTCACCTCCACCGGCAATGGAAATCGCCCCAGCTGCCTCACTTCTTTTCCGGCATCGGCGATCACCACCATCCTCGCCGAAGCGTCAGCGATGATCTTCTCCCGAAGCAGCGCCGCGCCGCCGCCCTTTATCAGGTTGAGTTGCGGATCGAATTCGTCGGCGCCGTCGATCGTGAGGTCGATCCCGGACAGCTCGCCGGGATCGACAATGCGCACCCCGAGACTTCTCGCCAGGCGATCGGTCGCCTCGGACGTCGGCGTGCCCACAACGTCGAGACCTGCCTTCACCTTTTCCGCGAGCAGTCGCACGAAGATCGCAGCCGTGGACCCCGTGCCGAGGCCGAGAACCATTCCGGGCTCGACCAGCTTCAGCGCCTCCGCGGCGGCGTTTTGCTTTGCAACGTCAGACATGGTGCAGCGCTATTTCTTGCCGGAGGGTGTCGCGCCTCCAGTCGCCGCCCTCGCTCCGGCGGACATCATCTGCATGAACTGCTCGCTGGCCTGCCCGCCCATTGAATACCACTGCTTCAGGTAAAATTCCGGGGAAACCATCTCGATGTTCTGCTCCAGCCGTTGCTTGATCGCGGCGACCAGCGTCTCGTTGATCGATTCAATGTTCGGGAGGCCCAGAAACGCCCGCGCTTCTTCCGGCGTGCAGTCCACCGTGATGTTCAATTTCATGGTCATGATCCTTCAGCCCCGCATGATGGTCAGACAGCCCCCTTCGGCTTCTTCCCTGCCTTCTTCGCAGCAGACTGCTTTTCGCGAAACCCCTTGGCCCAGCCGGATTTGGCCGATTGCCGCCCGCGCGCCAGCGCCAGCGCATCCGGCTGAACATCCTCGGTGATGACCGACGCGGCTCCGATATAGGCGCCGTCCGAGATCGTGATCGGCGCAACCAGCGCAGAATTGGAGCCGACGAAAACGTTTTTCCCGATCACCGTGCGGTATTTGAAGAACCCGTCGTAGTTGCAGAAGATCGTGCCTGCGCCGATGTTCGATCCCGCGCCAACCTCGCCGTCCCCGAGATAGGACAGGTGGTTTGCCTTTGCTCCTTCCCCCACCGCCACATTCTTCACCTCGACAAAATTGCCGATGTGCGCGTTTCGCCCGATCGACGCGCCCGGCCGCAACCGGGTGAAGGGGCCCACCTCAGCGCCCTGCGCAATCTTTGCGCTGGTGAAATGCGAGAAGGATTTGATGGTTGCGCCGCTTTCGATGCTGACCCCAAGGCCAAAGACCACGTAGGGCTCCACGGTCACGCCGGGCGCGAGTTTCGTGTCCCAGCTCAGGAACACCGTCTCCGGCGCCGTCATGGTCACGCCGTTTGTCATCACCGCTTCCCGGGCGCGCTCCTGAAAGGCGCGCTCGGCCGCTGCAAGCTCAATCTGGCTGTTGACGCCCTGAACGTCGCGTTCCTCGCAACGGGCCGCGGCCGCGCGCAACCCGCGCCTGCGGGCCAGCCCGACCAGGTCGGTCAGATAGTACTCGTTCTTTGCGTTCTGGTTGTTCACCTCGCGCAACAACTCGAACATGAGCTTGACCGGCGCCGCCATCACGCCGGAATTGCAGAAATCTACCTGAAGCTGGTCAGGCGTTGCCTCGCCAGCCTCGACGATCGCCTGCAGCGCGCCGTCATCCTCGAGGATCAGGCGGCCATACCGGTTGGGCAGCGTGGCGGAAAACCCGAGCACGCAGATGGAGGCGCCGCCATCCAGCGCCGCGAACGCCTGCTCACAGGCAGAGGGCGGAACCAGCGGCGTGTCTGCATAAAGAACGATGACCTGGCCGTCGGCGCCATCCAGCGCCTCGCGCGCCGCGTCTACCGCATTCGCGGTCCCCAGCGGTTGGCGCTGGATCACAACATTGTCCGGCCCGACCAGCTTGCGCGCGGCCGCCGTCGTGTCGGGCGCATCGGAGGCGACCACGACGATCGTGCGCTTGCAGCCAAGTTCGGCAGCCAGCGCCACGGACCACGCCAACAGCGTCCGCCCACCCACTTCATGCAGAACCTTGGCGCGCGGCGACTTCATCCGCGTGCCCTTGCCCGCCGCCAGAATGACTGCGAAACGATCGGCCATGTTTCGTCCCTATCAGGAATCGTGGGGAATTTCGGCCAGAAAGCCGACATCTGCAATGCTCATGTCCGCAACCCCCGCCAGCCAGCGCCGCGTCGACGGACACCGGAGACGGCATGTCTGTTGACCTTTCAGGCGCCACGATCGCTTTCGACCTGGACGGAACGCTGGTCGACAGCGCGCCGGATCTCCACAGGGCGCTGAATCAGGTGATGGCCGCCGAAGGCCTGCCGCCGGTGACGCTGGAGGATATGCGGCGGTTCATCGGGCAGGGCGCGCGAGTGCTGATCATGCGCGCTTCGGCCGCCCACGGCATTGTGCACGACGACACGAAACTTGATCGCCTCACGGAAGAGTTCACCGCCGTTTACGCCCTCGATATCGCCGCTCACACGCGGCCATTTCCGGGCGTCGAAGCTGCGCTCGACAAACTGACCAGACTTGGCGCCACACTCAGTGTCTGCACCAACAAGCGGACCGACCTGTCGATTCAACTCCTCGACGCAGTAAGACTTTCGCACTGGTTCGCCGCAATCGTCGGCGCCGATACGGTTGGACGCCGAAAGCCCCACCCGGACAACTTTCTCACTGCCGTTCGCCTCGCCGGGGGGAATCCGGCGCACGCCGTCATGGTGGGCGACAGCGCGGCCGACGTCGGAACCGCCCGCGCGGCCGGTGCGCCGGTGGCAATCGTGTCATTCGGTTATACGGACACCGCGCCGGAGCTGCTCGGCGCCGACGCGGTGTTTGGTCACTTCGATGAACTTCCGGACCTCGCAGTCCGGCTACTCAAATCAGATCAGCCAACCCCCCTGAGATAGGTCGAGGATTTCCCCGGCTGTGCGCGCTGGTCGGACTTCTTCCGAGGCGGCATGCCATTCACCATGTTGCTCCGCACGTCGGTCCGCGCCGACCGCATGGCAGGCACGAAGCCAGCTTCGACAAGATTGATGGAGACGTCGAAACCGCGCTCCGTCCAATACTCCTCGATCTTCGCCTTCAGCTTGCGGGCGCCATCCTGGTTGCAGAAATCGCCGTTCATTTGTTCGCTCCAGACACGTGGCGGGCCGGTAGTGTTTCGATCCGCCTGACCAAGTCCCTCGGTCATGCGCCGCCCGCAATCGCGGTGTCAGGCGCACTGTCAATCTAGGAATGCAGTTGAGGCGCAGCATGAAACAATTGAGGTATTTTCTGGATCAATTGCGTTTCAATCCGAACCTTACGGGGCCGTAATGTGAAAAACCGCCGCCCTCACGGACAGAAAACGGGGTTGGCCGCGAAGCGTTCCGAAAGTCGGCCCAAAGTCGGCGAATCGGCCGGAACGAATGGTGGGCGATGCTGGGATTGAACCAGCGACCCCGTCGGTGTGAACGACGTGCTCTCCCGCTGAGCTAATCGCCCGGGACCCATGCGAAATGGGAACGGGTACATGACGCGCGCAGATTTCCGCGTCAAGCGCCCGTCTCAAGGGGCTTGCCGGCCAGAAATGACCGTCGGCTGTGAGTTTTTGGCCCTGAACTGCCCATTTTTGTTGGACATGCCGCACCCGGATCGTGGAAGGTTTGCCCGGGCCGGCCAAGAGACGACACAACGATGGAAACATCGGCCCAGGAGGAATTTGCTCATGGGTCTGCTGTCGCCAGGCAAGATCACCACCATGGAAGACGCCCGGGCGCACCGCAAATACGCGCTCGGCATCCTGATGATCGTCTACGCCTTCAACTTCATCGACCGGCAGATTCTCAACATCCTTCAGGAGCCGATCAAACATGAGCTCCATCTTTCGGACACCGAACTGGGCCTGCTGACCGGGTTTTCCTTTACCCTGGTCTACATAACCGTTGGCATCGGCGTCGGGCGTCTCGCCGACGCCACCAGCCGCAAGACGGTCGTTGGCGCATCGCTCGCCATCTGGAGCGGATTTACCGCCCTTTCCGGTCTCGCCCTCAATTACTGGCATCTTCTGGGCGCCCGACTTGGCGTCGGCGTCGGCGAGGCTGGCGGGAGCCCGCCGGCCCACGCCATGATCTCCGATCTCTATGAGCCGGTGAAGCGCGGCCGGGCGCTCGCGATCTATTCCTCCGGCATCTACATCGGCACGATGCTCGGCAACGTGGCTGGCGGCTGGCTCTCGGAAACCTTCAGCTGGCGCGAAGCCTTTTTCGTGGTCGGACTCCCAGGCGTTCTGCTGGCCGTTCTGATGCAGCTAACATTGCGGGAACCCATCCGCGGACTGTCCGGAACCACGATTCCGAAGGAACGCACCACCTTCCTCGAATCCTTCAAGCATCTCTGGAAGCTGAAGGCGTTCCGCTATTATTCCATCGCGACCGGCGCCGGCACGTTCGTGACCTACGGCATCGGCAACTGGATGGCGCCGTTTCTCGCGCGCTCGCACGGTGAATGGTCGCTGCCGCATTTCCAGCAGCTTGTCGGGCGCTGTTCGACCGAAACCTTTCAGGCGTGCGTGGAGATGGACCGGACGGAAATCGGTTTGTTCTATGGCCTGACCGCCGGCATCTTTGGCGCAATTGGTACGATTGGCGGCGGCTACATCGCCGACCGGCTGGGCCGCAAGGACAAGCGCTGGTTCCTGTGGGTTCCGATGTGGGGCAAGCTGATAGGCGGACCCATCTTCATTGCGGGGCTCCTCGCCCCCACCGCCGAACTCGCCCTGCTCGGCTACGCTGGCGGCATCGTCACCGCTTCCGCCTATCTCGGGCCGTCACTGGCGATCACGCATTCGCTCGTGCCGCCGACAATGCGGGCAATGTCGAGCGCTGTGCTGTTCTTCATCCTCAACCTTCTCGGTCTCGGCTTTGGTCCGCTCGTGGTCGGCCACATCAGCGACTATCTCAGCACCGACACCAGCCTGGGTCAGAATTCCCTGCGCTGGGCGATGTCGAGCGCGGTTCTGCTGACCTATCCGCTCTGCATTCTCTGGCATCTTGGCGCCCGGGCCCTGCCGAAGGACGACGACGCGAAGAATGCGGCTGGCGAGGCGCTCGTCGAAGGCGATCCGGCGCGGACCGGCCCGGCCATCTAGGCTGGGGGAAGCGGGCCCCGCTATTCCTCGATCGCCGCGTAGACGAGCTGCTGCAGCTGCGGCCGGATCGGGTAGGAACCCGACGGCATAAGCTGCGTCATCTGGATCGCGATCAGATCTTCGACCGGATCAATCCAGAAGAAGGTGGACGCCATGCCGCCCCAGGAAAACGTGCCCGCCGATCCCGGCTGGGTGGTGGCGATCACGTCGGTGGTAACCGCCCAGCCAAGGCCGAAGCCGGAGCCGTCCATACGCGTTTCGGAGAAGGTCTTGTCGCCCATCTGGGCGATCGTCCCGTCCCCCGGCAGGTGGTTCATGGTCATGAACTCGAGTGTCTTGGGCGACAGGATGCGCGCGCCGGCGTATTCCCCGCCCTGGCTCAGCATCAGGCAGAATTTCAGATAGTCGCCAACGGTCGATGCAAGTCCGCCGCCGCCTGACAGCACGTTCGGCATCCGGGCGTACGGGCTCTCCGCCCCGCCCGGATCGTTCCGCGTGATTTCGCCGGTGACAGAATGGCGCGCGTAGCAGGCCATCAACCGTTCGATCTTGTCAGCCGGAACGTGAAAGCCCGTGTCGACCATGCCCAGTGGCTTGAAGATGCGGCTTTCGAAAAACCGGTCCAGCGACATGCCCGAAGCGACTTCGACCACACGCCCCAGCACATCCGTCGAGTTCGAGTAGTTCCAGCGCTCGCCCGGCGAGAAAACCAGCGGCGCGGTCGCCAGCAGCTCGCAGAAGGATTTAAGGTCGCCCTTGTGGCCGCTGTAGTCGATCTTGCGCGCACGGTAGATGGCGTCGACAGGGCCCTGCTGCAGAAACGCGTAGGTAAGGCCCGACGTGTGCAGGAAAAGATCCTTGATCATGATCGGCCGGTCCGGCTTGCGCAGCTCCGGTTTTTCCGCGGTTCCGCCGGCAAAGACCATCGTCTCGGCGAATTCCGGAATGTAGCGCGAGACCTCGTGATCGAGTCTCAGCAATCCTTCCTCGAACAGGATCATCGCGGCGACTGACGTGACCGGCTTGGTCATCGAATAGATGCGATAGATCGTGTCGGCGTCGACTGGCCTGGCCCCGCCCATTTCCGTCGCCCCCTGGAACGAGAGATGCGCGACGTGCCCGCCACGGGCGACGAGAACAGTCGCGCAGGGCAGCTTCTTCTGGTCGATGTAGGACTGGAAGTAGCGTGGGATGCGCCCCAGCCGCTCGGCGTTCAGGCCCACCTCGGAAGGATCGCAAATCTCGATCGCGCTCATGTCGGTTCTCCTCGGTCCCCCCTTCCGCTTATGCCACAGGGCCCGGACAAGGCTAGGCGTGGAGCGCCGAGCCTGAAACAGCCTCCGGATCATGCGATCCGGAGGCAGTCTCTCGGGGTATCGGCGTCCGACGCAAAATCCGGAGCCGATTTTGACGATCCGGGCCATACAGCGGCGAGGATCAAAACTGCCCCGGCGGTGGTGCGTGACGCCGCCGGGCTGGAACCTGACTGCTGCGACTAGCATCGACAAAGGCGGAACTACAATACCGGCTGACCGGCTTGTTTTGAAAGCGGCGCCTTCCGATGCCGAAATGTCGTCCCTTTGCGGTCGAGCGCCGCTGCGTTATGCAAAATGCCATATCGAAAGTTGGGGGAGCGACTTTTGGACCGGACCATGGCTGACAGCACCCGCCCGTCGCCAGCGAAGCTCAAGCCGCCCTCGGAGCGGCGGAGAAATGTCGACCGTTCGACAACCACGCGGCGCCAGATACTGGAAGCCACGATCCGGTGTCTCTGGAAAAAGGGTTATGGCGCCGTCACCAACATCCGCGTCGCGGAAGCCGCCGGCGTAAGCCGGGGCGCGATGATGTATCACTTCCCCACCCGCCAGGCGATGCTCGTGGCCACGGTGGAGTACGCCTACGAAAAGCTGAGCGAGCACAGACGGGCGGAACTTGCGAAAGTGGAGCCGGGCTTGCCGCGGGTTCGAGCGTTGATCAACCTGGCCTGGGATACATCGCGGATGCCCGAGGGGCTGGCGCTCAACGAAATCCGGGTTGGATCGCGCAGCGACCCGGAAATCGCCGACGCCGTGACGCCAATGATGCGGCGGATCGCGGACGATTACGCCCGATTCATCGGCCGCCATGTTCGCGCGGCCGGGTTGACGCCGGACAAGGAACTTGTCGGCCTCATGTCGACGACCGCAATGGCCGTGCGCGCACTCGCCATCGACCGCTTCACCTTTCCGAGTCCGGAAATGGTCGGGAACGTCCTCGACTGCCTGCACGCGCAGATGGAGGACATCATCAAGCGACAACTCGCTTCCAGCGCCGCATCCGACGCTTGAGATGCACGACGCCATGCGCGTCGGTTAGAGGACGTGGGCGCGTCTCCCTCGCCTTGCTGTGACTTGTGAAGCGGGATCGATTGCTGAATAAAGACGCCGCAGACGGTTCCGACAGGCGACCATAATCGCCGCGGCCTCCCCTTCGTCGCTGACGACACGTGCGTCCAGACACAACGCCTCGGGGAGTACGACATGACGACACAACAAACAAAACAACTGGTCTCGAAGTCCGAGACGCCGGCCATCAGCCGCCGCGATATGCTGCGTGCCGGATCCCTGGCGGTCGCGGTCGCCGGCGCGACCGCTGCGGCGCTGGGCGCCCAGCCAGCCGAGGCGCAGGAAGCGCGCACGCGCAGCCCGGGCGTGCTGGGTGGAGCCAGTGAAGGCTCCGATATCTTCCACATTGTCGAGACGAAGCACGGCAAGGTGCAGGGTATCGCGAACGCCGGCGTGAAATGCTTCCGCGGCATTCCCTACGGAGCCGATACGGGCGGCAAGAACCGCTTCATGCCGCCCAAACCGCCCGCCTCGTGGAAGGGCGTGCGCAACTGCATCGGCTACGCGCCGATTTCACCTCAGACGCCCTCCCCGATCACGGGCGACTACGGCCAGATGATCATGTGGGATCGCCATGTCGGTGGCGGCGGCATGAGCGAGGACGTTCTGAACCTCAACGTCTGGTCGCCAGGCGTGAATGACAATGGCAAGCGCGCCGTGATGGTTTCCTATCATGGCGGCGGCTGGGCCACCGGGTCCGGCAACGGCCCGATGTACGACGGAGCGCAGCTGGCGAAACTCGGCGACGTGGTGGTCGTCACCGTCAACCACCGCCTCGCGAGCCTCGGCTATACTCATCTCACAGGAGCCGGCGCGCCATCTGATTTTTCGCACGCCGGCAATGTGGGCGTGATGGACATGGTCGCATCGCTCGAGTGGGTGCGCGACAACATCGCGAATTTCGGCGGCGACCCCGGTCGTGTGATGGTATTCGGGCAGTCCGGCGGCGGGTCAAAGACGTCATGCCTGCTGGGAACGCCTGCAGCGAAGGGCCTGTTCCATCGCGCCGCGGTGCAATCCGGCTCGTCCTTACGCTTCCAGACAGAGGAACAGGCGGCGCGTTCGGCGGAGATGCTGCTCAAGGCGCTGAACATCACGAAGAAGAACATGCGCGACCTGCAGAAGGTTTCGTGGGAGCAGATCCTCGAAGCCCAGTCGACGCTTCGTGGGGCCAACTTCTCGCCCGTGATGGACGGCAAATATCTGCCGCATCATTCCTTCGATCCCACGGCGCCGACAGAAAGCCGCGATGTCCCGGTCATCATCTCTACGGCGCTTGAGGACGCTGCGCTCAGCCTGACCAACTGGGACCTCGACGAAGCCGGTCTCCGTAAGGTGGTCGAGACGCGCTATCCCGGAAAGGCGAACGAGATCCTGGACATGTATCGCTTCCAGGGTCCGACGAAGACGCCGTATCTTATCCAGGCGCAATTCCTGACGGACATCCGCGCACGCGCGAACGCCATCAAGCAGGCCGAGCTCAAGTCCGCGCTCGGCGGGGCGCCGGCTTACATGTACATCTGGGAATGGGTGTCGCCGACCTTCGGCGGCAAGTTCGGCGCGGTGCATGGTCTCGACGTCGACGCCTCGTTCAACAACTATCGCAACAATCCATGCGGCGGCGGCGATCCGGAAGGCCGCCGTATGGCGGACATGTTCGCCACGACGTGGTCGACCTTCGCCAAGACCGGCAATCCGAACAACGACAAGATCCCGCACTGGCCGGCCTACGACGCCAAAACGCGGTCGACCATGCTGTTCAACAGCGACACTCGCGTGGAGAACGACCCGCGCGGTGAACAGCGAACGTATTTTGCCGAGCATCAGGCGGCCACCTAACTGCAGAGACATTGGCCATCCCGGTTCTGACCGGGATGGCGGTCCCTCTGCCTACTCGGCTGCCCGGTCGGTTGCGGCCTCGCTTCTGGCGTGCTTGCGGACGGACAGTCCGGCAGCCTCTCCCGTGATCAACCGCGCGCCGCGCTCGAAGGTCAGGTAGGACCACGTCCAGTCCAGCGCCACGGCGATCCGATTGCGGAAGCCGATCAGGAAGTAGATGTGCGCGAGGCTCCAGACGAGCCAGCCAATGAAGCCCTTGAGGTGGAGCCCGTGAAAGTCGGCGACCGCCGCCTTGCGCCCAACGGTCGCGAGTTCGCCATAGTTGGTATAGGCGAAGGGCTCGATTGGCTGTCCGTTCAGCATGGACAGGATGGCGCGTCCCGCGTGCTTGCCTTCCTGCTTGGCGACAGAGGCAAGGCCCGGAACAGGCTTGCCGCCCTTGCCGCTGACCAGCGCGCAATCGCCGACAATGAAAACGTTGTCGTGGCAATCGGTGCGCAGGTCGGCGCCGACCAGGGCGCGTCCTGCCCGGTCCTGCGGCGCGTTGAGCCAGCGTGCGGCCGGCGAGGACTGGACGCCAGCCGCCCAGATCACGCATCGCGACTCCAGCCGCACATCGCCCATCGAAACGCCGTCGGCGTCGCATGACGTAACGGCAGCGCCGAGGCGGACCTCGACGCCCAGCTTTTCCAGCGCTTTCCTGGCGCTCTCCGAAAGGTCCTTCGGGAACTGCGCCAGCAATCTCGGACCAGCCTCCACCAGCACGATGCGCGACGCGCCGGGATCGATGTGGCGATAGTTGCGGGCCAGCGCCTTCTTCGCCAGCTCCGCGATAGCGCCAGCCATCTCGACGCCCGTGGGGCCGCCGCCGATCAGCACGAAGGTCATCAGCCGCGCGCGCTCGGCAGGGTCTGGCTCGACCTCCGCGCGTTCGAACGCCAGAAGGATGCGAGCCCGCAAAGCGGTTGCGTCCTCCAGCGTCTTGAGACCCGGCGCGAACGGCTCCCATTCGTCGTGCCCGAAATAAGCATGACGCGCGCCAGTGGCGAGTACGAGGTAGTCGTAGCCAACACGCTGTTCGCCGAGGATCACTTCGTTGAAGTCGGCATCGACGCCGGTGACCTCGGCCATCAGCACTTCGACATTCTTCTGCCGCCGGACAATGGCGCGGATCGGCGTGGCGATCTGGGTTGGCGCAAGACCGGCGGTTGCGACCTGATAAAGCAGGGGCTGGAAGAGATGATGATTACGGCGGTCAATCAGCGTTATATCGACAGGCGCACGTCTCAGGGACCGAGCAGCCCAGAGACCTGCGAATCCGGCGCCGACAATCACCACGCGTTTGCGGCGGAAAGTCGGGGCGTCGGTCGTCATGCGCCTTTCCCTCTTGACCTGTCCCCTATGTAAGACGCCAGCCAGCCTCGCGCGAGGGGCGCCGCGCGGTCACTCAAGCGGTTTTCTCCTCCACCAGGCCCAGTTCGGCGATCATCGCCTTGCGGATTTCGAACTTCTGGATCTTGCCCGTCACCGTCATCGGGAAACTATCGACAAACCGGATTACGGCTGGAATCTTGAAATGCGCGATCTGGCCCTTGCAGAAATCGGTGATCTCGGCCGGGTCGGCGGTTTCGCCCGCGCGCAAGCGGATCCAGGCGCATAGCTGCTCGCCGTATTTCGGACAGGGAATCCCAACCACCGTCACGTCCTCCACCTTGGGATGACGAAAGAGAAATTCCTCGACCTCGCGCGGGTAGATGTTCTCGCCGCCGCGGATCACCATGTCCTTGATGCGGCCGACGATGTTGCAATAGCCCTCCTCGTCGAGCACACCGATGTCGCCGGTATGCATCCAGCCTTCGTCGTCGAGGACTTCAGCCGTCCGTTCCGGATCGTTCCAGTAGCCGATCATCACCGAATAACCGCGCGTGCACAGTTCTCCAGGTTCTCCGCGCGGCACGATCATGCCCTCGGCGTCGATCACCTTGACCTCGAGATGCGGCTGAACGCGGCCGACCGTCGAGACGCGCCGCTCGAGCGGATCGTTCCGCGCGGTCTGGAACGAGACCGGACTGGTCTCCGTCATGCCATAGGCGATGCCCACCTCGGACATGTTCATCCGGTCGATCACCTTGCGCATCACCTCGATCGGACAGGGTGAGCCAGCCATGATGCCGGTGCGCAGCGAACTCAGGTCGAAGCCCGCGAAGTCGGGGTGCTCCAGTTCGGCGATGAACATGGTCGGCACGCCGTGCAGGCCGGTGCACCGCTCCTCCTCGACGGCTCTGAGAACGGCGTAGGGTTCAAACCCTTCCGAAGCGTAGATCATCGTGGCGCCATGGACGACACAGGCCAGGTTGGCCATCACCATGCCGAAACAGTGATAGAGCGGCACGGGGATGCACAGCCGGTCGCCTTCTCCGAGGCCCATGGCTGCGCCGACGAAGTACGCATTGTTGAGAATATTGCGATGAGAGAGCGTCGCACCCTTGGGCAGGCCGGTGGTGCCCGAGGTGAACTGGATGTTGATCGCATCGTTGCGGTCGAGCGTCTCGCCGATCTCCGCGATGCGAGCGAGATCGCGGCCGGTGGTTCGCATGGGCAACTCGTCGAACGCCACCCATCCCGCGCGCCCGCCCTCGCCGATCAGCACCACGCCCCTCAGGTCCGGCAACCGCGCCGATTTCAACTCGCCTGGCTTCGACGTCGGTATCTCCGGCGCGAGCGTCTCGATCATCCCGGCGTAGTCGCTCGACTTGAACCGCTCGGCCGAGACGAGAACCTTCACGCCCACCTTCTTCAGCGTGTATTCGATTTCGCTGAGGCGGTAGGCGGGATTGATGTTGACCTGGATCAGCCCGGCCTTTGCCGTTGCAAACTGCACAAGCGTCCACTCGGCGCAGTTGGGCGCCCACACGCCGACGCGGTCGCCGGGATTGAGGCCAAGGGACAGCAGGCCCGCCGCGACAGCTTCGACGCGCTGGCCAAACTCGGCCCAGGACCACCGGATGTCCTGATGAACCGAAACCAGCGCTTCGGATTTGGGCCAGCTTCGTACAGCGCGATCAAGCGCCTCGCCGATGGTGTGCTCGAGCAGCGCCGGTACGGTGGCGCCTGCGACCTTCGAAAGCTGGCTCATCCTGACAACTCCGTTGCAAGGCAACCTGGACGCCAACTCTAGAGGTCGCGCCGGATTTCCACAAACCCACATCTGGAGCTGCGCAGCCGGCGCGGGCGTCCCTTTTCAAGACTCCTGATGCGTGAAAGGGATGGCCTCACAAAATTCCCCGCCGTCAGGCTGATGGAGATGGACGCATATGACGGCAGGTTGGCGGTTCTGGATTGACCGCGGAGGCACATTCACGGACGTAGTCGCCCGCCAGCCGGACGGCGCCTTCCGCACCGTGAAACTGCTGAGCGAACACCCCGAGCGTTACCCGGACGCGGCTCTCGCCGGCATTCGCATGGCGCTGGGTCTTGCGCTCGATGCGCCGCTGCCTGTCGGGCAAATCGACGAAATCCGCATGGGTACGACAGTCGCCACCAACGCGCTGCTGGAGCGCAAGGGCGCGCGGACATTGCTGGTCATCACCGCCGGGTTCGCGGACCTGCTGGAGATCGGCCATCAGGCGCGGCCGAAACTGTTCGACCTCGACATCCGCAAGCTGGCGCCCCTTTACGAACGCGTGGAGGAAATCTCTGCCCGCGTCGATCCTGAAGGCCGGGAACTGGCGCCGCTGGACGAAACCGCCGTGCGCGCGATCTTCAAGCGCGCCGTCGAAGACGGGTTTGAGGCCTGCGCCATCGCCCTGATGCACGCATGGAAGCATCCACAAACCGAAAGGCATGTCGCCCTGCTGGCGCGGGAGGCCGGGTTCGGCCAGCTGACGACGAGCCATGTCGCCAGCCCGCTCGCCGGCCTGCTGCCGCGCGCGCAGACCACAGTGGCGGACGCCTATCTCTCTCCCGTCTTGCGCCGCTATGTCGACCGGCTTGCGGGCGAACTGGGCGACACGAAGCTGCGCTTCATGCAGTCCAACGGCGGGCTTGCCGACGCCGCCGCCTTCCAGGGGAAGGACGCCATCCTGTCCGGACCCGCAGGCGGCATGGTCGGCGCGGCGCGGACGGGCGAGGCGGCGGGCTTCCCGGGCGTCATCGGCTTCGACATGGGCGGCACATCAACGGACGTCTGCCTTTATGCCGGGCAGCTGGAACGTACCTTCGACTCGGAGGTCGCCGGCGTCGCGCTGCGCACGCCGATGATGGCGATCCACACCGTGGCGGCAGGCGGCGGTTCGATCCTGCATTTCGACGGCGCACGGTTCAGGGTGGGCCCAGACAGCGCGGGCGCCGATCCCGGCCCTGCCTGCTATCGCCGCGGCGGACCCCTCACTGTTACCGACGCCAACGTGCTGGCCGGGAAGATCCAGCCATCGCATTTTCCCTCGATCTTCGGCCCCAGCGGCGATCAGCCGATCGATGTCACCGTGGTCGAGGAGAAATTCGCGGCGCTGGCGGCCGAAGTCGAACGCGCGACCGGCCTCAGGCGCGACCCACGGGACATTGCCGAAGGTTTGTTGCGCATTGCGGTCGCCAACATGGCGCAGGCGGTGAAGCAGGTGTCGCTGGAAAAGGGTCACGATGCAGCATCCTTCGCGCTGCAGTCATTCGGCGGCGCAGGTGGGCAGCACGCCTGCCTCGTCGCCGATGAACTGGGCGTGTCGTCCGTTCTGATCCATCCCATGGCCGGCGTTCTGTCGGCCTATGGGATGGGCCTTGCCGACCAGAGCCTGATTCGCCAGCGCGGCATCGAGTTGCCGCTGGACGAGGACGGCGCCGCGGCGGCTGAACGTGCGCTCGTCGCGCTGGCGCAGGAGGCGGTGGCGACGCTCGCGCAATCCATGACGGCGCAAGCCGATCTGGGGCTCGCCTTCACCCTCGACCTTCGCTACCAGGGCGCCGACACCTCCCTTCCAGTGAACTTCGCGGAACTTCCCGCCATGCGCGCGGCGTTTGACGAAACGCACCGCCGCCGCTTCGGCTTCGCCACACCCGAACGCGCGCTCATCATTGAAGCGGTGCACGTCGAAGCCAGCGTCGCGGGCGAGGCCGTGTCGCAACCTGCCCTGCCAGAAAGCGACGGCGAGGCGCCAGCCGCGCTCGAAACCGTTACGATATGGAGCGGTGGACGCGCGCACGACGCGCCTGTGTACGATCGCGCCGCGCTCCGCGCAGGAGATCGGATCGAGGGACCGGCGCTGATCCGCGAGACGATCGCGACAACCGTGGTCGAACCGGGATGGCTCGCGGAGACGGCGCTCCATGGCGACCTGCTTCTGAAGCGGACAACGCCGCGCGCCCGTCCTGCGACGGAGAGCCCGGGAACGCCCGACCCGGTGCGGCTCGAACTGTTCAACAATCTCTTCATGGCCGCCGCGGAGCGCATGGGCGCCGTGCTGCGAAACACCTCGACCAGCGTCAACATCAAGGAGCGCCTGGATTTTTCCTGCGCCCTATTCGACGCCAGCGGCGGATTGATCGCCAACGCCCCGCATGTGCCGGTGCATCTCGGCGCCATGGGCGAAAGCGTGCGCGCCGTCCTCGCGAGCCGCCGCGACACACTGAAACCGGGCGACATGATCGCACTCAACAACCCGTTCAACGGCGGCACGCACCTGCCCGACGTGACGGTGATCGCTCCGGTATTCGACGAAACGGGACAAACGATCCGGTTCTTCGTCGGCAATCGCGGCCACCACGCAGACATTGGCGGCGGAACGCCGGGCTCGACGCCGCCGGATTCCACCCGGCTACCGGAGGAAGGCGTCGTGATCGACAACTTCTTGCTGCGACAGGGAGGCGAGTTCCGCGAGGACGCCTTTCGCCGGCTGCTGGCCGATGCGGAATATCCGGCGCGCAACCCGGACACCAATGTCTCGGACATCAAGGCCCAGATCGCCGCCAACGAAGCGGGCATTCGCGAGCTTGGCGCGCTGGTCGCGCGCTATGGCTGGCCAACGGTCGAGACCTACATGGGCCACGTCATGGCCAACGCGGAAGAAAGCGTGCGGCGCGTAATCGACTGGCTGATCGACGGATCGTTCGACTATGAAATGGACGATGGCTCACACCTGCGGGTGAGGATCACCGTCGACCATGCAGCCCGCGAAGCCGTGATCGATTTTACCGGAACAGATGGCCAGCGGCCTGGAAATTTCAACGCGCCGCCGGCGGTGACGCGTGCGGCCGTGCTTTACGTTTTCCGCTGCCTGATCGAGGACGACCTGCCGCTCAATGAAGGCTGCCTCAAGCCGCTTCGCATCATTGTGCCGGAGGGAACGTTCCTGTCACCGGCGCCCGGCTGCGCCGTGGTCGCGGGCAACACCGAGGTCAGCCAGGCCATCTGCAACGCGCTGCTTGGCGCGCTTGGGGCAAGCGCGGCCAGTCAGGGGACGATGAACAACCTCCTTATCGGCAACGACACATTCCAGTATTACGAAACGATCTGCGGTGGTGCAGGCGCCGGGCCGGGCTTCGACGGAGCATCCGCCGTGCACACGCACATGACCAACACGCGCATCACGGACCCTGAGATCATGGAGTTGCGCCTGCCTGTACGGGTCGAGCAGTTTTCGGTCCGAAGGGGATCGGGCGGCGACGGTGAATATCTGGGCGGCGACGGCGCCATCCGGAAGATTCGCGCTCTGGCGCGATCCAGCGTGTCGATTGTCTCCTCGCGCCGGACGGTCGCCCCGTTTGGCCTCAGCGGCGGCAAGGATGGAGCATGCGGACGCGAATGGATCGAACGCGCAGACGGGACGATTGAACCGCTCGGCGGCGTGGCGCAGGCGGAGCTGGCGCCCGGCGACGCCATTGTCATCGAAACGCCCGGTGGCGGCGGGTGGGGCCGCAAACCGGGAATCGAAACGTGACGCCCGCCCCGGAAAAGCAGCGTCCGCTGGCGCTGGTAACGGGCGCATCGTCGGGCATTGGCGAGGCGTTCAGCCGTGCGTTGGCCGCGCGCGGCTACGATCTCGCCCTGGTCGCGCGCCGCCTCGACAGGCTGGAGGCGCTGGCTGAACAACTGCGGACGCAGCACGGGTGCGAAGCCTTCGCCATCCAGGCCGACCTGTCCATCGTCGAGGCGCATGTTCCGGTCATGGAAGCTGTCGAGGCGCGCGGGCGGACGATCGACATGCTGGTCAACAATGCCGGTTATTCGATCCCGAAGACGTTCGCGGCGACGACCTGGGCGGAGCAGCGCGATTTCACGATGACGCTGGTGGTGGCGGTCGCAGGCCTCACGCACGCGGTGCTGGCCGGCATGATCGCGCGACGCAGGGGATCAATCATCAATGTTAGCTCCATGGCCGCGCTGTCGCCCGGCGCCGCCGGACACACGCTCTACCCGGCGGCCAAAAGTTTCGTGCTGAAGTTCTCGCTGTCGCTCGACGCCGAAGTCCGGAAGAAAGGCGTGCGCGTGACCTGCCTCGTTCCGGGATTTGTCGAGAGCGAATTCGCCATCGCCAACGGGACGAAGGAATTGATGGACGAGGCCGGCCGCAAATACCGCATGACGGCCGAATCAGTGGTCGAGGCGACGCTCAAGGCGAACGACAAAGGCCGCACCGTCGTCATTCCCGGCCTGATCAACCAGTTTGCCGCAGGGCTCATGAAATACCTTCCCGACTCTCTGGTTGCGGCTATCATACGCGGGGCGGCCGAGAAGTATCGCGTCGAGGATTGACGGGAGACGACTGGGCATGGCGAGAGCCGGGACGAAATCAAAAACGAAACCGAGTCAGTCCTCGGAAGCCGCGGCCGCGTCGCATTACGATGTGGTGGTGATCGGCTCGGGTGCAGGCGGCGCATCGCTGGCGCAGAGTCTGGCCGGGACCGGCAAGAAGATCCTGATCCTTGAGCGCGGGCCGTATCTTGAGCGCGGGCCGAACAACTGGAATTCCACCTACGTGTTCGTGGATCGCGCCTATCGCACCAAGGAGCTCTGGTACGACAAGGCCAACAAGCCCTTTCATCCCAACACGCATTACTGGGTCGGCGGCAACACGACCTTCTACGGCGCCGCGCTGTTCCGTCTGCGGCCCGGCGACTTCGACGCGCGGCCCCATGCGGGCGGCGGCGTCTCGCCAGCGTGGCCGATCAGCTACACCGACCTGGCGCCCTATTACCTCAACGCCGAGAAGCTCTGGCACGTGCACGGCAAACGCGGCGTCGATCCCACCGAGCCGGGCAATGAACCGGATTACTTCTATCCGGCGCTGAAGCACGATCCGACGATCGCCAATCTCGAAACCTATTTTAAATCGCTCGGATGGAAGCCCGCGGCCCTGCCGGTCGGCATCCTGCGCGACGACGCCAATCCGGAACTTTCCAAGTGCATCCGTTGCCTCACCTGTGGCGGCTATCCCTGCCTCCTCAGCGCCAAGGCGGATGCGCGCACCATCGCCATCGATCCGATCCTGCCCAGGTCCAACATCACCCTTCTGCCCAACCGCAAGGTGCGGCGGCTGGAGACCGGACCCTCGGGCAAGGAGATCAGACGCATCCTGGTCGACGGCCCAGACGGGCCGGAGGAATTCTCTGGCGACATCGTGGTGCTGGCGGCGGGCGCGGTGAACACGGCGGCGATCCTGCTCGCATCCGCGCAGCCAGAACACGAAAACGGCCTCGCCAACGGATCGGACCAGGTGGGCCGCAACTACATGTTCCACACCATGTCGGCGATGGTCTCGATCACGCCGACGCGGTTCAATGCACCCTTCCCCAAGACGATGTATGTCAACGATTTCTACTGGAACGATCCCGCCGGCGGTTTCGACCACCCGATGGGGCATATCCAGTTGCTGGAGCACATGGACGGACATGTGCTCGAGGGTCAGGTGGAGGAAGAAGGCATTCCGCCGTTCGCGATACCGGATTTCCTCTCGGGCGCCGCCGCCGAGCGGATGCTGGCTTTCCTCTGCATCTCGGAAGACCTGCCGAGCCCCGACAATCGCGTGCGTCTGAAGGATGGCCGCATCCACCTCGACTACACGCATGGCAATCTCGACGGGCACAAGCGGCTGGTTCAGAAGCTCGACCACGCCATGGACAATTTCAACGAGGATGGCGTGCACGGATCGATCCTGCGCCACCACTTCCAGGTTTCGCAGATGCTGCCGCTCTACGGTACGGCGCACATGTGCGGCACGACGCGGATGGGCGATGATCCGAAATCGAGCGTGGTGGACGCCAACTGCAAGGCGCACGAGCTCGACAATCTCTACATCACCGACGCCAGCGTCTTCTGCTCTTCAGCGGCGGTGAACCCGACGCTGACGATTGTCGCCAACGCCTGGCGGGTTGGCGATCACCTGAAGGAACGGCTGGGCGTCTGACGACAGTCTCTGGCCGCCAGACCCCGCAAGCACCGAAAGCTCCACGACGCGTGTGCGCCTGGAGGGATGGGGTGGGCGCGTCACGAGATGAAAGGCGCGGGGCGCAGCTTCAGTCCGTGTGCCGGTCGAGTCGTCCGGCGAATGAATGGGCGGGCCAAAGCCACGCCCCGCACGGCGATTTCGCGAACGCGGGACCCGCAGCGTCCTGCAGCCTTGGCTGCATCGCCTGGCTTACGGGGCCAATACCTCTACCCCAGCCGCGCTTAGTGGAGCCTTCCACTCCCGCATGACGCGGATGTCCCTTGGTCTGGACGCCGTCCTTGGCTTGCAGGTGCGTTGCCCCTGCGCGCCTTGAAACGCCCGCCGTATCGCGCCTCCGGCCTGGCCGGTCCGGACCGCCCATCGTGAGGCGCGACCCCGGAAAGGTAGGCGCGCGGCAAGCCGGTCGGATTACTTTCTTCATGTCGCCGATGGCGGCGGGAGATTTCCGGGAGTGTGGGGAGGATAGACCCTGGATGTCCGCGCAGGCTGGACCCAGTCATTCGTAACAGCTGGACTCGAAGGCCGGATTTGGCCGAGGCTGTGTGAAAACGCTCCAGCGCCGATTTTGAGAGGTCGGAACTGGCGCCGACCGCGCCATCAATACTTACGTGCGAATGGCTTCGTTCAACTAGACTTTGCGCGCGCAATTTCATTTCGCAGCTTTGCGTCGTGCCGGCGTTTTCACACAGCCTCGGCCCATTGCGGTCGTTCACCGCTCTTCGTCTAGACCGGAAGAGCGTCGAGTGGGTAGAGCACGGCCTTTTTCAGCCGCTGACAGGTGGTATACGACGGAGCCCATTGAGGGGACGCCACATGTTTCAACTCTTCTACACGCCGCACACTTGTTCTCTAGCGACGCACATCGCGCTTGTGGATGCGCGGGCAGCATATGCGCTCCGCCGTATTGATTTCAGCAAGACGGAACAGCGGTCGCCAGAGTTCCTGAGAATCAACCCAAAGGCTCGGGTGCCAGCTCTGCTTACTCCGCGTGGCGTCCTCACCGAGACGCCGGCGATGCTTGCGTTTGTTGCCCATAGCTATCCTGAAGCGGCCCTTACTCCGTTCGACGATCCCTTCAGGTTTGCCGAAATTCAAGCGTTCAACAGCTACCTCTGTTCGACCGTCCACGTGGCTCACGCACACAGAATGCGCGGCTATCGCTGGGCCGACGATGCAGGCGCAATCACCGCCATGCAAAAGAAAGTTCCGGAGTCGGTCGGCGCCTGTTTCGAATTGATCGATCGCCACATACTGCGAGGACCATGGGTAATGGGTGACGCCTACACCATCGCGGATCCCTACCTGTTCACGCTTGCGCAGTGGCTCGAAGCCGATGGTGTTGATCCTTCGCTCGTTCCACGCGTAGCGGAACACCGCGAACGCATGCTCAGCAGAGAAAGCGTCAAACATGCACTTGCTGAAGAAATGGCGATCTAATTCGGGCGACGTAAATCGCCAGACGGGTCAATGTCTGTAGTCGGCAATATCAAGTCGGGTCGGTTTCAGGCGTTACCCGGAAACCCGATGCTCGTGCGGCGAGCGGGGGTCGGTTAGTGCGATCGAGAACGTGTGGCTACTTGCCTTGACGGCGACAACTTCTCCGTGGCGCACTTTGACAAGCTGCTCTCTGGTTAGCGCCACAGAGTGGGTGTGAAACAGGCTCGTAGTGGACTCCAGCCTTATACCCTGTAGGGGCGGCTCATCGAGAACCGAGTAGGGGATCAAGAGGTTATGCGTGTGGCCGCCGAAACCCGGGCTCGAATGGATCAGCAGGTTCTCTGCGGCAGGGCTTTTCTCGCTCGGAGATCCGGAGGTTTGCGCAAAAGCAGGCAAGCATTGCACCGCCAGAACTGCAACGCCGATACCGGTAGCGAGCCTTCGCCGGTCCCACTCACTCAAATTGCCGCCTCTCATGGTTCATACCTCTGCTTTCTGGACCTGGCCCCGGGCCGGTCCGTTAGACCTGTCATTGGCGTTCTTGCATGCGTCTCGGATCGAGATCGTGGCGAGCGCCGGGGAGGAGAGCGCTAGAGCCGCAGCCAGAAGGAAAAAGGGAGGAAACGCGCATCATGTCTGGTCTAGTCCTCGTCCTGACCGTGGTCCGGCCTTCTCTTGTTGGACGCGAGCGCCCTAGTCGATGGGAACGGTCTGGGCCGGCTTCGGACGCTGGGCGTCGTCACATCGTCTGGGGCTCGTTCGTCTTACATAAGACGGATCAAATGGAAGGAATGTGACCGATGGGCGGAAAGATGTTCCTGGCCGAGCGTTTCGCAGCGGACCGCGGACACTTGCTGGCCGTGGCCTATCGGATGCTCGGCTCGCAAAGTGAAGCCGAGGACGCTGTTCAGGAAGCCTGGCTACATCTCGCGCCGGCCGACGCGTCCGCAGTCGAGAACTTTCGCGCCTGGATGACGACGGTCGTCGCACGCGTCTGTCTGGACATTCTACGCAACCGCAAGTCCCGTCGAGAGGAACCGATCGCGGCCGCAGATGCGATGGCGGTCGGCGATCATGTCTCGCGCGACCTGGAGGTTGCGGACTCGGTTGGCCTCGCGATGCTTGTGGTGCTGCAGACATTGTCGCCGGCCGAGCGTGTCGCGTTCGTGCTGCACGACATTTTCAGCCTCTCGTTCGACGACATCGCCCCGATCGTGAACCGCTCTCCAATAGCCGCCCGACAGTTGGCGAGCCGGGCCCGGCGGCGGGTGCAGGGTGCGCCAGCCAGTGCGGATGCGGACCGCGAGCGGCAGCGCGAGGTCGTCACCGCTTTCCTGGCTGCTTCACGCGAAGGCGATTTCTCAGCCCTTCTCGCTGTCCTTGATCCAGCCGTTGTGCTGAAGGCCGACGCATTCGCCGTCGCGGCCAGTGCGGCCCGATTGGCGGATACCCCCGAACTTGCGCCAGAAATTCACGGTCGGCCCGAGGTGGCCAAACGGTTCCAGGGCCGGCTCAGGATGGCTCAGTTGGCTTTGGTCGAGGGCGATGCGGGACTGGTGATCGCACCTGGGGGGACAGCGAGAATGGTGATCGATATCGTTGTCGAAGGTGACCGGATCGTGGAGATAAGCCTGATCGCGGACCCCCAAAGGATCGGCGCACTGCAGCTTCAGCTTTGAGGCTTCCAGACCACGCATGGCGCGTTGCCGCCCGTTGCAAACGTTCCAACGATCACTGGGCCGGAGCAGCAAGATTATGTCCGCCATCGGCGAGGTTCGGCCGCTTACGGAAAGCCTGGGGAAGGGCGCGGTCTGGCCCATCGCAGTCATTCGCGACCAAGGAGACGCGCGCTCCGCTTCGGTTGAGTGCCGACGCGAGCTATGGCAATCTGAGGACATCGTTCACCGCGCCTCGCGGTGAGCCGTGGGGTACCGCCCTGCGGTGGATCGGACGCCTCGGCCTTCTGCCGATGCGGATGATCTGCTGCGGGGCGCCGCTAATTCAGGGCGGACTTCATGGGCCCCAATTCGAAATCTCTCATCTCACCATCTGACGGGACAATCGAGCATTTCCGCGTTCACGGCTGGATGCGGGTGTCCGAGGTATTCAGCAAAGCCGAGGCCTCGGCGATGCGGGACGTCGTCTGGGACGGCCTTGCTGAAGCGGGCCTAAGGCGAGAGGCGCCGAAGACCTGGACCATCGAAAGACCGACGAAGCTTCAAAAACTGAAAGACCATCCTGCCTTCAATGCCGTTGGGAGCGCACGGCTGCTCGCGGCCGTCGACGCCGTTTTGGAGGTCGCGACGTATGAGAAGCCGAAAAGGTGGGGCGCCATTTTTGTGGCGTTCCCGAGCAAGGAGGCGTGGGGGATTCCGGCAAACGGCTGGCACATCGATGCCAACTACACGAGCCAGCTGTCGCCGCCAAAGGGCGTGCAGGTCCACGCTCCTTTTGGGGATGTCGCGCCTCGCAGTGGCGCGAGCCAAATCCTGTCTGGCTCACATCGGCTGATCCACAATTGGTTCAAGGATCATCCGCAGCCATCCGGCGCTCGCAGCGCTGACATGCGCCTTTCATTGCAGTCGCATCCCTATATCCGCGACCTGCACACCGAGGGTGATAGCCAAGCCAGAATTGAGCGGTTCATGAATCGGGTCGAAGTGGTGGACGACATCCCGCTACAGGTGGTGGAAAACAGAGGTGCGGCTGGGGATGTCATGCTTTTGCACCCGTTGACGTTGCACGTCGCCGCTCCGAACAACGGGTCAGCACCCCGCTTCCTACTTAGCGGCGCGGTCACGACCGATATGCATGGATGGGCTCGGTAGGCGGCGCTGCTCGCTGCCTAGCGAATGTCGGCAATCGGCGAGATACTGACACCTTCAGCGTCATCACGTGATGACCGTTTGAGCGCCCACTGCGCCATTGGGAGCGCCGCCCTATCGCGTCAGCGCCGCGGTCTCCGGAGTTTCCTGTTGGCGGGCGCCGAAGGACAGCGGGTTCACCTTTTCGCCGTCGACGATGACTTCGTAGTGGAGATGAACGCCTGTGGCGTTGCCTGTGGCGCCCATGCGGGCGATGGCGGTTCCCGAAGCGACGCTGACGCCGGGCCGCAATCTTGGATCGATTTGCGACAGGTGGGCATAGAGCGTGTGCACGCCCGCGCCATGATCGAGTTCGAGCGTGAGGCCATAGTCGCCACGCCATCCGGTCGCGGCGACGCGCCCATCGCCCGCGGCGAAGACGAAGCCGCCCCCAGGGTTGGCGATGTCGATGCCGGTGTGCCAGCGGCCGCCGCCGGTCGCCGCGCCGCGAACGCCATAACCGGAGGACAGGCAGCCGCCCTCGACAGGCGCGCGCAACAGCACGCCCGAGGGAGCAATGATGTAAGGTGTATAGACCAGCGACTCGCCGCGGTCGCCGACCGGCCCGGAATTCGAGACGGTCGACCCTGAACAGAGGAAGAGATCGCCGAAGACCGTCGCGCGCGGCGCCGCGTCGTAGCGCGCCACAGTGGCGGCGTCCGGTGCTGCAGTGGCGCTTGAGGCGCCATATACCACGGGGGCCCGGGTCGCCGTGGCGCACCCCGCCAGGGCCAGGAAGGTCAGGATGACTGGCAGCAGCTTGCGCATGATGACAATCCCGTAGGCCCCTCAGCTCGTCCAGCCTGCCACGAAGGTGATGAACACCCGCTGAAGACGACGCCTTTCCCCGGGCGGGCCGCCAGATTGAGGTCCCCATGCAAACCGTGTACGCGGAGGCCAACCTGCAGAAATCGCAGAAACGGCGGGAGGGAGGCCAAGCGGCCGCGACATGACGGAACCGGCGGAAACCGGCGGGAAAACCGCCCCGGCCATCGAGGTTTCGCACCTGACATGGCGTTATCCCCGGGCCAGCCGCCCGGCCCTGTCGGACATCAGCTTCACCGTTCGCAAGGGGTCGTGCTTCGGCCTCCTCGGCCCCAACGGCGCCGGAAAGAGCACGCTGTTTTCCCTGTTGTCCGGAATCAGGCGCCCCAGGCAGGGCGAGATTACCGTGATGGGACACTCGGCCCGCACCAGCCTGGCGCAGGTGCGCGCCCTCAGCGGGCTGGCGCCTCAGGACTTCGCCTTCTATCCGGCGCTCACCGGTTTCGAGAATCTCGACTTCTTCGCCGGAGCCTACGCCCTCGACAAGGCAAGCTGGAAAGACCGCATGGCCGAGGCCGTCGAAATCTGCCAGCTGGGCGATCACATGAACAAGCGCGCGGAAGCCTATTCAGGCGGATTGAAGCGCCGGCTCAACCTCGCCATCGCGCTGCTGAACAAGCCTGCCGTGCTTTATCTCGACGAGCCAACCGTCGGCATCGATGCGCGCTCGCGGCGCACCATCACGGACGCCGTAGCCGCCATCCGGCGCACCGGAACCACCATCGTCTACACCTCGCACTACATGGAAGAGGTCGAGGCGCTGTGCGACGAGATCTGCATCGTCAACAATGGCAGGATCGTTTCGCGCGGACCGATCGCCGACTACCAGCAGGCGGGCGATCCCGGCCATGTTCACATCCGGCTCGCCCGGGCGCCGGATGCGGGCGAACGCGAGAAACTCTTCGCGATGGGCGCGCAATGGAGCGATGACCGGCGCTTCGATGCGCCGGCCGGGTCGACCCTGAAGATGGGCGAATGGTTGGAGACGCTGGGCGCACTGGGCCTTGAGGCCGCACAGGTGCGCTATGGCGAGAGCCGGCTGGAGAAGGTCTATATCGACCTGATCAGCGACAACGCGGACGATGGTGAGGCGGCGTGAAGCGGTCCGGGTTCATCGCGTCTGTCGTCAAGGAAACGCGGCTGCTGATGCGCGACACGCACGCGCTCGCCCTGCTCTTTCTCATGCCGACAATCTTCATCCTGGTGATGTCGCTGGCGCTGCAGGATGTGTTCGCCGCGCGCTCGGGCGCGCCGCGCCCGGCGACGGCGATCAAGGTCGAGCTGTCGGATTTCGACCAGAGCGACGCCTCGCGCGACCTGACGGCGCGGCTTGAAACGGTGAAGGCGTTCGGCTGGACGACCGGCGCGAACCGGTCACGCGACGACATGATGGCGACGGTGAAGGCGGGCGACCAGACCTTCGGCGTGATCATCCCAAAAGGGTATGGCGAGCAGCTGGCGAAGTCCGCGACGCCGGCCGCGTTACGCGCATCAACGCCGGAGACGGCGCCTCCGGGCGTCGAGGTGCTCGTGGCGCCGGATGCGGAAAAGCGCAGCGAGCTGATCTTTCTCGCCGCGCTGCGCAATGCGATGGGACGCCAGCGCGTGGACACGGCGCTGTCGCGCTTCGCCCCGCCGCGGGCCGATGGAGAGCCAGCGCCCGAGCCGAAGGCCGATGTGGACCCGGTGACCGTGACCTACACCTACGACGCCGCAAAGAGCGGCGCATCGCCCAGCGCCGTGCAGCAGAACGTTCCTGCGTGGCTGGTGTTCTCGATCTTCTTCGTCGCCATACCCTTCGCCCAGACCTTCATCCGCGAGCGCGACCTCGGCACGCAGAGGCGCCTGCGCACCACCAACCTTGCGTCCTCCAGCCAGATCTTCGGCAAGCTGCTGCCCTATTACGGGGTGAACCAGGTGCAGGTGGTGCTGATGTTCTGCGTCGGCATTTTCATTGTGCCGCTGCTGGGCGGGGAAGCGCTGCAGCTTCGCGGCGATCCGGTGGCGCTGGTGCTGATGGGCGTCTCGGTGAGCTTCGCGGCGCTTGGCCTGGCGCTGCTGATCGCCGCCATTGCGCGAACCAGCGAGCAGGCCAGCATGATGAGCGCGCTGGGAAATATTATCCTCGGCGCCTTCGGGGGAATCATGGTGCCGCGCTTCGTCATGCCCGAGGCGATGCGCGCCCTGTCGGGCTATTCCCCGATGGCATGGGGACTCGACGGATTCCTCGAACTCCTGCTGCATGGCGGCGGGGTTCGCGATATAGTCCCCGAAGTGTTGAAACTGGGGGCGCTGGGCACGGTGGCGATCGTCATCGCACTCGGCCTCCACAGGCGTCAGGAATAGCCAGGCATGACTGCTCTACCCAACCGCGAAACGCTGATCGCCGGCCTCAAGGAGATGATCCTTGCGGAATGCGACCTCGACCGCGACGCGGACAGCATTCCGGATGACATGGCGCTGATCGCCGACGGGCTGGAGCTCGACAGCCTCGACGCCCTGCAGATCAGCCTCGCCGTGAAGGAGCGCTACGGCGTGCGGATCGAGGGCGGGCCGGATGCGCGCCGGGCCTTCGCCTCCACCGCCGCGCTCGCCGACTTCATCATTGATGCGAGAACCGCCGCCGCATGACAGACGCCTGGCTTGTCGGGGCGGGGATTCGCAGCGCGCTGGGAGATAGCGTCGCTGCGACGGTGGAGGTGCTGCGCCGTCCGCCATCCGCGCCGCGCATGCTGGACGTACCGCTTGGCGCAGGCGTTGAAGTCGTGCCGAGTCTCGGCATGGCCGGCGCGGTCGAGGAAGATCCCGAAAACCGCCTCTATCGCCTTGTCGAAGGCGCGGCACGCGAGGCGATCGCAGAAGCGGAGCTTGGTCCCGACGAGTTGAAGACTACCGCGCTGCTGCTCGGCACGTCTTCGCTGGACATTTCGATGACCGAAGCAGCCTACGCGCGCGATCTTGCATCGGGCGGCGAGGCATATCCGCTGATGTCGAATTCCAGCATGGGCGAGATGGGGCGCGTGCTGGCGAAACGGCTGGGCGTGGGCGGCATGGACCTCACCATCAACACGGCCTGCACCGCCAGCGCCAATGCGCTGGTCTATGGCGACATGCTGGTGCGCACGAGGCGGGCCAGCCATGCGCTGATCCTCGGCACGGAACTGTTCAACCGCACCACGGCGCTCGGCTTTCGCAGCCTGGACCTGCTGGCGCCGGACGGAATGCGGCCCTTCGACAAAAACAGGCGCGGTATCGTTCTGGGCGAGGCCTGCGCCGCCGTGGTGGTTGGACCTGAAAGACGGGAAGGCGCCTTCCGCCTGACGGGCTCCGCCAATCTCTGCGACACGCACGGCATTTCGGCCGCCAACCCGGATGGATCAACGGTCGCAGCGGTGATGCGCGAGGCGCTGGGCGCCGCCGGTGTGGCGCCGGGCGATGTCGCAGCCGTAAAATCCCACGGCACAGCAAGCCTGCTGAACGATGAGGCCGAGGCGGCTGGGCTTCGGCAGGTGTTCGGCGACGGGTTGCCGCCGCTGTGCGCGCTGAAGCCGTTCATCGGACACGCTTTCGGCGCCTGCGGCCTTGCAGAGCTGGTGATGCTGCTGGGCGCCGCCAGCGCCGGCTTTGTTCCGGGAACGCCGGGCGTCGGCGCCGATCCGTCGGATCTGGGCGTATCGCTGACGCAGGGCCCGACGCCGGTTGGACGCGGCGACTTCCTGCTCAACTACTTTGGCTTTGGCGGCAACAACACCGCGCTGGTGATGTCGAATGGCTGAGCGCGCCATCTTCATCCGCGCCGCGGGCGATTATTACGCTCAGGCAGACGAGGCGCTCCCGGAACTCGGGCCGCTGGTGAAGCAGACGCTGGGCGCGCAGGTGCGCCGCGTCGGACGCTTTGTGCAACTCGCCCTGATCGGCGCGGCGCGCTGTGTGGGTCAGCGCCAGCTGCCGGCCACAACCGGCGTCTACCTCACCTCCGGCCGCGGCGACATGGAGGTGACGGCGGATGTGATGGAGCAGCTCTTTCGCGATGGACAGGCGCCACGGCCGCTGAGCTTCATCAACACGGTCAGCAATTCGGCGTGCTTCTACATCGCCAAGCAGTTTGGGCTGCGCGGACGGTCGGCGTTCGTGTGCAACCGGTATTTCAGCTTCGAGTCTGCGCTGCAGCTTGCCATGCTGGACATGGAGGCAGGCGTTTCCACATCGGCGCTTGTAGGGTCGACGGACATCGTGCTGGCGCCGCTGGACGTGCATCGCAAGCGTCTGAGGCTGGCGGAGGGAACGCCCGTTGCCGAAGGCTCGCACTGGCTGTGGCTCGAGGCTGGCGACGCGGCGGACGAAGGCGCGAAACTGACATCCGTGGAGGTGCTGGCCGACGGCGCGGCGCTGGAAACATGGATCGCCAGGCACGCGCGGGGCGCCGGGACGGCGCTATCCGTCGGGCAGTTCGGCGATGCGACTGAAACTGCCGCGATCGCCGCGAGAGCCGGCGTGACACCGACATTCGATTATCGCGACGGCCGCGCGTACTACGACAGCCAGAGCGGAGCCGCAGTTTCCGCCTTCCTCGCGCAACGGCCGGAGGGCGTCACCACATTGCTGCATGTGAACCGGGACGCCGAGGGGCGGTTCGCAGCGTTCGCCGTGCGGTTCTAGACCTCGACCAGCATTTTCCAGAAGTCGCGCTCCTGGTCGGCGATCTTGTTGAGCTGGCCTTCGAGGACGTCGGTGTCCATCTTCATGCGGCCGCGGCACATCTTGGTGGCCTGCAGCGCGAACCGGCGCCATTCATCGCCCGCGTCCGTAAGCTTCACGGCGGCGTCCTTGAGCAGCGGATTGTTCAGCTTCGCGGCGGACTCCTGCAGGAACGCCGCATAGATGAAGCGGAAACCCGCGCCGCCCGTGCCGATCTCTTCCTGCATGCGGACGATGTGACCGAGATAGAGCGGCAGATATTTCTCGCGCTCGGCGCCCTTGCCCAGCCGGCTGATCTTGCGGCCGAGATAGCGAATGCCCCGAATGCCGACGATGGGGATCGGCGCCTTGGTCATCGTCTTGCGGTTCCAGCGGATGGCTGTGGGCACCGCCTCCGCGTAATCGATCTCGCTCGGCGTATCGACCGGGTAGTAGAGCATGCCCTTCGCGGCCATCGCGCCCTTGGCGAAGCGCGCCTTGCGCATCGATGCGGCGTCGCACCGGTTGGGCTGTTCGAATACCGGATCGCTGACCAGATAATCATCGCCCTCGCGGCCATAGGCGACGAGATTGTGGGCGTTGAAATGGAAGCGCATGTCCGGCGGGAAATAGGGCAGCCAGTAAACGCTGGTCTGCATGCCGACCGCCCTGCCCGATTCCAGATGGGCGTCGAGCGCCTTCATGCCGTCATCGGGACTGGAAAAGGTCCGCTTGTCCCATTTCATTTTCAGGCGCTTAGCCACGCCCGAGATGACGCTGCCCGGAAGGTGGCGGTATCCGATCAGCGGCATGCCGGCCATCTTCACCATCGGGATGTAGGCGAAGGTCATCGAGGACGAGAGGCCGAACGCCATCGGCTCGCTCATCGCGAGGCCGTTGTGGGTCAGCAGGTTGGAGACGACGCCCGTCTCGCAATGCGCCGACTGGCGGTGCTGAAACTCAATCATTCCGGCGGCAGCCCATGCAACTCCTCGGCGGTGAGGCCGAGCGCGTCGACATAGCGCGCGATCATCCTCGCCGGAAGCTTTGCAAACACCCCCGGACGAAAATGCCGGCGCACGCGCCATTCTGGCCAGCCGGTGGTCTGCGACAGGGTCGCGGGCTCCATGCGGCGGGCGTACATGTGATATTCCAGCGGCGCGGTTGTCCCCTTGCGGGCGCGCGCCAGCGCATCGTCGCGCAGGCGGTCGATCTCTTTCACGGCGGTGGTGGTGGCGTAGTCCTCCGGCTCCCAGCCCACCGAGGCGACGCCGGTGTACTCGCCCTTGTCGTCGACCGCATAGAGCAGCTTGCGCTGTCCGCCGAGCGCGGCCGCCTTGTCCTGGGGAACGTCTTCTTTCTTCACAGCGCCTGTCCAAGATTCGATGACGCAGAGACTAGCGGGGCCACTCGCCGCCGTCATCCACCGGCAGCCGCCGGGATCAGACTTCGGCCCGGGATCCGGCTACTTGCCGCCGCCTGCCTCGCGCTGCTGGCGGCGCGCGCCCCAGAGCATGCCGCGCAGTGAATAATTGCCTTCGTGGCAGGCGTATTCGTACATCTGGTCCCTGGTGCGGGCCAACGAATACTCGGCCGTCCAGGGCGATGAATAGTATTCGGGATCGTTGACCGTGTAGCGGTAGATCAACTCGTCAGGGCTGACGAGTTCGAAGCGCTCGACAATGACCGCCTTGGGACTCAGCACGGTTACGATCCCGTGGGTGGAGAGGTCCGGCGCGAAATTCCGGGTTTCGACCTCGAGCACGTCGCCGTCCCAGCGGGCGGTTGAATCGCCGCCGGGCGGACTGACGGCGCGCGGCATGTGGGGGACGCCCACCGGGATGATCCGCAGATCGTCATAGGCTTCCGTATGGAGCACCACATAGTTCGGCGTCTGAACAATGCGGTGGAGCATGTTCGCGCTGCGGATCTGCAACGGGGCCCAGCCGACGCCGCCAATGCAGCGCTCCGTGGTCATGCGTTGTTCGGGCCCGTCGAGGCCGCCGATATAGCCGCGCATCGCAGCGCGTCCGGCGTCGTTGAGCGGAAGCTTGCCGTCGGGCGGATCGATGATCTGCGAGCTGCGATACTGACCGCGAACGATCGCGAGGGATTTCGCGTCCGGGTTCGAGAGTTCCGGATCGAGCGGATTGCCCTCGTCCGCGCGCGTCAGGATTTCAGACGTGAGCTTTCTGGCCTGCGCCTCGTCGAGGACCAGCGCCTTGACGCTCGCGGGCCGCTCAACCGGCGTCAGCCACTGGCTGGACCAGATTCCCTGAAGGTCCGGATGTCCGTCGGCGCTTCTGGGAATCACCGGCTGGCCGGCCGATTGCGCGGCGGCGCTGGAAGCTGCAACAGCGGCAAGGACGATCGCAGAAAGCCCACAGGCTGCGGCGCGCGTAAATTTCGGAAGCCGCATGGGGAAGCTTTCTCGCCTGACGCCCTGGGACTGCATCGGGCCCAAACCCCATGCCAAGCGTTGGCGGCTCAGGCAACGAGCGATCGCGAATATCCTCGTGATCGTTTGTGATAACCGCGCTGACGGGCGCAGCTAACGCCTAGACTGCCGTAAGGTGAATGAAGCCGGCGCTGAAGCGGCCGCTTTCCGGCACCCAGCACAGCAGGCGCTGGCCGCGCTCCACCCGGCCCGAGCGGATCAGTTCGTCGATCATGATGTAGATCGAGGCCGCGCCGGTGTTGCCGCGCTGGTTGAGGTTGGAGAACCAGCGGTCCTGCGGGATCGGGAAGCCGACATTGTCGAGCCCGGCCTTCACGCGGTCGCGGAAGAAGTTCGAGGAATAGTGCGGCAGGAAGTGGTCGATGTCCTCGACCTTGAGACCACGCTTCACAACGATCGGCTGCAGCGTTTTCTCCAGCGTGTAGCGGATCACTTCCTCGTTCAGCAGTTTGACGTCCTGCTTGATGGCGAGAGCGGACTGGCGGTCGCGTTCATCGCGGTCCATGCGGGTCCACGAGGTGACCGTGCCGTCGTCGTTCTTGACAGCGCCGGCATACATGCAGGTTTCCATGTCGCCGGCGTGGCTGGCGATGTCTATCCAGTCGACGCGAAGGTTGAGCGCGTCCTTGCGCGGCTCTGCTTCCAGCAGCACGGCGCCGGCGCCGTCCGAAAGCATCCAGCGCAGGAAGTCTTTTTCAAAGGCGATCTCGGGGCGCTTCGCCAGGGCGTCGATCTTGTCGTCGGACTCGGCGCTGAAATTGTTGGCCTGGGTCAGTGCGGTTGCGAGATCCGATCCGGTGGCGACTGCCGCGTCGTGCTGGCCGCTGGTCACCGCCATCCAGGCGTATTTCATGGCGGTCGCGCCCGAGAGGCAGATGCCGCTGGTGGCGATGACTTCCGCCGCGTGCATCTTCAGTTCGCCCTGCGTCATCACGGCGTGGTTGGGCATCAGCTGGTCCGGCGTGGACGTGCCGCAGGCCATGCAGCCGACCGCATCCAGGTCCGCACCCAGCGCGCGCACAGCCTCGGCCGTCATCTGCGCGTTGGAATGGCTGGGCTTCAGCGTGTCCGGGTCGATGGCGTAGTGACGCGATACGATTCCGTTCGAGCGCAGCACCATGCGGCGCGCGCGCGAGGGCCGATCGCCGGACTGGCCGATGACGCGTTCCATGTCCTCATTGCCAACAGGCGCGTTGGGCAGAAAGGCGGCGGTCTGGGTAATGTATGCGTGCCTGGTCATGCACCCTGGTCCAGCTGGGCGCGCGATTCCCCCGATGGCGCGGCGAAATAGGCATGCTCGGCGGCGATCTTGGCGCGCGTCAGCGGCTCGATCAGCTTCTTGATGATCGCCAGCAGCGGAACAACCGTGAGGATGAGGGTCAGCAGGAACAGGAAGTAGAGCCCGATCACCGCCACCCGGATCGGATTGGACGGCTTGCCGATGGCGCGAAGCAGCTTGCCCCACAGCATGAAGCTGCGCTTGGCGACCTTTTCCGAGGCGATCAGCTTGTCGTTGATCTTGACCGCGCCCAGCCCCGCCAGCATCGGCGCGGTGGATTGCGCCGGGCGATCCGGCAACTGGGCGGCGATGGCCTCGCCGAACCGCGAGGCGCGCGCGATGTCGTCCTTCGAGATGCCGGCTTCGGGAATCTTGCCGCCGAAATACGGGCCCTTGTTGCCGAACACCATCCACATCGGCGTCGAATAGAACGAGGCGGCCGAATGCACGCTGTCGATCAGAACCACATTGTCCGTCAGCCGCGCACCGATATCGGCGAGGCGCTGTTTCATACGCTCCTGCGCCTGCAGCCACATGTTGCGGCAGCCGATCACCGTGATCACCTGCTTGCCCTTGAGCAGCGCCTGACCCTCGGCGGTGTTGAGGAACGCCGTGGTGGGCAGCGAAGGCGACAGGAACCAGACCGTGTAGCCCAGGATCACCAGATCGTAATCGCCGGCGGGATCAGCCCCGACGATATCCACAGGGCCGGCATCCTCGTAGACGGTTTCCGGGAAGGTGTTGAAGAACCGCCAGAACCCCCACGGGAACGGAAACGGCGTCTTCGGCGCGATGTTGGCGAACGTCACGGAAATTTCGGGATTTTTCTCCAGCGGCCCGGCGATCGACTTCAGGATGTCGGTCAGCTGTCCCGTCTGGGAATAGTGGATGATCAGCACCTTTTTCATCGAAGTGCGATCTCCAACCCGCCCCGTTTGAACACGTCCATTGTCGCTACCCACCCTAGGTGTCAACCCGCCGCCATGGGACGCCTTGGCGCAGTCCGGACGGCTGTCCCCAACGCCTGTCCCACATGCAAGTCTAGCTTCCGTCGCCGCGCCTGAACATCAGCTGACCGTCGGCGACCGGCGCGTCCGCTGATCGCACGCGAAACTTCAGGCCGGAAGCCCCCGGCGGCTCGAATTCGATTGAAAACGCCTCTTCCGGCGACAGCACGCGCAGGAATTTTACCCGCCTGACGCCGCCGATGGCGCTGTCGGGATTCGCCGCGGCTGCGGCATCGAGGACACACTGCAGGATAACCGCGCCAGGCACCACCGGACGTCCGGGGAAGTGGCCCGGCATGGCCGGATGATCCGCACTGATTCGAAATGATTCGGGCATGGCTGTTGATGCCGCGCGGCGGGCGCTGGTGGCAAGGGCGCACGTCTGTTGTATCGGAACGTCATGACACCGAGCGACCCTTCTATCGACGCCCTGCCCATCGGCCCGGACGGCGTGGCGGCCCTGATCCCACATTCAGGCGCCATGCGACTGATCGATCAGGTCGTGTCGGCGGCCGGCGAGGAGGTGGTCTGCACCACCCGCACCCATCTGTCGCCGGACAATCCGCTGCGGGTGAACGGCGCCCTGCCCGCCTCTGCGGCGATCGAGTACGCCGCCCAGGCCATGGCGGTTCATGCGGCGCTGTCGCGCGGCGGTCCGCCCCGGCGCGGCTTCCTGGTCGTCGCCTCGGGCGTCGCATGGACGGCGGACCGGCTGGACCAGGGCGACAGCACAATGGAGATCCGCGCCACGCGCCTCGCTTCGACCGGCCTTGGCGCGCAATACGCGTTCGACCTCAGCGCCGGACCCGGCGTTCAGGTAACAGGCACGCTGACCCTGTCGCTGGAAGCCGAGACCTGACGGCGGCCGAGCCGCCTATTTCGGCTTGCGGAATTTCATCACGAACTGATCCGTCTTGTGGCGGATCGACGGATCGAACACCTTCTGGTCACGCGGATCGTCCGGATTGCGCACGGCGTTGCTCTCGCCGACATATTCGAAGCCGGCGGCGAGCACCTCCTTCTTCACCACGCTCTGCTGGATGCGGTGCAAGGTGCCGGTGACGTCGGCCGGCGCATCTTCCTTGGCGGCATGATCCAGCACGATGTAAAGGCCGCCCGGCTTCAGCGCGCGATAGACGCTGGCGTTATAGGCGTTGATATCGAATGGCGCCGGGATGTTCTTCAGGTCGTGGTAGTTCTGGCTGGTCCAGATCATGTCCAGCGGCTCGGGCGAGGTGAACTTGTCCCCGTTCACATCGATAACCCCGACATTCGGATAATTCGCCTTGTCGTCGGAGATCGCCTTGAAGCGGCCGAGCTGTTTTTCGGACGAGATGGCGTAGACCTTGCCGGTCGGGCCCACGGCCTTGGAGAAGATGCGACTGAAATAGCCGCCGCCGGGGATCAGCTCGCCGATCTTTTCGCCGGGCTTCACGTCGGCGAAAGCCAGCATTTCGGCCGGCTTGCGTTCCGGATCGAGGTCCTTGTCCGCCTGGGGCCGCGCGGAATCCGCAACCGCCGCATTGATGGCGGCCGTTGCAGCCGGCGGCGCCGCCCTGGCGGCCGGATCGTGGGCACAGGCGGCGACGCCAACAAGAAGCACAAGGGCAAGCGTACGCATGGGTGTCCTCCGCATTCCGGTCATTGTTGTTCCAGACAGCCTAGGGCGCCGGCAGAAGCCTTGTCGAGGCAATCCCGCCGGTCGCCGCAAGCTGCACCCCCGGATCCGGGTCAGGCGGCCGATATGGCGTGCTGGTGGTCCTCGACCACCCGGTCCGCGGTCCGGCCCGCGAGTTCGGCCATGTGGTCGAATGCGAAGGCCAGTTCGCCCAGCCCCTGCGTCGCCGAGCGGATTTCCAGGATGGCGTCGTGCAACTCGTCTCCCGGCATGTAGGCGCGGATGCTTTCCCAGCCGGTCCAGCCCTCGCGCGGCGCGAAGCCAAGGATCTGTCCGCGACGGACCGGTATCATCGCCGTGATGCGGGCGAGCGCATCGGACGGCGCATGGATGGTGACATCGCAGACCGGCTCAAGCAGGACCGGGTTGCACTGCGCCAACCCCTCGGATGCCGCAATGCGCGCAGCAGTGCGGAACGCGATCTCCGAACTGTCCACCGTGTGGAACGATCCATCGAGCAGGGTCGCCTCGACATCGACGACTTCAAAGCCAAGCGGCCCGCGCGCGAGCGCGTCCCTCACGCCATTTTCGATGGCGCCGAAATACTGTTTCGGAACCACGCCGCCGTGAATCTTCTGGTCGAACGCAAAGCCCGATCCGCGCGACCCCGGACGGATCTCGATCACCACATCGCCAAACTGGCCATGGCCGCCGGACTGCTTCTTGTGCCGCCCGCGCTGGGTCGCCGAGGCCCGGATGGTTTCGCGATAGCCGGTCTGAGGCCGCCGGGAGGTAATGCTGACGCCGAACTTGCGCTTGAGGCGATCCAGCGAGGCGGCGAGGTGCATCTCGCCCTGTCCCGAGAGACGGAATTCATGCGTCTCCGCGTCCGGCCCGAAGTCCAGCGAAGGGTCTTCATCGACCAGCTTCGCCATTGCGGCCGTCAGCTTCACGTCGTCCTGCCGGTTGCGGGTTTCGACCGCGAAGGCGTAGACGGACGGGCGGGATGGCATCGTCGGCCGCGTCTTCTGTTTCTGGCCGTCCGCGCCGAGAAGATCGCCGCGCCGCACTTTTTCCAGCCGGCCAAGGCTCACCACCGCGCCCTCGCGCGCGATGTCCTGCTTCGACAGGGTTTCGCCCTGCACGTCGAACACGCCCGCGATGCGTTCCGCCGAACCGTCAGGCGCGGTGAGCGTTTCACCGTCGCGCAACTCGCCGCTCATGACGCGCACCAGCGTCTGCCGGCCCGCTTGCCCGGCATAGCGCGTCTTGAGCACCCACGCGGAGCGACCATCGGCGCCCACGCGACCCGCCGCGGCCTCAAGCGGCGGCGTTTCATGGCGCAGCGCCTTGAGCAGGCGGCGCACGCCCGAGCCGTTTTCCGCCGAACCGAGGAAGACCGGCGCAATCACGGCCTGGCCGAGTTCCTCCGTAAGGTCTGCGAGCACGTGGTCGCGGTCGGGTTCATGGTCGCTGATCAGCTGCTCCAGCAGCCGGTCGTCGAAATCCGCCACCTGCTCCAGCATGTGGAAGCGCGCATCCGCCTCACGCTCGGCGTCGGCCTTGGGAATCTCGATGAGCTGCGAAGGCTTGCCGGACTGGTAGAGAAAGGCGCGCTCCATTGCGAGATCGATGCAGCCGGCGGCGGCGTCGCTCTTCCAGATCGGAATCTGCCGCGCCACCAGCGGGGTGCTGCTGTAGCGCTGAAGCGCCTCGATCAGGTCGCGCAGGCGGCCCCGCGCCTTGTCGATCTTGTTGACGAAGATCATGTGCGGCACGCCGAGATCGTCCAGCCGCTTCAGGATCGGCTGAAGAAGGATGGCGCGGGCGGGATCGGGTTCGGCGACGACGATGGCGAGATCGACCGCGGGCAGCACGGCGTCGGCTTCAGCAGCAAAATCGACCGAACCGGGACAATCCAGAACCGTGTAGTGATCGCCCAGATAATCGAAGCCGGCGACATTGAGTTCGGTCGAAAGCTGCCGCGCCCTCGCCTCCTCGCTCGCATCGCCTACCGACGAGCCAGACGCCACCGACCCCTTGCGCGTGATCGCGCCAGAGGCGTGCAGCATGGCTTCCATCAGGGTGGTTTTTCCGGACCCGCAGGGTCCAGTCAGGGCGACCGCACGCGCGGTCGCCGCCTTTCCTCCGGTCATTGTCTTTGTCCTTCACAACATGGGGTGAAGGGCCGCGGGCGGGTCCGGGCGGACACGAAAGAAGCATTGCCGTCAGGGCCGTTCCACGGCCCGGGCAGGCCCATCGTGCGTCCCGACGGCCCGGGGTTCAAGGCGCGGAGGACAAAAACTCCGGATGACGTCGCGCCATACTCGCGCCCGTCGCAAGGTCAATTCCGGCCGGCGCCGCCGCCCTTCAGGCTTGCGCCCACGGCAAATCTCGCTAGGACTGCCGCTTCGCTTGAAACGGCGCCCTGGGAGAGATGGCCGAGTGGTCGAAGGCGCGCCCCTGCTAAGGGCGTAAGGGGGCAACCCCTTCGAGGGTTCGAATCCCTCTCTCTCCGCCAGCGCCGCCTAACACGCGGAATCCAGCCAGATATTTCTGAACACCCGCCGGCGCGGCGGCCCGCCGCTTCAGGCTTGCAAGGCCGCCTTCACCGCCGCGGGCGTGATCGGGATATGCCGCAGGCGGACGCCGACCGCGTTGTAGATCGCATTGCCGATAGCCGGGCCCACAACGGTGGTTGCGGGTTCTCCGAGGCCCACCGGCGGCTGGTCGCTTTCGACAAACGAAATGTCGAGCGCAGGAGCGTCGCGCATCCGCAGGGGCGTGTAGGAATTCAGGTTGGTGTCCTTTACCTGCCCGTTCACGAACTCCGTGCCCTCGTGCAGCGCCATGCTGACGCCCCAGAGCGAAGCTCCCTCCATCTGCGAGCGGGCGCCGTCCGGGTCGACCACAGCGCCGCAATCGACCACCAGCGTCAGCTTCTCGACCTTCACCTTGCCGGTGGCGCGGTCGACATGCACGCGGGCCACACAGGAGACCCATGTCGGCATGTCGCGTTCCTGGCCGAAGGTCGTCGCGAGGCCGAGGCCGGTATCCGCCGGCATCTTCCCGCCCCAGCCGCCGGCCTTCGCCGCACGGCGCACCACTTCGGCCATGCGCTTCGCGCCGCCCGTGTCGGTGGGAACGGTGCCTCCGGCGTTGCGGCCTTCAGCGGTGAGCAGCTTCAGCCGGAACGCCACGGGATCCATCTTGAGCTGTTGGGCAGCCTCGTCGATGAAGCTTTCCAGCGCCCAGTTGGTCCAGCCGGGGCCGACCGAGCGCAACCAACCCGGACGGAACGTGTCGTTGGCGAGATCATTGGAGATGGCCCGCACCTTCTGGGCGCCGACCGTGTACCAGTGATCCGCGCCGGAGATGGCGAACGGGTCATAGGCGACGCCATTGGTTCCCTTTGGCATGAAGCCCGGCGCCAGGATCAGCGTTGGCCAACCGGCGCAGGCATGGTGCTCCATGCCGGTGACCTTGCCCGAACCGTCGAACGCCATTCGCAGCGTCTGCACTGAAGGAGAGCGAACACTGTCGAAGTGCGCATCGTCGGCGCGTGTGAGCACAAGCTTGACCGGCTTGCCGAGCGCCTTGGACGCCAGCGCCGCCGGAACGGCGTAATCGCCATTGAGGCGCCGCCCGAAGCCGCCGCCCAGCATGTAGGTGCGCAGGACGATGCTTGTTTCCGGACGGTCGAGCGCCTTGGCCAGGGTGGGCAGGATCAGGCTTTGCCACTGGTTGCCGGTGTGGATTTCAAAGACGCCGTCCTTTTCGAACGCGAGCGCGTTGACCGGCTCCATCTGGAAGTGAAGCACGGTGGACGTCGTATAGGTCTGCTCCAGCGTCGACTTGGCCGCGCTGAACGCCGCCGCCGTGTCGCCGCCGCCGGTATCGAGGATGGCGCCGACATCGGGCTTCGCGATCAGCTGCGCGGCGTGGTCCTGGATGTCCTTTTCGGACACCTTCGCTGCGGGCCCGGAGGTCCAGTCGACCTTGATGAGGTCCGCCGCCTTGATCGCCGCCGGATAGGTTTCCGCGATCGCCAGCACCCAGCCCGGAACCGTGCCGGACGGATCGTCGAGCACCAGCGCCCGAACGTAGCCCTTCACATTTTTCGCCGCGCTGTCGTCGACCGAGTTGACCTTCGAACTGTTGCGCGTCGGCGGCATCACCGGGCGGGCATAGACCATGCCCGGAACCCTGGCGTCGATGCCGAACAGCGCCGAGCCGTTCGTCTTGGCCGGAATGTCCAGCGCCTTGACCGGCTTGCCCACCAGCCGCCGCTGGGCGACGGGCTTGATCGGCAGCTTGTCGAGCTCTTCCGGCGTGAAGGTCTTCGTCGGTTTGGCGCGCTTGATGATGTCGGCATAGGAGATCGACTTCTTGCCGGACACCACCGCGCCGTTGCGGGCCTTGCAGCTGGACGCCGGAACGCCAAGCAGCTTGGCGCCCGCCTCGATCAGGGCCGTGCGTCCCGCCGCTCCCGCGCGGCTGAAGATCGGCCACGTCTGCCACACCGACCACGACCCGCCGGTGACCATGAGGCCCCATTTCGGATCGGTGTCGACGTGAACGATCTGCACCTTGCTCCAGGGCACTTCCAGTTCGTCGGCGAGAATGCGCGCCAGCGCCGTGCCGACATGCTGGCCCATTTCCGCGCGGATGATGTTGACGCTGACCATTCCGTCGGCGCCCATCGAGTACCAGATCGTCGGATCGAATGTCGGACCGGACAGTTTCGGCGGCACGCCGCCCTTGGCGGCGGGATCCATGGCCGCCTGCGCGGCCGGAAGGAAACCGAAGGCAAGGCCGGCGCCGGCCGTGACCACCAGGAAGTTGCGGCGGCTGAGGGCGGATTTGACGTCGTTGCGATTGCGAAGCGTGACCATGTTATGTCTTGCTCCTCGGGCTCGCCGCAGCGTGCTTGATCGCGGCGCGGATGCGGCCATACGTCATGCAGCGGCAGAGATTGCCTGACATTGCGGAGTCGATGTCTGCGTCCGTGGGTTTGGGGTGGTCTTTCAAGAGGGACGCGGCCTGCATGATCTGGCCGGACTGGCAGTAGCCGCATTGCGGCACCTGCAATTCCTTCCAGGCCGCCTGCAACGGATGCGCACCGGCAGGATCGAGCCCCTCGATCGTTGTGATCGAGACGCCCTTCGCCGCGCTGACGGGCGTGATGCACGATCGCGCGGCCTTGCCGTCGATATGCACCGTACAGGCGCCGCACAAACCTATGCCGCAGCCGAACTTCGTCCCGGTAAGACCCACCTCGTCGCGGATCACCCAGAGGAGCGGGGTGTCGTCCTCGGCATCAACCGTCACCGGCTTGCCGTTGATCGTGAGCGTTGTCATGCGTGTCGAGCTCCAGCAGTCATCGCGGCCTCGCTGTCTTGCGCTGCCCTAGCCAATGCCTGTTGAAGCCGCTTGTCCAGAGGCGGCGGTCGGCGCCGCGACGTCAGCAACGTGCGCGACCGTAAAATCGCGCGCCGGTTTCCAGATGACCCCGATACGAAAGCGGCTAAGCGCCGCCTTCAGCGCACCTTCGTGTTTCCGGCGTGCTTCTTCAGCGTCTTGCCGTCGTCCTTCGTGATGAAACGCTGCTTCACCAGCCGGTCGACGTCTTTCTTGTACGCTTTCTCGTAGGCGCCCTGGCTCTTGTAGAGCGTTTTCAGCTTCGCTTCATCGAACGGGATTTCATGCCCCGCGATGCGGCAGAAGGACTGGCCGGTGGAATTGCCCATCCAGACGCTGGTCGGCACATCCAGCAGCGGCGAGCGCACGCCGCCCTTCACATTGCCGTTCGCATCCAGAACGCCCTTGCCGTCCGCGACCTCGATGTTCTGGGACGGCGGCGGCGCAACGCCGTGCTCCACCCAGTCCTTCAGGTTGTGATAGATCGCATTGAACGCGACCCAGCTGGGAAAGCGGCTGCGCGGGCCCTGGTCGCAATTGACCGCCGGCGGCGTGCGGCCGCCCTTGATGATGTCGGCCGAACTCGCCGCGTACCACAGCTCGTCCGGTGTCGCGTGACCGGCCCCGGCGATGTCGTAGTGACGGTAAAGGTCCCCGGCGGTGTTTCCGTCCTCGCGGCGCAGCGGCGCCCAGCCGAGATAATCCGACTGGCTCATTACGTGGATCACCGGCACGCCGGCGTTGCGCAGCTCGCGGCGCGGATCGCCCGCCGGCAGCCGTTCGGCGCACTGATTGATCGGCGAGGGGCCGGTCAGCATGGCGACGATATAGCCGTCGAACGGCGCGCGCCCGGTGCTGGCCCAGACCAGCGGCTGGATGGCGTTGATGTAGGTGAAAAGGAAGCCGCCGGTCTGCGAATAGCCCCAGCCGTAGAGGCGCTTCACCGGATGCGGCTTGCCCGCTTCCGTGTCGTACAGGAAGGGATTGGTCGGATCGCGCGAGCGCAGCCACTGGGCGACGTCGGTGTACATGTCCCACACGAGGCCGTTCTCGGTTTCGCGCGCGCTGTCAGCCGCAACCTTCTGGCAGTTGCCGGGATCGGACAACGGCAGGGGGTTCGCCCAGGAGAGCGAGGCGTAGCGCTGCGGATCGAAGGTCTTCAGCGTCTGGACGGCGACCGGCTTGGCCGTGATCCCCACCCAGGCGTCGCCCGAGCGGATGATCTCGTCGTGCTGGATCGCCCAGGCGAGGTTGAGGTCGAACAGGTTCGACGGGTTGAGCATCTCGACGATGATGCGGCCGGAGAATTTCTTCGCCGACGCCGGCCGCCGGACGAGAACGCGCGTGGTGTAAGGCGCCTTCGGGCTCTTCACCACCGCGCCGCCGCCGCTCGCCGGCCAGTCGTAGACATTGGCCTTGCCCGAGACGATGTACTCCTGCTCGGTATAGCCCCCCTTGCCGAGATCTTCCGGCTTTTGCGTCCAGGCCGCGCCGCCGAAGGCGTGCGACTCGGCCGTCTGCGCCAGCGGACCGATGACGAGAATGGAGGAGGATTGCGCCGACGCCGTCATGGCGATGAAAGGCGCAAGCGCCAGCAAGGCGCCGGCCACGGCTGTACGCAGAAATCCCATCGCGGATCCTCCTCCCGATCCTCGCCCCGTCCCCGTGCAGCTGGCCGCACGCCTATTGCGACTGCCAGCTCTTGATCAGCGTGTCGTAATCGACCGTCTCGCCTTTCGGCTTTTCGTTGGCGAGCTTCGGCTTGGGCGCGCCGGGGCGAGACAGCCAGACCTGCGGGTCTTCCGGCGGATTGAGCACCGGTCCCTTGTCGCCCTGCACGCCGGACTTCTCGATGCGCTCCATCACCGATTCCTGCGCCGCGCAGAGCGAATCCATCGCCTGTTGCGGCGTCTTGGCGCCCGAGATCGCGTCGCTGATGTTCTGCCACCAGAGCTGCGAGAGCTTGGGATAGTCCGGAACGTTCGTGCCGGTCGGCGACCACTGCACGCGCGCGGGCGAGCGGTAGAATTCGATCAGGCCGCCCAGCTTCGGCGCGCGCTCGGTGAACGACTTGTCGTCGATCGTCGACTGCCGGATGAATGTGAGGCCGACCTGCGACTTCTTGAGGTCGACCGTCTTGGAGGTGACGAACTGGGCGTAGAGCCAGGCCGCCTTGGCGCGGTCGACGGGCGTCGATTTCATCAGCGTCCATGACCCGGCGTCCTGGTAGCCGAGCTTCTGGCCTTCCTGCCAGTAGGCGCCGTGCGGCGAAGGCGCGACGCGCCATTTCGGCGTGCCGTCCGCATTGACCACCGGAAGCCCGGGCTCAACCAGCGACGCCGTCGAGTTGGTGTACCAGAAGATCTGTTGCGCCACCTCGCCCTGGCCCGGAACGGGGCCGGCTTCGGAGAAGGTCATGCCCTGCGCCGCCGGCGGGGCGTATTTCCGCAGCCATTCGAGATATTTCTCAAGCGCATAGACGGCCGCCGGGCCGTTTGTCGCCCCGCCGCGCGCCACGCAGGAGCCGACCGGCTGGGATTTCTCGTTGACCCGTATGCCCCATTCGTCGACCGGCAGGCCGTTGGGCTCACCCTTGTCGCCCTCGCCCGCCATCGACAGCCACGCGTCGGTGAAGCGCCAGCCAAGCGACGGGTCCTTCTTGCCGTAATCCATGTGGCCATAGACCTTCTTCCCGTCCTCCATGCGGCCGGTGAAGAATTCCGCGATGTCCTCGTAGGCCGACCAGTTGACCGGAACGCCAAGGTCGTAGCCGTACTTGGCCTTGAAGTCGGCCTTGTTCTTCGGATCGGTGAACCAGTCGTAGCGGAACCAGTAGAGGTTCGCGAACTGCTGGTCGGGCAGCTGATAGATCTTCTTGTCCGGCCCGGTGGTGAAGCTGATGCCGATGAAGTCGTTGATGTCGAGCGTCGGGCTGGTGACGTCCTTGCCCTCCCCGGCCATCCAGTCCGTCAGGTTGCGCACCTGCTGGTAGCGCCAGTGCGTTCCGATCAGGTCGCTGTCGTTCACGTAGGCGTCGTAGATGTTCTGGTTGGTCTGCATCTGCGTCTGGATCTTCTCGACCAGATCGCCTTCCTGGATCACATCGTGCGCAACCTTGATGCCGGTGATGTCGGTGAAGGCCTTGGCCAGCACCTTCGATTCGTAGTCGTGCGTCGTCAGGCTTTCCGAGACGACCTTGATCTCCATGCCGCGATAGGGCGCCGCCGCCTGGGCGAACCACTTCATCTCGGCTTCCTGGTCGGCGCGCGACAGGGTCGACATGCCGGCGATCTCGTTGTCGAGGAAGGTCTTGATGGCGGCGTCGGCGTTGGGGTTCACCGTTCCCGCCCCGGCGCCAGCCGTCTGCTGATCCGCCGGCCCCTTGTTGCCGCACGCAGTCGCGCCCAAAGCCAGGATCGAGGCGCAGGCCAGCAAGGCCACGCGCGCGCGCAACGTCTGAAGACGCATGTCGTTTCACTCCCTCATCGGGGCTGGCTTACGTTGGCCACCCCGGAATCCGTTTCCGCTCAAACAAACCGGAAAACGAGGGCCGCGTAAACCAGCGATGCAAGGGAAGCGATCCACAGAGGCAGCGTCGCCGGGGCGAGGCCCAGCCACGCAAGGTGGATGAAAGCGGCGCCAAGCAGGCTGAGGAAGAGGCGGTCGCCGCGCTGGGTGGCGATGCCGAGAATGCCGACGCGCGGCGGGTTTTTCGGATCGGCCCGTTGCCACCACCCCATCAGCACCAGCAGCAGCGCGATGCCGGCGAAGAACAGCGCGGTTGGAACCGTCCAGGCCATCCAGGAAAAGCTCATGGCGACCCCGATCCGCTAGAGGCCGCCGCGGCGCGCCGATTTGATCTGGAAAAACCCGATCGCCATGCAGACGATGCCCGCCAGAAGCGCCAGCCCCGACAACGCGCCGATTGGGCCGCCGAGAATGCCGAGCCAGACGACCTTCAGGACGACGCTGAGCAGGGTTCCGACACAGCCGATCCCGGCGGCGATGACGCCGAACACGAACAGCTTCTGGCCGCTCGCGCGCTTGCGGGCGGCGTCCAGTTCAGGCGGCGCATAGGAACTTTCGGCCATGGCGAGTCTCCAGCCGGCCCCAGACCGGCTTGATCAGTGTGGCTCATCCCTTCGCCGGCATCAACGCTCTGCTAGTTGCCTGACGGGTCAACGCCGAGCCAGTTGTTCATGCAGGCTTGCTGCTCGGCGTAGGTCGTTGCGTTGGCGAGACAGGCCTGATGCGGGCCGGGGCCCCGCTCGTAGAAGAAGCGATCCGCTTCGGAGGGGCCGTCATCGTCACGGCTGCGCCGCGAGCGGTTGGTCGAGGCGTAGCTGTCCGGCCTTCGGGAACTGCTCTCCAGCTGGCTGCGCCGGGTGTTGAGGGCCTTGTCGTAGGCGGTCAGCATGGCCCGGCGCTGCTCGATTTCCGGCCGCTCGTGCGCGACCTGCGTGTTGACCGAGCGGAACATCCAGTACGTCGGCGAGGCGTGATCGTTGCTGGCGGAATCATCGAGCAGCTGCTTGAGGTAGGCGACGTGGTCGTTGAACACGCCCTGCCGGCAGTTGTACCAGTCCGCATAGGCCTCGATAGCGCTGTTGGCGTCATTCCACTCCGAACGCGACATCGACGACACGTCGGCAGGACTGCCGGACGGACGTCGCGGTTCGCTCGCGCAATTGCCGTTGAAGTCGAGATACCACGTCCGGCTCGCCTCTTCGCGCGCATTGATCACATCTTCCGGATCGCCGGGGTTGTTCTCGAACTTCTCCGTCAGGTCGATGAACTTGCTGATCGTCGCTTCCGACGGACACGACGGCGCCGGCTTGCCGTTCGCCGCGAACTGCATCGGCATCTCGAGGCGCATCCCCTCCACCGATTTCCCGTCCGGCGTCCTGGGCGCGAACCGGGCCTTGTTCATCGCGCTCCGCGCTACGGATGCAAAGACGCGGTTCGTACAGAACACCATGGAATCCACCGGCGCGCCGTCCGCATCGAGCTGCGTCACTATCCGGCAGCATCCGGTCACGCCATGATCCAGCGCCGACTTGGGATAGACCGGCGCCGGAGGGCGAACCGTGGTGGGGATGTCCGAAGTCTGCGATGAAGCCGTGGCGCACAATGCAAACGCGATGAGGCCGGCGATACCGGCCGTCTGATAAGTCTTCACGGGCGTCCCTCCCGTTGCGTGTCTGGATTGAATCGTTCAGCCGCAGTACGACTGCAGGCCAGTTAACATAAGATTTGCCCGCACGTACACCGCGTCACACGCGGCCCAGCGCGAAGCCCTTGGCGATATAGTTGCGGACGAACCAGATCACGATGGCGCCGGGAATGATCGTCAGCACGCCGGCGGCCGCCAGCACGCCCCAGTCCATCCCCGCCGCTGAAACCGTGCGCGTCATCACCGCTGCGATCGGCTTGGCGTTGGTGACGGTGAGCGTGCGCGCGATCAGCAGTTCCACCCATGAAAACATGAAGCAGAAGAACGCCGCGACGCCGATGCCGCTCGCCACCAGCGGCAGGAAGATCTTCACGAAGAAATGCGGGAACGAATAGCCGTCGATGAACGCCGTCTCGTCGATCTCGCGCGGTACGCCGGACATGAACCCTTCGAGAATCCACACCGCCAGCGGCACGTTGAACAGGCAGTGCGCCAGCGCCACGGCGATATGCGTGTCGATCAGGCCGAACGCCGAATAGAGCTGGAAGAACGGCAGCGCAAACACGGCGGCGGGCGCCATGCGATTGGTGAGCAGCCAGAAGAACAGGTGCTTGTCGCCAAAGAAACGGTAGCGCGAAAAGGCGTAGGCGGCTGGCAGCGCGGCGCCGACCGAAATCACCGTGTTCAACAACACATAGATGATCGAGTTGATGTAGCCATTGTACCAGTTGGGATCGGTGAAGATCACCGCATAGTTGGCCAGCGTCGGATGTTGCGGCCACAGCGAAACGCCGGACGTGATCTCCACATTGGTCTTGAAGCTCATGTTGATGAGCCAGTAGATCGGCGCCAGCAGGAAGACGATGTAGAGCGTCGGCACGATCCACGAGACGCGCCAGGAAAAGCGGAAATTCTTCACGATGCGCCCTCCTCGCCCGTCGCGGATTTTCCGTCATTGCGGGTCATCACCGCGTAGAACACCCAGCTGAGCGCCAGGATGATCAGGAAGTAGATCAGCGACCACGCCGCCGCCGGGCCAAGGTCGAACTGGCCGATCGCCATCTGCACGAGGTCGATCGAAAGGAAGGTGGTGGAGTTGCCGGGCCCGCCGCCGGTGACGACGAACGGCTCGGTGTAGATCATGAACGAGTCCATGAACCGCAGCAGGATGGCGATGGTGAGCACGCGACCCATCTTCGGCAACTGGATGTAGCGGAAGACCGCGATGGGCGAGGCCCCGTCAATGCGCGCCGCCTGATAGTAGGCGTCGGGAATCGAAACGAGCCCGGCGTACGCCAGCAGCGCAACGAGGCTGGTCCAGTGCCAGACATCCATGACGATCAGCGTCGCCCACGCGTCGATGGGATGTTGCACATAGTTGTAGTCGATCCCCACGCCGTTGAGCGCGGCGCCGAGCAGGCCGATGTCGACGCGCCCGAACACCTGCCAGATGGTGCCGACCACGTTCCACGGGATCAGCAGCGGCAACGCCATCAGGACGAGGCAGACGGGAACGCCCCAACCCTTTTTTGGCATGTTGAGCGCCACCAGCACGCCGAGCGGAATCTCGACGGCGAGAATGATGCCGGAGAAAACCAGGTTTCGCCCCAGCGCATTCCAGAAGCGTTCCGAATGCAGCACCTGAACGTACCACTGCGTACCCGCCCAGAAGAACTTGTTGTTCCCGAACGTGTCCTGCACCGAATAGTTGACCACGGTCATCAGCGGGATCAGCGCCGAGAACGCCACCAGCACCAGGACTGGCAGGACCAGGAACCACGCTTTCTGGTTTTCCGTCTTCATGGCGCCGGCTCCGCGAGATCGACGCGCCAGGAATCCGCGTAGAGATTGATGCCGCCGGGATCGAACGTGATTTTCGGATCGGCGGGAACTTCCTCGCCCTCGTGAAGCACCGCCACCACGTCCCGGCCACCGGCCTTCATCCGGACGATCTTCAACCGGCCGGCATCCTCGACGCGCTGGACGGTCGCCGGAATCCCCTCGGCGCCAAGGCGCACGTGTTCGGGGCGAATGCCCAGCTCAAGCTTCCTGGCGAGATAGGGCTTCGGCGAACCGGGAAGGTCGATCGTGTATTCGCCAAGCCGTACAGACGCGCCGTCGACCATCACGGGCAGGACGTTCATCCCCGGCGAGCCGATGAAATAGCCGACGAATGTGTGCTTCGGCCGCTCGAACAGATCCTCGGGCGTGCCCACCTGAACCACCTCGCCCTCGTACATCACCACCACCTGGTCGGCGAAGGTCAGCGCCTCGGTCTGGTCGTGGGTCACATAGACCATGGTGTAGCCGAACCGGCGGTGCATTTCCTTCAGCTGGGCGCGCAGCTCCCACTTCATCAGGGGGTCGATCACCGTCAGCGGCTCGTCGAACAGGATGGCGTTGACGTCGGACCGCACGAGGCCGCGCCCGAGCGATATCTTCTGCTTTTCATCGGCGGTGAGACCGCGCGCGCGCCGGTTGGCCTTGGCGCCGAGGCCGATCACGTCAAGCATCTCGTCGACGCGCGCGCGCGCATCCCGCCGCTTCACGCGCCGATTGCGCAGGGGGAAGGCCAGGTTCTCGCGCACCGTCATGGTGTCGTAGATCACCGGGAACTGGAACACCTGCGCGATGTTGCGTTTCGCCGTTGAAAGTTGGGTTACGTCGTCGCCGTCGAACAGCACCTGACCCTCGCTCGGCGCAACCAGTCCGGAGATGATGTTGAGCAAGGTTGTCTTGCCGCATCCCGATGGGCCCAGCAGCGCATAGGCGCCGCCGTTCTCAAACGTATGGTCGATCTGTTTTAGTGCGTAGGCCGCTTCGCCGTCCGGGTTCGGCGCATAGGTGTGGCGGACGCTGCTCAGTTCAATCGTCGCCATCCTGTTACGCCGCCTCGCGCAGCGTGACGGCAAGACCGTCCTGATCGAAGGTCATCACACGCTCGGGCTCGACATGCGCCGTCAGCGTGGCGCCGGCGGGATGCACCTGAACGCCGTGCGCAAGCATGACCCAGCGCAGGTCGCCGAACGCAAGATGCACATAGCTCTCCGACCCGGTGATTTCGCTCGACACAACGTTGAGCATGAACCGCAGCGCGCGCGGCCCGCCCTCGCCCAGCCGCAGGTGATGCGGACGGAACGCCAGCGTCCAGTGACCGTCCGGCAGCGGACGCAGGGCGCAATTGGCTTCCGGTCCGCTTCTTGGCCAGGTCTTCCCGGCGCTCGCCCGCACCGGCAGCACGTTCAGCGGCGGGTCGGAGAACGTCACCGCGGTCACCAGATCCTGCGGCTTGCGGAACACGTCGATGGTCTTGCCGAACTGTGTGATGGCGCCCTCGCGCATGGTCGCCGTCGAGCCGCCGAGAAGAAGGGCTTCGGTCGGCTCCGTCGTGGCGTAGACGACCACCGAGCCGCTGTCTGCGAACAACCGCGGAAGCTCCTCCCGCAATTCCTCGCGCAGCTTGTAGTCGAGGTTGGCCAGCGGTTCGTCGAGCAGGACAAGATCGGCCTTCTTGACGATGGCGCGGGCCAGCGCCACGCGCTGCTGCTGGCCGCCGGATAGTTCGGACGGCTTGCGATCCAGATAGGGTTCAAGCCGCAGCAGAGCGGCGGCCCGCGCCACTTCGGTGGTTATCATGCGCTTGTTGGCGCCGCGGACGCGCAGCGGCGAGGCGATGTTCTCGCGCACGCTGAGCCCCGGGTAATTGATGAACTGCTGGTAGACCATGGCGACGTTTCGCTCGCGCACCGGTCGTCCCGTTACGTCAACGTCATTGAACGACACTGTGCCGCTGCTCGGCGGATCGAGACCCGCCATCACGCGCATCAGGCTGGTCTTGCCAGCCAGCGTCGGGCCAAGCAGCACGTTGAGGCTGCCCCGCTCAAGACGCAGGGAGATGCGATCGAGGTGAAGCTCACCGCCGACGCGCCGGGTTACCTCCGTCAACTCGAGCATCGTACGCGTGACCCTCCCGACCACACTCGCCGGCGACACGAGTTAGGACGTGAAATTCCGGATCGTCAAACCAAACCCGACCGAATCCGCGCGCTAATTTCGTTTCGGTTTGGCGCACATCCCGGACGACGCCACGCGCAAGGGCCTGGCGACGCCGCGCGCGGCGGGCGAAACCAGGGCGGAAATCCCTGCCAGCCGCACGGATCAGGCGAAACCTTGTGCCTGCCCCTCGCCCGTGCGCTAAGCGTGACGAATCACTGGCGGACTGGCGGACACTTCAGACATGACATTTGCGCGCTGCATCGCAACCGTGCTTGCCGCAACACTGCTTGCGGTCAGCGCCAGCCAGGCCCAGACCCGTCCGGGAACCGTCCGTCTGCTGACGGGAAGCTTCGATCCCGCAATTCCGACCATAGAGTCCGTCACCGGCCACGCTCCGGGGGCCGATATCAGCACGCCGGCGGAAACGCTGCGCTGGTTTGCGGCCCTCAGCGCCGCGGCGCCGGATCGGGTCGTGGTGACGCCCTACGCGAAATCGTGGGAAGGCCGCGATCTCGTCACGGTCGCTATCAGTTCGCCGGAGAACATCGCGCGGATCGATGAAATCAAGGCCAACATGGCGAAACTGGCGTCCGGAAGTTTGTCTGTTGACGAACGTCGTCGATTGATTTCGTCGACGCCGGCCGTTGTGTGGTTGGCGTACGGCGTTCATGGCGACGAAATCTCGTCGACGGACGCCGCCATCGCGTTGTCGTACAAACTCGTCGCCGCACGGGACGACGCCGACGTCGCCACGATATTGCGCAACACCGTCATCGTCATCGACCCGATGCAAAACCCGGACGGCCGCAACCGTTTCGTGAACGCGTACAACGCCGCCCGCGGACTGTCGCCAATTGGCGACCGCTATTCCGCCGAACACGACCAACCGTGGCCCGGCGGTCGATACAACCACTATCTGTTCGACATGAACCGCGACTGGTTCGCGTTGACGCAACCGGAGACGATTGGACGCGTACGAACTTTCTTGTCGTGGCGACCAATTGCATCCGTCGACGCGCATGAAATGGGTGGCGACGAAAGTTACTTCTTTCCGCCAGTTGCACAGCCCATCAATCCGAACGTAACGAAACAACAGCTCGACCTTCAAACGCTGATCGGGCGCAACAACGCGCAGGCGTTCGACGACGACGGATTCGACTACTTCAATCGCGACACGTACGACCTTTTCTATCCCGGCTACGGCGATAACTGGCCGACGCTGAACGGGGCCATATCGTTCACGTACGAACAGGGCGGTCCGTCCGGACTTCGCTACGACCGGCGCGACGGAACAACGCTGACATACTACGACGCGGTGCTTCGCCACTTCGTTGCAACGTTCACGACAGCGAAAACGGTTTCCATCAACAAACTTCAGTTCCTGACGAGCTACGCCGACTACCGCGCGCAGGCCGTCGCCGACGGCCGCAAGGCCAGGGACCGGTATTTCGTCATAGATCTCAACGTCCACCGCTGGCAGGCCGAGGACCTCGCCCGCACGCTCGCCCAGCAGGACATTACGGTCACGCAAGCCAGCCCCGGCGCGAACCTGTGCGGCCGCACCTACCCCAGCGGCGCCCTGGTGATCGACAGCGCCCAGCCCAACCGCGCGCTCCTCGAAACCCTGCTGTCCCCCACCACGCCGCTGGACGAAACATTCATGGCCGAACAGGAGCGCCGCCGCTCCGAGGGACTGCCACACCAGCTATACGACGTGACCGCCTGGTCGCTGCCGCTGATGGACGGCCTCTCCCTCGCCACCTGCGCCTCAGCGGCGACCGGCCACGCCATCGACCCCGACGCGCCGATCTCCGCCCCGCCCAACGATGGCGACGCCAGCTTCGGCTTCGCCGTGCCGTGGACCGACGCCGGGCAGGCGCGGCTGGTGTTCGCGGCGCTGGAATCCGGCCTCTCCGGCCGCTCGCTCGACCTGCCCTTCACCTCGAACGGCCGCACCTTCGCGCGTGGCACGGTGGTGTTCGCCGCCAGCCACAATCCGCCCGACATGCGCACGCGCCTGCGCGAACTGGCGCGGCAGACCGGCGCCGAACTGGTTCCGATGTCGACCAGCTGGGTCGAGGACGGCTCCAATTTCGGCAGCGACGAGGCGCATACGCTGAAGCAGCCGCGCATCGCCATCGCGTGGGACGAAGGCGTCGAGCCCACCTCGGCCGGCGCGACGCGCTTCATCCTGGAGCGCCGCTTCGGCGCGCCGGTCGCGCCGATCCGCACCGGTACGCTGACCGACGCCGACCTCTCGCGCTATGACGTGCTGATCCTGCCGGAGGGCCACTACAACGACACGCTGGGCCTGAAAGGCGCCGCCGCCCTGCGCGACTTTGTGGACAATGGCGGCGTGCTGGTGGGGCTCGGCTCGGCGATGCGCTATCTCTCGACGCCGCTGACCGGGCTCTCGTCCCTGCGCCGCGAGCGCGCCTTCATCGACCCGGACGTCAAGGCGGCGGACAAGTCCGACGACAAGAAGGAGACCGTGCCCGGCACGCGGCTGGCCTCGACAGCCGACCTCGCCGCCGCCGAAAAGGACCGCGATGCGGCGCCGGACGTTCTGCCCGGCGCGCTGGGCTGGACGGTGGCCGATCCCTACAGCTGGCTGTCGGCGGGCTATGACCGCGCCGTCGTGCCGGTGGGCGGCAGCGACATCTACGCCCCGCTCAACGCGGCCGACGGCGTAACCGCCCTGCGCTTCGCCGCCGCCGACAAGCTGCTGGCCAGCGGCTATCTCTGGAAGGAGAACCGCCTGCAACTGGCGTTGAAGCCCTACGCAACGCTGGAGCAGAAAGGCAAAGGCCTGATCATCGGCTTCACCCAGAGCCCAACAACACGCGCCTATGTGCGCGGGCTGGACCTGCTGGTCGCGAACGCCGTGCTGCTGGGGCCCGCACATACGGAGTGAGGGACGGCAGCCTGAAGTCGAACGGCCAGTTCAGATCAGACTTGCCGCTCAGAGTGGAACGGCTTGCAGCCACATATGTCAAACGTACGAATGACAGGTTTGCGAGCCAATTCGCTCATCCTTCGACGGGCTCGGATGAGGCGGGTCGAGGGGTAAGGTCCCAGCGCTCCGCTTCGCAGGTCAAACGCAGCCGATTGACGGGATGACAGACGAGACGCTCGTGGTCACTGGGCCCGGGCCTTCGCCGCGGACGCGGTGTTCTGTATGCCTGCAGCGGTGGACATCGGATCGGCGTAAGACCAGACCTTGACGGCTCGAGTTGGGGGAAATTCATATGCTGAGATGGATACCGCTTTTGCTGCTGTCGGGAGCATGCGCCCATACAGCGCCTCACGCTTCCCACCTGCTGGCTACGTGCGATCCACCGCCGGGAACCATGGCGGTTCTCGAACACCCCGAACGATACGTCATCTTCGGCGAACAGCACGGCACGCAACAAGCTCCGGCGCAATTCGGGGAAGTCGCGTGTGTGGCGGCCAGGCAGGGTCCGGTCGTCGTCGCCCTTGAGCAAAGCGAAGCGCTCGCTCCGGTATTCGAGCGCTACATGGCCTCGAATGGAAGCGCCGCTGCACGTGCAGACTTCCATCAGGCGTTGACGCCGATGATGACGCCGGACGGCCGGTCCAGCGTGGCGATGTTCGCCCTGTTCGACAGGTTGCAGGCGCTGAAGCTCGCGGGGGCGGACATTCGGGTGATCCCTTTCCAGCACTCCACGCCAGACGGGGCCGACGGCTCCCAAACGCCTTACGAGATCGGGCTGGCCACAACGTTGGCTTCGAAAGCCGGCCAGGCGACAAGAGTGCTTGTTCTGGTGGGGTCGCTGCACGCAAGGCGCAAGACGTTTGCGATGGCCGGCTTTCCGCCCATCGACCCGATGGCCATGCACCTGCCGTCCGGCTCGACGCTCACCCTGGTGGCGCAGGACGGCCCCGGAGAGGCATGGCAATGCGCGCCGCAATGCGGAGTGCATAAGGTTGGCGATCCTTCTCAGACCACGGCGCCCGGCATCACGCTGTTCGACCAACCAACCGAAGGGTTCGACGGTCGCTGGTCAGTCGGTCCGGTATCTGCTTCGCCGCCCTACAAGGTGACGGACTGAATGAGGCAGGCCCTCTTTGAAATGCGCCTGGCTCTCCGCTTCGCTGCGTCCGGCCCCGCAGCCATCATGCACCCGTTGCAACAGACAATCCCGGAAACGCGGGGGCGTTATCCGGGTCCCACCATCTGAGTGGCACCGTGAGCCGGGGATCAGGTCAGCGCGAATTCGCGGAAGCTGGTCAGGAACGCGTTGATCTGGACGGATACGACCGGCGAGGACGTCAGGTTCGCGGGCTCTTCCTGACCAACCAGGTGACGCAAGTCGATGAGGTGCGCCTGCTGGTCCGGCCCCAACGCGTGGCCGCCCACATAGCCCATCGACCAGTTGGGGAACGACCGGGCGGTTTCGTCACCGGACTGCAGGACGAGGACGCGGGAATGCCGGGGGTCGGCCTCGATGGCGGCGAAGATGCGCTCGACGGCGGGCTTCGGGCCTTCGAGGACCTGAAAGAACGATCCGTCGTGGAACAGCAGCAGGCCGGTGACGCCGGCCGGCTCGTTGTTCGCACGCGCCACAGCGAGAATTGACTCCAGCACGCCGGGGCTCACCTCCACGCGCGCCGCGCTGACATAGATCAGGCGATGGACCGAAAGCTGGGTCATCCTCTGCGCTCCATTCGAATCTGGTCCCCGGGCAACGCTAGGCGAACGAGGTAAACATTCGCCGAACATCATGGATAAGGCCACGCGGCGGCCGCCTGCGCCCCCTTCAGAACCAGTAGTCCGCCACGCATCGGCCGTCGCGCGAGGACTGACGGAGGTCGCCGAGGCCGTCGAAATGGGTGATGGGGATCTGAGCCACGGCGTCCGGTTCGGCGAAGCGCAGGTTGACCGCGATGCGGCGGCGCCCGCCCGGCTCGTCCATGCGCGAGCGCCAGTACGCGATGCACCCGCATGTGGGACAGAAATAGAAGCCGAGCACCTTGTGGCCGCGCACGTAGGATAGGGTTTCGCCCGAAACCGTGATCCCTTCGCCGTCAAAATCGTAGGCCCAGAGTGCGCCATAGCGGCGGCAGGCCGTGCAGTTGCAGGCGGTGGCGCTTTCGGGCGTTCCGTTGAATGTCCAGCGCACCGCGCCGCAGAGGCAGGCTCCCTCAATCATGCTTCCTCTCCTGTCCGGCGCCCGGGGCGGTGCGGGGCCACAAGAATCTTTTCAGGCCGGTGTCGGTTTCCGGCAAGCTGGTTCGTCGTTCCGTGAGAAGCCAGGGGGATCACATGACCGTCAAGAACCAGATCGCGACGTATATCGCCAGCCAGCCCGGGCCGAAGCGCGGCGAGATGGACGCGTTGCACCGGCTTGTCCTGCGCGTCATGCCCAAATGCCGGCTGTCGTTTCTTGACGGAAAGGACGGCGAGAAAACCGTCACCAACCCGAACATCGGATACGGCGTTCAGACGCTGACCTATGCCGGCGGGAAAACCCGGGAGTTCTACCAGATCGGCCTCAGCGCCAATACGGCCGGGATTTCGGTCTATATCATCGGCCTCGCGGACAAGAAGCACCTGGCCGCGGTCTATGGAAAGACCATCGGCAAGGCGAGCATCAGCGGATATTGCATCAAGTTCAGGACGCTCGATGACATCAATCTCGACGTGCTTGAAGCGGCGATCCGCCATGGCGTCGAGGCGACGGGTCAGGCGGTCTAAACAGGAGGACGCAAGGGATGAGCCAGCAACCGGTAATCTGGACCTATGACTGGGTGCCCGAAATGCCCCGTGGCTTCGTGCGCGACCTGCGGCTGCGCTGGGCGTGCGAGGAAGCGGGCCTGGCGCATGACGTGCGCACGGTTCCGTTCGAGGGTCGCGGGCCGGAGCATTTCGCCCGCCAGCCTTTCGGCCAGGTTCCCTTCCTGACGGACGGCGACGTCACCCTGTTCGAAAGCGGCGCCTGCCTCTTGTACCTCGCGCGCAAGAGCGAGGCGCTGATGCCTCGCGATGCGGTGGGCGAGGCCGAAGTGCTGGAATGGGTGGTCGCCGCGCTCAACTCAATGGAGATGGCCAGCGTGCCGTGGTGGTTCCTCAACATGACCGGCGCGACGGAGAACGGCCTCACGGGCTGGATGGACTCGCGGCTGGGCCACATGGAGACGGTTCTGGGCCAGCGCGAGTGGCTGGCGGCGGGCCGCTTTACCGTGGCGGATCTGCTGATGGCGGATGTGCTGCGCGTTCCCACCGTGCGCGCGCATGGCGACCGGCCCGCGACCGAAGCCTATGTCAAACGCATCACCAGCCGCCCGGCTTTCCTGAAAGCCCGCGACGCCCAACTGGCGCATTTCGCAGCGGCGGACAAACAGCGCGCGAAGGCCGGCTGAGGTCTCCGGACTTGGGTGGCGTGCCGGAAAGGCGAAGCTCTATCCGGGGCATTGATCTGACAGGCGCACACGGCGTGAGGGGCCGCGGCCCGAACTGGAGTGACGACTTCGGGCCGAACTTTCCGTTCGGAGTAGAGCGATTGAGGGACTGAAACTCGCCGAGAGCAGCCATTGTGACTGGTCATAATGAAAAACTTCATGCGTCCTTAATGCCGTCGTCTGGTGCCGCCTATCGCTCTTTAATGCCGCCCCGGTCAGTTTCCCGCTCGTTCTGACAGGAGCGATGCCATGGCTAATCTTGCGGCCCTAGCTTTCATGATCTGCGCCTTTCTCGCGATCGGCGCGGCGATCGCCGGCATCGACCGGCTGTAACCCATGTCACTTGACCTTATCCTCGGCGGCACGATGGCCGTCGGCTTGTTTGCATTTTTCCTTTTCGCGCTTCTGCGGCCGGAGAAATTCTGATGACGCTGGCTGGCTGGACGTTGATCCTCGGATTTATTGCGCTTGTTGCGCTGATCGCGCGACCGTTGGGGTTTTATCTTGCGCTCTTAACCGCATTCTCTTTTCTGGATTTGGTCGTCATGGATTTCTCCTGTTTCGATGATTGATCACGACTACGTTTCGATGGCTACGCCGGCAAGCATTCGCGCCGGGAGTTAGCCCCGCATCGTCGTTCGGATCGGATG
>WGLW01000005.1 GCA_016125405.1 Alphaproteobacteria bacterium | reverse complement strand
TCCGAGCATCGCCAAAGTATAGGATGACCGCATGTTAGACTCCTCGATCCGCACGCCCCCAAGATGACGCGCAATTATTGATGTCCGGCGGCATTACCGGGCAATTGCAGGTGATTTGCAAGACCAGTTAGCCGTTTCAATCCCGCCAGTGTCCCGTCAGCTACGCCTTTTTTGTGACAAAGCGTACATTCCGCACGCGTACCTTTCCGCTCCGTAACAGAGGCGCCTGCTTCTTGCCCGCGCCGCCGCCCGTTAACGCAGCAACGGGCTCCAGGCGGGATCGGATGCATCACCATGGGCGTCGAGCCGTTTCAGGTTTCTGCCTGTCAGGTCGATGGTCCACAGCTTGGGTCCGGCGCCAGGTCCGGCCTCACGGAAGAAACATATGACGCGGCCGTTCGGCGACCATGTCGGCCCCTCGTCGAGGTAGGAGTCCGTCAGCATCCGCTCGCCCTTGCCGTCGGGCTGGATGACGCCGACGCCGAATTCGCCGCCGGTTTGCTTGGTGAAGGCGATCCAGTCGCCGCGCGGCGACCAGACGGGTGTCGTGTACTGGCCGGCGCCGAAGGAAATCCGGCATGCGGTGTCGGTGCCGCCCGCGGGGCAGGCCATGTTCCCGCCGTCCGAGCGCATGATGTAAAGCTCGGGCGAGCCGCCCCGGTCGGAGGTGAACACGATCATCTTGCCGTCCGGCGAATAGGACGGCGACGTATCGATGGACGGCGAATTCGTGAGCCGCGTCTCGGTCCGCCGCGCCAGCTCGACGACATAGATATCGGTGTTGCCGCCGCGCGACCGGCTCATCACAACGGATTTGCCGTCAGGAGAAAAGCGCGCCGCGAAGTTGGTGGCGTCCGCCACCTCGCTCAGCACTTCCTGGCGGCCGCTCTCGATATCGTAGAGATAGACCCGCAGGCGGGTCACCTTCGGATTCTTCGAATCCGGCACATAGGCGGAGTAGATGATCGTCTGGGAGGAGGGCGAAAAGCGCGGCGTCACCACCGAGCTGACGCCGCTCAGCAGGTGCTCGGCGTTGGCCCCGTCCTGATCCATGATCGCCAGCCGGCGCTTGCGGTCCGTCACCGGCCCGCTTTCCGAGACGAACACGATGCGGCTGTCGAAATAGCCCTGTTCGCCGGTCAGCTGCGAGTAGATGTCATCCGCCACCTTGTGGGCGACGCGGCGCCAGTTGTCGGGCGTCGGCACAGTGTATTGCTGCGCGAACAGTTCCTTTGCGTTGAACGTGTCGTAGAGCCGGAACTGGGTGACCATGTTGTTCTGGGCGTCCAGCACGACATTGCCGACGACGAGCGCCTGGGCCTGGATCACCGTCCAGTCGGGAAACCGCGGGGCGAGGTTGATGTCGAGATCCTTCTCGACGAAGGCGGCCTTGTCGATGAGGCGGAAGACGGCCGAACCGGCGAGATCCTGCCGGATCACCTCAGACATCTGGGCGGCGATCGAGGTCGCCTGCGGCGAGGATCCGTCGAAATCCGGGATCGCGATCGGCTTGGGCGCGTAGATCAGGCCCTCGACGGTTGCGGACTGCTGGGCGGCGGCCGGCGTGCTCATGATCCCGCAGGCGGCGAGGCAAAGCCCCGCGGCGGTGAAAACGGCTTTCATCAGCTTCATCAGTCCAACCTCTCCGTTCTGGCCCGATCCCGCATTCTGCCCGCGCCTTGTGTCGCGTCTATGGTACGAAAGTGAGATCGATATAGGGCGATGTTTCATAATATTCCGGCGGCACCTGGAAAGGCTCGCATTGCCGGAGGGACGCCAGCGCCTGCTGAGTGAACACCAGCATGGGCGGGTCGCCTGCCGGCGGCCGGGGCGGATCGATCATCTTGGGATCGCCCAGCAGGCGGCCGCCGCGCTCGAACCGCACGCGAATCACGGCGCGCAGCCGCTTGGCGTCGGGCATGTCGTCCTTGTCGGTCCAGCAGCCGCGGCTCATCAGCTGCGAGCGGATGGAATCGGCGATGGTTATGGTCATGCGCTGGTTGTCGCCAACGCCCTTGCGGGCCGCATCCTCGACATTGCGGAGGCTTGCAGTGGAGGTGTCGGCGGCGTTCCGCGACGTCTTCTTCTTGTCGGGCACGCTCTTGAGGATGCTGTCCAGCGCATCCGACATCTTTTCCTTCTTGGGCGGGGCCGGCGGCTTGGGCGGCTCTTTCTTGGGCTCCGGTTCGGGTTTCTTGGGCGATTTGTCGGGAACGATTTCCGGCTCCGGCTCCGGCGCGGGTTCCGGTTTCTCCTCGGCGGCGGGCGCGGGTTCGGCCTTCTCGGCGGTGTCCTTGGCTTCGTCGGCCTGCTTGGGTTTTTCTTCCGCGACCGGCTTCACGTTCGTCACGTCGGCGACCGTCAGCAGCTCGACCGGCAGGATCATCATGGGCGCCGGCTCGGCCATCAGCCGCGGCGCCACGACAATTCCCGTGGCCAGCAGGCCCAGGTGCAGTGCGACGGAGAAGGGGACGCCAACTCGCATGCTCGCGCGTCAGCCTCCCTTGGTGAGGCGCTGCATGGTGTCGCTATCGACGACGATGTTCACGTTCTTGAAGCCGGCGCCCTGCAGCTTCGCCATCACCACCACGACCATGCCGTAGGCGGCGGCGTCGTCTCCGCGCAGGTAGACCCGCTTTTCAAGATTTTCCTTGGCGATCGCCACCAGCATGGGCGCCAGGTCAGCCAGTTCGACCGGCGTGGTCTGCTCGCCCACAAACACCTTGCCGGTCTTGTCCACTGTCACCACCAGCGGCGTATCCTGGCCGGTCGGCAGCGGTTTGGCGGATGTTTTCGGCAGGTTCACGGGCACGCCCGTCGCCAGCAGGGGCGCCGTGATCATGAAGACGACCAGCAGGACCAGCATGACGTCGACGAACGGCGTCACGTTGATTTCCGCCATCGGCTTCTTCCGGCGGTTTCGGCCCCCCCCGGATTTCATCAGCATGGCCATGGGTCAGAAATCCATCCGTTCTTCGCGGCGCTCCTCGCGGTCGCCGCCGGGCAGGGAGAGCCGGCGAGAAAGGCGGATCGAGAATTCCTGGGCGAAGTTGTCCAGCCGTTCGGTGAACTTCGAAACGTCGCCGGAGAACATGTTGTAGAAGATCAGCGCCGGGATGGCCGCGCCGAGACCGGCCGCCGTCGCGAACAGCGCCTCGGCGATGCCCGGCGCCACGATGGCGAGGTTGGTCTCGCCGCGCCCCGCTATGTCGCGGAAGGCGTTCATGATCCCGATCACCGTTCCGAAGAGGCCGATGAAGGGCGTGGCCGAGGCGATGATCGCCAGCGTTCCCAGACCCGATTCCATCCGCATGGATTCCCGGTTCACCGCCACCGCCATCTGCGCGCGGGTGCGTTCGACCAGCGCGCTGGATTGCTGCGCATCGAGGTCTCGCGACCGGCGGGAGTCCCGCCACTCCTTCATGCCGGCGGCGAAGACCCGCGCCATGGCGTCCGAGCTGCGCTCGCCGACGCGATCGCCCAGGCTGTCCATCGATTGTCCCGAGGCGAAGGCGGCCTCGATCCGTCTGGCCTTGGACTTGGCGCCGCCGACGCCGAACCATTTGTCGATCGCCACAGCCCACGACCAGATCGAGGCGATGAGGAGAATGCCCATCACCACCTTCACGATGATGTCCGCCCGCATGAACAGCGCGATGAGCGAGAAGTCCTGGTTCGCAAGTTCGGGCAGGGCGACGGGGTTCATTCAGGCCTCACGTGGGCAGGTTTCGAAAGGATCAATTCAAGGCGGACCAGCGCGGAATCGCAGATTCCCGGGCCAGTAGTGCACCGCTTCTGGTTACGAAATTAGGCGACATGAAGGTCAATCGGGACGATTCCACGGTCGCATTCGGGGGAAGGTTGCGTCGTCCTGTTACTCCGTGGCGGCGGGCTTTTTGTGACGGTCCCAGTGTGCAAGTTCCGCAGCGGAAGGGCGACGGACGCGACCATCGGCCTGAATTGGCACGGCGATCACCTCGGCCTCGCACAGCAAAACGCCGTCCCGCTCCGCCCTTTGCCTGAAAATCAGGCGCGGCCCCCGCATCCCGGCGAAGACGGTGCGGATCAGCAGCGCGTCATGGATCCGGGCCGGGGCCTTGAAGTCGATGGAAATGTGAACGACCGCGAACGCGCCGGGGTCCTCGCCCATGCCCTCGACGGGGCCCATCACCCGCAGGAACTCCGACCGGCCCCGCTCGAAATAGCGGAGATAGTTGGCGTGGTAGACCACGCCGGTGAAGTCGGTGTCCTCGTAGTAGACCCGTGCCGGAAGCAGATGTTCAGGGCCTTCGAGGCGGCCAACCGGGGGATGATCGAGCGTCATGACCCCCGAATAGGCCAGGTCGCCGCCCGCGAAAACACCGTTCCGCGTTCGTTACGAACGGAAGTTCGTTTGTTCGGTCCTAGTTGTTCGGATTGCCGTCGGTTGCGTTGTTGACGGCGTTCTTGGCGTCGTTGCCGGCGTCTTTCATGGCGTCGCCCGCGTCGTGCGCTGCATCTTTCATGGCGTCGCCCGTTTCGTGAGCGGCGTCTTTCAGATCGTCGCCCGCTTTTTCCATTGGCGTCTTCTGTTCGCACCCGACAACCGTCAGCGCCGAACCGAGCAGTGCAGCCGAAAACCAGAGCAGCTTCACGTTCATGATGTTTCCCCTTGTCGCGCCGGAATGGCGAGCCGCAGATCAACGCGCGGGCGAGGAAATTGTTCTCGGTCGTCGGCGAAGTTGAGCCGACATGATGCGTCAGGCGCCGAGTGTTCCCGCGATCTCGCCGCCATCCCGTTCCAGGATAACGATCAGGCATGTGCCGTCCGCGGCCTCGTCGATGCGAAATTCCGTCGGCTGGCCGCCGTCCGCAATGATATCGTCGAGCGCGCGTTCTGCGTCCCGGCGGTTCCTGAAGCGGTTGATAACAGAAGATGTTGCCGACACGTTGCGCCTCCGTGGCACGGCACGTTGCTAGCGGTCCGGCTGGAATTGTTTGTACGCGCAGGTTCTAGGGCAGTCCCTGACATAGAGCATGTCGGCTGCGTTTGATTGGCAAAAATTTGCCGGCGCCCGATAATTAACCGCACTGTTATGACCCCAATGTCGAATTTTTACGCGTCGCGGCGGCGGACCGGCGCCCAATCGGAACTGGCTCCCTTCCAGCGCGAAGCCCCGTATCCGGGAAGCCGCCCCGTCGCGATCGGCTTTGCCGTTCGAAAGATTTTCCAGCCGCGCCTTAGCGTTAATCCGGGTTAGCGCTCGGGCGTGGCGCCGAACGAGCGCCTGACGGCCGCCGCCTCTGGTCTTCGTTCTTGGCGAGCCGCCGACACGCCGCCGTTGATCTCACTCCCCGAGGGCCGCGCCCAATTGATCGAGCAGGTCGGCGGTGCCGCGTTCGCGGCCGCCGCCCTCATCCCAGCCATCCAGATAGGCGTCCTGCTCCGTGAGTTTGAGTCGCGTTCCATTGCCGTCGGCGAACACCTCCACCGTCATCAGCGACGCCGAGATCAACCGTTGGTCGATGTGCATGACGTAGGCGAGGATGAACCGCTCATTCGGCGCGATGTCGAGATAGGTCGCCTCGTAGCGATGTGTCGTTCCATCTTTCGCCGTGCCGGAGGCGACCTCCCGGCCGCCGACCCGGAAATCAAGTTCGAGAGGCTTGCGGCCGCGTTCGTCTGGCCCGTGAAACCAGGCGCTCTTGGCCTTCGCCGTCGACCAGGCGGCGAAAACCCTTGCCGGGGCCGCCTTGTAGCGGCGCTCGATCTCGAATGTCGAATGGACTGCTGTGCGGGTCATGCGGGCATCATCGAGAAAAAGGGCTCAGCTTCGCGGATCACACGGGCGACCGACGGCCGCCCGGTCAGCCGGCCGAGATAGGCCGTTGCGTTGGGATGGGTGTCGCCGAACGGCTCGATCTTGTTGGCGTAATAGAGCGCAGGGGCCGCAGCGCAGTCGGCCATCGTGAATGTGTCGCCTGCCGCCCAAGCGCTCGAATCGGCCATTTCACGCTCGACGATGTCGATCGCCGTCTGCAGATCGTTTCGCGCCGCCTCAACGCCAATTGCATCCTTACCGCCTTGGGGCCGAAGCCGGTCGGTCACAATCTTCCCGATCGGCGTGTTGACATAAAGATCGAAGAAACGGTCTTTCGCGCGGATCGGAAAGGCGAGTTCGCGTGCTGCCGGCAAGAGGCCGGCGGCGCCAGGCACGGTCATCGCCAGGTATTCGATGATCAGGCTGGTTTCGAGAAGGGTGCGCTTCGCCGTCTCGTCGCGCAGCACCGGAATTTTTCCGAAGGGCGAAAGCGTCAGGTATTCGGCGCGCTCGGCCGGATCGCCAAGATTGACCAGCCGCGCTTCGAAGTCGGCGTCCGCTTCGTAAAGCGCGATCGACACCTTCCAGCAATAGGAAGACAGCGGATGATGATAAAGCACGAACGACATGACTGTCTTCCTTTTCCCTTCCGTGTCAGCGCGCGAGCCACGCGCCCAGCCTGTCCAGGATTTGCCCGAACCCTTCCCTGCGCATGTCTTCTGTCTCCCAACCAAAGAAAGCTGACTGATCGGTGAGCGTTAGCTTCGAGCCGTCTCCGTTGGGCGTTATCTCGATCGTGCACATGGTTGCCGTCATTGCCTGGCCGTCGCCGTGCATGACGCCGGCCGAAATGATCCGCCGGTTCCGGGCGATATCGAGATAGCAGCCCTTGCTTATCACATGGGCGTTGTCCTTTGGTCCAAAGCGGGTCAGCTCCTCGCCCCAGAGGCGGAAATCCTGACGATGCTCGGCGACGACCCAGTTCTCGCCCGGTACGTCCCATTGCATGCGCTTGGCGGGGTCGGCCCAGGCATCGAACACCCGATCGGGTGAGGCCTTGAACGTGCGCTCGAACGTCAGCGTCGCGTGCCTTACCCTTGTCGCTGGGGCTGAAGCCGTCATCCTGGTTCTCCTTTTCCTGGCGACTTCCGAGGCGCTGCATCCGCGTCGTCGAGAAAGTCCGCGAGGCGGTCCAGACGGCGCTCCCACAGCTGCCGGCGATCGCTGATCCACCGTTCCGCTGCGGACAGGGCGTTTGGTTCAATCGCGCAGGTTCGCACCCGCCCGACTTTTTCCGACCGGATGACGCCGCAGTTTTCGAGGACCTGAAGATGCTGGACGACGGCTGGCAACGAGATCGTCAGAGGTCTTGCGAGCTCGCTGACGGTCGCCGGACCGCGCGAAAGGCGTTGCACCATGGCTCGTCGGGTTGGATCGGACAGCGCGTGAAATGTGCGGTCGAGGGCGGCCTGCATGCCAACTCCAACACTTAAGTACATGCTTAACTATCATGCCGCCTTCGACCCGCAAGGGGGCGCGCGCACATTTTTCAATGTCACGACCTGACTGCGCGGACCGTCGGTGAAGCAAGCAGGGACGCAAGTGATGTATGCACTTGCACCGCTGGGCCGGGCCGGCTGGCGCCCCGGCTCCATTTTCTTTTCCTGCACAGCTCGCCTTGAGGCGCTTCGTCAGACGCCATCTGCTGCTCGAAGCAATCGCCATCCGCGACTATGATCGACATTGGGAGCATCATCGGGGACATCATCGTTCGGGTCGAAGGCGTCCACGTCCACCTGGTCGATCCGCAGCTCGGCCGGGGCGCGTTCCAGTCTGCAGCGAAAATCGTCGTCGATCTCCTCATCCCTGGAGACAAGACGTTTCCGCGATTGCCCCAATGCCGCCCTCCGTTTTTCGCCTGCGCGAAGACCATGTTGTCATCCCATGGCCCGCCTGCATCGCTCGTGTCAGGAAGGGGATGATGGGGATATCTGGTCGTCCGGCCCGCTGTCGCGTCCATAACCGTATTTCCGGAGAAGACCGCGCATCTGGTGATAGCTGAGGCCCAATCGTTCTGCCGCCTTGCGCTGGTGACCGTTTTCGGCGGCCAGCGCCGTTTCGAGGAGGCGCCGTTCAAGGGCCTGCACCGCATCGTGGAAATCGACCGGCGCGTCGTCTGCGGCGGGTGAGGCGGCCGGTGCGGGCGTGGGGGCAGGCAGCGGCGAAGGACGGCGTGCGCTCGTCGCCACCTCCGCCGCCGGACGCCAGGGCGAGGCGAAGGGATCGAGCATGTCGGCCGTCAGCGTCACCGGCCCCAGCGGCGCGCCATTGGCCTGCGCCGCCATCACGCGAAAGGTGGCGCGCTCGGCGGTGTTCTTCAGCTCGCGCACATTGCCCGGCCAGTCGTGCGCCTGCATCGCCGCCATCGCCTCGGTCGACCAGCCGGGAAAATCGCCCTCCAGTTCGCGGGCGATGCGCTGGCCGAAATGTTCGGCGAGCAGCCGGATGTCCTCGGGCCGGGCGCGCAGGGGCGCAAGCGTCACCACGTCGAAGGCCAGCCGGTCGAGCAGGTCGGCGCGGAAACGTCCGTCGGCGGCGCGGGCGGGCAGGTCGACGTTGGTGGCGGCGATCACGCGTACGTCGGCGTTAAGCGTGTCCTCGCCGCCCAGGCGCTGGAACTCGCCATACTCGACCACGCGCAACAGCTTTTCCTGGACCTCCATAGAGGCGGTCGCGATCTCGTCGAGGAACAGCGTGCCGCCGTCGGCCTGTTCGAAGCGGCCGTGTCGGCGCTTGGTGGCGCCGGTGAAGGCGCCGGCTTCATGGCCGAAGAGTTCGCTGTCGAGCAGGTCGTCGGAAAGCGCCGCGCAGTTGACCTTGACGAAGGGCTTGTCCCAGCGCGGACTGAGGAAGTGGAGCCGCTCGGCGACCAGCTCCTTGCCGGTGCCCCGTTCGCCGATCACGAGGATCGGTCGCTCGACCAGCGCCGCCAGCGAGACGCGCTCTAGCGTATCGACCCAGAGCGGCGATTGACCGATGAGCTCGGGCGGGGATGTGGGGGGCAGCGCCATGTGGCGAAAATTACCACCAACAGGTCATGTTCGCCAGAAAAATGTTGGCGACATTCGCCAAATCATTACCCAACACCAAGGAGTTCGACCTTAAAAACAAACAAATACAATGGTTTGAATGGTTATCGAAAAACTGGCACGGCGGTTGCATCCATTGGTTCATGCCGGGACAACACCGGCGGACGCATGGAGAGACAGATGCGCTACTTCGACGAACAGGACAAAGCCCAGGCGAAAAACACATTCCATCGCGTGGTCGAATGGCTTGGTCGTCGGCCGATGGAAAGCTGGGGCTTCTTCGCCGCCGGCTTCGTCATCGCCCGCATCATCTTCTAGCAGCAAGAAACGACAAAAAGACCACAAAAAGAGAGACGAAAGGTTCTGATATGGGCGTTTTCTCCCGACTGTCCGACATCATCAACTCGAACATCAACGCGATGCTCGACAAGGCGGAGGATCCGGAGAAGATCGCCCGCCTGATCATCCAGGAAATGGAAGACTGCCTGGTCGAGGTCCGCTCGGCCGCAGCCCGCTCGATGGCGGACAAGAAGGAGTACGAGCGCGACATCGTTGCTCTCGAAGCTTCCCGCCAGGACTGGACCGCCAAGGCTGAACTCGCCGTGGAGAAGGGGCGTGAAGACCTCGCCCGCGGCGCCCTTGCGGCCAAGCAGCGAGCCGAACGCGAAATCGACAGCCGCCGCCAGGCGCTGAAAGCGATCGAGGAAGTTTCCGTCAAACGCCAGAGCGATCTGGAAAAGCTCCAGCTCAAGCTCGATGAAGCCAAGACCAAGCTGCGCGCCCTGATCGTGCGCCGCGAGGCCGCCGAACACCGCATCTCGATGCGCTCGCGTATCGAGGTCAACAAGGTGGACGAGGCGATGCGCCGCTACGCCCAGGTCGAACGCAAGGTCGACGAGATGGAAGCCTATGCCGACCTGATCAATGTCGGCGACCGCTCGCTCGAGGCGCAGTTCCAGGATCTCGCGGCGGAAGAGTCGATTGAGAAGGAACTCGCCGAACTCAAGCGCCGCCGCTCGGGCGGATCGGCGCCGGCCGCTGCGCCGCGCAAGAAAACCTCTGAAGGCGAGGGCGTGTGATGGCGGACCTGTTGGGGATTGGGTTGGGCTTCACCGCCATCGTCTGCATCTTCGTGATCCTGCCCTGGATGTTCCTCCACTACTTTTCCAAGGCGCGCAGTTCACGAAACCTGACTGAAGAAGATTCCAGAATGCTTGAGGATCTGTGGCGCTCCGCACGCACGATGGAGCGCAGGATCGAGACACTGGAGCGGCTGATCGAGCCGGATGTTTCGCCCATCCGCCCACGGCCCTCCGCAACGACCAGGGGAGATATCAACTGATGGGCGACGATTTCACAATTTCCGCAAACCCGAAGAAACTCTACCGGTCGCGGGACAAGGTCATCGCCGGCGTTTGCGGCGGCATCGCCGAGCGCATGGGATGGGATCCCACCATCGTCCGGGTGGTCGTCGGGGTCGCCTTTCTCACCGGCTTTCTCTCCGGCGTGCTCACCGTCGGCTACTTCGTCCTCTGGGCGATCACGCCTTACCAGCCCTACCGCCCGCGCAACCTCACGCCCGATGAAGAACGATTCTGGCGCGGTGTGAGCGACCGTCCGGCCGAGACCTTCTCGAATATCCGCTACAAATTCCGCGATCTCGACGACCGCCTCGCCCGGATGGAGCGCTCGGTGACGTCGGAGGAATGGAAGCTGAAGCGCGAATTCCGCGACCTGGAGGGCGCGTAGGGACGCGAAATCGGTCGCGGCGCCTCAAAACCGCCGCGACTGGGTGACCGACTGACACGCATGACTGAGCCTCGGGACATCAAGAGGGAAACATGGCTCGCAATGCAGGCATCAACCTGGGGACACGACTGGCGCTCGCCGGCGCAGTTCTCGCGGTCGGACTGGCGACCGTCCTCACCGCCGCCCAGCTCGGAGTTGTCAATCTCGGCGCTGGCGAAATGGGAATATCCGTCCGAAAGGGCGAGCAGGGCCTCACCATGGACATCGGTTCGCGATCCTGCCCGCCGAAGTGTGGACTGGACTTCAACTGGCGGCCGGTTTCCCTTTAGGGAACGGGCGCCAATCATCAGTCGCCCCGAAAGAGCGGCGCATAACAAGGAGCAGCGACTGCGATGTGGAGCGCCTGGAGTCCTTTCTCGATGGTCGTCCTCATCGTCGCCATCGTTTTCGGCTCGCGCCTCCTTCGCACCTGGATGGTGACGCGCAATCAGGCCGGTCGCAGCCGCGCTGACGACCAGCTGATCGGATCAATGCAGGCGGAGATAAATCGCCTGACAGAGCGCGTGCAGGTTCTTGAGCGCCTGGTCACCGACGACGACCGCAATCTCGCGCGCGAAATCGACAGCCTTCGCGGACGGCCGGCGTCGCGAATCTAGGAAGCCACATCACATATTCCGCGGAGGGCGATCATGGACGGCAAGTACAACCGGGAAGAATTCTGGACCGACTTCGCCCGGCGCTGGGAAGAACGCATCGCCCGCCGTGCTGAACGCTGGCAGGCCCGTCAGGAACGTCGCGCGGCGCGCTATGCCGCCTGGGGCTCTGGCGCGGGATCGGCCGGTCGTGGCTACGGATACCAGCGGCAAAACCATGAGCTTGAGGCGAAGGTTGAAGCGATGACCAAAACCATCGAGCAACTGACGGAACGCATCACGACGCTCGAGAAGCTCGCTGTAGATCCGGACGCGCGCCTCGCCGCCGAAATCGAAAGGCTGCGCCGCGAAGATAACCGGCAAGGCGAAACGCCATGAACCTTGGACAACTCATTGCCGTGATGGCGCTCGCCATTCCGCTCGTGGCTATCATTGGCGGTCTGTCGACCGAGCGAATGAAAATGAAGCTCAAGCTCAAAGAGGCTGGTTCGGCAACCGACCGGGAGGAGCGCATGATGGCGATCCTTGAAGCGAACGAGCGGGAAATGGCGAAGCTGAAAGATCGTGTGGCCGTTCTGGAACGGCTGGTCACTGACGATGACCGTCGGTTGGCGGGTGAAATCGAGCGGCTCGGCGGCGGGCGCCGCGACGCCGCCGTATAGAGGGCGAACGTAATGGATCCAGCCATCATCATTCCACTGGCCGGCATGGCGACCGGCGTCGTGATCGTCACGATGGCGCTCAAGCATGCGGAGAGGAAAGCGCGGCTCAGGGCGGGCCTGGGCTCCGAAGACACCGCGCGGCTGACCGCCATCGTCGATGACCTGCAAAAGGAAACCGCCAGCTTGCGCAGCCGTGTCGCCGTTCTCGAAAAGCTGGTCACGGATGACGACCGGAATCTCGCAGGCGAAATCGAGAAATTGCGCCGGCGCGACGACGTTACGACTGGCGCCTGAGCGCGCGGCGGGCGAAGCGATCCGGATCAAGTATTGCTCTGGCGCTGGCCTCCATCGGCCACGGTTCGCCAAAGGTCTCCGCTGCAACCAGTTCGGCCAGCAGCGGCGCCCACAGGAAACCGCGAGACCCCAGGCCGCCAATCAGATGAACATGCGCAGATGATGATGCGAATTGCCGCCCGGCGAAGGGCAGGCGATCGGGCGTTGTTGCCCGGATGGCGGCGCGCGAGATCAGTGGCCCTACGTTTGAAACGTCTGGACGAAGCCGTTCCAGCGTTGCGAGATTCGTGATCTGCGCATCCGCTGAGACCAGAGGCGGACCCTCCGGCGCCGGTTCGAAGGTCGCGCCGAACACCAGCTTGCCGAACGCATCCAGCACATAGCCGCCGTCGGCGACGGCCCGCGCGCCCTGCGATGTCGATGCCGCGCACTCGACCTGTCCAAGCCGTCCTTCGAGAGGCGGGAGTTCAAGGCCGCCGATGCCGGCTGCTCCCATACCTGCGCAAACCACAACCAGGTCGGCGGTCAGGGTTTCTCCGGTCGCGAGGCTCGCCGTTGCGCCGGTCTCCGTTTCCGAGATCGAGGTGACACGGCAGCCGAAACGAAGATGGGCGCCTTCGAGCAGCACGGGCAGCGCCACGTCGGGACGAATGGCGACGGCTCCGAGATGGCGCAGGCCTCCGCCCTGGTCAGCGTCGTCAAGCGCCATCAGGAACGTCTCATCCAGCGGCGGATCGGCCAGCAGCCTGCTGAACCGGGCGCGCTCCCTGTCGCTGCGGGGCAGGTGGGCCACATCCAGCAAACGCATGGCGTCCGGCCCTAGATCGATCCAGATGCGCCTGGCGAACAGATAGGCTTCAAGCAGCGCCCGCGCCGCGGGTCCGTCCGCTGCGTCCAGTCTCGGCATCACCAGCGCGAGCGGATTGCCGCTTGCGCCTGCGCCGGGGGCGTCGCCCGCATCCACCACGGTCACCTCGCAGCCGCGTCGAAGGAGCGACCGGCAGCACATGGCGCCCGCCACACCCGAGCCGATGACGAGGGCGGTACGTGTCCGTCTGGGTGAGTGCGCGCAAGCGTCAGACCTTAAATCCGCCTCAAGACGTTCACGCTTGCGGCCAACGCCTGGGCGTTTCGCCACCGTAAATCCCGCTGCCTCAAGGGCGCGGCGAACGTCTCCCGCGACTGTGTAGGTCGCGGCTCGCGCGCCCGGCGCAGACAGCCGCCCCACCTGGCCGAGCGTTTCCGTTGACCACATGGCGGGGTTTTTCGCAGGCGAGAACCCATCGAGGAACCAGGCATCGACCCTGGCCATTGCCTGCGGCAGCGCCGCATCGATGTCGTCCACGAACAGCGTGAGCGTCACGCCGTCGTCAAGTTCGATGCGCTGCACGCCTCGTGCGCGGTCGGGCCAGCGTTGCACCAGTCGGCGGGAGAGATGCTCAAGTTCCGGCCATCGCGCGTGCACGCGTGCAGCATCCTCACCCGAGAGCAGCGCGCCTTCGAACGAGAGAAAATCGAGCCGCGCGGAAGGCGATGGCCGATGCCGGCGCCAGAGATCCCACGCCGCCAGAAATGAGAGGCCAGTCCCAAACCCCAGTTCGCCAATCGTGAAGCGGGGCCGGTCGGCCCATGCGCCAGGCAGTCCGCAGCCGTCCAGAAACACCGCGCGCTTTTCGGCAAGCCCGTCGCCTGAGAAATAGATGTCGCCGATGTCCAGCGACGCGGGCGTTTCCGGATCAGGCCAGTTGAGGGCGGGGCGGGGCGGCAAGCGGGTCATCACAACCCTGTTAGCACGGCCGGCACACAGGGCGAGATCGCGACGAACGGGCGATGCGCCGCAATCGACACTGCGAATCCGCCCATGCATAGTCCGGCCTGCCCATGACGGACGCCAATGACCGAAGCAAGTGACCGAAGCCAGCGGGGACCAGGAATGAACCACGCGATCGGCCGCTTCGGCGGTATCCCCGCTCGGACGATGTCTCTGCTGCTTGCATTGTTCGTCCTTTTCGGCGTCGCGATATCAGGGGCGCCGGCCGCGCATCCGCAGGCCGTGGAGGCCTCGACCCCGGCTGCGAACAACAAGCCGACCTGGGCGTGGCAGGCCAGCGACATCGCGCCGGATCCTGCGGTGCGATACGGCGTTCTGGCCAACGGCATGCGCTATGCGCTGATGCGGAACCAGCTGCCGCCCTGCGCCGTCTCCATCCGCTTCGATCTCAAATTCGGGTCGCTCTACGAAGCCGACGACGAGCAGGGTCTCGCCCATGTGATCGAGCACATGGCGTTCAACGGGTCGCGCCATGTGGCGGAAGGCGAGATGGTGAAAATCCTCGAACGCCTTGGCCTCGCCTTTGGCGCCGACACCAACGCTGCGACGGGACAGGAGCACACGACCTACCGGTTCGACTTGCCCAAGGCCGACGACAAGATGGTCGACGAGGGGCTCTTCCTGACGCGCGAGATCGCCAGCGAGCTTGCGTTCGATCCGGCGGCCATCGACCGGGAGAAGGGCGTGGTCCTCTCCGAGGAGCGGAGGGGAGATAACTTCCAGCGCCGCCGCGCCCAACAGCAGCTCGACTTCCTTCTGCCGGGCGCCTACGCGGCGACGCGCATGCCGATCGGCAAGGTGGCGGTGATCCAGGCCGCCACGCACGACCAGTTGCAAAGCCTATATGACCGCTACTACCGGCCGGAACGGGCGACGCTCGTCGTTGTCGGCGATATCGATGTCGACGCGCTGGAGGCCAAGATAAAGGCGACATTCGGCGACTGGGCAGGGCGCGGCGCAGCTGGAAAAGAGCCCGATCTGCACTATACGCCCGCAAAGCGGCCGTCCGCCGCTTCTGTCTTCACCCGCGCCGATGGGGGAGATTCCATTTCGGTCTATTCCCTCAAGCCATACGAAGACTTGCCCGACACCGCCGCATACCGCCGCGAGTCGAACCTTCTGGGCATTGCAACCGCAGCGCTCAGCCGGCGCATGTCGCGGCTCGCCAATGGAGACAAGCCGCCCTTCCGCGCGGCGGGGTTCGACTATTCCGATATTCTGAAGGCGGCGGATTACTCCGGCGGATCGATCAGCGTAACACCCGACAACTGGAAAGCAGGCCTGACGGCGCTTGAGCAGGAATGGCGTCGCGCCTTGCTCTATGGCTTTACCCGGCAGGAGATCGACGACCAGCTGATAGCGCTACGATCAAACGTCGCAAACGCCGCTGAGCGCGAACATACCCGCACGACCGGGCAGCTGGTCTCGCAGTTGATGGAATCGATCCAGGACGACACGATCTTCGCCACCCCGTCATCCGGCCTCAAGCGGCTCGATGCTTGGTCGCCCGAAGTGACGCCGGAGATGGTCCGCGAAGTGTTCGTCAGGCGAATGTCCGTCGGAACGCCGCTTTTCTTCATGTCGTCCAGCGTGGAGCGGCCGGGCGTCGAGAAACAGATCGTCCAGACGTGGAAGGCCGCCAGCGCAGTTCGGGTCCAGCCGCCGGTCAAGGGCGCGGCCAAGGCGTTCGCCTATACGAATTTCGGCAAGCCTGGCCGGGTGGTGAAGGACAGCCGCCTCGCGGATATCGACACGCGAACCGTGACCTTCGCCAATAATGTCCGGCTCAACATAAAGAAAACGGACTTCCAGAAGAATGTCGTGCGCGTCTCCGTGCGTGTCGGAGGCGGATTGCTGGAACTGCCGGACAAGCCGTTCGGTCTGGCCGATCTGATGGGCGCATTCGATGGCGGGGGACTGGAAAGACACTCGATCGACGACCTGCGCGTGATCCTCGGCGGTCATCAGGTCCAGCCGCGCTTTACCGCATCGACGACCGCCTTCGGCGCGTCCTACTCCACCAACCCGGCGGATCTGCTGCTACAGCTTCAGGTCGCGGCCGCCTATCTCACCCACCCCGGCTACCGGCCGGAAGCGGAGCGGCGCTGGCGGCAGAATATTGTCCTGTCCTGGCCGCGTCTCAACGGCAGCGCAGAGTCCGTTTTTTCCAGCCAGGGCCTGCGACTGCTCGCCTCCGGCGACAAGCGCTTTGGATACAGCTCCAACGATGGCGAAGTCCTGCGGTCGTTCCCGGAACTCAAGGCCGCGCTCGATCCGATCCTGTCGAGCGGCGCGATCGAGATCGCCATTGTCGGCGACATCGACGAGACCAAAGCCATCGCGGCCGTCGCCTCGACATTCGGCGCGCTGCCGCCGCGCAAACCGGCGTCGACGCTGTTCAAGTCCGACCATCCCGTCGTCTTCCGGAAGGACAAGACGCCGATCCTGCTGACGCATGAAGGCGAATCCAACCAGGCCATCGCCAGCCTCTACTGGCCGGTCGACATCGACCCCGAAGCCGATCCCCAGTCCGCCGAGACCGTCAGCGTGCTTGGTTCGGTGATGCGCATCATGGTGACGGATGAAATCCGCGAGAAGCTGGGCGCCACCTATTCGCCTTCGGCCGGCGCGTCCCTGACTTCGGCTTATCCCGGCTGGGGGTATCTGGCCGCGAGCGCGGAAGTGAAGCCGGAGGACTCGGCTCGCGTGATCAAGGCGATGCGCGCCATAGCGGCGTCGCTTCGCTCAGGCGATCTCAGCGAAGACCAGTTCAGGCGCGCCATTACCCCGGCGCTTGAGCGATTGCCGCGCAACGCCACGTCGAACGGTTACTGGCTGTCTCTGATCTCGCAGGCGCAGACGCGGCCGGATGCAATGGAGCGGGCGAAGCTTTCAAGTCAGGAGGCCCGGCTGAAAGCCGTGACGATCGCCGACGTGGTCGCGGCGGCGAACACATGGCTCAAGGATGACCAGGCCCAGGAAATCCGGATCATGCCCGCCAGACCGGCAGGCGAGGGCGCCGCTGCCGTCACCGCGCCCTAGATGGTGATCGCGCCGAGCGCTTCTTCCAGCTCGCCGAACGAAGGCTGGCTGGCGCTCGGGATCTGGCCGCGGCCAAGCTCGACGGAAACCTGGGCGGCGTTGCCATGCAGGTGGGCGACCAGCACGTCCTTGATGATCTTGTAGAACTGGCCTTCCTCGTCGACCACCTGGCCGAGGCGGGAGGCGAAGGGGCCGATCAGGCCGTAGGCGAAGAACACGCCGAGGAAGGTTCCAACCAGCGCCGAACCGATCATCTTGCCCAGATATGCCGGCGGCTGGTCGATCGCGCCCATCGTCTTGATGATGCCGAGCACGGCCGCGACGATGCCCAGCGCCGGCATGGCGTCGGCGAGGTTCTGGATCGCGTGCGCAGGCTTGTGCGCCTCGTGGTGGTGTTTCTCGATCTGCTTTTCGATGGCGTCCTCGACCTGGTGCGGGTCTTCGAGGTTCATCGTCATCATCCGCAGCGTGTCGCAGATGAGGTCGGTCGCGAAATGGTCCTTCAGGATCTTCGGATAGTTCTGGAAGATCGTGGACTCACCGGGCTTTTCGATGTGGGATTCGATCGCCACCACGCCCTTTGTCTTCATCGTCTTGGTGAGGATGAAGAGCAGGGAGAGCAGGTCTGTGTAGTCCTTGGGCTTCCACTTCGGTCCGGCCATCAGCTTGCCGATGCCGGTCGCCGCCGCGATCACGGTCTTGAGCGAGTTGCCGATGAGGAACGAGCCGATCCCGGCGCCTCCGATGATGATCATCTCGTGCGGACCGGCTTCCAGAACGGGTTCTAGATTTCCGCCGGCGAAAACGAATCCGCCGAACACCATCGCGAAGACGACGACGATGCCGATAATCTGAAACATGAAGCTGTCCTGCCGGTCGTCGCGTCTGGGCTCGTTCTGAGCAGGACCGTTTATGCCCCATCAAGCTTAACGCGCTGTTTCGGCGGGGCGCGAAAAAGGGTGAAGGAAGAGTTGCGCGCAGGCCTGGGCTAGCGGCGCTTGGCGGCTGGCCGGGCGGGTCTCGCCTGGGTGCGCGGGTGGGTCGCGGCCGCCTTCTTCGGTCGGGTCTCCTGCGAGCGCGGGGCGCGGGACCTGGCGGGCGTCACAGCCGGCCAGCGGCCCATCTCCTCTTCCCAGTGCCGCCGGCAGAGCGACACGTACATCGCCTTTTCGATGCCGATCTGGTCGCCCGCCGTCACGACCGCGCCGTCCGGGCCCTTGCGTACGACCATCGTCGCCTTGCGGCCGCAATGGCAGATCGTCCGCACCTCCCGCAGCGTGTCGGCGATGGCGAGCAGCTCCGCCGAGCCGGGGAAGAGCTTCCCCTGGAAATCCGTCCGCAGGCCAAAACACATCACAGGCACGTCCAGCCGGTCGGCCACGCGGGCCAGCTGCCAGACCTGTTCGGGAGTGAGGAACTGGGCCTCGTCGACAAAGACACAGTCGATCCGGGTCTTGCGATGGGTACGCCGGACCAGGGCGTAGAGATCGTCGTCCGGATCGTAGAGGTCAGCCGAGGCGTGGACGCCGATGCGCGAGGTGATCCAGCCGTTTTCCGTGGTCAGGTGGAGCGAGGAGGTCAGGAGCAGCGTGCGCATGCCGCGCTCCTGGTAGTTGTACGAGGCCTGCAGCAGGATGGTCGACTTGCCCGCGTTCATCGCGGCATAGCTGAAGTAGAGCTTGGCCATGGCCGAACTGTGCCGGACGCCGGCCGGTTGGGCTAGGTCCGCGGGCGGCCCCCGGCCGGGCAATCCCCAGATTCGACGGCCTTCAGGCGTTTCAGGCCGATTGCTGGTGCAGCGGGGCGATCCGGTTTTCGCTGCGCGACAGGATCTTGTGGATGGTCGTCGAGCCGGCGGCGAGATGGCTGGCGGCGCTGCGGAAGGCGTCCAGGGCCGCGCGGGTGGCCACCGAGGTTCCGGCGGAGAGGGCGTTCTCAACCAGCACCATGCGCGGGCCGCTCTCATAGCGCAGCAGCAGGCAGGACAGCAGCGTTACGTGATCGAAGGCGGCGACATAGACGGTTTCGTGCCTCCACTCGTCCAGCAGGGCGAGCAGGCCGGGGGAGTCCGCGATCGACCGCCCGGACCGCAGGAAAACCTTTTCCGACATCAAGGGCCGCATGCCGCTGATGCGGGTTTCGCCAAACCCCGTCGGGCCGCCCGGATGGCTGCGCATGCGCGTGTGGGCGATCGTCCAGCCGGAGCGGCGGGCCACCGACAGCAGCGCACGCGCGCCGAAGATGGCGTTTGCGTCAGGCTGCAGGCCGCGCTGGGGATCGACCTGAAGATCGATGCAGAGAAGGCGGTCGGCGGCGGACATGGGGACTACGCAACCGCGGGCCGGAGGGCTGACCTGTCGAGCACATTCTCGTGGTCCCAGTCGCCTTCGGGGCGCATGAGCACATAAGGGTCGCTGTCGACCGTGAGCGCATCGGCGCGCGCCGGCAGCTGGCGCGAACATTCGACATAGTCGTAGTCGGAAAAGCGGAAGCCGTCCCGGCCCTCGCGCGCGGTGAAGCCAAGCTGGCGCCAGAAGGGAACGAGGCGCTTCTGGATGTAGCCGATCGCCATCGGATAGCCCTTGCGGCTGATCAGGTCGATCGCGGTTTCGATCAGGAGCTTCACCAGCGCTCCGCCGCGCACATGCTTCATGATGCACACGCGCTCGATCTTGGCGAAGTTCGCGAACCAGCGAATGCGAAGCGTGCCCACGGGTTCGCCGCGCAGATAGGCGATCAGGTGGCAGGCCTGCAGGTCGTTCTGGTCGAACTCCTCATCATAGGGGCAGTCCTGCTCAGCGAGAAAAACCGACGCGCGTATGGCCACGATCTTCATGAACTCGTTGAGATCGCGAACGACCTCAACATGCATGTCATTTGGCCTGTGATTGTTATCGATCGCCATCATTGCATCTTTTCCCCAACCAAAGTCATGACAGACTGGCATCTCCAGTAAAGATGCGGCGTGTCGTTGAACGCTTCAAAACCCAGATGCGACATGATCCTGGCGCCCGCCGCCGTGGTGTCGCGCCCGAAAAAGGGCAGATCCGGGAAATGCCGGTCGATCAGCGTGCGCAGCGCCAGCACCAGCGCGCCGCGTGTCACCTGATCGCGCCCGGCGTAGGACCAGCAGTAGAAACCGGCCAGCGGCTCGCCGATGCGGGCGACCCAGCGCGCCTCGACGGCGCCGGCGTTGAAGGTTCCGTCGACCAGCGCATCGCGGCCCGCCAGCGTCAGGGCGAGCGGCGCCAGAAAGCCCGTCACCTCACCCCTCCGGCGCAGCGCCCAGAGAGCAGCGTCGGTCAGTGCGTCGACCCGGCGGATCTCGTCCAGCGTCGCAAGCGACCCGCCGATCTGTTCGCTGGCGACGCGGTGAATGTCGACCACTTCGTCCGGCGTTGGCCGCTCAAGACGCAGCGAGGCCATCATCTCCTCGGACGGCCCGCGCGCATAACGCGGATGCAGGCGCTCGCCGCCGAGGTCGGCGAGCGCACGGCGTGCGTCAAATTTAACCTCTTGGGCGATCATCGGGGACTTTTAACAAATTATTAGCCAAGATGATTAAGCACATAAGTGGGGCGGTGCGCTTCGGCGATTTAGGCGGAACCGGTATGACGAAGAGCGATGGGGGAGATCGCAACGACCGTCTCGGCCGCGAACTCGTCGACTGGTCTGATTTGCGTACGTTTTACGCGGTGGCGTCGGCTGGATCGATGAACGCGGCGGCTGAAGCGCTGGGCGTCACGCAGTCCGCGATTTCCAAACGCCTCAGCCAGCTTGAGTTAAGACTTGGCGCGCGCCTACTCGATCGCTCGCCCTCGGGCATCCAGCTCACCGAAGCCGGCATCGAGGCGCTCGACCACGTCTCGACCATGATGCGCGCAAGTCAGTCTCTGGAGAATACTCTGCGAGGACTTGAGACGCGCGCCGAAGGTGAAGTCAAAGTCTGGTCGAACGACGGCGTACTTACCTACTGGATTGCACCCGGCATTCCCGCCTTCCTCGCCGAACACCCGCAATTGCGGCTTTCTCTTTATACAGACCGCTATCTTCCAAAGTCTGGGCCCGGCTACGCAGACGTCGTTGTCTCATTCGACCAGCCGAAGTCCACCGAGTTGGTTTCGTTCCCCCTGGCGACCGTCCACTACTGTGCTTTCACCTCGCGCGACTACATCGACACTTACGGAGCGCCCAGTGGTCCTTTGGATGTCGGCGGACACCGCTTGCTGAACCATGCGCTTTACTCGGAGAAGCCTGGCTGGAGAGACAAGACGGCCCAGATCACCGCCCTCGTCGAGCCGGCCATCACCACCGATTGTTCGCCTGCGATGATGCAGGCCACGGCGGCCGGCGCCGGAATAGCTGTTATGCCGAGCTGGGTCGCGAATTTCGACGCCCGGCTGGTCTCTCTTCCGATCCCGCCGCTCGCTTCGGTGCGCCTCTGGCTCAGCTACAACGAGAATGCACGTCGTGTGCCGCGCGTCCGCTCGGTCGTGGAATGGATGCGCGACGTGTTCGACCGCCGGAAGCAGCCCTGGTTCCGCGAGGAGTTCATTCCGCCGGGCATGTTTGACCATCCGCCGCCGGGCGGCTGGCCGGATGACAAAGCCGCCAGCGGCTGACGAACAAGCCCCCTTTCGATCGCTCCCCGGATGACGGCGCCGCGGCGTCGGCCTAAGCTCTGCCTGCACGAGCGGCGGAAGCGGTCAGCGCAGGCGGCGATCATGGCGGATACGGCGACGGCGGGCATCGGCGAGATTGGCCGGGAGCATCTGATCCACGCCCTCTACGAGGCGGCGGAAATCGAGCACAACCTGATGTGCACCTACCTCTACGCCGCGTTCAGCCTGAAATCCGGAACGGACGAGGGGCTCTCCCCGGAAGAAGCCGAGGCGACGGCGCGCTGGCGCAAGGCGATCATCGATGTCGCCATCGACGAGATGGGGCATCTGGCGGCGGTCTGGAACATCACGGCGGCCCTGGGCGGCCAGCCGCGCTTTGGCCGGGGCAATTTTCCCCTGGATCCGGGCTACCTGCCGGCCGGCATCGTGGTGAAGCTGGCGCCGTTCAACCAGGCCGTGCTGCAGCACTTCATCCATCTCGAACGTCCCTCCGCGTCGGATGAGCCTGATGGCGAAGGCTTCAGCGTCGAGCGTCCCTTCACGCGCGGCAGCGATGTGCCGCGCCTGACGCCGATGGGGTTCGACTACGAAACCGTTGGCGACTTTTACCACCATCTTGGCGACTCGCTGCGCGGTTTCGCAGGACGCGTCGGGGAGAGCACTGCTTTCTGTGGCGAGGCGGAGCTGCAACTCGGACCCGAGGAGGTCGACCTCGGCGGGGCCAAACCCGTCATCTGCCTCAAGACGGCGCTGCAGGCGTTCGACGCCATCGTCACGCAGGGCGAGGGCGCCTCCGAGGCCAACGAAACCTCGCACTTCTGCACCTTCCGCAACATGCGCGACGAATACGACGCCCTGCTGGCGAAGAACCCCGACTTCCAGCCCGCCTTTCCTGCAGCCGTGAACCCGGTCCTGCGTCGCCCGCCGCGGCCCGAGGGCCGGGTGTGGATCGAGACGCCGGAGGCAATTGCGGCCGTCGACCTCGCCAACGCCAGCTATCAGCTGATGATCCGGCTGCTCGCCTACAGCTACAACGTCCGGCGACCACATCCGGAAAAGGTGTTGTCGATCGATCTCGGCATCGGATTGATGCAGGCGATGGCGCTTCTGGGCGAACGCGCGGCGCGGCTTCCGGCGGGACCGTCCAATCCGGGCTGTCATGCCGGCATGTCGTTCACGGCGCTGCGGGATTCCGCGCCGTTCGCGCAAGGCGCGGCCGCGCGGGAATTCTTCGTCGAACGGTTTGACCAGCTGGCGGATGCGGCGGCTGCGCTGGCGGCGGGCGGGGATGACCGCGCTGAGCGCGCCGCGAAACGGCTCGCCGATCTTTCCGCGGAGGCGCGGCGCAAGTTCGCCGATGCTGCGCGCGCAGAGATGGCGACGACGCCCCAGGGCGCCGCGAACAGTCCCAGCCGCCAATCTAACGCCTCGGCCGGAACCGAGGCGACTTCGGTCGAAGGCGGCATTGAAACCGTCGTGGGCGATGCGGTTACAATCGCTTTTGAGGCCAAACGCTGCATCCATGCGCGCTTCTGCGTCACCGGCGCGCCGAAAGTGTTTCTCGCCAATGTCGAGGGTCCGTGGATCCACCCAAACGCGATGGACGCGGAAAAGCTGATCGCCATCGCTGAAGTCTGTCCATCCGGCGCCATCCAGTACCGCCGCAGCGACGGACGTCCCGCCGAGGCGCCGCCGCCGGTCAACCTCGCGACCATCCGCGAAAGCGGACCCTACGCCGTGCATGGCGATATCGTGCTCGATGGCAAGCCGGCAGGCTACCGCATGACGCTGTGCCGGTGCGGCGCGTCGAAGAACAAGCCGTTCTGCGACGGCTCGCATCACGAGATCGGTTTTTCGGCCACCGGCGAACCGCCGACCGGAAAGGCCGACATGCTGGAGGTGCGCGACGGCCCGCTCGCCATCGATCCCCAGACCGACGGTCCGCTTCGCGTGCGCGGAAATCTCGAAATCACGGCGGGCACGGGCAGGGTGGTCGCGCGCGTCCGGTCAGCCATGCTTTGCCGCTGCGGGCATTCGCAGACCAAGCCGTTCTGCGATGGCAGCCACGTAAAGGCCGGATTCCGGAGCTGATCGCGCGGCCGTGACCGGAAATCCGGGAACGGGGCGGCGCTGTCTGCGTCATTCTGGCAGGCGCCGAGCCTTATTCGGCGCCAAAAAATGCCCAAAATCCTTGGTCATTTGCTTTATGTCACCAAGTTAATGTTCGCGTCAGGCGAGGGTCATGCGGGTCGCGTTTTTAGACCCACATGACAACCAGTTCTTCCCAAAGGAGTTGTCGGAATGAAACGTAGCATGATGGTGGGTGGGGCGGCAGGACTTCTGGCGGGCGCATCGCTCGCGACGCTGGTCCTGGCTGCGCCCTCCTACGCATTCAAGACTGATGGCGCGACCTCCCCGTCCGCCGTAACCGCCCCTGTCTCCGGAAACGTGACGGCGTCCGCCGTCGGCCAGCTGAACCGCTGGGGCACGCTGCCCAATCTCGCGGACCTTGTGGACCATGTGTCTCCGTCCGTTGTTCAGATCATCGTGCGCGAGCCCGGCTCGATCCGCACCACGTCCGGGCCCGGTCTGGAAAATCTTCCGCCTGAGTTCCGCCAGTTCTTCGGCCGCGGCTTTGGCTTCGGCGATGGCGACGGCAACGGCCAGCAACAACAGGCGCCGGACCAGATGGCGTCAGGCTCCGGCTTCTTCATCGAAGGCGGCTACATCGTCACCAACAACCACGTGGTGGACAAGGCCAAGAAGGTCACCGTCCGCATGGACAACGGCAAGGAGGTTGATGCGACGGTTGTCGGCGTCGATCCCAAGACGGACCTTGCCGTGATCAAGGTTGATCCGAAGGTTGCGCCGATCTCTCTCAAATGGGGCGACAGCGACAAGTCCCGCGTCGGCGACAGTGTCTTTGCGGTGGGCTCGCCCTTCGGCCTCGGCAATACGGTGACCGCCGGCATCATCTCGGCCCGCAGCCGCGACATCCACTCCGGTCCTTATGACGACTACTTCCAGGTCGACGCGCCCATCAACATGGGCAACTCGGGCGGTCCGCTGCTCGACGCCAACGGCCAGGTGATTGGCGTCAACTCGGCGATCTATTCGCCCAGCGGCGGCAACGTGGGCATCGGCTTCTCGATCCCGTCCGATATGGCCAAGTCGGTTGTCGAGCAGATCATCGACCATGGCTCCGTCTCGCGCGGCTGGCTCGGCGTCGGCATCCAGAACGTGACGCCGGAGATCGCCCAGAGCCTCGGCATGAAGGACGCCAAGGGCGCCCTCGTGGGTGAAGTGACGGCGGACAGCCCGGCGTCGAAAGCCGGTCTCAAGACGCAGGACGTCATCCTGTCCTATGACGGCCACGCCATCACCAACATGCACGATCTGACCCGGGCCGTGGCCGACACCAAGGCCGGCGCGACCAAGGACCTCAAGATCCTGCGCAACGGCAAGCAACAGACGGTGGCGGTCAAGATCGCCGCCCTCAAGGACACCCCCAAGGCCGAGAAGGTCAGCCTCTCCGATCGGTCCTCGAATAGCGACGACCATGTCGCGCTGGACGGTCTCGGGCTGAAGCTCGCCGACAGCGACGACGGTCCGGTGATCGCCGACGTTACGGTGAACTCGTCCGCCGCCGATTCGGGCCTTCAGGCGGGCGACAAGTTGCTGATGGTCAACCAGACCGAAGTCAAATCCGCAAGCGACGCCCAGAAAGCCGTCGCGGACGCCAAGAGACGGAACCGGGACGCCGTGCTGCTGCAGCTCGAACGGAACGGATCCAAACTGTTTGTCGGAGTGCCCTTCTCGCAGTCCTGAACAGGACTTCGAGGAGAGCGGGCGTGGTCGTCCGGCCGTCCCCCCAAGATGGGCGACCACGCTCCCGTTCTCCGGCAAGTGAGCGCCTTCCCGAGAATGACCCCTCACCGGCGAAGGGCCATGACCCTTTGCCGGTTTTTGCTTTAGACTAGGCCACATGCGGATTCTGGTGATCGAGGATGAAGCGAAGACGGCCGACTTCATCGAGAAGGGGCTGAAGGAGAAAGGGCATGCGGTCGACGTCTGCGCCAACGGCCCGGATGGCCTTGCCTTCGCCCTTCACGGCGATCACGACGCCATTATCCTGGACCGGATGCTGCCCCAGATGGACGGGCTCAGCGTCCTGAAAGCCCTTCGGGCTGAAAAGCACGATACCCCCGCGATCATCCTTTCGGCGCTGGGTCAGATCGATCACCGGGTCGAGGGCCTCAAGGCTGGCGGCGACGATTACCTGGTGAAGCCCTTCGCCTTTTCCGAGCTGCTGGCGCGCATCGAGGCCATCGTCCGCCGGGCCGATCCGCGCGCCGCCGAACAGACAGAACTCAGGGTGGACAATCTCCGGCTGGATCTCGTGGCGCGCCGGGCGATGCGGGGCGCGCGCGAGGTCGAACTCCACCCCCGCGAATTCGCCATCCTTGAATACCTGATGCGCAATGCCGGACGTCCGGTTACGCGCTCGATGCTGCTCAACCACGTCTGGGACTACCAGTTCGAGCCGCAGGCGAATGTTGTCGACGTCCATATCTCGCGCCTGCGCAAGAAGATCGACGGGCCGGGCGAACGGCCGTTGATCGAGACGTTGCGCGGCGAAGGTTATCGCATCACCGGCGCGAGCTGACAGGATGGAGCGGCGGCGCCGGTTTGTGACACTGAGCGCGCGGGTGATCGCCCTGTCGGCGCTGATGACGCTGGGCATCATCGGCATCGCCTTTACGCTCACCTACGTGTCGGCCCAGCGCATCTTCGAATACGAGACGGCCGCGGCCGTCGAGGATGAGCTTCAGGGCCTGAAGGAGCGTTTCGCCGAAGGTGGGCTCCTCGAACTTGTGCAGGCGGTCGAACAACGCTCCGGGGTCGAGGGAACCGAAGCCGTCTATCTCCTGGCCACGCCCGCTGGGCAGCGCATCGCCGGCAACCTGTCCGAATGGCCGTCCGGCGCCCCGCTCACCGGCCGGTGGACGCGTGTGAGGGTGGAGCGGGGCGGGCAGTCGGTGAATATCGGCGCCCGCGCCTTCAAGGTCGAAAACCGTCTGGCCCTGCTGGTCGGGCGCGACCTGCGGGCGCAGCGGCGGTTCTCCGCGGCGCTGGCGCAGTCCGGCGCGCTGGCCATGCTGGCGGCGATCCTGCTGGCTTCGGCCGCTGCATACCTGCTCAACCGCGTCGTCATGCGGCGCATCGGCGACATCGACGGAACGGCCCGCGCCATCGTGGCGGGCGACCTGACGCGGCGCATCCCCCTGCGCGATGGGTCCGATGAATTTGGTCGGCTGGCTGCGACGCTCAACGGCATGCTCGAACGGATCGAGATGCTGGTGGTCGAACTGCGGACGGTGACCGACAGCCTTGCGCACGACCTCCGCACGCCGCTCACCCGCCTCAAGACCCAGATCCAGCGGGGCGCCGACGCCGAGCTACCAGCCAGCGCCCGCAAGGATGCGCTGGGGTCGGCGGCGGACGAGGCCGACCGCCTGCTGGCCTCGTTCTCCGCCATGATCGACATGGCGCGCGCCGAAGCGGGCGGTCCGCGCGAACAGTTTACGGTCATCGATCTCGCCGCCCTGGTCAGCGACGTGTGGGAGCTTCACCAGCCGCTGGCCGACGACATGGGCGTCGGGCTGACCTTCGAGGCGGGAGCCACGCCGAAGATACGCGGGCACGAACAGTTCCTCGCGCAGCTGGTGTCGAACCTTGTCGACAACGCGCTGAAGCACGGCGCGCGGCGTGGACAGCCGGGCGCCGAAATCGACATGCGCGTCGATGTTGAAGGCGACATGGCCGTGGTGTCGGTCGCCGACCACGGTCCGGGCATTCCCGCCGACCAGCGCGAGCTTGCGCTGAAGCGCTTCGGCCGGCTGGATGAGGCGCGCACCACGTCCGGCAGCGGCCTCGGCCTCAGCCTCGCCGCAACGCTTGCGCGGATGCACGGCGGCGAGCTTCTGCTCGAAGACAACGCTCCCGGCCTCAAGGTCCGCGTGAAGATACCGCGTCTCCCGGCCTGACATCGTCCAGCTCAAGCAAGCGGAAGCGGCTGGCCCGCTCCTGCCGCTCGCGCTAGGCTCACTGGCGAAGGTCATACCTGCACATGAGACGGGCGGCCTTGGAAGCTCGGGGAGGAGCGATCGATGAGAGGACATCCGCACAGCGCGGGGCGGACCCGCCGCGAGACGCTGGGACTTCTCGCCGCCGGCGCGGCCGCCGCGGCGCTGCCGGGACCGGCCCAGGCGGCGCCGGCCTTTCCCAAGGGCGCCGTCATCCGCACGCTGTTCAAGGACTACGCGCCGGAAGACCTTGCGGGCGGTGCAACGCTTTTCCACGAGCACATGTCGCTTCGCGACGGGTTCATGGTCGACTGGATGCGGTATGCGGGCGAGACCCGCGCCGCCAACCGCGCGCCGAACGCTCCGCCGCCGCCCGCGCGGCCGTCCCCGGCGACACCTGCAACCCCGCCGCCCAACTTTCTCGAGGACGTCGATCTGATGTCCGACGAGATGTCGATCGCGAAAAAAGAAGGGATCGCCTGCATCGTCGACGCCGGCCATCCGGACATGGGTCGCGACATCAATTTCCTGCGCAAGATCTCGAAGAATTCCGGCTTGCCGATCGTGGCCAGCGCCGGCTTCTACACGCAGCCCTTCTACCCGAAGGAGCTCTCCTCCTGGAGCGAGGACCAGGTCTTCGAAGCGATCATGAAGCAGGTCCGGGCCGACCCTATCGGCGCGCTCGGCGAGATCGGCTCGTGGGATTATATCAGCAAGGACGAGCGCAAGGTCTTCCGCGCCGTCGGCAGGGTCCACCTCGCCACCAACCTGCCGATCTTCACCCACACCGGCATTCCGGGAAAATCCGCGCTGGAACAGCTCGACATCCTTGAGGACGCCGGCGTCGACCCGAAGCGGGTCGTCATCGGGCACCTCGGCAATCTCAACGACCCGAATACGGAGATCCAGCGCGCCATCATCCGCCGCGGCGCTTTTGTTGGCTTCGACCGGCAGGGCGGGGCCAATGACGATCCGGTCGCCGCGATGGCGATGTCCCTCATCGACGCCGGCTATGCCGACAACCTGATGTTTTCCGCTGACATTTCCTCGCCGCGCGAGATCAAGCGCAACAATCCCGACGGCGGTTATGCAAAGGCGCTCACTGTCTTCGTTCCGAAAGTGAAGAAGCTCGGCGCATCCGACGAGGTGCTGCACAAGATCATGGTCGATAATCCCCGCCGGTTTCTCGCCTTCGTGCCGAAGATCAAACGGAAGGCGTGACCGCCGCCATGGCCGACCTGTCCCGCATCCGCGCCTTGTCGTTCGACATTTTCGGCACAACGGTCGACTGGTGTTCTGGCGTCGCGCGCGATGCGGAGCAGATGCTCGGCGCACGCGGTTACCAGCTGGACTGGATCGCCTTCGCCAATCGCTGGCGTTCGGAATACCAGCCGGCGATGGACGGCGTGCGGTCGGGCAAGCGCGGCTACGTGACCATGGATACGCTCCACCGCGAGATGCTGGAGGCGGTGCTGCCCGAGTTTTCCGTGTCCGACCTCACCGAAGCGGACAAGGACGAACTGGCGCACGCCTGGCGCCGGCTGGACCCTTGGCCTGATGTGCTCTCCGGCATGCAAAGGCTTAAAAGCCGGTTCATCCTGGCCGCCGTCTCCAACGCCAATTTCTCGCTCGCCGTCGCCATGGCCAAGCGCGCCGGACTTCCCTGGGACGTCATTCTCGGGTCGCAACTCGTGCAGACCTACAAACCCATGGCGCCGGTCTATGACAGCGTTCCGGCCTCTCTCGATCTCGAACCCGGCCAGGTGATGATGGTCGCCTGCCATGTCTGGGATCTCGACGCCGCCAGGTCGCGCGGTCTCTCCACCGCCTTCATCCCGCGGCCTGATGAGTATGGCCCGGGCAAGAGCGGTCCGGCGGCCGAGCCGGGCGCATACGACATCGTTGCAGCCGACTTCAACGATCTGGCGCGCCAGCTCGGCGCCTGAGGCGCTTGCCCCGGCGTCACGCTTCACCCGCGCGTCAACCGGGCATAGATTTCCTCCCAACCCGAAGGACGGGCGCATCAATACGCCCGCCGCAAAGCTGGAGGAAACGCCGCCATGAAGGTTCGCCTTGCCGCAACCATCGCGCTCGGTTTTGCGCTCGCCCTGCCGGCCAGCGCCCAGACCGGCGCCACCGACGCCTACGTCGCGCCGCGGGCCGCCGACGGGCATGCCGACCTGCAGGGCATCTGGTCCAACGCCTCGCTCACCAATCTCACGCGCCCGGCCAGCATTCCCAAGCTCGTCGTCTCGAAGGGCGAGGCCGAAGATCTGGTGAAGAACAATCCGTGGATTCGTCTGGCGCAGTCGGAAGCCGGCGCCTCGAACCTCAAGGACAACCTGCTGGCCGACGGCAACAATGACCGGGGCTACAACACGTTCTGGATCGATCCGGGCAAGTCGCTTGCGGTGGTCAAGGGCGAAATCCGTACGTCGTGGATCGTCGACCCGCCCGACGGGCGCATGCCGCTGTCGGATGAAGGCCGCAAGAAGGCGACTGCGTTTGGCGCCTCCCGCCGCAAGGTGCTGTTCGGCGGCCCGGAAGCGTTGCCCACAGCCGAGCGCTGCCTGATCGGTTTCACCGGCGCAGGCGGTCCGGGCATGCTCAACACGATCTACAACAACAACTACCAGATCGTGCAGACGCCCGGCGCCGTGATGATCATGGTCGAGATGGTCCACGATGCGCGCATCATTCCGATCGCCAGGGACAGGGCGTCTGCGCACCACAAGCCGAGCGTCATCAAGCCGTGGCTCGGCGACAGCGTGGGCTGGTGGGAAGGCGATACGCTCGTCGTCGAAACCACCGACGTGAATCCCGAGCAGGGTCAGTCCGGTCCCATCTTCATGAGCGCGCAGGGCAAGGTGACCGAACGCTTCACCCGCGTCTCAAAGGACCAGATCTTCTACGAATTCACGGTTGATGATCCGGTCTACTACACCCAGCCGTGGAAGGGCGAAGAGAGTCTCAACGCCCGGCACGAAGCCGTCTACGAATACGCCTGCCACGAAGGCAACTATGCCATGAAGGGCATTCTCGGCGGCGCACGGCTGGAAGAAGCGAAGGGAATCAAACCGAGCATGGGGCCGGGCATCTTCGGCACACCCATCGGCGAGGCGCGCGGTCCGGCGGAATAATCGCTCCGCCTACCGCCTGATCAGGGCTTCGGCGTTGGCCAGGTCTTCGGTCGTATTGATGTTGAGAAACCGGCTGGCGTCGTCAAACCACGCGATGGCTGCGCCGGCTTCTTCTGCAAACCGATGCACGGGCGGATGTCGTCCGTCCGCCAGCGCGGCGCGCAAGGCTCCGGCCAGTGTCGTGCGCCAGAGCCCGCAGAGCGGTTGCCAGCCATCGGCTGTCGCAGCGATGGCGAGCGGCGCGCCTGAAGCATCCGCCGCCGCCGCCAGCCGGGGCGCAAACTCCGCCGGCAGCAAAGGCGCATCGCACGGCGCAACCAGCAGCCAGTCGAGTTTCTTTCCCGCCGCCCAGTCCAGCCCCGCAAGCACGCCTGACAGCGGCCCGGCCGGCGCGCCTGGCGGATCGGCAAGCGGGTCTGCGCCGAGGCCGTCAGTCCCCTGAACGCCCGCGACCGCAAGCGCCCGGACGTATGGCCGCAGCCGTGCCGCCACGTGCTCCGCAAGGCTGGCGCCGGCCAGCATCGCCTGCGCCTTCGGAGATCCGAACCGCGAGGACCGTCCGCCCGCGAGGATCAGCCCGCCTGTCTTGTCTCTTGCCGTCATCCGCCCTCGCGCAAAGGCCGCCCGGAGGTCTATCGTCCCCGTCGAAACAGGAGACGCCACACATGACCCGGAAATCCGTTTTCGTCACCGACCTGCGCGGCTTCGCCAACGCCGATGTGGCGCGTCATCTCGGGGCCTCGGGCGCGCGCGTGATCGCGTGCGATCCGGCGATCGATCGACACGGCGAAGAGGGCGGGATCGAAGTCCTTGCCTGGGCCGACCCGCGCGTGCTGGTCGAGCGCGCCGTGGAGCGGTTCGGCGGCCGTCTCGACGCCATCTTCATCGCGCCCGCCATGCCGGCGCCGAGAACGCCGGCGGACGAACTCACGGTCGACCAGCTGATGCCATTCTACCAGCGGCTCGCCGCCGAAGCGCTGGTCTTCGCCTCAGCTGCGGCCAAGGCGATGCGGCCGCGCAAATCCGGGCGCATCGTCTTTGGCACCTCGGCCACGCCCATGGGCGGCGGCCCGGGCTTCATCGCCTACGTGACGGCTCGGTCCGCGGTGAACGGTGCGGTGCGCAGCCTCGCCCTCGAACTGGCGCGGGACGGAATTTCGGTCAACGCGGTCGCACCCAACTATGTGCAGACAGAGACCTATTATCCGCAATCCCTGCTGGATGATCCGGTGAAGGGCCCGAAACTGCTCTCGCGCATCCCGCTTGGCCGGCTCGGCCGGGCCTCGGAAGTCGCGGCGGTGGCGGAATTGCTGACGCTCGGCGACAGCGCCTTCCTCACCGGACAGGTCATCCAGATGTCGGGCGGCTGGAGCTAGTCTCCGGCGCGGTCAGTTTGACGGTGGGCCGACGTCGAACGGGTTGGTCGTCCGGGTCTGCAGTTTGTCCGGCCCCTTGGTGACCTTGAATTCATAGCTGAAGGGAATGTCGCAAACCGCGACCGGCGTAGCGCCCCGCATGGCCGGGTTCATGGTCACGCTGTGAATCCAGGTCAGCACGGCTTTGTCGAGGTTGGGATAGCCGCTCGATTTCGCGAGATCCGCCTTCGTCACCTTGCCCGCCGCATCGACGCAGAGCGCCAGCTTGACGACGCCGGCCTCCTTGTGCCGCCGCGAGCGGGGCGGATAGGCGGGCAGCGGCGTGTCCGCACGGAATGTCGGCTCTGTGGTCGCCGCTGCGGGAGGATCTGCATGAGCGGTCATCAGCAAGGCCGCCGCCAGCGCGGAGATGGCGAAGCTGCGGACGATCATGGGATCCGCCTCATGGGGTCAGCGCCTGGGTTTTGCGAGATAGTGAGTGAAGACAGCGCGAGCCCCGGCGAGCCGCTCGGCCCGCGTATCTCCGGTCGCCTGCGTCAGCTTGCCTTCGAGATACAGCGTCGCGAGGCCGTGCGCCATCGACCACGCCGCGATCACGGGGATTCGGTCCTTTGCCTCTTCGCAATGGTCCCGGCCGGTGACGATCTTGACGCAGAGGTCGAAGGTCTTTTCCGCAGCCGCGTGGGCTTCGGGGTGTCGGGTCGAGTCCACCATTTCGGACCGGAACATCAACCGGAATTGCGAAGAATGATCGAGCGCGAAGGCGACATAGGCTTCGCCCATCGCGGCGATGCTGTCGTCATAGCTGCGAACGTCGCGGAGCGAGTTCTCCATATAGCCGGTCAGTTTCTCGAACCCGTCCCGCACCAGTTCGGCGAGGATTGATTCGCGATCGGCGAAATAGTGATACGGCGCCTGGTGGCTTACTCCGGCGCGGCGCGCGACTTCGCGCATGCTCAACGCCGCCAGACCGCCCTGGTTCATCAGCTCGAGGCTGGCGTTGAGGATCGACCCGCGAACGTCCTCGACCGGAATGACTTTGGTTTCAGCCTGCTGGCGCAACTTCATGGTACTCCTGGACACCGTCTACTTCACTAACGTGCCATGTGACACATGCCGTCGTTCCTGTCAGCTTGAGATGCAGAAACCCTGCCGGAGGCGAGGATTTGAACTTCATGCTCCCCCAAGAGCTTACGGCCTATCTGGGCGTTCTCGACGCCTTTATTGAAGCCGAAATCAAGCCACTAGAACGCGCCGATGACAATATCCGATTCTTCGACCACCGGCGCGAACACGCAAGAACGGACTGGGAAAACAGGGGATTGCCTCGCCCGGACTGGGAGGCGTTGCTGGCTGAGGCGCGGGCGAGGGCCGATCGGGCCGGGCATTATCGGTTCGCCCTGCCGAAGGACCTGGGCGGCGGCGGGGGCTCCAATCTCGCCATGGCGGTGATCCGCGAGCATCTCGCGGCAAAAGGCCTCGGCCTCCACAACGACCTCCAGAACGAGCATTCCATCGTCGGCAACAGCGTCGGCGCCATGCTGATGGCGCATTACGGCACAGCGGAGCAGAAGGCCGAATTCTTCGAGGGACTGGCGCATGGCCGGCGCGGCTTTGGCTTCGGCATCACCGAACCGGCGCACGGCTCGGATGCGACCCACATGGAAACCACGGCTGTGCGCAAGGATGGCGGCTGGGTCATCAACGGCGAGAAGACATGGAACACGGGCGTCCATGCGGTCAGCCACGACCTCATCTTCGCGCGCACCAGCGGCAAGGCCGGCGACGGCGAGGGCATTACCGCCTTCCTCGTGCCCGTCGAGGCGCCTGGCTTCCACATCGAGGAGTATCTCTGGACGTTCAACATGCCGACCGACCACGCGCACATCACCCTCACCGACGTCGAGGTTCCCGACAGCGCGGTGTTCGGCGGCGAGGGAAGGGGCCTTCAGGTCGTCCAGCACTTCTTCAACGAGAACCGCATCCGGCAGGCGGCGTCCTCGCTCGGCGCTGCGCAATACTGCATCAACGAGGCGGTCGCCTACGCGAAAGTGCGAAAGCCGTTCGGCAAGCCGCTCGCCGCCAACCAGGCGATCCAGTTCCCGCTCGTCGAACTCCAGACGCAATGCGAGATGCTGCGCGCGCTGATCCACAAGACGGCGTGGCGGATGGATACGGAAGGCGTTTTCGCCGCCTCGGAACAGGTCTCCATGTGCAACTACTGGTCAAACCGGCTGTGCTGCGAGGCCGCCGACCGCGCGATGCAGGTACATGGCGGCCTCGGCTATTCGCGCCACAAACCGTTCGAACACATCTATCGTCATCACCGCAGATATCGCATCACCGAGGGATCGGAGGAGATCCAGATGCGGCGCGTCGCCGGCTATATGTTCGGTTTCATGGAACAGCGTGCGCCGAAGGGCGTGCGTGAATAGCGGGTTCGGGCTGGACATGAACATCGATCGGGCGAAACTCGAAAGCGTGCTCGGCGCGCGGCTGCCCGGCTTCGAGGCGTTGCTTTCGTGCGAGCGTCTGACCGCGGGCGCGAGCCGCGAGACCTATCGTCTCAACGCGCGGATCGCCGGCGTCGAGAAGCAGCTCGCGCTGAGGCGTTCTGCGACGGGCGAAGAATCGTCGCTGAAGCAGGGCCCGGGCCTTACCGCTGAAGCCAGCCTGTTCCGCGCAGCGCGCGCCGCCGGCGTTCCCGGTCCCCAGGTCTGCCTTGTGCTGGAGGCGGCGGACAATCTCGGCGCGGGGTTCGTCATGGACTGGATCGATGGCGAAACGCTGGGCGCGCGCATCGCCCGCAGCGACGCGTTCGCCGCGATACGTCCGAAACTTGCGCGCCAGTGCGGCGAGATTCTCGGCCGGCTTCATTCCATCGACATCGCAGCGTCCGGCCTCGACAAGCTGCTCGATGTGATGACGCCTGAGGATTGCGTCCGGCAGACCTACGCCTCCTACCTTGCCTTCAACACCGCCCAGCCGATGATCGATTTCGCGGCGCACTGGCTACTGGCCAATCTGCCATCGGATCGTCCGCCCGCCCTGGTGCATAGCGACTTCCGCAATGGCAATTTCATTGTCCGGCCGGATGACGGCGTCGTCGCGGTGCTCGACTGGGAGCTGGCCCACATCGGCGATCCGATGCGCGATCTCGGCTGGATCTGCACACGCTCGTGGCGCTTCGGCGTAAGGGGCAAGCCTGTCGGCGGCTTCGGCGGCTATGACGATCTCTTCGCCGGCTATGAGTCCGTCACTGGCCAGCCGGTTGATCGCGAGGCCGTGCGTTTCTGGGAAGTCTTCGGGTCGTTCTGGTGGGCCGTCGGCACGCTTGCGATGGCGCAATCGTGGCGCGACGGATCGGAAACCAGCGTCGAACGGCCGGCGATTGGCCGGCGCAGTTCGGAATGCCAGATCGACTGCGTCAACCTGCTGATCCCCGGCCCGGCGACGCCGCCCGCCGAGGCCCGGCACGATCTCTCAACCTCCACGCTGCCGCGCACCGCCGAACTGCTCACCGCGGTGCGGGATTTCCTCGCACGCGATCTCGTTGCGTCGGTCGAGGGCCGCAACGCCTTCCTCGCGCGCGTCGCCGCCAATTCCGTCGACACCGTCCTGCGCGAACTGTCGCTGGGCGCCGACGCCGTCGCTCGCGAGCGTCTGATGCTTTCGCAGCTACTGGGCGAGCCCGGCGAGGCGGCCGCCCTGCGCCAGCGGCTCTGCGAGCAGATCCGGCAAGGCCTCATGCCGCTCGATGCGCCCGGGCTGCACGATTATCTGCGGACCAGCGTCCTTGCGCAGGTCCTGATCGACCAGCCGCGTTATCCCGGCGCGATCGAGGCGCTGGGGCGGGTCTGACGCTGCGGCAGGAACCGGCTGCAAATGTTCAGCGCATCTCGACGCCTCTGCCGCACGGGCCTAAACCTCGACCCCAGTCAACCCAGAGGCAGTCATGACGCGTCCTGTAATTTCATCGAGCGGCCTCTTCACCCCGTCCGAGTCGATTTCCAACGCTGAGCTGGTCGCCAGCCTCAACGCCTGGACCGACAACTGGAACGCCGAGCACGCCGATGAAATCAAGGCCGGTACCCTGGAAGCCAAACAGCACTCCTCCGTCGAATTCATCGAAAAGGCATCGGGCATCAAGTCGCGCTATGTGATAGATCGCGTCGGCGTGCTCGATCCGAAGATCATGGCGCCGCGCATTCCCGAACGTCCCAACGAACAGATTTCGCTTCTGGCCGAGATCGCCGTCGCCGCTGCGCGCGAGGCGATGAACCGCGCGGGCCGTGAGCCGAAGGATATCGGCGCCGTCATCTGCGCCGCTTCAAACATGCAGCGCGCCTATCCGGCCATGGCGGTCGAGGTGCAGGACGCCATCGGCGCGCAGGGCTTCGCGTTCGACATGAACGTCGCGTGCTCCTCCGCCACCTTCGGTATCCAGACCGGCGCCGATTTCGTGCGGGCAGGCCATGCGAAGTCGGTGCTTATGGTCAACCCGGAGATCTGCTCCGGCCACCTCAACTTCACCGACCGCGACAGCCACTTCATCTTCGGGGACGTCGCCACCGCCGTGCTGATCGAGGCGGAAGAGATCGCGCCGAAAGGGGCGTGGTCGATCCTCGGCACGCATCTCAAGACGCAGTTCTCCAACAACATCCGCAACAATTTCGGCTTCCTCAACCGCACGGCGCCGGAGGGGATTGGCAAGGCCGACAAGCTGTTCGTCCAGGAAGGCCGCAAGGTGTTCAAGGAAGTCGTGCCGATGGTCTCGCAGATGATCCTCGGCGAGATGGACCGGCTGGGCCTTGCCGCGACCGATCTCAAGCGTCTCTGGCTGCACCAGGCCAACGCCGGCATGAACCGGCTGATCGCCGAAAAGGTGCTCGGCCACGAGGCCAGCGAGGATGAAAGCCCGACGGTGCTGGACACTTACGCCAACACATCCTCGGCCGGTTCGATCATCGCCTTCCACAAGCACTCGTCGGACTTCAAACCCGGCGACAAGGGCCTCATCTGCTCGTTCGGTGCGGGCTATTCGGCGGGCACGGTATTTGTCGAGAAGCGGGCCTAGCGGCTGCGATCAGGCCGACGATTGCACCCGCGTCCCATCCGGATAAGGTCCGGTAAAATACGACGATCATCCTGGGGAGGATGGACCCATGCCGGCTGAAACCGCGACCACAGAGCGCGCCAGCGCCAAGCTTCCGCCATTTCGCAAGTTGCCGTTCAAGGCGCCGGACATGGAGGTGCGGCACGGGCCCGATGGCTCGGTCTATCTCACCTCGCGCACGCCGCCCGGTCCCGCGCCGCGATCGATCCCCCATCAGCTCGATGAAAAGGCCGCCGAACATCCCGATCGCGCCTGGCTGAAACAGCGCGAGCCGAACCACGGGCCCTGGCGCTCCGTCACCTATGGCGAAGGCGCCCGGATCACGCGGTCGCTTGCGCAAGCGCTGCTCGACCGGGGTCTGGGGCCGGACGCGCCGCTGCTGATCCTCTCCGGCAATTCGATCAAGCACGCCCTGATGAGTCTCGCCGCCCAGCGCATCGGCGCGCCGGCGACGCCGATCAGCATGGCGTACTCCACGCTCTCCAGCGACTTCGCCAAGCTGAAGCACTGCTTCAACGCGGTGAAGCCGAAGGCGATCTATGTCGAGACCATGGATCCGTTCCGCAAGGCGCTCTCCGCGCTGGACCTTGCGGGCGTGTCGGTGATCTCGGGCGATGGCGGGGAGGGCGCGGAGGCGTTCGACGATCTTGCGCAAACCGAGCCGACGCTCGCGGTCGATACGGCGATGGCCTGGATCGACGCTGACGCCGTCGGCAAATACCTCTTCACCTCCGGCTCGACCGGCATGCCGAAACCGACGCCGCAGACGCAGGGCGCCATGGTCGCGCAGATCGCCGCCCGCCGCGGCATCGATGCGCCGGACGAGGAGGCCACCGGCGAAGACCTCGAAGTGCTGGACTGGATGCCCTGGAGCCACATCTCCGGCGGCAACGTCAATTTCAACGGCGTCATGGCGCTTGGCGGCACGTTCCACATTGATGAGGGGCGCCCGGCGCCGGGTCTCTTCGAAACCACGATGAAGAATCTCTATGAGGTGCGGCCGCAGTATTTCGGGTCTGCGCCCGTCGCCTTCGCCATGCTGGCCGAAACCATGGAGGCGGACCCCGCGTTTCGCGACGCCTTCTTCTCGCGCATGGAATACATGGTCTATGGCGGCGCCACGCTGTCGGACGATCTCTACGACCGGCTGCAGGCGCTGGCGATCGCCGCGACGGGCCGGCGCATTCCGCTCACCACGATGTACGGCGCCACCGAAACCCAGGGCGTCACCATGGTTCACTGGGAGCTGGAGCGGGTCGGCATGGTCGGCCTGCCGCTGCCCGGCCTGACGCTGAAGCTGACGCCCGCCGGCTCCAAGATGGAAGTGCGCGTCAAGGGCGCAACGGTGATGTCGGGTTATCTCAACCTGCCCGAGAAGAACCGCGAGGCGTTCGACGAGGAGGGCTTCTACCGTCTGGGTGACGCCGCCCGCTTCGCCGATCCCGATCATCCGGAAGCGGGTCTCGTCTTCGATGGCCGGGTGACGGAAGACTTCAAGCTCGATTCCGGCACGTGGGTGTCGGTCGGCACCTTGCGCCCCGATCTCGTCGCCGCGTGCGCGCCCTTCGTCGGCGATGCGGTGATCTGCGGCCAGGACAAGCCGTTTGTCGGCGCGCTGATCTGGCCCGCTCCGGCAGCGATGAAAGCCGCAATGCAGGCGGCCGGCGGCGACGCCCAGGCCGCTTTCGCCAGCCTCGCGCGCGACATCGCCGCGCGGCTTTCTACCTTCAATCGCACGCAGGGCGGGTCGTCCCGCCGCATCGCCCGGTTCAGCCTCCTCTCGACGCCGCCATCGCTCGATGCGGGAGAGATCACCGACAAGGGCTATGTGAACCAGCGCGTGACGCAGGACCGCCGCGCCGCCGAAGTCGCGGACCTCTTCACCACGCCGCCCGGCGCCGGCGTCGTGGTCGTCCAGTAACCAGCGACGCAACGTCAGCCCTTGGCGCATCCATTTCGGATTGGACAGCGTGCGCCCTGATCGTGCATGGATGACGCGCACGTAAACTTCAACGTCCAGTCCGCAGGAAGCCTGATGTCCGTCCTCAATGTCGAACGCCCCGATTTTCTGGCGGAGGAAGATCTCCGCATGTTCGAGGATTCGGTCGGCAAGTTCTTCGAACAGACCGCCCCGCCGGAAGTCGTCGACAAATGGCGCGAGAACCACGTCGTCGACCGCGAGATGTGGACGAAGGCGGGTGAGGCGGGCCTGCTCGGCCTCTCGACGCCTGAGCAATACGGCGGCGCCGGCGGCGATTATCGCCACGAAGTGATCCTGATGGAGCAGCTCGGCCACAAGGCGGTCGACGGCTTCGGCATCTCGCTGCACAACGCCATCGTCATGCCCTACATCCTCCACTACGGCACGGAGGAGCAGAAGCGCCGCTGGCTGCCGAAAATGTGCACCGGCGAACTGGTCAGCGCCATCGCCATGACCGAGCCGGGCGCCGGGTCCGATCTCCAGGGCGTCAAGACGACGGCGCTGAAGTCCGGCAACCAGTACGTCATCAACGGCTCCAAGACCTTCATCACCAACGGCCAGACCGCCAACCTCATCTGCATCGTCGCCAAGACCGACAAGTCACAGGGCGCGAAAGGCATCTCGCTGGTCTTCCTTGAAACCGACGGCGCCGAGGGCTTCGAGCGCGGCCGCAACCTCAACAAGCTGGGCCAGCCGGCGCAGGATACCTCCGAACTCTTCTTCAACGACGTGAAGGTGCCGACCGAGAACCTTCTCGGCATCGAGGAAGGGCAGGGCTTCTACCAGCTGATGGGCCAGCTTCCGCAGGAGCGCCTCAACATCGCGGTGCAGGCGATCACCGCCATCGAGCGCGCGCTGAAACTCACCATCGACTATGTGAAGGACCGCAAGGCTTTCGGCCGCGCTATCGCCGACTTCCAGAACACGCAGTTCGTGCTCGCCGAATGCAAGACCGAGGCGACGGTCGGCCGCGTGTTCGTCGACCACTGCATCAAGGTCCATCTCGAAGGGAAACTTGATGCGGCCACCGCCTCGATGGCCAAGTACTGGCTCACCGATCTGGAAGGCAAGATCGTCGACCGTTGCCTCCAGCTCTTCGGCGGCTACGGCTTCATGGACGAGTTCCCGATCAGCCGCCTTTACCGCGACGGCCGCATCCAGCGCATCTACGGCGGCACCAACGAGATCATGAAGCTGCTCATCGCCCGCACGCTTTAGGCGCACAGATTTCGGGCATTCCAGCGGCTGTCATCCCGGAGACGCAAAGCGTCATCCGGGACCCATCCTTCGGCGGCGAAGCAGGACCTGGGTCCCGGCTCTCCGCTGCGCTTCGACCGGGATGACAACGCGGAACGTGGATGGCGCTAGCCGATCTTCAGCCGCACGAAGCCCATCGCGCCGTTCGGATCGCCGCCATAGGAGGCGGAGAGACCATCCGTCCAGTTGTGGCTGACAAGGCCGCCGACGCCGAACAGCACGTGCTCCGCCACGCGCCAGTCGCGGATCAACCCGAGACTGACTTCGCTCGGCTTCCGCACCACGCCGTCATGAACGAGCGCCAGTTCGTCGGTCTCGATCTTTTCGGCGCGGCCGAACACGGTCCATTTCCCGTTTGGCTTCCACGCCGCCTCGCCGAGCCAGCCATTGAGGTCGACGCCGTCGCTGCGCTCCTTGCGGCCCCATGCGCCGGTGAAGGAGAGCTCGCCGCTCTCGCCCAGCTTGCGGGTGTAGAGCGCGCTCGCCGACCAGCGTTTCTCGTCGACATCGGGCTCGAGTTGTTCCGGGCTTTTCTGGTTCGCCCACGAAGCCTGCAGCGCCCAGTTCGGCCCGGGATTCCACGACACGCGCACCGCCGTTGAATCGAGCGCGCCGGTTTCGATGTCATAGCGGTGCTGGTCCGGTTCGCGGCCGTGGAATTGCGAGGCCTCGATCTTAACCGGCCCATGCGCCCATCCGGCTGTCACCACGCCGAAGGTGATGTGGGTGGAATCGAGCCAGTGGTGGGTGATCGGCGCCGCCGGATCGTCGACCGCCGCCGGCCGGTGCATGAAGGCGGGCGGGCCGAAGGCCGGCTCGCCGGGAAGTCCGCCATAGATGTAGAGGCTGTCCTTGTCCGTCAGCCGCTTCGCGTAGCTGGCCGACAGTTCCATGAACAGGTCATGCGGATGCTGCCGGTCGACCAGCGGGGTGACGCCATCCGCCGTCTCGCCGCCCTGCAGCAGTAGCGGATAGCCGTCCTTTCCCATCAGCGGATCGGGGCTCAGCATGGCGCGGAACGACAGTGTGTCGCCGTTCATGAAACTGCGCCGGGCCATGCCCATCACCATGCCGGCGAGAAACGCCTTGTCGTCGCCGCGCGGGCCGTCCTGCCAGGAATAGACGCCGTTGAAGAGCGCGTGGCCCATCAGCATCCAGTCGCCGGCCATGGCGTGGACGCCCGAATGGCTCGCCGCGTCCGGCTGCCAGCTCGTGCCGGAGGCGTCGCGCGTCGCGGGATAGTCCCCCAGCATGCCGGGCATCGTCATCCCGCCCATGTCCATGCCGGCCATGTTCATCTTCGACATGTCCATGCCGTCCATCTTCATCTTGGACATGTCGTGCGGGTGTTCGGCCGGCGTCTGCGCAAGCGCGGCAGGCGCGGCCAGGATCGCCGAGGCGATCAGCGAAGTTCGGATCATTTGAGACTCGTACCTTGAGAAAATTGACAGGTGTGCGCGCCGGCTCACGCCGGATGTCACCGGCCCGATGCGCATGAGGTCGTCAGGGTTTTCTCAGGCCCTCGGGGGAGGCGTTACGGGCGCGCGCTCCAGCGAAGCAAGCCGCGCCTCCGCGGGACGCTCCCAGCGGAACGCAACGATCCGCGCCGCGCCGGCCGGTCCCGCCAGCTCGGGGCAATCCCCCATCAGCAGGGCAAGGCACTCGCAGGGCTGGTTGCTGTGATCGTGCGGCGCGGGCGCCCCGGCGTCGTGGCAGCCGGACATGTCCATGCCTGCCATGTGCGAGGCGGGCGCATCCGCCATCTCCATCGCCGCGGCGATGCTGCGGCAATGGTTCGCCGCAGCTTCCATCCGCCCGGTGAACACCAGCGCGATGGAGACGGCGAGGAAAATGCGGAACAGCCGGCTCGACATGACCCGGAAGGTCGCGTCGGCCGGCTGTCCTGTCAATCAGGCGTCTTGCCGTGCGGCGTTCAGCTCTGTCCCGCCGCAGCCTTGCGGATCGCGTCAAACAGCGCCTGCTTGGCCGCCGACTGCGTCTTGTCGCTGGCCTTCGGCATGGCCGAGTTGAGCGCGATCACCAGCTGGTCGCCGGGATAGACGGCGATGCCCTGACCGTAGATGCCGATCGCCTGGTAGTTCGGCGGATCGGTCGCCCACCACAGATAGCCATAGCTGACCTTCTGGCCCTTCGGCTCCTCGTCCGACGTGGATTGCTGCACCCAGCCCGGCCAGAACGTGTCGGTGTCGCCGATCTTGCCGTCGCCGAGCATGAAGAGGCCGATGCGCGCGTAATCGTGCAGCGTCATGCTCATGCAGCAGCCGCCGCGCTCATGCCCGGCCTTGTCCAGCATCCAGATCCCGTCCTGCTCCATGCCATAGGGCGCCCAGAGTTTTTCGGAGGCGTATTGCGACAGCGTCTTGCCGGCCAGCGCGCGAGTGAGGATCAGGCCCGCCAGATCGGTCTCGCCGGTCTTGTAGACGAACTTGGTGCCCGGAGGCGCCTCGCGCGGCAGCTTGGCCATGTAGGTCACCAGCGGATCGAATTCCTTGCCGTCCCACTTCTGGTCGCCCGAGCGCGCAACGTCGGATTTCGGATCGGTGTAGTCCTCGTTCCATTTCACCCCGGAGGTCATGGTGAGAACTTCCTCGAGGTTCACGCCGTCATAGGCGCTGCCCTTCAGTTCGGGGATGTACTTCACCACCGGATCGGTCAGCGCCGGAATCCAGCCATCGCGCAGCGCAGCGCCATAGAGGATGGACGTCACCGACTTGGCGACCGAGAACGATGTCCAGCGATCGGCCGGCGTGCGCCCGAGGCCGTATTTCTCCAGCACGACCTTGCCGTCCTTCACGGCCATCAGCCCGGAGATGCGGAACTTCTCCATGAAGCGGTCGACCGTGTAGGTCTTGCCCTGGAAGGTGACTTTCGGATCGATCGCCGTTCCGGCGGGAAGGGGAGAGACATGATCGCCCTTCTTGATCGTGGCGACCTTGAAATAGTCCTCCATATCCTTGTAGCGCTCGCGCTGCTGCGCGGGCGACCAGGTGAGCACGGCTGAAGGATCGAGTTCCTTCTTCGGTCCCTTGGTCGATTGCCCCAGCGCCGGACCGGCCATAGCGCCAGCCGCCACAAGGCACGCTGCGGCGAACGCAGCGAGTTGGATTCGTCTTCTGAACATGGGCTTCCTGCCTCCCTGCTGTGTTCCCCCGCAAGGTGGCGGGACCGTGCGTCTCCCGGCCGTCCACGTCAAGAATCCAGGCATCAACTACGAGCACGAAAACGTTGTCATGCGCGGCGTCATGTGCATTCTTCGAGTTGCTGGACAAAGGGGCGCTTCATGAGACATCTCAACCTGTGTGTGGGGCTTGTCGCCCTGCTGGCCGTAACGGGCTGCGGCTCGAAGGGCGCAAAGACCGCCTCGAACGGCGGCGGCGCCTCATCTTCGTCCTCTGCGCCTTCAGGCAACGCATCCGCAGAGCAGGTGGCCAAGGAAATGCGCGGCAAGGTGCATTGCCCGGCCAAGGTGGCGGAAGCTGCGCCCGCCGGCGGCCCGGTGATCGATGTCGTTGGCCTGCGCCCCGGCATCACCTACGACGAGGCCGTCAACATCGTCGAATGTGACAATCCCCTGCTGGTCGTGACGGAAGACAAGTCGCGCGGCTTCAACATCAACACCTATGGCCAGAAGATCCGGCAGGGTTTCGACGGCACGTTCGCCGTCGCCCGCGTCCAGAAGACCGGCCAGCAGATCGTGCAGGAAATGGAAAACGAGGCGATCGCGCGTGGCACGAATGCGATCAGCGAGGACATGAAGCCCGGTCAGGTCAAATACTATGTCGCCACGATGGGCGTGCCGGGCCAGGAAAAGGTGATCTACGCGACCCGCGAGGAATGGTTCAACGAAGGCAAGAACCCGCCGGTCGACAGCGTCATCCAGGCGCTGACCGCGAAATACGGCGAGCCGACCAAGAAGCTCGACATCGGGCCGATCGATCGCCAGCTCGAATGGGACTACGATCCCAACGGCCGGCCGATCACCGAAACCTCGCCGCTCTACAACCAGTGCAACGGCGTCGCCGATCCGGATAGCGGAACCAACTTCTCGCCGGATTGCGGCGTCATCGTCCGTGCGCAGATCCGCTCGCTGAAGGACAATCCGGGGCTCGCCAAATTCATGCAGGCTGGCGTGATGGACCAGGCCAATGGCTATGCGGCGATCACCGGCACGGAAGAAGCGCTCCACAAGATGGATCTTCAGCGCCAGCAGGACGAGCTGAACAAGGCGGGCAAGAACGCCGACGCGCCGAAGCTTTAGGCCGGGGACGGGACACATGCGCAAACTGGCGGGACTGCTGGTCCTGGCCGCCCTCTCCACGGCGGCCTGCGGCGGCAAGGGCGATGGCAAGGCTGCAGCGGACGCTTCGTCCGCGAGCGGCGCCGCGGCAATGGGCGCGGCGTCTGGCGGGGCCATGAAGGCCGCGGATACGGCGGGCGCAGCGAAGGTTGCGGCCGCCACGCCCGGCGATTTCGAGAAACGCACCGGCGAACTGTCCAACCCCGACGATGCGACGATGGTGTTCCTCTACCATGACCTCGCGGGCATTCCCGCGCCGGTCGACAAGTGGGTCGAGGAAGACAACAAGGTCCGTTACGCCCAGCCCATCGACAAGGCGGCCACGCGCGAGGAAGTGAAGGCCGGCATCACCGCCGGCATGGCGGCGGTCAAGACGATCGGCGCGCTTCATCTCACCATGAACGCCAACCTCAGCGATTACGATCCGAGCTACAGCGAGTTCACCGTCCGCGCGCTGGCGCCGAGTTCGGTTCTTTCGTGGAAGGCGTTCGGAGAGAACGTCTCGCTGAAATTCGGCAACGCCCGCCAGGCCCAGACCTGGAGTGTGCCGGCGGCGGATGCGCAGTCGATCCGGGACCGCATTTCGTCGAGTTCGGTCAACCTCGATGCGCTGGTCCGCATCAAGCATGTGCAGCCCGGGCCGGATGGCGGAGAGATCATCGCCGACGTCGTCGAATACGAACTGCGCAACGGCGGCGACGGCACGACCATCGCCCGCGTCACGGTCACGAAGTAGGGGAAGCCGCCAGCCGTTGGCGCCGCGCGGACTATTGCGCGGCGATCGCGGCCGGTCCCAGCTCCAGTTCGGCCCGCGCCGCGCGCGGGCTTGCCGTTTCCGGCAGGAAGCACATCACCGCCGCGCCGGCGCCCGGGGCCGACTTCATCGCCACCCAGCCGCCGTGCAGTTCGACGAACGAGCGCACCAGGGCAAGGCCAAGACCCGCGCCGCGGTTGTCGCTGGAGGTGAAGCTGTCGAAGGCGCTGGCCTGGCGGTCCTGCGGCATGCCCTTGCCATTGTCCGACACCGACAGCTGTACGACCCCGTCCACCTTGCGGGCCTCGACCTTGATATGGCCGCCCGGTCCGGTGAAGCGCAGCGCGTTCGTCAGCAGGTTGAACAGGATCTGCTTGATGCGCCGCTCGTCGGCGTGGATCGTGCCGATGCGTTCGTCGCAGACGATCTCGACCTTCACCTTCGTGCTCTCGGCGGTGGTGACGACCAGGTCGACCGATTCCTCGATCGCCACGCGCAGGTCCACGTCGGTGAGATCCAGTTCCATCCGCTGCGCCTCGATCATGGCCAGGTCCAGAATGTTGCTGATCAGCTTGGAGAGGTGGTCGGAGGCCGAGAGGATCGCAACCACCTGCTCGCGCTGCTTGTCGGTCAGGTCGCCCGGCTTGCCGCTTTCCAGCAGCTCGGCGTAGCCGAGGATCGTCGTCAGCGGCGAGCGCAGCTGGTAGGAAACGTTCTGCACGAATTCCGTCTTCAGCTTGTCGGCCGCCTGGTAGGCTTCCGCCTTGTCCTTCAGCGCCTGCTCGACCTGAAGCTGGGCCGTCACGTTCATGAAGGCCAGCAGCGTCGCCCCGTTGGGCAGCGGCTGGCTCAGCCAGCGCAGCGTCTTGCCATCCGACGTCTTCATCACGCCGTTGTCCTGCTGGCGGTATTCCGGCGACGGGTTGGTGACGCGGCTCTTGATGTTCGACCAGACATTGCGGTCGTGGTACATGCGCGAGCATTCATCGACCACGGCGTCGAATTCCGGCGCGTCGGCCAGCTTGCCCTGCAGGCCCCAGAGTTCGGTGAAGGCCTCGTTGTGCAGCCGCAGCCGCCCGTCCGCGCCGAACACGGCGACGGCTTCGCGCAGGTGGTCCAGCGTCGCCTTCTGCACGTTGATCAGGCCGTTGTACTCGCTGCGCAGCGACAGCTCGTCGGTCATGTCCTTGAACAGCATCAAGAGACCGCCGAGCGGGTGGCGCTGGCGCGTCACCTTCAGGATGCGGCCGTCGGGCAGGTTCCACTGGTCCTCGACGATGTCGTTCTTCTCGCCCTGGTAATAGGCCAGCTCGCCGGCGCGCCAGCGCGCATAGTCGGGCCGCGACTGCAGCTTGCGGCGCTCGCGCAGGCGGTCCAGCAGCGTGCCGTGGTCGGGCTTCTCCATCAGGTAGCCGGGATCGAGGCTCCACAGCTGCTCGAAGGCGCGGTTGTGGAAGATCAGCTTGCGGTCGGGCCCGAAGATGGCGACGCCGTCGGCCACATGGTTCAGCGTCTCGTCGTGCGCCTTGACGTGCTTGTCGAGATTTTCGCGCGCCGATTCCTGGTCGGTGATGTCGAACGCCATGCCGCCCAGACCGCCCGACAGCGGGAACATCTTCACCCGCAGCGCCCGGCGCTCGCCGGCCATCACTATGTGGCGCGTGTCGTCGGTTTCGGCGCTGGACTGGATGGTCTTCTGCGCCTGGCCCGTCACATGCTGGTCGAGCATGATCTGGCGGTCGAGCACCTGGTCGAGATTGCCTGCGCCCACCGCGTTGAGATACGCCTTGTTGACCCACTGCAGTTTGCCCGCGCCGGACATGCGCCAGGCCGGGAAGGGCGCCTTGCCCAGCATTTCGAGGAACGCCATCGGATCGCGCGCAACGGCGGCGCGGGCTTCCTCGAAGCGCGCGCGTGCGCCCGATTCCTCAAGGCCCTTGATCGTCGTGTCGGTGATCCACAGCACGGCGCGGGCGCCTGCGGTGCGGCCGTCGGCTTCGAGGAACCGGCCCGAGGGTCCGATGATGGTAAGAGAGAAGGGGGCGCCTTCCTCGCGCAGCTGTTTCAGCCGGTCACGCAGCGTCGCGTCCTGGCCGGCGCCGTCGCGCGCCTCAAGATCGGCGACGCCTTCGAGGATGCGCACGGCCGGATTTTCCGAAACGCCGTCGTCGGCGAACCGCATCAGGCCCATCAGCGCGACGGGCGAACCATAGAGGCTCGGCACGCCCCATTCCGGCTCGGGCGCATCCAGCGGCGCGCGCTTGTCGTCGCTCTCGTCTTCCTCCCACACCAGGATCACGCCGGGGTGGGCGCCGAACACGCTTTCGGCGCGCGCCAGCTTCTCGCGCATCTTCTGGGTTTCTTCGCGGTACTTGGTGGCCGCGCCGCGCGCGCCGCTCGAAATCCTCAGGGCCCAGAGCAAGGCGGCCAGACCGAAAGCGGCGGCCCCGGCGATCAGCACGATCAGCGGCTGGGTCATGTTCAGGTCCATCTCGCGCCTCAAAATCGGCCGCCGTCCCGTCGGACGGACACCCCGAATCGCAACGCCCCTACTGGCTTCCCGCGTTACCGGGAAGCTGCCAGTTAACCAAATGGAAGGGGAACCGTTAACGGGTCGTTAAGCGCCTGCAATCACTCGGCAAAATCTGCCGGGCGCCGGTCCGGCCCCGGAGAACGCCGCCGCCCGCACGCCTTGTGGGGCTTGCGGTTTCAATGATTCGATAATACTGGAAATATCAAATGAACACCAACGACGCCGTTCCCGCCCTCGCCGCCATCGCGCAGGAGCACCGCCTCGCGATCTACCGCCTGCTGGTCCAGGCGGGCCCCGAAGGCATGGCCGCCGGCGCCATCGCCGACGCGCTCGGGCTGCCGCCGTCCTCGCTCTCCTTCCATCTCGCCCATCTCAACCGCGCCGGCATGATCGCGCAGCGCCGCGAAAGCCGGTCGCTGATCTACACCGCCGACTTCGAGCGGATGAACGCGCTCGTCGGCTTCCTCACCGACAAATGCTGCGGCGGCCAGCCCTGCGGCCCGCTCGCGCAACCCGCTTCTCCTCCAGCAAAACGAGCCTGACATGCCCGACTCGTCCTCAGAGCCGCTCAACGTGCTCTTTCTTTGCACCGGCAATTCCGCGCGCAGCATCATCGCCGAGGCTATTCTCAACCGCATCGGGAAGGGCGAGTTCCGGGCCTACAGCGCCGGTTCGCAGCCCAAGGGCGAGGTCAATCCGCACACGCTGCGCCTGCTCGAGGCGCTGCACTACCCGACGAAGGACCTGCGCTCCAAGTCGTGGGACGAATTCTCCACGCCGGACGCGCCGAAGATGGATTTCGTCTTCACCGTCTGCGGCGATGCGGCCGAGGAAGTCTGCCCCATCTGGCCGGGCCATCCGATGACGGCCCACTGGGGTGTGCCCGATCCGGCGCGCGTCGAGGGCAAGGAAGCCGTGATCGCCGAGGCGTTCGACGAGACCTACCGGATGCTCAATGCGCGCATCACGGCCTTCGCCAGCCTGCCGCACGCATCGCTCAGCCGCATGAGCCTGCAGCAGCACCTGCACGACATCGGCAAGCAATGACCGCCGCCGGCTGGCGCGCGATTGCGGCCGAGGGGCTGGGCGCGCTGCTCCTGGTCGGCACGGTCATCGGCTCGGGCATCCTCGCCGACGCCATGTCTGCCGACGACGCCGTCGCGCTGCTCGGCAACACGCTCGCCACCGCCTCCATGCTGGCCGTACTGATCCTGGCGCTCGGTCCCGTTTCCGGCGCGCATTTGAATCCGGCGGTGACGCTGGTGATGACGCTGCGCCGCGAGCTGCCGCCGGGCCGCGCGCTGGCCTATGTGCTGGCGCAATGCGCAGGGGCCGCCGCCGGCGCCATGCTGGCCCACGCCATGTTCGGTCTGCCGCTGATCCAGACGGCAACCCACGCCCGCGCCGGGTTCGCCACAGCCATGGCCGACGGCGTCGCCACCTTCGGGCTGGTCTTCGCCATTCTAGCCGTGCGCCGCGCCCGGCCCGAGGCGGTCGCCTGGGCCGTCGCGCTCGTCATCGCCGCGGGCTACTGGTGGACGTCCTCCACCTCCTTCGCCAACCCGGCGGTCACGCTCGCCCGCTCGCTCACCAACACCTTCTCCGGCATTCGCGCCGCGGACGTCGCCGGCTTCATCGCGGCCCAGCTCGTTGGCGCGCTGGCAGGGTGGGGCGCCTTCGCCGGCCTCTATCCGGCGGCGTCCAGCGCAGGCGCGACGCACGCCTCGCGCTCTCATCCTTCGACAAGCTCCGGATGAGGTCTCTCTCAACGGCGAGACTTTCTTCATCCCGAGCCTCTCGAAGGATGAGCCTCGAAAGAAATTCTGCCCAACTTATCCGACCGGCTTGTCCGCCGCCGCAGGATGGCCCCCGCGTTTCAACCGGGAGCCCCTGTCCAGTCTCATGTCGCGCCGATCGTTTCCTCGCTGGCTCTGCGCCGACCCCGTCGCCTGGGGCCGCTTGCTGCGCGATGGCGTGATCTGGATGATCCTCTTCTTTCATGGCCACAGCCGCGCGCGCTCTGCTGGCCGCAAGACCTTCTTTCCCGAAGACCTGCGCGTGATGGCCGTCGCCTTCGCCCACGCCGAGGCCAGTCTCATCTGGCTCGTTGCGCGCGAGGCGCGCCGCCGCTCCGAACGCGGGCCCGATCCCGCATGGACGATGCAGGCGCCGCCGCGAACCCAGCGCACGCTCTATCGCCGCTTCTGCGCCCATTTCAGCCTGTTCCGCGGCATGGAGCGCGCCGTTGTGCGTATGCTCGCCCGCGCCGCGCGCGCTGTCACCGCACCTGTTGCGACGGACCGTTCGGTTCGCCCGCACATCCGCGAGGCGGTCTCGCCATGCACCGCCGCCAAAGCCCGCGCGCCGCCCTGTTTCCTCGCCACGCAGGATCACCCGCGCCTTGCAGACTCATCTGCGAGATCGCGGGCGTATGCGCGTGCGGGATCAACCCGCCATCCGCGCTTTCGCCAGCCAGGGCGATCGTCCGCTGGCGTCCGCCGCGTCCGCCTGATGCGCCACAACTTCGAAGCCGTTGGCGTCCAGCAGGGCGCGATAGTCCTCCTGCGCCAGGCTGAAATGATGCAGCGGTTCGCCCTCGAACGCGCCCATCGCTTCGCCATGGCGGGGTCCCGCATTGAACATCAGCGCGCCGCCGGGATGGACCAGATCGCGAAACGCCGGAAACATGGCGCGCTGTTCGTCATAGGTCAGGAAGAAGAAACTGTCCCAGCCAAGCACGCCGTCGAAGCTGCGTCCAAGGTTCGCCGCCCGCATGTCGCCGACGCGCCAGTCATGGGCGGGAAAGCGGTTGCGACAGAGTGCGATCAGCGGCGGCGAGGCGTCGACGCCGGTGACGCGGCATCCCTTTTCAATAAGGTAGGCGGCGACCGGTTCGCCATGTCCGCATCCGAGGTCGAGCACCTCGGCGCCGTCGGGAAGCTGTGCAAGGAACCGGTCGAGCCACGCCTGCTCGTCGAGCCGCCGCGTGCGGCGGCGGTCAAACGCGGCGGCGTGGCGCCGGTAGGTTCCGATCACGCCATCCGGTTCGCTCATGCCCGGACCGCCTGCGTCAGATTTCCTGGTTGTAGGCGCCGACCTCGGAGAATTTCGCGAGGTGCGGCTTCACCTCCTCGCGGAACAGCGCCTTCATGTCGCTGGTGCTGCTCATGCTCTCCACCACCACCACAAGTTCGGGCTTGTTGGAGGACGCGCGCACCAGCACCCACGAGCCATCGTCCAGCGTCACGCGCGCCCCGTTGACGGTGTTCACGTCGATCACCTTCCGGCCGAGGATCGAGCCGCCGGATGCTTTCAGCGCCTCGTAGTCCGCGACCACCTTGTCGACGATGCCGTACTTCTTCTCGTCCGCGCAGTGCGGGCTCATCGTCAGCGAGGTCCACGCCTCGCCGAGATCGGCCTTCAGCTCCGACAGCGACCGACCGGGATTGCGGTCCAGCATCTGCAGCACCGCGCCGGCGGCGACGATGCCGTCGTCATAGCCGTAGCCATAGGGTTCGCGGAAGAAGAGGTGGCCCGACTTCTCGAAGCCGGCGAGGGCGTTGAGGTCAGTGGTGCGCCGTTTGATGTAGGAATGGCCGGTCTTGTAATAGTCCACCGTCGCGCCGTTTTCCTTCAGCACCGGGTCCGTCTTGTAGAGACCGGTCGATTTCACATCGACCACGAAGGTCGCGTTCCTGTGCAGCCTGGAAAGATCGCGGGCCAGCAACAGGCCGATCTTGTCGGCGAAGATTTCCTCGCCCTTGTCGTCCACCACACCGCAGCGGTCGCCATCGCCGTCGAAGCCGACGCAAAGGTCCGCCCCATGCGCCTTCACCGCCGCCGACATCGAATGCAGCATCTCGATGTCTTCCGGGTTCGGGTTGTATTTCGGGAAGGTGTAGTCGAGTTCGGTGTCCATCTCGATCACCTCGGCGCCCATCATGCGAAGGGCGTCCGGCGCGAAGGCGCCCGCAGCGCCGTTGCCGCAGGCCGCGATCACCTTGATCGGCCGCGACAGTTTCACGGCGCTTCCGACATGCTGGATATAGCGCTCGCGCATGCCCTGAACACGGATCAGCGTTCCGCCCGGCTGCGGCCTGAACTTCCCGCCGAGCACGATGTCCTTCAGCTTGCCCATCTCGTCGGGCCCGAAGGTCAGCGGCTTGTTGGCGCCCATCTTCACGCCGGTCCAGCCGTTCTCGTTGTGGCTCGCCGTCACCATCGCGACGCACGGGATGTCGAGGGCGAACTGCGCGAAATAGGCCACCGGCGACAGCGCCAGCCCGATGTCATGCACCTCGCATCCGGCTTCCAGTAGCCCGAGCGTCAGCGCCTGCTTGATCGAGAGCGAATAGGACCGGTAGTCGTGGCCGACCACCACCCGCGGGGCGACGCCCATCTCGCGGATCAGGGTTCCAAGGCCAAGGCCCAGCGCCTGGACGCCTAGGAAATTCAGCTCCGGCGCCTGGGGATATTGCGGCCCGCCAAACCACCAGCGCGCGTCGTATTCGCGGAAACCCGTGGGTTTCACCAGCGGCGTCGTTTCGAAATCATAGGTGTTGGCGGCGATATCGGCGCGCGGCGTCTTCATGTCGAACCCAATCCCTTTGCCAGTCGTCGGCTGTGGGGTTGGGTAGCCTCAGGCGGCGCGGCGCACAATGCCGCCGCCGCCCTGGGGTGCAGTGTCAGTAGCGGTAATGTTCCGGCTTGTAGGGGCCCTGCGGCGTCACGCCGATATAGGCCGCCTGTTCGCCCGACAGTTCGGTGAGGGTCGCGCCCAGCTTGCCGAGGTGGAGGCGGGCGACCTTTTCATCCAGCGCCTTGGGCAGGGTATAGACCTTGTTCTCGTAGGCCTTGCCGTTGGTCCAGAGCTCGATCTGCGCCAGCGTCTGGTTGGTGAACGAGGCCGACATCACGAAGCTCGGATGGCCGGTCGCGTTGCCCAGGTTCAGCAGGCGGCCTTCGGAGAGAAGGATCATCCGCTTCCCGTCCGGGAAGTTCACCATGTCAACCTGCGGCTTGATGTTGTCCCACTTGAAGTTGCGCAGCGAGGCGACCTGGATCTCATTGTCGAAGTGGCCAATGTTGCCGACGATCGCCATGTCCTTCATGGCGCGCATGTGCTCCAGCCGGATCACGTCCTTGTTGCCGGTCGTGGTGATGAAGATGTCCGCCGAGGGCGCCACCTCTTCCAGCGTCACCACTTCATAGCCGTCCATGCAGGCCTGCAGCGCGCAGATCGGATCGATCTCGGTCACCTTCACCCGCGCGCCCGCGCCGCGCAGCGAGGCCGCCGAACCCTTGCCGACATCGCCATAGCCGCAGACGCAGGCCACCTTGCCGGCCATCATCGTGTCGGTGGCGCGGCGGATGCCGTCGACCAGCGATTCCTTGCAGCCATACTTGTTGTCGAACTTGGACTTGGTGACGCTGTCGTTGACGTTGATCGCCGGGAAGGGCAGCAGGCCCTTCTCGACCAGGCGGTAGAGCCGGTTGACGCCCGTCGTCGTCTCCTCGGTCACGCCCTTGATGGCGTCGCGCTGTTTGGTGAACCAGCCCGGCGAGGCGGCGAGGCGTTTCTTGATCTGCTTGAAGAAGTAGATCTCCTCTTCCGACTCCGGCTTCTCGATGATCCCCGTCTCGCCGGCTTCCACGCGCGCGCCGATCAGGATGTACATCGTGGCGTCGCCGCCGTCGTCGAGGATCATGTTGGTCGGCTTGCCGTCCGGCCACTGGAAGATCTTGTCGGTGTACTCCCAGTACTCCTCAAGGCTCTCGCCCTTCACGGCGAACACCGGCGTGCCGGCCTTGGCGATGGCGGCGGCGGCGTGGTCCTGCGTCGAGAAGATGTTGCACGAGGCCCAGCGCACCTCGGCGCCGAGGTGCTTCAGCGTCTCGATCAGCACGCCGGTCTGGATCGTCATGTGCAGCGAGCCGGTGATCCGGGCGCCCTTCAGGGGTTTGGAGTTGCCGTACTCCTCCCGGGTCGCCATCAGGCCGGGCATCTCCGTCTCCGCAATGGTCAGCTCCTTGCGGCCCCAGTCGGCCAGCGAAAGATCGGCCACTTTGAAATCGTCGAACGCCATGACGGTTGTCCTCATCATCAGATTTGCGAGAGGCTCATAGCAATCCCGGAGCCATTCGGCAAATCATATAAAGAAATCTTTATACGAATTTTCCTGGCTCCCTTCCCATCTGCTGTAGCGGAGACCCTGCAGCTGGCTCTTGCGGAGTCTGTTGCGGCTGGGCGACAGTCCCCGCCCAGCGTCGGGGCGGACGCTTGTTCGAAAGGCTGTTTGATGACCCGGATCGCTGTTCTCCTGCTGGCCGCGGCCTTCCCGGCGATTGCGCTGGCCGGCTCGGCGACCGCGCAGGTCATCACCCCGAACGTGCCGTCAACGCCCCAGCCGACGAGCTCGGATGCCTCCGCCCCCGTCGAACAGGTTGACCGCGTGGTGGAGCTTCGCCAGGGCGGTCTGCCGCCGGGCGTCGGCCGTGAGGGCATTCGGATCGTCCAGCCGGGCGCGCTGTTGTTCGCCAGTTTCGACACCAACCACGACGGCCACATCAGCGACGCGGAGATCGACGCCGGCGCGGCCGCCAGTTTCGCGGTTGCCGACAAGAACGGCGACGGTTCGATCAGCGCGTTCGAACTGAGCGACTGGGCGAAACTGGTTGGCGACGCGGACGACGTTCTGTCCAATCCGATGCAGTTCGACACCGACCTTGACCACGCAATTACGCAAACGGAATTCGTCGACGGGTTCCACCGGCTGGCCAAGACGCTGATGAAGCCGGGCCAGGGCGAGCTGCTCTACAGCGACCTGGTGCGCAATCTGGAGCGGCTGCCGGGCGCAGAGGACCAGACCAGCGAGAACGGCGCGCCCCAGCAGGGCCGCGGACGCGGGCGGCACGCTTCGGCCAACTGACCCGGGCGCCGCCTAGTCTTCTTCGTCGAACTTCCGGGCGACGAGATCGCACAGGGCGTCCAGCGCCTCGGCGGCCTCGCGGCCCTCCGCCTCGATGCAGATGGTTTGTCCCATCCGGGCGCCCAGCATCAAAAGGTCCATGATCGATATGGCGTTGGCCGACATGCCGTCGATCGTCACCGTGACGCTGGCGTCGAATTTGGCTGCATCCCTGGCGAAGGCCGCTGAGGCGCGCGCATGCAGGCCGCGCTGGTTGACGATATCCGCGTTTCGCTGGAGCCGTTCAGTCATTCGGCCCGTTGCAGGAGAGCCGAGGCGACCGAGATGTATTTGCGGCCGGCTTCCTGCGCGGCGAGGGCGGCTTCGGCCATCGGCATTTTCGCCCGCACTTCCGCCAGCTTGATCAGCATCGGCAGGTTCGCCCCGGCGATGACCTCGATCTTGCCGGTGCTCATCACCGAAATCGCCAGGTTCGAGGGCGTACCGCCGAACATGTCGGTGAGGATGATGACGCCGTCGCCGCTGTCACATTCCCGGGCGGCCGCGATGATTTCCTTGCGACGCATGTCCATGTCGTCGTCAGGGCCAATTGAAACGGCAAGGACCGCCTGCTGGGGACCCACCACGTGCTCCGCGGCGGCTATGAATTCCTCGGCCAGACGGCCGTGAGTGACCACGACCAAACCGATCATTCGCGCAACTCCCGCATGTCACAGCTTCTTTCTCATCGTGACGCTTCGTTTGGCGCAGGGTCAAGCCCGCTCAACCGTCCGAAGGCGCCGGAGGCAGATCGACGGTGAACCTTGCGCCGGCGACATTGCCATCCACTATCCGGTTCTCAGCCCAGACCCGGCCCCTGTGGGTCTCGACGATCTGCCTTACGATAGAAAGCCCCAAACCTGAATTATTTCCGAACTTCGCGCCCTCGGGCCGGTCGGTGTAGAACCGGTCGAAGATCTTCTCGAGCTTGTCGGGCGGGATGCCGCGTCCTTCATCCTCAACCGTCAGGCGAAGCATCGGGCCGTCCTGCAGCGAGTTAACCCGTGTCAGCTTGACCGAAACCTCGCCGCCGGGCGGCGAGAAAGAGCGGGCGTTTTCAATCAGGTTACGGATCACCTGGCCAAGAGGGCCCTCCCTTCCGTTGACGAAGGCGCGGCCGTCGCCGGCATTATTGTCGAGCGTCACGGGCGCATCCCCGTCGCGCTTGGTGTCGCGGTAGATCGAGACGATATCGTCCAGCAGGCGGCCGAAATCGATGCGCGCCAGCTTTTCGCGAACGATCTCGCCTTCGAGGCGCGACAGGTTGGAGATGTCGCTGATCAGGCGGTCGAGCCGGATGACGTCCCGGGCGATCACCTCGCGCATGCGGTCGCGCACGGCCGGATCCGCCACCGCCTGCGACGTTTCGACCGCCGAGCGGATCGAGGTGAGGGGGTTCTTCAACTCGTGCGCCACGTCGGCGGCGAAGCGCTCGTTGGCCTGGATGCGGTCATAAAGCGCGGCGGTCATCGCCTCCATCGCCCGCGCGAGATCGCCGATCTCGTCCTTGCGGTTGTGCACCTTGCCGAGGTTGAGGCGCTCCGCCGCGCCGGTCCGCACATGGTCAGAGGCGATCGACAGTTTTCGCAGCGGCCGCGCGATCACCGCCGTCAGCAGGGTGGAGGTGCTGATGGCGACGAGGATGGCGACGATGATGAACGGGAGGAGGGCGGTGCGTTCGGCGGCGATGATCTTGGCGACGTCGTTGGTTTCCAGCGTCAGGGCGCCCACAACAGCGCCGACGCGGCGGACCGGCACGGTCACAGAGATGACGCGCTCCGCCCGGTCGCCGAAGCGTTCGGACGCCACGGCGTCGCCGCGCAGGGCGGTCTGCACTTCTTCTTCCAGCGAGCGCGCGGTCGCCAGCCTGGGACCGTTGCGCGGCGAGAGACTTTCGACGGCGCTGTTGAACGACCGGGTGATGTCGAGCCAGGCCTTGGCCAGCGGCCCCGGCTCCTTGATGGGCGGCAGGCGCTGGCCCTCCACCTCGTCGTTCAGCAGGTAGCTGTCGGCGACCTTGTGTTCCTCCGGGTCGTAAAGACGGATCCGCGTGTTGGAGGTGAACGACAGGCTCTTGATGAACGCCCGGGCGTCGGGATCGTTGAGCACCGGCTCCGGATCGCCCCGGGTGGCGACCTGGCTCAGCGCCGATCCGATCCACTCGCTGGTCTCCTTCAGGCTTTCCTTGCGGGCCTGGACCAGGTTCGAGCGCATCTCGTTGAGCACCAGCGCGCCGGCGATCAGGATCAGCAGTCCGGCGAGGTTGGAGGCAAGGATCAGTCGCGCGATCGGCGACAGCAGCAGGCCGCGGCTTGCACGCTGTCCCACCGCCGCTTTCCCCGGCCGAGCCTTGCCCGGGTGGGTGTCAGACTTCCTTATAGCGGTACCCCACGCCGTACAGCGTCTCGATCGAATCGAAGGTGTCGTCGAGATCGCGGAATTTCTTGCGCAGCCGCTTGATGTGGCTGTCGATGGTCCGGTCGTCGACATAAACCTGATCGTCGTAGGCGGCGTCCATCAGCTGGTCGCGACTTTTGACATAGCCCGGGCGCTGGGCCAGGGCCTGGAGGATCAGGAATTCGGTCACGGTAAGCCGCACGACCTGGCCGTCCCAGGTGCAGGCATGCCGGTTGGGATCGAGCGTCAGCCGGCCGCGCACGATCGGCTTCTTGTCGCCTTCCTCGGGACCGGCCCCGGCGCCGCGCGACCGGCGCAGGATCGCCTTCACCCGTTCGGCCAGCAGGCGGGTCGAGCAGGGTTTGCGGATGAAATCGTCGGCCCCGATGTTGAATCCGACCACCTCGTCGATCTCGTCGTCCTTGGACGTCAGGAAGATGGCGGGCAGGTTGGAGGTCTGGCGCAGCTTCCTCAGAAGCTCCATGCCGTCCATTTTCGGCATTTTCACGTCGAGAATGGCGATGTCCGGCGGGTTGTCGGACAGGCCGGCGAAGGCCGCCGCGCCATCGTGATAGGCCCGGACCTGATAGCCCTCCGCCTCGAAAAACGCCTTCAGCGCTTCGACGATGTTTTCGTCGTCGTCGACGAGGGCGATTGTTGCCATTTACAAATCTCCGTTGGCGGCCGTCCGCCGCTCTGACCGGGGACATAATCGAGGCCGTTGCGCCCGAGGGCAAGGGCTGGATGCCAGACGATCCCGCATCGCTGACAGTGATTTTTCCCTGATCCGTCACAGCCGTAAGGTTGGTTAAGGCGGCTGGCGCCTCGTCTGGCACGCGAATTGCGACCTTCCGGCTGTCCCCGGGGCCACACTCGTTAACGGTGTCCGGGGCGAGTTTGGTCAGAGGTCAACATGCAGGTCATCACGATCAGCGGCTTCAAGGGCGGCACCGGCAAGACCACGCTGGCGGCCCTCATCGGCGTTGCGGCGGTGCAGGACGGGTTGCGGGTCGCCGCGCTCGACCTCGACCGCAACACGCGCAACCTCACGAATTTCCTTACCCTGCGTCGCGCCAGCGGCCTCGCCAGCCCGGACCACGTGATGCTGATGGATCTGGATCGCCCGGCGAAACGCAAATCCGGCAAGCGCCTGGAGCCGCTCGTGCACATGGCGCGCATGGACGGCTACGATCTGCTCATCATCGATACGTCCTCGGGCGCTCAGACCGATATTTACGAAGCGCACCTGCTCGCCGACGTCATCATCACGCCGATGAACGAAAGCCCCGCTGATGTGCATGGCCTGTTCACGCCGCCCAAAGCCCAGTCGGCCCCGCAGAACAACTATCGCGACCTGATCGACACGGTCCGCTTCGACCGCATGCGCGCCCGGATGCCGGTGCAGCGCTGGCATGTGTGCCGCAACCGCGCCTCGGCGCTGCCCACGCGGATCGGACGGATCATTTCCGACCAGATCGACAACATGGCGGCCGAAACCGGTTTCGACAGCAGCTGGCAACTGCGCGACCGCGTCGCCCACCGCGCCATCTCGCTCGACGGCCGCACGGTCTTCGACGAGCCGGCCGACGGGCATCTCACCATGAGCGAGATCGCCGGCCGTTCGGAAGTCCGCGCCATGCTCGCGGAACTGACCGGGCTTCAGTATTCGGTGTCCGCCGCCGCCTAGGTCGAGGCCTAGGGCTTGGCTGCCGGCGCGGGCCCGACGAAGTCATAGTACTCCGCGCCGTCCGCGTGTTGCAGGTTGAGAATGGTCTTGAAGCCATTCGCCGCCGGCTCCGATGTTTTCACTTCGGATGTTGAAGGCGTGGCTTTTCCGTTCACCAGCGCTTCCGAGATCACGCGGCCCTTGAGCGTGCCGACGGAGGGCAGGTCGATGCCCAGTACATGCGCGATGGTCGGCGCGATGTCGGCGTTGCTCACCGGCGTCGGGTCGTCGTAGTTCGATTTGAAGTCCGGCCCGATGGCGGCCATGAAATTGCGCGTAACGGCGCGGCTGAGCCCGCCATGCATGCCCTGGCCCTGGGCGAGTCCCGTATCGGACACCTCGACGGTGCAGAGTTCCGGCTGGGGCCGTCCGCAATCGGTGTTGTAGCTGCGGAAGGTGACGACGATCGCGGGCCGGGGCGTCTTGGCGGAGCCCACCAGCCTCACATCGCTCAACGACAGCGCCCCGGGGATCTTGCCGTACTGCTCATCGACAAAGATCGCGGCGGTGTAGTCCTGCTGCGTCAGCGCCTCGACGATCTTCGGCGCCAGCGTCTTGGCGTCGTCCTCGGGCAGGTAGATCAGGTCCGAGCCGCCGGTCGCTGAAATGATGACGTGGGGATGATCGATGTCTTCGCCCAGCATGGCGCTGCCGCCCTTGGGCGAGAGGCCGTCTTCCACAGCCACCGGCAGGCCGTTGGTCTGGTAGAGCGGCAGGTTGAGGGCATGGGCGAGATCGATCGCCAGGAAGCCGGGCGGCAGCTGGCCTTCGGGATAGTCGCGATATTTCAGGCTGGCCGAATAGGCGTTCTTGCTTTCCTTCGAGATCGTCGCAAAGCCGTGGTCGGCGGTCACGAAGATATCGGTCGTCTTGTCCAGCCCCTGCGCCTTCAGCGCCGCCTGGATGCGCTCCAGCGCGCTCGAGGCGTTGCTGATCGCGCCCTTCGAGGTCTTTCCGTTGATCCCCGGCGACAGGGCGTACAGTTCGCCATCCTCGGCTTCGTGCTGGCTGATGTCCGGATCAGGCGACCAGAAGACCATCACGAACGGTTTGTTGTCCGCCTTGAACTTCGGCAGCAGGATGTCGGTCGCAACGCTCACCAGCCAGTTCACGCCGTCCTTGTCAGGGTAGGAGCGCAGCGGCGGCGTCGGCGGCAGCCTTGCGTCGGCGATGGCTTTCGACAGCTCGGGCGAAAGCGGAACGCCCTTCGGGTAAATGCCTTCGGGGACCTGCGTCGCCTCGTCGATGACGATGCCGCCCGCCCCGGTCAGCGCCGCCATGTCCTGGATGGCGGCCGGGCCGGTCTTGCCAATGGCGGCGACGTTGTAGCCCTTGGCCCGCGCGGCCGCGAGCAGGGTGGTCTCGTTGATGTAGTTGCCGCCGAACCGCTCGTTGAGGTCGCGCAGCACATCGTCGTTCTCGACGCTCGCGAGCCGCGAGAAGTACGAGGCCTTGAGCGGCGGCGACCCGGCATAGATGCCGTTCGAAAAATCGCCCGTGTCGCCGATATAGTGTCCCGTGGCGATGGCCGAGGCGTTGACCGTGGTGACGGTGGGATAGAGCGCATGGCTGTTGGTGAAGTCGACGCCGTTGGCGCGCACCGCATCCAGCGCCGGCGCATCCGTGGGATTGACCGAGCTGTAACGCAGCCCGTCGGCGACCAGGATCACGACATTGTGGGGTGTTGCGGCCTTGGGCTGGCAACCCGCGGCGCCCAGGGCCGCGAGAGCCACGAATGCTGCGGCCAGACGCCTGCGAAACCGGATCATGTCGTCACCCCTCGTGCCTGCCAGCCGCAAAATCGTGTTGCGCCGTCCCCGGATGCTTGTGGCGCGCAGATGTTGCACTTTTATGGCGGTCGGGCGAGCGCCCTTCAACTGCGGGCGAGGGCGGGCTAGCGTCACGCCTGAAACTGAAGGGAATCATCATGCGTCTTGCTGTCTTCGCCGTCTCCGTCCTCGCGCTCGCCGCCTGCCAGCCGGCAGCAAAGGCGCCCGCGGCCGAGGCGACAAAGGACGCTCCGGCTGCCGCTGCGGCGGATGTTCCAACGCCGGTCGCCGTGAAGCCGGTCAGCTTCGATCCGCTGTCGAAGACCGCAGAGGCCGTCACCGGCGCCGTCAGCCTCACATCGACGGGCGAGGGGAGCGATGGCCAGCCCACCATGAAGCTCGAAACCTCGAATGGCTCGGTTTACAAGACCAGCCTGCGCCCGGCCGGCGCGCAGGAAGCCACGGCCATCGACTGGTCGAAGATCTTCAACACGAAGATCGATTTCGACCCGCAGGCGCCGGCCGACATCCCAAGCGTCGACCTGCACATCGTCACCGGCGAAACCATCTCCACCTCGGCGCCCAATGGCGGCTTCTGCGGCAAGGACAAGACCTACGCCTTCGCCATGGCGATCCCGATCTCGACGCCCACGGGGGTCATGATGAGCATCGCCGCCTTCAAGGGCGACGCCTGGCCGCCCAAGGACGAGAGCGCGCTCTGCGGCGTCTACAACTACAACGCCCCCCACTGACAACGACCTGACGGCGAGCTGATGGCCACGGGCGACACCGACACATTCGACTACATCATCATCGGCGCCGGCACGGCGGGGTGTCTTCTCGCCAACCGGCTGTCGGCCAATCCGAAGACGCGCGTGCTGGTGCTGGAGGCGGGCGGCAAGGACAACTGGATCTGGTTTCACATCCCTGTCGGCTATCTCTTCGCCATCGGCAATCCGCGCGCTGACTGGATGTTCGAGACCGACGCCATCCCCGGCCTCAACGGACGCACGCTGAACTATCCGCGTGGCAAGGTGATCGGCGGCTGCTCCGCGATCAACGCCATGATCTACATGCGCGGGCAGGCGGCCGACTATGACGGCTGGCGCCAGCTTGGCCTCGCGGGCTGGGGCTGGGACGATGTGCTGTCCTATTTCCTGCGCCACGAGGACCACGTCGCGCCGGACGGCCATCACCGCGCCGGCGGCGAATGGCGCATCGAGCATCCGCGCATGCGCTGGGACGTGCTTGATGCGTTCGCGGACGCGGCGGAGTCGGCGGGCATCCCGAAGGTCAAGGACTTCAACACCGGCGACAATTCCGGCGTCGGCTATTTCCAGGTGAACCAGAAGCAGGGCCGCCGCTGGAGCGCGGCGCGCGGCTTTCTGAAGCCCGTGCTGAACCGGCCGAATCTCCGGCTCGAAACCGGTGCAACCGTCGATCACATCATCACGCACACGGGCCGCGCCACGGGCGTCGCCTGGTCGCGCGACGGCGAGCCCCTCATCGCCAACGTCAGCGGCGAGGTCATCCTGTCGGCCGGCGCGGTGCAGACGCCCAAACTGCTCGAACTCTCCGGCATCGGCCAGGGCGAGCGCATTCGCGATCTCGGCCTGCCGGTCGTGCGCGAGGCGCCGGGTGTCGGCGAAAACCTGCAGGACCACCTGCAGCTCCGCCCGATCTATGCGGTCTCCGGCGTCGCCACGATGAACGAGCAGTATGCGCAAGTCTGGCGGCGTCCTCTGATGGCGCTCGACTATGGCCTGCGCCGGCGCGGACCGATGACCATGGCGCCTTCCCAGATGGGCGCCTTCGCGAAATCCGACGAGAGGCAGGCGACCCCCAACCTGCAGTTCCACGTCCAGCCGCTGTCGCTGGAGAAATTCGGCGAGACGCTGCATCCCTTTCCGGCCATCACGATCAGCGTCGCCAATCTCCGTCCGGAAAGCCGCGGCTCGATCCATGCGCGTTCGCCAGACCCGGCGGCCGGCCCGGCCATCCAGCCCAACTATCTCTCGCAGGCCGCCGACCGGCAGGTGGCCGTCGACGCGATCCGTCTTGTGCGCCGTATCGTGGCCCAGCCGGCGCTGGCGAAATTCTCTCCGGAAGAACTGAAGCCCGGCGCCTCGCTCGCCTCTGACGCCGAACTCGAAGCCGCCGCCGGCGACATCGGCACCACCATCTTCCATCCCGTCGGCACGGCGAAGATGGGCGTCGCCTCCGACAAATCCGCCGTTGTCGACGAGCGCCTGCGCGTTATCGGCGTCGAGCGGCTGCGGGTGATCGACGCGTCGGTCATGCCGAGGATCACCTCGGGCAACACCAATTCCCCGACGCTGATGATCGCCGAAAAGGGCGCCGCCATGGTTCTGGAAGACGCGAAGGGCTGACCGTCGCGCTTGTCAAAGCCATTTGAGCTTCTTGAAGATCAGGTACTGCACGCCAAAGATCGCAACCAGCAACGCCACCGTCACCCAGAAGGCGATATGCGAATTCACGCCGGGCATGCCGCCGACATTGATGCCGAGCAGGCCGGTGATGAAACTCAGGGGAAGAAACACGGCGGCGACAATCGAGAGCGCGTACATCGTCCGGTTCATCCGGTTGGCCGCCCGGTTGTTGAGATCGTCCTGCAGCACGAGGACGCTCTCCTTCGAAACATCGAGCTCCTCGAGATACCTGCGCAGGCGGTCGATGGTTTCGCGAATCTCCTGGCGGTTCGTCTCCGACAGCCAGGCCGGCGCCCCGCGCTGGATTTCCAGAAGCGCTTCGTGCTGGGGCGACATGTAGCGCTTCAGCGCCAGCGAGTTCCTGCGGATGTCGCGGATGTCGGCGAGCATGGCCTCGACATCAAGGTCTTCGTCTTCGGCTTCCATCTGGTCGATGCGGTCGTTCATTTCGACAATCGACTGGTTCATCTTGCTGACCAGCCGCTGCAGCAGGTCGGAGACGAGGTCGCCCGCCGTCAGCGGCCCCTGTCCCGCTTCAAGCGTGGAAAGCGCATCGCGGGGCGTCTGCAGCGGACGACGCCGAAAGCTGACGACGCGCGTGGCGCTGGCCCAGATCTGCATCGCGATCATGTCCTCGGGCTCTGCGCCCGGGTTGAGATTGATGCCGCGCGCCACCGCGATCAGCGCATCACCCTCGCGATAGGCGCGCGGCCGCGTCTCGTTCGACACCAGCACGTCGTGCGTCGCTTCCGAGAGGTCTGCGCGGGCCGCGAGCCAGCGCTCGACTTCCGGATGCGTCCGGTCGAGATGCAGCCAGAGCACCTCTCCGGGGCGGGCGGGCGTCCAGTCCGAGGCGGCCTCCCAGCCGATTGCGGCGCATCCGCCGTGTCCATCGAGCACCCGCCCGAAGATCAGTCCGTGGGCGGGATCCTCGCCCTGGGAGGGGTCCGTTGGTCCGGGCGCATCGCTCAACATTTCTGGCCTCTTGCCGGTTGCGCCCGCCATTACTGCTGCCGGCGTCCCGGACTGGCACAGCGGGTCAATGTCACAAACCTTGCCTCAATCCCGTCCGGAGGCTACCTCTCCGCCCGGAAACGCCTAGAATCGCCCGCATTTCCGGGCCTCTGTGGAACCCAGCCATGACCACGCCGTCCACCTATCTCGATTTCGAGAAGCCGCTCGCGGAGCTTGAGACCAAAATCGCCGAACTGGAAACCGCCGGCGGCGATGCGATCGACGAGGAAGTCGGCAAGCTGCGGGAGAAAGCCGCCAAGCAGCTCGAGACGATCTACTCCCATCTCAACGCATGGCAGAAAACCCAGGTGGCGCGCCATCCGGACCGGCCGCACTTCATGGATTATGTCGAAGGCCTCTTTGACGAATTCGTCGAGCTCGCCGGCGACCGCAAGTTCATGAACGACGACGCCATCATGGGCGGGCTCGCGCGTTTCCGCGGCCGTCCCGTCGTCGTCATCGGCCACGAGAAAGGCCGCGACACCGCAACCCGTCTCAAACACAATTTCGGCATGGGCAAGCCGGAAGGCTATCGCAAGGCCGTGCGCCTGATCGAGATGGCGGGCCGCTTTGGCCTGCCGGTGATCACGCTGGTCGACACCTCCGGCGCCTTTCCCGGCAAGGGCGGGGAGGAGCGCGGACAGGCCGAGGCGCTCGCCCGGTCGATCGAGGCGAGCCTGACGCTCGATACGCCGATGATCTCGGTCATCGTCGGTGAGGGCGGTTCGGGCGGCGCGGTGGCGCTGGCCTCGGGCAACAAGGTGCTGATGATGGAGCACGCCGTCTATTCGGTGATCTCGCCGGAAGGCGCGGCCTCGATCCTGTTCCACGACGCCAAGCGCGCCAAGGACACGGCCGAGGCGATGAAGATCACCGCGCAGGACCTCGAGAAGTTCCACATCGTCGACGGCGTCGTGCCCGAGCCGATGGGCGGCGCACACCGCGATCCCAAGGCGGCGATCGTCCGCGTCGGCGACGCCATCGAGGCGGCGCTCTCGAGCCTCAAGGCGATGACGCCGGACGAACTCCGGGCCCAGCGCAAGGAGCGCTTCTACGCCATCGGCCGCGAAGGCCTCGCCTGATCAAACGAACCGCAGACGTGGCGTAAATTATCGGCTAGGTTTCGCCCGTACAGCCGGGTGACGCCAATGGCCGCCACGCTCAAATCCGCCGAGACGGAAGCCCGCAGCATCCTGCAGCAGTGGGTCGAGGCGAGCGCTGTGACCCAGAACACGCCAGCCGGCGGCGCGGAAATGTTCCGCGTCGATCAGGAGATGATGGGTCGCATCGCAGCCGTCTTCGAAGTGACGCCGACGCCGCTGGAAACCGCCACGGCGGCGTGGACGCTTTCGTGCATGCGCGTAACGCTGGGCGCCAGCCTGTCGCTCAATCCCTGGGCCGTCGCCGCCCGCCTCGAGGCGATGGAGCGCACCACCCGCAAGACGGGCGAGGCGATGATCGACCTGTACCGAAGCCGGTCACCGCTCAAATAGCACTCCGCCGTCAGCCGATCTTGTAGACCAGCGACACCTTGGTCGCCGTATCCGTGCTCTTGAAGCCAAGCGGCGGATCGGTGTCGTACGCCACATCGTAGGAGATGCGGGCCGAGAGGTTGCCCATCAGCCCGACGGTCAGGCCAAGGCTGTTCTTGATCTGCGTCGAGACCTTCGAATAGGTGACGTCGGTGTCGTCGGAGAGATCGACCTTGTCGTTGATCGCCCACTTGAAGCGCGATCCGGCGTTGGCGCCGAACGATTCCTCGGTGTGCGCGGGAATGATCGTCGTGCCCGACACCTGTTCGCGCACATCATCGACCTTGTAGCCAGGGCCGCCCTGCAGCGTCCAGTTGAGCTTGTCCGAGTCGAGGACCTTGTAGGCGAGGCCGAGGCCCGCGTAGTAGCGGCTCTCGAAGCCGGAGAACTTGTCGTTCTCGTAGGTCAGCCGGCCAAAGCCGCTGAGCCGCTCGGTGATCACGCGATCCACCTGGCCTGCAGCGGCGACGCGGTTCTTGGTCTCGACGTGATCGGTCTTGCCGTAGTCGTCGCTGAACTCGCCGCTTTCGGACCATTTCGCGCCCGAGTGCTTCAGCTTCGCGGCAATACCCACATCGGTTGTCGAGGTATTCCCGCTGGTGACGCCGGCGCTGACCGATCCTTCGCCCGTCCATTCCGGCGTGGGGTCTGTCTGCGCAAGCGCTGGCGCCGCGAAGACCGCCGCGGCCGACGCAGCCGCGAGCACAATGCGAATTTTCGCGATCTGGAATGTCATCGTGTTTCCTTCCGGGGGAGCCGCCCATCGGGCGCGTTCACCCCCCTAACTGAGGCGCAAGGGTGAAAAGACAACTTATGCCCGCGCTCATTCCCGGAACGGATCCGCGCTCGATGCATCTGTGTGTCGGCGTGCGCACACCGCCTTCACCATTACGCAACATAAATTTTTCTTCCGTTGACGAATGTGGCCGGCGGGTTCACAAGCCGCGCCCGGCGATCCGAAGATCCGGGGGTTATGTCCATGAGAGCCACCACCGTCTGATACAGGCCGGCACAGGCCGGCCGTGCACAGGGCGAACTGCATCACCGCTCGTTTGCGGCGGCGCGTGCGCGCATCTCATGTTTCTGGCCGCAGCATTTTGAATGCGCGGCCCTCTCAACGGATCGAAAACACATGCTTTCCAAACCGCAAATGCGCGGCGCCACGCTGTGGCGGCATCCCGCGTTCATGCGACTCTGGGCCGCCCAGGGTCTCAGCGCCTTCGGCAACCGGATCACGCGGACGGCGCTGCCGATCATCGCGATCTCCGTGCTTGCCGTTTCTCCGGCGGAAGCCGCCCTCTTGTCTGCGCTTGGCTTCGCGCCTGTTGTTGTCGCCGGTCTTGCCGGCGGCGGACTGGTCGAGCGCGCCCGCAAGGTGCGTCTCATGGTGATGATGGACCTGCTGCGCTTCGCCCTGGTCATGGCGATACCCATAGCCTTCGCGCTCGGCGTCCGCTCCTTCTGGCTGCTCGTGCTTGTCTCGATGGCGGTCAGCGCAGCCAGCACGCTGTTCCAGAACGCCGACACGTCGATCCTGCCGACGCTGGTCAGCAAGTCGCAACTGGTCGAGGCCAACTCGAAACTGCAGACAACCGAATCCATCGCGGAACTGGCGGGGCCTGGCGCCGCCGGCATTCTTGTCGACGTACTGACCGCGCCGGTCGCGATCATTGTCGACGCCGTCACCTTCCTCTGGTCGGCCGCCTGGCTCGCCGCCATGCGATTTCACGCCGGAGAGGCGGATGCGCCCGGCGTGCCTGTTGCGCATGGGCAGTCGGCGCTCGCCGCCCTGCGCGAGGATGTCGTGGTCGGATTCCGCGCGGTGATGCAGCGGCCCGCTTTGCGTGCGCTGCTCTTTGCAACGGTCGCCTTCTATGTGTCGGCGGGATTCTTCTTCGGTCTCTACATGCTGTTCGCCCTGCGCACGCTGGGCCTCAGCGCCAGCCTGGTCGGCGTGATCGTCTCCATGGGCGGCGTCAGCGCGCTTGGCGGCGCGATCCTGGCGCGGCGCGTGTCGCGCTGGCTTGGCTTTGGTCCTGCGATCATCGTCACCTTCGCAATCGGCATGGCGGGCAGCGCGCTGCTGCTTCCGGCGGCGATCTGGCCAGGGGCGGGCGCGCCGCTGCTCTTCATCCAGCAGCTGCTCAGCGACGGCGCGTTCATGGCGCACATGATCCTCGCCTCCAGCCTGCGGCAGGCGTTGCTTCCGCCGAACGAGATCGCGCGCGCCAACGGACTCTTTCAGGCCATAGGCGGCATTGGCATGACTGTGACGACGCTGCTTTCGGGTGTCATCGCGGAGGCCGTCGGTGTTCCAGCCGCCGTGATGATCGGCGCCGGGTGCGCCCTGCTGGCGATGATCCCGCTGATCTCGCCGACGCTGCTGAGAATGAAGGACGAGCCCGGGGGCGAGGCCGAGCCGCAGCCAGAGATGGAGGAGGTTGTTCTCCAGGACGGTGAAACGCCCGCGCGCCTTGCGCCGCTGGAGGGGCCGGCTACTTGACCTTGTAGACGAGCGAGAATTTCGTCGCGGTGTCCGTGGACTTGAAACTGTCCGGCGGATGGGTGTCGTGCCGTACGTCGAAAGACACGCGGGCCGAAAGATTGCCCATCAGGCCGGCGGTCAGCGCAAGGCCGTTGGAAAGCTGCGTCGACGTGTTGGAATAGACCACCTCGCTGGTGTCGCTCAGCGATACGCGGTCGTTGAAGTCGTACTTGAAGTTCGATCCGGCGCGCGCGCCAAACGTGCGCTTGGTCATCGCCGGCATTGCGGGGTCCGTCGCCGTCGCTTCGATGGGGCGGACCTCGTCGATCTTGTAACCGGGTCCGCCTTCAACCGTCAGGGTCGATTTCGGCGTTTCCCAGGCCTTGTACGACATGCCGAGACCGAGGAAGTAGCGGTTGTCGAAGCCGGAAAACTCGTCGCGCTCCCATGTCGTCCGCACATATCCGTTCCAGGCGGGCGTGAAGACGCGGTTCACCTGGCCGGAGGCGGCAAGACGGTTCTTGGATTCAACGCCGTCTGTCTCGCCGTAGTCCGCGGCGAAATTTCCCTGTTGGGTCCATAGCCCGCCGGCGTGTTTGGCGTTGATCGCCAGGCCGCCATCTGTCGTCTGCGTATTGCCCGTGGTGTAGCCGGCGCTGAGCGATCCCTCGCCGGTCCATTTCGAAGGGGCGGGCGGCGGCGTCTGGGCGAAAGCCGGCGCGGCGAGCAGCGAACAGGCGATGAAGGCGATCGGGGAGGAATTCATGTCGTCTCCGCTCAGAACGAACTGACGCCGGGAGAAGGGCGCGGGCCGAACCTACGGGGAAGTGTGACGACATTCGGGCCGACGCCGGGCCGCCGGATGAAAATCCGGTCAGCTGCAGATGGATCAGGCTTCGCTTGATTACGCCTCAGGCGCGCGCCACCGCCGAGACATTGCCATGGCAGTTCTTGTAGCGCTTGCCCGACCCGCACGGGCAGGGGGCGTTGCGCGGCGTCGAGGCCCAGGCCGGGTCGGCCGGCATCGATTCCTTCGGATCGGGCGCCGCCTGCGCCGGCGCGGGCCGGTTGGCGACCTGCTGCGGTCCCGGTCCCTGGCGCACATCTCCCGCATCGTCTCCGGCCGGCGGATCCATGACGAATTGCGCGCGCATCAGCGTGCGCGTCACGCCGTTCCGCAGGTCGTTCAGCAGCGTGTTGAACAGCGTGAAGGCTTCGTTCTTGAACTCGTTCAGCGGATCGCGCTGGGCGTAACCGCGCAGGTGGATCACCGAACGGAGCTGGTCGAGATGGCTGAGGTGTTCGCGCCAGCGAACGTCGACTTCCTGCAGCAGGACCTGTTTTTCAAGCCACTGCATACGCTCCTGGCCGACCTGTTCGGTCTTCTGGCGGTAGAATTCGTCGGTCGCCTTGATGATCTTTTCGGCGACTTCGAGCGTGGCGGCGCCTTCCTCATGGGCCCATTCGTTCACCGGCAGGACGAGGCCCAGAGTGTCGCCGACCTCCTCTTCCAGGTCCTTGAGGTTCCAGTGCTCGACATAGGCCTTCTCGGGCATGTGGCGCAGGCACATGTCCTCGATGACCTGATGGCGCATATCGCGAACGGTTTCTTCGACATTGTTGGCGCGCATGAACTCGATGCGCTGCTCGAAGATCGCCTTGCGCTGGTCGTTGATGACGTCGTCGAATTTCAGCAGGTTCTTGCGGATCTCGAAGTTGCGCTGCTCGACCCGCTTCTGAGACGTCTCGAGCGCCTTGTTCATCCACTTGTGGGTGATCGCCTCGTCTTCCTTGATGCCGAGACCGCGCATGATCGAATCGAGCCGTTCGGCTGCGAAGATGCGGAGCAGGTCGTCTTCGAGGCAGATGTAGAATTTTGAACGGCCCGGGTCGCCCTGGCGTCCCGTCCGGCCGCGCAGCTGGTTGTCGATGCGGCGGCTTTCGTGGCGCTCGGTCGCCAGAACGTAGAGCCCGCCGGCGTCCAGCGCCTCTTTCTTCTTGGCGGCGATGTCCGCCTCGATTTCCTCGCGGAGCTTCTTCACCTCGTCGTCATTGAGATCGCGCTCGAGCTTCTTGGCCAGCGCCGCGCCCTCATCCTCCATACGCATTTCGAGGTTGCCGCCGAGCTGGATGTCGGTGCCGCGGCCGGCCATGTTGGTCGCCACCATCACGTTGCCGGGCACGCCGGCCTGCGCCACGATATGCGCCTCGCGTTCGTGGTGGCGCGCGTTCAGCACCTGGTGGGGAATCTTCTCGGCCGCCAGCAGGTTGGACACCAGCTCCGACTTCTCGATCGACACCGTGCCCACCAGCACCGGCTGCTTGCGGCGCACGCAATCGCGGATGTCGGCGATCACCGCCTTGTATTTCTCTTTCGCCGTCCGGTAGACGACGTCGTCCTCGTCGAGACGTTTCACCGGTTTGTTGGTCGGCACCTCGAAGACTTCCAGCTTGTAGATGTCCTGGAATTCCTGCGCCTCGGTCGAGGCCGTACCGGTCATGCCGGCCAGCTTGTCGTAGAGCCGGAAGTAGTTCTGGAACGTGATCGAGGCCAGCGTCTGGTTTTCCGGCTGGATCTTGGTGTGTTCCTTCGCCTCGATCGCCTGGTGCAGACCTTCCGAGAGGCGGCGGCCCTGCATCATGCGGCCGGTGAACTCGTCGATCAGCACGACTTCGCCGGCCTTGACGATGTAGTCCTTGTCCTTCTGGAACAGCTTGTGGGCGCGCAGCGCCTGGTTGGCGTGATGCACCAGCGTGATATTGGCCGGCTCGTAGAGCGAGCCCTGCAGGATGCCCGCCTGGCCCATCAGGTCTTCGATCTTCTCGTTGCCCTCTTCACTGAAGACGACCGAACGCTGCTTTTCATCCAGCGTGTAGTCGTTCTCGTCGAGCATCGGAATGATCGCGTCGATCTTCTGATAGAGCTCTGAACGGTCGTCGGTCGGGCCCGAGATGATCAGCGGCGTGCGGCTCTCGTCGATCAGGATCGAGTCGACCTCGTCGGTGATCGCATAGCGGTGTCCGCGCTGCACCATGTCGGCCAGCGAGTACTTCATGTTGTCGCGCAGGTAGTCGAAGCCGAATTCGTTGTTCGTGCCGTAGGTCACATCGCAGGCGTAGGCGGCGCGGCGCTGGTTGTCGTCCAGGCCGTGAACAATCTTGCCGACGGAAAGACCCAGGAAGCGGTAGACCTGTCCCATCCAGTCCGCATCGCGGCTGGCGAGATAGTCGTTGACGGTGATGACGTGGACGCCCTTGCCCTCGAGGGCGTTCAGATAGACCGGCGCGGTCGCCACCAGCGTCTTGCCCTCGCCGGTGCGCATCTCGGCGATGGCGCCCGAGTTGAGGATCATGCCGCCGATCAGCTGCACGTCGAAATGTCGCATCCCCAGCGTCCGCCGGGCCGCTTCGCGAACGACCGCAAAGGCCTCCGGCAGCACGTCAGACAGCTTGGCGCCGTTGGCGATCTGCTGGCGGAAATCACGGGTGCGTGTTTTCAGCGCCTCGTCAGACAGGGCTTCGGTGACCGGCTCCAGGGCGTTGATCCGCTGGACGAGCCCGCGAAAGGGCTTGATCTTGCGTTCGTTAACAGAACCGAGGAGTTTCTGGGCGATCCCCATCATGCAAGCCTATCCGCTGCCAGCCTTGCGCGACGCTGCTGGCGCGCGATGATATAATCCAATTTCCGCCGGCTGGAACCCGCCGCCGGGCGCCGCACGAAGCGGGACAACTCCCTCGACTTGCGCATCCGCGAGACGTAAGGACCAGCCTATCCAGTGTCAATCTAGGCTCAATAGCCAGAACTGCTTGATGACAGCTTACACAGCTTAGGGAGCACGCGAGGCATGGACGTTCGCAGGCGGCTTTTGGCGGCGGGGGCGGCGGCGATGTTTCTGGGATCGGGGCCCCTGCTGGGGGCATGCTCGAAGGAGGCGTCGCGATCTCCAGGCGTCACGGGCGTGGTCGATTCCTCGGTTGCGGCCATGGTTAGCGGCGAGCCGATCTACGCCTCCGACGTGGAGCTCGAGGCGGAGGCCCAGGGCATCGCCGAGCCCGGCAAGCCGCTCGAGCCCGACAGCTCGGAATTCAACCGCGTCCTCGACCAGCTCATCGACGTGAAGCTCCTGGCGCAGGAAGCGATCGGCCGCGGCCTCGACCAGGATCCGCAGGCGCGTCACCGGCTGCAGTCTGCGCGCGAGCGCATTCTCGGCAACGTGCTGATCGACACGGTGGTGGCTGAGCGCGTCGACGAGGCGGCGATCAAGAAGATGTACGACGCGCAGATCGCCATCACCGAACCGGGCGAGGAAGCGCATGTCCGCGATATCGTCTCCGCCACCAAGGACGACGCCGACAAGATCGTCGCCAAGCTTCAGGCGGGCGCGGACTTCGCCGTTCTCGCCTCCAAGGAATCGATCGACCAGGGGACGCGTCTGGATGGCGGCGATCTCGGTTACATGGGCGAGGACGATGCGCCGCCCGAATTCCAGAAGGTGATCAAGTCGACGCCTGTCGGCGGCATCTCCAAACCGTTCCAGACATCGATGGGCTGGCACGTCGCCAAGATCGAGGATCGCCGCAAGGCGCAGCCTCCGACGCTTGAGCAGCTGCGCGAGCCGATCCTCAAACACCTCACCATGGTGCAGATCGGCGAGGAGCTGAAGGAGTTGCGCACCAAGGCGAAGATCCAGAAGATGAACTCGCCGCGCAACGCGCCGATCGACACCGATCCGTTCAACCTCGCGCCGGTGGTTCCGGACAACAGCCTCAACGCTCCGCTCGAGGCGGCGGCGCCGCGTCCGCCAGTTCCCGAGACCCGCGACAGCGATGGTCCGGCGCAGGCCGATCCTCCGGCCAAGGCCGAAACCAAACCGGCGGCGAAACCGGACGCCAAGCCGCCCGCAGCGCCTCCCGCCCAGCCGGCAGGCCCTGTCGGCGAAACCCGTCAGGGCGGCGCCCCGTGAGCAGCGGCCTCGATCTTCCCGTCTCTCCGCTCGCGCCAGAGCGGTTTCCGCAACTGCCCAAGGTGGGCGGCATGCAGATCGCCACCTATGGGCTCGGCCTCTACAAGGGAACCGCGCGCGACGACCTGCTCGTTGTTCATTTCCCGCAAGGCGCATCGGCGGGCGGCGTCTTCACGACTTCGCAGACGCGGTCGGCCGATGTCGACTGGTGTCGGGAGTCGCTGGCGGCCGGCAAGGGCAGGGCGCGCGCGCTGGTGGTCAACGCCGGCAACTCCAACGCCTTCACTGGCGCAGCGGGCATCGCCAAGAACCGGTCAACGGTGGCCGCCGTGCGCGAGCTGGCGAAATGCGATGCACATGAAGTGTTCCTCGCCGCGACGGGCGTCATCGGCGAACCCTTGCCCGACAACTTCGTCGCCAACGGCGTGGCGAAGGCCTGGCCCTCGTTGGCTGCGCCGGACTGGTCGCGCGCCGCCAACGCGATCCGCACCACCGACACCTTCGCCAAGGCCGCAGGCGAGACGGTCGATCTCAACCGCCGCAACGTCTCCATCGCCGGTTTCGCCAAGGGCTCGGGCATGATCCAGCCCAACATGGCGACGACGCTGAACTACGTCTTCACCGACGCCGCGCTGGGGCCCAACGCCGTGCAGGCGCTGATCGCGCGCTATTGCGACCTTACCTACAACTGCATCACGGTCGACGGCGATACATCGACGTCCGATACGCTGATGCTGTTCGCCACAGGCGCCGCAGGCGGCGAACCCATCGACGATCCTGACGATCCACGCCTTGCCGGCTTCTGCGAGGGCCTTCACCGGGTGCTCAAGGATCTCGCCCTACAGATCGTCCGCGACGGCGAGGGCGCCACCAAGCTGATCGAGATCGAGGTGGGCGGCGCCGTCTCTGACGTTTCAGCCAAGGCGATCGCCGCCTCGGTCGCCAACTCGCCGCTGGTCAAGACCGCGCTCGCTGCCGGCGACGCCAACTGGGGCCGCGTCGTCATGGCGGTCGGCAAGGCGGGCGAGCCCATCGAGCGCGACCGGATGACCATCCATTTCGGCGACCATCTCGTCGCCCGCGACGGCGGACGGGCCCCGGATTATTCCGAGGCCCGGGCGACGGCCGCCGTGAAGGGCCCGGAAATCCGTATCCGCATCGATGCGGGCGTCGGCGGCGCGGGCAGAGCCACCGTGTGGACCTGCGATCTCACGGATGGTTACGTGAAGATAAACGGCGCCTACAGAAGTTGATGCGCGCCATGCACCTCACGCTCACCGCGATATGAGAGAACCATCGGGCGCAAGACCGTTGGTGATTGTCGCCGCGGCGGCGCTTGTTCGGGCGGACGGCCGGCTTTTGCTGGCGCAGAGGCCAGAGGGCAAGACGATGGCGGGACTGTGGGAGTTTCCGGGAGGCAAGGTGGAGGCGGGCGAGAGCCCGCAGGCCGCGCTTGCGCGCGAACTGCGCGAGGAACTCGGCGTGTCCGTCGCCGAAACCGACATGGAGGCGTTTGCGTTCGCCTCTCACGCCTATGAGCGCTTCCATCTGCTGATGCCGGTGTTTCTTTGCCGGCGATGGACGGGAGAGCCCACTGCCTGCGAGGGGCAGAAGCTGGTCTGGGCTTCGCCTGACGAGGTCCGGACGTTTCCGACGCCGGCGGCGGATGTTCCGCTGATCGAGCGTTTCATCGATTGGTCCCACGCAGGTCACGCATGAAAGTCCTCCCGAAACTGCAACGGCTGTTCTCCGATCGCCGCGCCGCGACCGCGATCGAATACTGCATTCTCGCTGGCATGATCGCCCTGGTGATCGTCGGCGCTGTCTCGCAGCTAGGCCAGAGCGCCAACACGTCGTTCAACACGCTGAACACGCAGGGCTGGGGCGCCTAGGCCACGTCGTCGTTTTAAGACTGGCGTTTTCGCCCCGTCTTCTCTCCGGCATTTTGCTCCCGCACGCCCAGCGCGTCGGCAAGGCGCGTCGTTGCGCTGCCCGGACGTTTCGGTTTGGGCTGGTCGGGCGCGGGCGCCCATCCCGATAGCGCAATGAAGTCGAACGTCGCGCGCACCCGGCCATCGGGGTCGCTGAAGCGCTCGCGGTAGATCTCCATCGCCCGGAACAACACGGCCCGCGTCAGCGGCGGCCCGGCGCGTTGCGCAAAGGCGGCGGTCTCGCCCATGCCCTTCAGGTCCGCCAGCAGCTTCAGCGGTTCGGCGTATCGCACGGTCAGCGCATCGCCGTCGCTTACCGGCATGGCGAAGCCTGCGCGTTGCAACAGTCCGGCGCCGTCGATCACGTCCAGGAAGGGCGAGACGTGCTGACCTGCGCCGCCGCGGATTTCGTCCTCGGCCGCCAGCAGCGCCGTGCGCAACTCGTTGAGCGTCCGTCCGCCCAGCGCGATGCCGATGAAAAGGCCGTCCGGCTTCAGCGCGCGACGGATCTGGATCAGCGTTCCCGGAAGGTCGTTGATCCAGTGCAGCGAGAGCGCCGAAACCACCAGGTCGAACGACCCGTCGGCGAAGGGCAGCGCCTCCTCGTCGCACGCGACGCCGAGCGGCGGCCTCAGCCAGACGGGTGAAAGGTCTGTGGTGATGATCTCGCCGATGCGATCCCGTGTCTCCGGATCGGCATGCAAGGTCTGGCCGACGCGGCCATCATGGCCGCCAAGATCGAGCACGCGGGCGAACTGGCGATTGATCGCCGAAAGCCGCAGGACGATGTCTTCCGCCGCAGCCTGTTTCAGGAAAGAATAGGCCTCGAAGCCAGCCGCGGCCCGCGTCCGGCGGCGGGACAGCAGGCGCCGGTCGAAGATCCGCATCGGATCGTGTGCGCCGGTTGAAGGGGCAGAAGTCGAAGGGCCAGGGGATGTCGGCATCGGGGGACTATGTAGCGCCTTCCGGCGCATCTGAAAGCCGTCGCCGCAAGCCGGCCGTCCGGAGGTTGCTGTCCGGCGCGGCCGGGCTGATCTGGCCGCAGCGCTCCCTGATCTCCGGCCGGGAGGTCGCCGGCCCCGGCGCCATCGAGCCGGAGCTCTGGGCGAAACTGCGTTTCCTGTCGGCGCCGCTGTGTGTGCGGTGCGGCGCGCCGTTCGACCTGCCAGCCGGGGCGGTCGACGGCGAGGCCCAGGTCTGCGGCGCCTGTCTCGCCCGTCCTCCGGCCTACGATCGCGCCCGCGCCGCCGTCTATGGCGAGGTTTCGCGCGATCTCGTTCTGGCTCTGAAGCGGCAGGGGCGCTGCGACGGTCTGGCGATGATGGCGCGCTGGATGCTGCAGGCCGGCGGCCCGCTGGTCGCCGAAGCCGATCTCCTCGTCCCCGCGCCGCTGCATTATATCCGCCTCGCGCGGAGGGGCTTCAACCAGTCCGTCTGGCTCTGCGCCGGTCTCGGCCGCCTCGGCGGTGCGAGGGTCGGCGTCGACGTCCTGAAACGGGTGCGGCGGACGCCCAGCCAGGCCGGCCTGTCCCCGGACGGCCGGCGCCGCAACGTCCAGGGCGCATTCCGGGTCCGCCGGAAGGCCAGCGTTTCCGGCCGCCGCGTCCTCCTGGTCGACGATGTGTTTACCACCGGCGCGACGGTCGAGGCGTGCGCCCGCGAACTGAAAAAGGCCGGCGCCGTCTGCGTCGATGTGCTCACACTGGCGCGCGTTGCGGGCCCGCGCAGCATCCCCATATGATATTGGAACGATTCCAGCCTATCCGCGTACCGGAATCGATGGAGTGAGACGTGGCGGCGAAAGTCGAAATTTATACCCGGTCCTTCTGTGGTTATTGCTCCAGCGCCAAATCGCTGCTGGCCAGCAAGGGCGTTGCGTTTGAGGAGATCGACGGACTGGACCCGGACAAGCGCCGGGAGATGATCCAGCGCTCTAACGGCGGCTACACCTATCCGCAAATCTTCATCAATGGCGTTCACGTTGGCGGCTCGGACGAGATTCACGATCTCGACGCCGAAGGCCGGCTCGATGACTTGCTGGCGCAGGCGGCCTAGGAAAGGGTCAGGCAGGACACGATGATCCGCTACGCCCTCAGATGCATCGGCGGTCACGAGTTCGAGGCCTGGTTCTCGAACTCCGCCGCCTATGACCGCCAGGAAAAGCGCGGCCAGATCGAATGCCCGGACTGCGGCAGCCGCGATGTCTCGAAGCAGATCATGGCGCCGGCCGTGCGCGATTCAGGCGGCAAGTCCGACCCGAGCCGCGACGCCATCGCCGCGCGTGTCGCCGGAGAAGTGCGCCGGCACATCGCGACGACGCATGACTATGTCGGCGATCGCTTCGCCGACGAGGCCCGGTCGATGTATTACGGGGAACGCGAGCATCGCCCGGTCTGGGGGCAGGTGACGCCCGATGTGGCGCGCGAACTCCACGAGGAAGGGGTGCCGGCGATGCCGCTGCCCAAACCCTTCGCGCCCGATCCGCCGCCCGACCCGGACAAGATCAACTAGCTCCCGCCGGGTCGTTGCGGATCAGTCAGTCGTAATAGAGCACGTCCGGCATGCCGAAGAAGCGGGCCAGCGCGGTGGACCGCCAGCCGCTCTTTTCGCGGCGCTTCGAGGCGCGGTGGTCGAAGGCGCCGCGCGAGCGGCGCGCGAAATACAGCCAGTTGTGGAAGCCTTCCCGCTCCACGGCCAGCGCACGGGTGGACGGGCGATCGTAACGGCTTGATGTCATGGGCGTTTCTCCTTGGTCTTTTTGTTTTATGTGAGCATCATATGGGTTCACGGCGGGGTCTCTCAACCCTTTCGTCAGCGCCAGCCTCATGGGGCAGTTACGGGCGGTTAGCGTCCGAGTTCCCGGGTCGCTTCCTCGATGCCCTTGACCGTCAGCGGGAACATCCGGTCCGGCCCGATGATTTCCTGGATGAGCTGCGTCGAGCCCGAATACTCCCAGCCCGAAGGATGCGTCGGGTTCAGCCAGACGAGATGCGGATAGACCTCGGCGAAGCGCTGCAGCCACACGGCGCCGGGCTCTTCGTTCCAGTGCTCCACCGAGCCGCCGGGATAGGTGATCTCATAGGGGCTCATCGCCGCGTCGCCGACGATGATCACCTTGAAGTCCGCCGGGAAGCGATGCAGCACGTCCCACGTCGGGATCTTCGACACCCCCCGCCGCCGGTTGTCCTTCCACACGCCTTCGTAAATGCAGTTGTGGAAGTAGAAGAATTCGAGGTTCTTGAACTCCATCCGCGCCGCGGAAAACAGTTCCTCGCAAGCCTTCACGTGCGGGTCCATCGATCCGCCGATGTCGAGGAACATCACCACCTTCACGGCGTTGCGGCGCTCGGGCCGCATGACGATGTCGATATAGCCCTCGCGCGCCGACTTTTTCACCGTGCCGTCGAGATCGAGTTCTTCCTCGGCGCCGTCGCGCGCCCATTTTCTCAAACGCCGCAGCGCCACCTTGATGTTGCGCGTGCCGATCTCGACCGTGTCGTCGAGATTCTTGAACTCGCGCTTGTCCCACACCTTCACGGCGCGCTGGTGCCGGCTTTCCTTCTGTCCGATGCGCACGCCTTCGGGGTTGTAGCCGTAGGCGCCATAGGGCGATGTGCCGGCCGTGCCGATCATCTTGTTGCCGCCCTGGTGGCGCTTCTTCTGTTCTTCCATCCTCTGCTTCAGCGTCTCCATCAGCTTGTCCCAGCCGCCCATGGATTCGATCAGCTTCTTCTCTTCCTCGGTGAGGTATTTCTCCGACAGCTTCTTCAGCCACTCTTCCGGAAACTGGTGGACGTCGACGCCTTCCTCGAAGCTGTCGAGCCCCTTGAAGACGTGGCCGAACACCTTGTCGAACCGGTCGAGGTGTTTCTCGTCCTTCACCAGCGTCGCGCGCGCCAGATAGTAGAAGTCCTGCACATCAGACCCGCCGAGGCCGAGGACATCCTTGTCCATCGCCTCGATCAGCGTCAGGTATTCCTTCAGCGTCACCGGCACCTTCGCCGCGCGCAGTTCATGGAAGAAATGCTGGAACATGGGCTGGGCCTCGGGGCGGCTTCCTGCAGACTGTCGATCAGCCTACCCGGAAGCCGCCGCAAGGGCAAAGGTCACAGAAGTCGAGGCGCGCCCGGTCAGCCGGCGTCGGTGATCACCGGAATGTCGCCCTTGGGCGGCGGCGCATTCTGCATCGTCTGTTCCATCGGCCGGATGACCGGTTCGGGCAGGGCCTCGAAGGTCGCGATGTCGATATCCATCCAGGGGGCGCCGTTGCGGGTGATGGCGATATGCTTCGGCCACTTCACGCCGTTGCTTTCGACTTCCCCTGTAAGCGTGGCGACCTGGGTGATATCGGCGCCGCCATCGGGATTGGCGACCATTCCGCCGACCTTGACCAGCTTGTTGCTGGCGTTGAATTCAAGCTCGGCCGAGTGGTTCATGTAGGTCGCCTGTATGGCGCGGGTTCCGCCTGCGGCCGGCTGTTCCTTGACCATCGCATCGGACGCCTTCAGCGGCGCGAGCAGCATCATGCTGAAGAGCGCCATCTGGTCGTTTTCGTTTTTCGCCTTGTCTTCCGGCATCGGGCCCCAGTTCGAGCCCCTGACTTCCCATGCCTTGTTCTGCTCGACCTGGATCGTGATCGCCTGGATCGGGCTCTTGTCCGTCGGCCAGGACCCGAAGCGGGCATAGGTGAACGGACGCACCACGTCGCGCACATCCACTTCGCTGGTCTTGCCGGCGGCCGTGACTGTTGCGTGTCCGGTCCAGTAGAGCTCTTTCACCTTCGACAGCGCGGCTTCACCGCCCGCCGCCGTGATGCCGGCGTCAAGCACGGACCCGGTCGCGGCCTTGCCCATGGCGTGCGGCTTGGCTCCCGAGGCGTCCGGCGCCGTGCTGCAGGCGCCAAGCGCTGCAAGCGATGCGGCCGCCATCAGCCAGATCTTGTTGAAAGCCATTGCTCACTCCCTCTTTATCTGTCCCGCTGGCGTTTTCGCCGGTCAGGGTCACGACTTAGCCAATTGCGGGCCGGGTGCGAAGCCTTGAGGCGCTCGCTGCTGCACAAAGGCACGTGATCAGATGCATAAGGATTTTTTCGCCGGTTTGCGCTGGATCAAGGCGATGCGCATGCGAGGGCGGGACGGGCTCTATCCCCCGCACGAACCCGGACATCCCCAGCCGCCATCGGCGAGGTGAAAAAACTAATCCGACCGGCGTCCCGCCCTCTTACATTGACCGCATCGCCGTTGCGGGATGGCAGTCGTGCACCCTGTTCCACGAAGCGGCGGCGATGCGGTCGAGCGTGATGAGCCTTGCGTGAATGTGTGGGAAGACCCCTCCAGGCGCAGGAGTGTTTCCGGGGACCGGGGGCGAACAGCCCCGGCCCGCACGCCGCC
>WGLW01000026.1 GCA_016125405.1 Alphaproteobacteria bacterium | reverse complement strand
GCAACCACTCGCTCACGGATGTCTTCTGAATACGGCCTCGCCATGGCTCATCCTTCCCAGGTCCGAATCACCGGGTAAGACTCGCCCCACTGTCGCCGTTTGGGAATCCCCAGATTCCTTCAGACCGGAAAATGCTTTAGCGCGCCCTAAAGAAGATCGCCGCCGCAGGCGCCGGCGGTCGTGCCTGTCGCCTTGAACGCCTTGATGACGTTCCTGCCCGTCGTCCACTTGTGAACTTCGTCCGGCCCGTCGACGAGGCGCTGCGAGCGGATATGGGTGTACCAGGCGGCAAGCGGCGTATCGCGCGAGTACCCCAGCGCACCGTGTAGCTGGATAGCGGTGTCGACTACCTTGTGCACCATGTTGGCTAGGTAGACTTTCGCGATACCGTTTTCCTGTCGAATATCCTGCTTGCGTTCGGCCTTGTAGGCGATGTGGAGCAGCATCAGGCGAGCGATGTAGATCTGGCTGGCGCACTCGGCCAGCATGAACTGCACCGCCTGGCGCTCATCCAGCTTCTTGCCGAAGGTCGAGCGCTGGGTGACGTGCGCCGTCGCCAGGTCGAGCGCGCGCTGCGCCATGGAGACGTTGTGCATGCCGTGGCGCAGCCGGCCATAGGCGAGCCGGTGCTGGCCCATGGAGAAGCCTTCGCCCTCCCCGCCCAGCAGGTTGTCGGCCGGCACTTCGAGATCCCTGATCTCGATTTCTGAATGGGTGTGGCCGAGAATTTTCGAGAGCGGGCCCTCCGCCGCCATGGTCTCGATGTCGCGCTTGATCCTGTAGCCCGGGTTGGGCAGCTCGACGAGAAAGGTGGAGAATTGCTTGTGGCGCGGCGCTTCGGGATTGGTCTTGGCCATGACGAGAGCGATGTCGGCGGCGCTGGCGGCGGAGGAGAACCATTTCTCGCCATTGAGCACCCAGGCGTCGTTGCCCTTGCGCTCGGCGCGGGTCTGCATGCCTGTGGCGTCGGCGCCGGCTGCCTTTTCGGTCATCGAGTAGCAGATGCGCTTTTCGCCATTGAGCAACGGCTTGAGGAATTTTTCCTTCTGGTAGTCGGTGCCGTGTTCGAGCAGCGTCATCATCGTCGCGTCGTCTGGCCCCTGCGTGTTCATCGACAGGGCGCCCAAATAGCTTTCGCCCAACTCCATCTGCACCAGCGCGTTGGCGAGCGGACCCAGCCCCATGCCGCCATGCTCCTTCGGGATGAAGGGACACCAAAGGCCCTGCGCTCGGGCCTTTGTGCGCAGCTCGCCAAGAATGGTCTTGTAGTCGCCACCCGCCAGCAGCCGCTTTTCGGCGGGCTGGCATTCGTCCTTTACCCACTGACGCACACGCTCGCGGATTGCTTTTGCTTCCGCCGGAATTTCGAAATCGATGGCCATGACCGGGTTTCCTCGCTGTTTTTCGCAGCATGCCGCCGGCGCCGGCTGGTGACCAGCCAATCCTGCAAACCGGCCGGCGTTCGCCCCCGCCAACGTTACACGTTGGGGACGCCGGTTTGCCGGTTTACTGAAGCTTGCAGGGATCTAGAGCCGGATTACGCTGTCTTCCCACGAATAAGGGGGGCGCATGACTGAGCGACTCGACGATGGCTATTCCGTGCTTGCGTCATTTTCCAGCATGGAAGAGGCAAACATAGCTGTTGCTGCGTTGCGCGCGGGCCGAGTACCGGCAATTGTCGGAAACGCTCACTCGGCGGCGGTCGCCTGGACGATGGTGCCTGCCATGGGTGGAATCCAGATCATGGTGCCCTCCACCACGCTGGAGCAAGCTAGGGCCCTTCTCCAGGAGCGAGTCGAGATCGGGCCAGATTTCACCGATGATCCGGACGACGTGCCCTACGATCCCGCACGCCGAAAGGATCGTTGGAAGGTGCGTGTGCTCCTGCTTTGGGTTCTCGGACCGTTTGTACTCCTTCTCGCCGGAGTTCTTATTCAGGGCTGGATCAGACTGGTGATGCGCTTTTTTGGGTGACTGACCTCACCCCGACCGCAGCCCCTGCACGCTGTGCATTCTCAAGGCCGAAAAGCGAACTCTGCCGACGCGCTTGACCCGCCCAAGCTTGCGGTGAAAGTTGCCCGCGGACAAAGCGCGGGAGAGCCATGACATGACACCGATCTCGCGGCGCAGCGCGCTGGTGCTGACATCCTCGGTCGCGCTAACGCCGCTGGTGGGGTGTTCTCCAAACAAGGAAGCGGCCGTGCCCGCAAAAGCCGCAGGATCCTCTCAGGCTGACAGCGCCTTCACGGAGCTTTCGAAGATCTGGATGGATGCGACATTCAAGGCCAGCCCGGTCTACGCAACCATGATCGGCGACCACCGTTTCGATAGCGAGCTTGACGACATCAGCGAAACGGGCCGCGCTGCGCGGGCAGCGATCGTCAAGGACGCCACGGCCAAGCTGTCAGCGATCGACCGCTCGGCTCTGTCTCGTGACAACCAGGTCGACGCGGCTATGCTGGAGGAATCGCTCGCGCAGGACGCCTTCAGCCTCGACACGCTGAAAGACTGGAGTTGGGATCCCCTCCTCTACAGTGAGACCGGCAGCTCGGTGGTCTATTCGCTGATGGCGCGCGAATTCGCGCCTATCGACCAGCGTCTGATCTCGGCTGCCGCACGGATGGAAAAGATGCCGGACTTCCTGGCGCAGGTCCGTAAAACTCTGGTGGCTGAGGCCGTGCCGGAAATCCACGCCAAAACCTATTCCAGGCAGAATGGCGGCACGACAGCAATCATAGACGAATTGATCCTGCCCGCCGCCGACAAGCTGGGGCCCGACGATCGCAAGCGACTGCTCGCCGCCGCTGACCAGGCGAAAGCCGCTGTGGCCGAGCATCAGGCGTGGATCGACAAGACGCTACTACCCTCAGCGAAAGGCGATTTCAGGCTTGGAAAGAATTTCGACCAGAAGCTGCGATTTTCGATCAACGAGACAACCCCGAAAGAAGAGCTGCGCAAGCGCGCCGAGGCCAACGCGCTGGCGATCCGCGAGGAGATGTACGAGATCGCAGCCTCTGTGTTGACCGCGCAGACGGGCGCCAAACCGCTGCCCGCCAAACCTACCGACGAACAGAAGCGAACCACCGTCGCCGCCGCTTTCGCCCTCGCCGCCGCACAGCGGCCCGCACGGGAGCATCTGTTCGACGACGCCAAGCGCGCTCTGGACGATGCGACAACCTACGTACGCGACCACGCAATCGTAACGCTGCCTGATGCACCGGTAAGGGTGCAGGTGATGCCGAAATTTCAGCAGGGCGTAGCGGTGGCGAATTGCGATTCGCCCGGGCCGCTCGATCGCAATCTTGAGACGTTCTACAACATCTCGCCGATCCCGGCGGACTGGACCGACGCGCAGACGAAGTCGTTCCTCAGCGAATATAATTCGAAGATGATCTACGAGTTGGCCGTGCACGAGGCGATGCCCGGGCACTATGTGCAGCTTTGGCACGCCAACAAGCACCCCAGCGTGCTGCGCGCCGTGCTGGCATCCGGGTCCTTCATCGAGGGTTGGGCCTGTTATGCCGAGGACATGATGATCGAGCAGGGATTTGGCGCCGGCGATCCGCTACGCAAGCTCACCAATCTCAAGATGCGGCTGCGCTCCACCGACAACGCCATTCTCGATCAGGGTGTGCATGTCGATGGCTGGGGCGAGAAGACGGCCATGGATTTCATGACCCGGGAAGGTTTCCAGGAAGAGCGCGAGGCGGCCGGCAAGTGGACACGCGCACGCGTTAGTTCGGGCCAGCTCTCCAGCTATTTCGTCGGCATGACAGCGCACTGGGCGCTGCGCAAGGATGCACAGACCAAGGCAGGCGCCGGCTTCGATCTCAAGACTTACCATGATACCGCGCTCGCGCACGGCTCCCCGCCAGTTCGTTTCGTTCGCGCTCTGATGTTCGACGAAGCGATCCTCTAGAGGTCACGATTGTTCGCGAGGCGGTTGACGTCTCGCCCGGCGCGCACCAGAACACCGGGATGATCCAGAACATCTGGGGCGCGCAAACCGACTTCGGTCTCTCTGGCGACGAGATGCTGGACGAAGTGTGTCTGCATCTTTCTCGCAACATCGGCGAACACCAGATCGCGTTTAATGACGCAGATGGCTGGCGCGGCAAATCGAAGGAGCACGGGCCGCCGGTGGATGTGCTGGTCGCGCCGCCCGCAGGCGAACGGCGTTTCGCCTACGTTGCATCCTTCGGGGCGGCGTTTCGCCCCCTGCCTGCGAAAGCCTATGCAGAAGAAGGCGTGCGCAAGCGCGTGGAATTTGTTCTGGCGGCGCCACAGAAAGGCGATCCCAAAGCCGACCGAGAGATGATGAACATCGCCGCCAATACGGTTCGGCAGTTCGCCAAGCTTGTTCACCTACAGCCGATCACCGTGGAACCAGGCGAGACAGTGGCATTTTCGGATGATCCTGAACCGATCTTCGAAGGCTCGGAAATGGCCGCGTTCGCCTTCCTGCCTCCCCGCCTGCCAGCAGACGGGTTCGGTGCGATGAAACTGGCGAATGGCGAGACGGTGCAATTCATTGCACCCGTGCCGATCTATCGCGACGAGTTGGATGCGGCGCACCAGCATGGGCCGGTGGAGCTGGTACGGGCCCTGGTCGCAGGAAACGTCACCGAGATGCTCGACTTTCGCAGGCCCAGTGTCGCTCGCGTCACGCAGGAGGCCAGGCGTGGCTGGCTGTCGCGCCTCCTTGGGCTGGTGGGAATCCGCTAGCGCAGAACGCCAATTAGGCGCTTGCGGGCGCTTCCATTTTTCGCGACGCCCGCTAGATTGCGCGCAATCTTGGCGTAGGGGTAATCAGGCTCATGGTCGAACTGACGTTGCCGCGCAATTCCGTCGTGAGAACGGGAAAGGCGTGGCCCAAACCCTCAAGCGCCAAGAAGCTCAAGACGTTCAAAATCTATCGCTATGATCCGGCGAGCGGCAAGAATCCGAGCTGGGATACCTATACGGTGGACGCGTCGAAATTCGGGCCGATGGTTCTCGATGCGCTGATCTACATCAAGAATGAGGTCGATCCGACGCTGAGCTTCCGCAGGTCGTGCCGCGAGGGCGTGTGCGGCTCGTGCTCGATGAATATCGGCGGGCGCAACACAATCGCCTGCACCAAAGGCCATGACGAATTTGGATCGACCGTCACCATCTCGCCGCTGCCGCATATGCCAGTGGTCAAGGACCTGGTGCCCGACCTGACCAATTTCTATGCACAACACACCTACGTTCAGCCCTATCTGAAGACCACGACGCCCGAGCCCCAGAAAGAATGGCGCCAGTCTGAGGACGACCGGAAGAAACTCGACGGTCTTTACGAGTGCATCATGTGCGCCTCGTGTTCGACGGCCTGCCCGAGCTACTGGTGGAATGGCGACAAATTCCTGGGACCGGCCGCCCTGCTGCAAGCTTACCGCTGGATCATCGACAGCCGCGACGAATCTACCGGGGAACGCCTCGATGACCTCGAGGACCCGTTCAAGCTCTACCGTTGCCACACCATCATGAACTGCGCGCAGGTCTGCCCCAAGGGCCTCAACCCAGCCAAAGCGATCGCAGAGATAAAGAAGTTGATGGTCGAACGGGTCGCCTGAAACGTGCGGGAATGAGCGACGCCTTTCCAGTCGTCATCTATCACAACCCAGCCTGCGGTACGTCCCGCAAAGTGCTCGCAGTCCTAGAGGCCGCGGGCTATTCGCCGGAAGTTATCGAATATCTGAGCGCGGGCTGGACGCGCGGACAGCTGCTGGCGCTGTTCGCCGCTGCCGGGATTTCGCCCCGCGAGGCGCTGCGAGAGAAGGAAACGCGGGCCGACCATCCTCACCTGCTTGATGATAGCGCCGGCAACGACATTATTGCGGCGATGATCGCCCATCCGGCTTTGGTGCAGCGCCCGTTCGTTGCGACGCCGAGGGGCGTGCGGCTCTGCCGGCCGGTTGAACAGGTGCTTGGCCTGTTGGACCGGCGCCCGCTTGGCGATTTCATCGGACACGACGTCGGAACCGTGCGCGCTGCGCAGGAGCCGCCTGCGGATCTCTACATCCGCGCCGCGAGTCCAGAGGACATTCCGGCGATCACGGCGATCTATGCCCACGCCGTTTCAAATGGCACAGCCAGCTATGAGCTGACGCCGCCTGGCGAGGATGAAATGGCGCGCCGCTATGCAGCGCTGGCCGGCAGCGGCTACCCGTACTTTGTCGCCGAACGAACGGGCGAAGTCATCGGCTACGCCTACGCCGGCCCGTTCCGGCCGCGGCCGGCCTATCGCTTCATGGCAGAGAACTCGATTTATCTCGCTCCCGACATGCAGGGACGCGGCGTGGGTCGCAGGCTGCTCGTGCACCTGATCGAAGAGCTGGAGCAACTGGGATTTCGTCAGGTGGTCGCCGTCATCGGCGATGGCAGGCGCAACCAGGCGTCGGTACGCCTGCACGAAGCCATGGGCTTTCAGCAAGCGGGTGTGATCGAAGGATCGGGCTTCAAGTTCGGCCGCTGGCTGGACACGCTGCTAATGCAGAAAACGCTGAACGGTGGAGCGACCGGGTTGCCGGACCCTGCATCCCTGCCGGAACGGTTGTTCGACGCCGGACGTTAATCCGGCGGTCCTGTTTTCACGCAGAAATCACGGGGCCGTGAAGCAGTAATACTCGCTTCTCAAAATTCAAGATGTCGCCTGCGTTATTGATGCAGCGTCATAAAACAGATGCGGCAGAATTGTGAGAAATCGATCACAATTAAATCGCGATCGCAATTAAACTGAAGGACTGAAAGAAAGTGGATTGAACGGAGACTTTGAAGACTGGAAATCACCGCCTGAAGGAGAAGGCGGCCACAAGAGGAGGCGTTGATGTACGCCGTTCGACAGCACAAGACCGGAACCCGGATGGTGGGCGCCACGACCGCTGTGGCGATGACAGTGCTCATGGCTTGGGCGCTCGTGAGCGTCGCCAACCGCAAGATCGTGGCGCCTATACCGAAAGCCATGATTGTCTCGATCCTGCAGGCGCCGGACAAACCCGCTCCGCCAAAGCCAATCCCGGACAAGCCCAAGATCGAGCCAAAGCTCGATACGCCGCCGCCGATCATCGTGCCGCCAGAAATACCGGTTGTTGAAGAACCGGCGATTGTCGCCGTGCCCGAACCGGCGGCGCCACCCACGCCTCCAATGCCGGACACGCGGCCGCAACTGGTGGCGCGCGACAAGCCGCCCTACCCGATCGCTGCGATCCGCGCGCAGGAACAGGGCGACACCACGCTTACGCTGTGCGTCAACGCAGCAGGCCGCGTGACAGACTCTAAAATCCTCCGCTCCAGCGGACACGCCAGCCTGGATGACGCCGCGTTGAAGTGGATGTCTCGAGCCCGCTTCAAGCCGGCAATGCTGAACGGCAAACCCGCCGCGATGTGCAATTACAATATCACCTACAGCTGGAACCTGAGGGACAGGAGCTAGACTTGGCGAAAACAAACAAACGGCCCGCCAAACCTCCGGCGGGCCGTTTGCGCGACTGATTTGCCAGGCCAACGATCAGCCGACGATCACCATCGGCACTACGCCGAAGCTAGCGCGTCTCGCATCGCGTGGCGCATGCGGTTGTATGCGACATCCAGGCGTTGCTTCACGGGCTCGGGAGCGAACTTGGCGCTCCCGGCGTCGAACGGCGGCGCCGGATCGTATTCCATCGCCAGCTGAATTGACTGGGCCGCGCCGGGGCTTGCGATCTCAGCGGCGATGGCGAGTGCGAAGTCGATGCCGGCAGTGACGCCCGCGCAGGTCCAGACATTGCCATCGTGCATCACACGGGCGCCGCCGGCGGTGGCGCCGACAAGTGGCAGGAGATCGCGATAAGCCCAATGCGTCGCAGCGCGCCTGTTTTTCAGGAATCCTGCCGCGCCGATCAGGAACGCGCCGGTGCAGACCGACGTGACCCACTTGGCCGACCGTCCTCGCTCCCTGATGAATGTCATGGTTTCGCTATCGCGAAGGGCCTCTGACGCACCGAGCCCGCCGGGCACGCAGATCAGGTCCAAATCTGGACAGTCAGCAAACGCCCGGGTGGGAGGGATGCTAAGGACGCTGTCAGAGGCTACGGGCGCAAGTGTCTTTGCGGCGATGTGGCAGGTCGTATCGGGAAGGCCCGCGAAAACCTGCAACGGCCCGGTGAGGGCGAGTTGGCTCAGGCCCGGATAGACGACGAATCCGATAGACAGCGGCACATCCGGCTCCGAAAGTAAAAAGCCGCCAGACCATAGGGTCTGACGGCCTTTTGAACCATTGCGTTCGGCAGAGGCGCGATCAGTCCGCCCCGCCCTCGCCCGTCTCTTCTTCGCGGCGACCGCTAGTGCGTTCGGCGATCCGGGCGCGTTTACCAGTCAATCCGCGCAGATAGTAAAGCTTGGCGCGGCGGACCTTGCCCTTGCGCTTGACCTCGATCGAATCCAGCACCGGCGAGTGCAGCGGGAAAACGCGTTCGACACCCTCTCCGAAGGACAGCTTGCGGACGGTGAAGCTCTCGTTGAGGCCGCCGCCCGAACGGGCGATGCAGACGCCCTCGAAGGCCTGGACCCGCTCGCGGTCGCCTTCCGAGATCTTCACGTTGACGCGCAGCGTGTCGCCAGGGCCGAACGCCGGAATGGCCTTGCCATTGTCGACGCGGGCGATTTCCTCGGCATTGAGGGTCTCGATGATGTTCGCAGCCATGGGCTTAATTCTCGTCTTCGCGCCACGCGGGCGCGTTTTTTGGGGCCGCCGCCGCATCTGGGGGCGGTCCCCGGGAAGCGGCGTATAAATCCGGTCTTCTGGCTTTCGTCAACTCCTCAGCCTGATTTCGCCGCCAATCCCGGATGTTTTTGTGGTTGCCCGAGAGCAGAACCGCCGGAATTTCGCGTCCCTCCCAGATCTGCGGCCGGGTATAGTGGGGATGCTCCAGGAGGCCGGTCTCGAAGCTTTCGTCCTCCAGCGAGGCCGCATTTCCCGCCACCCCTGGAAGCAGACGCACGCAGGCCTCCAGCAGCGCCTGAGCGGCCACCTCGCCCCCGGCAAGCACGAAATCCCCGATCGAGACTTCCTCCAGCCCGCGCGCCTCTATGACGCGTTCATCCAGCCCCTCGAACCGCCCGCAGAGGAGGATGACCCCAGGACCTGCGGCCAATTCGCGGGCCCGGGCCTGGGTGAGCGGCCGGCCCCTCGGCGAAAGATAGATCAGCGGCCGATCAGCCCGATTGACACTATCCAGGGCGGCTGCGGCCACATCGGCACGCAACACCATTCCCGCGCCGCCGCCAGCCGGCCTGTCGTCGACGGTGCGGTGCTTGCCCAGACCGAACGCCCGGATGTCGACCGTTTCCAGCGACCACAGCCCCTTCTCCAGCGCGGAGCCGACAATCGACAGTCCGAGCACACCCGGAAAGGCTTCCGGAAAAAGTGTGAGGCAGGCGGCGCGGAAGGTCATGGCATTCAGCTAGGACATTTTGGCGGGCTCTGGAACGGCGGCGGCGTTCGGCAGCAAGCCTGCATTTATCCTCTCGCTCAGGAAACTGCCGAGTGTTATGTAGCTCGCCTCACATCTGGGAGGACACCCATGCGACTTCTCGCGCTTGCATTCGCCGCCGGCATGCTGGCCGCTCCGGCCTTCGCAGCGGCCCCGCCATCCGACACGCTCAAGGCCGTGATCGAGAAAGGCGTGACGCTTTCTGTTCAGGGAATGGACTTTGACATCGACTACAAGCCGGATGGCACGTTCATCGGCGGCGGCGGCCAGTTCGAGGGCACCTACACTGTCGACGGGCCGAAGCTCTGCATCACGATCCCAGGCATGGTCGACAACCAGTGCACGGACTATCCGGACGGCAAGAAATCCGGCGATAGTTTCGAGCTGGCCAATGACCAAGGCTCGGTGATGGTGACAATCCGCTAGGACCTACGGGAGACCTTCGAGGGACATCGAAGGACGCCGTCGCGGTTCAACCGCGGCGGCGTTTCTGTTTGAGGCGCAATAAGGGTTTCAGCCCTTCGTCTTCTTCCGACCGGTGACGCCGACGTAGAAGCTGACCGCCATCAGGCCGTAGAGCAGCCAGTTGACCGCATCATTGACGCTGTCCGGCAGAACGAAAGACGCAATCCCGAAGCAAAGCGACGCCATCAGCGAAAGCTGGCGCCAGGGCACGCGGAACGGCGTCTTGCGCGAGGCTTTCCATTCCCGGAGTTCGTCGTCGACGGATCGCGCCGCATCGGCAGGCGGTATCGGCTCGCCCATTAGAGCTGCCGCCTCGACCTGCGCCCGCCGGTAAAGCCCCTCAGTTTCGACCGTGGGCTGTGAAGGCGAAGCAAGGCCTGAGCTCCCGAATCGAGACCGTGGCCCAGATCCGTGCGCCGGCGCGCGGCGTCCAAAGGTTCCCTGGCTCGCCATCATCTCCTCCCAGGATGCTGCGCGCCTATGGTCCCTCGCGAGGCTTAGGGTCCACTTAACGTGAATGTACGGATGACCGACATATTTATTGATAATCGATAACAACCCATGCTTATTGGCTGTTTGCGGTTGGAGTGGCCGATGCGGGGCGCAGAGTCGAATTGTTGCCTTCAGTCTCGGCCGGCTACCTCTCGCGCCCGCCGCTGTTGATGCAGAAAGGAACGCGGACGTCATGGGCCTGGCATCGGGACGCCGAGCGGTTCGTTGTGAAACTCCGCCCCGACCTCCACTGACTGTCGAGGCCGGCCTGATCAGATTGTGATGTGGCGCAGGTCTCGACCGCCCCCTACAACGAACGGAACCGGAGACTGCGGAGACCCAAGTTTGATCGCGCGCGCCCTGGGGCTCCGCCTGGCTGCAGCCCTCCTAGCCATGCCCCTGCTTGCTGGATGCGAAACCATCTTCGCGGCAAACGCGGCGCACACATATCCGCCGCAGGGCAAGATGGTGGACGTAGGTCACGGCCGTCGCATCCAGATCGATTGCCGCGGGTTGGGATCGCCCACGGTGGTGTTCCAAGCGGGCGGCGACATGCTTGGCGCACTGGCGTGGACGCCCGTTCTGGACAGGGTGGCCAAATCCTCCCGCGCCTGCGCCTACAGCCGCGCCGGCATCATGTGGAGCGATCCGGCGCGTGGCAAATTTCAGCCGGATGAAGTCGCCCACGATCTGCACGCGGCGCTCGCAGCCGCAGGCGAAAAGCCGCCCTACATCCTGGTCGCCCACTCGCGGGGTGGACTTTATAATATGATCTTTGCCGGACTCTACCGCGATGAGATCGCGGGCATGGTATTCGCGGACTCTTCGCATCCAGACCAGGAAAAGCGTTATTCCGCGGCAGGCCTGTCGACCGGTGATTATGTCAGCGCATCGCAAGAGATCGGATTGGCGTTCCGGTGGACGGGACTTCTGCGACTTGTACCCTACCCCACCGACCCATCGATCGATGCGATTGTGAAGGCCTACTATCCAAAATCCGCAGAGGCCAATGCGCGTGAAGCGCGACAACGATTTGCGACACTGGCGGAGGCGGGCCGGTTTCGCGATCTGGAAAACTGGCCTGTTGTGGTTCTGGCGCGTGAGCTGCCTGAGGAAACGCGGGCGCGCGAAAGTCGCGACGCCGAGAACGCCTACCTGCTCAGCAAAAATGTGGTGCCACCCGACAATTCGGCCGCGGCGCGCAGGGAATCGATCTGGCGCGAACTCCAGGTCGATCTCTCGACATGGTCAAGCCGTGGGCGGCTTGAAGTGGTGCCGAACTCCAATCACGCCTTTTTCTTCTTCAAGCCAGATGTGATCGTCGATGCGGTCAACGAGGTGCTTGCGGCGGCGCGAGTGGTTCATCGGCTGGAGCCTGCGCAGGATGGTCGGTGGATCGGTTTGCGATCACGGTCGCAGCAAGATCTCCCGTGACGTTGCCAACCGTCCGGAAAATATCCGGCGCCACTTCAACGGCCAGCAGGATACCCAAAACGTCAAGCGGCACCCCCATGGCCAGACAGATCGGCCCCACCGAGGCGATGAACGATACCTGACCCGGCAGGCCGACCGTACCGATGCTGATGGCGATAGCGACGACGCCCGCGTTAAAGATCGTGCCCAGGCCCGGATGGATGCCGTGCACGGCGGCGACGAAGAAAACGACCGCGAGATTGGTGACCGGACTTGTTATGCGGAATACCGCGACCGCCAGCGGCAAGACCAGGTTGGCGACGGGCGCTGGAACATTCATCGCGTCCCTCGCCCGTTCGACCATCAGTGGAAGCGACGCGAGCGACGACTGGGTAGAAAACGCAACAGCGAGAACCGGCGCAGACGCGCTGAGGAAACGTCCAGGCCCGATCCGCCCCCAGAGAATGGCGAACAGGAAGGCGATGATGGTGATTCCCACCGTCACAAGGATGGCGATGACGATGTACTGAAGGAGCACGCCCGCTGCTCCGAGACCCGATCTCAGGCCGACACCGAGCGACAGGGCAAAGACGCCGACCGGGGCGGCCAACAGGACCCAGCGGACGATGACGATCATCGTGTCGCCGACGGTGCGGAAGAATCCCACCATTGGCTCGCGCTGTTCTGCGGGAAGCCTTGTGGCTGCGAAACCGAAGAACACCGCAAAAACGGTGAGCGGCAGGATGGCGCCTTCCGCCGCCGCCGAGACCGGATTGTTTGGGGCGAGCGCTGCGAGCCATTCGCCGAAGCCGGGCGGCGTCGCCGCCTCGACCGGTTTGGCGCCAGCCCCCGCGACGAATGCGGCCGCAGCATCGGGATCGACGGGCCAGAGCGTCAGCGCCACTGGCGAGGCGATGCAGGCATAGACGGTCGCAATCACCAGGAGGACGATGAACACGAGTATGGTCCGGGCCGCCAGCCTACCGGTTGCGGCGGCGTCCGCGACGGAGGCGATGCCGGTAACAAGGAGCGAAAAGACAAGAGGGATAACCGTCATCCGCAGCGCGTTGAGCCAGAGCGCGCCGACCGACTCAAACGTTTCAGCGGCCGGGATCAGTCCCTTCGCCCAAGCGTTGATCGCCGCGCCGGCTGCGATGCCAAGCGCGAGCGCCACCACGGTCAGCCAGCTCGCCGATTTCCACATCCCTGCCCCGCTCTTCGATGTTTTGCCGAAGGCTAACAGCCCGCCGCGAGAAAGCGAGCGCCAGAATGCCCGTATGCATATCCGTGCGCAGGCAAAGGGGAGAGGTGGAGCGCGAACAGGGTTCCATGAGTTGCCGCCCAAGGCAAACCAAGTGTTCGTGCTTTGCCCCGCCCGGCGCTTGCGCCGACAATGCCGCGGCGCCCGAACCAGGCGGCGTACAAGAGGACGGATCGCCCATGCTCGAACAGGAACCCAGCCGGACTGCCTTTGCGGCGGCCGCCCATCGCGCCGCTCATCAGGTGCTGGATCAGGGCCGGATATTCGCCGATCCGCTGGCTCTGCCCATTCTGGGCGTGACGGCGGACGAGATCACCCGAGGCGCCGCCGAAGGTCCCCGGCGCAGCGCCATGCGCTTCTTCATCGCTGCTCGCGCCAGGTTCGCGGAATCGCATCTGGCGGACGCTATGGAACGGCGCGGGGTTCGCCAGCTCGTCGTTCTGGGCGCCGGCCTCGACACGTTCGCCTACCGCAGTCCGCTCGCCAGCCAGCTGCAGATATTCGAAGTCGATCACCCAGCGACGCAAGCCTGGAAGCGACGCCGCCTGGCCGAAGCGGGCATCGCGATTCCGGGCGGGCTTGTTTTCGCCCCTGTAAATTTCGAACGCGAGTCGTTCGTCAAAGTCCTTGAGGCGTCGGGGCTGGCGAGCGACCAGCGGACATTCTTCATCTGGCTCGGCGTCGTGCCCTATCTGACCAGGGAAACCATATTCGCGACGCTGAAGGCGATCGGCGCCCTGCCAGGCGGAGCCGAAGTCGTATTCGACTATTCCGACCCGCCGCACACCCTATCGCCCGAATTGCGCGCCCTGCACGCTGAACGCGCCGCACGGGTGGCGGCGCTGGGCGAACCCTTTCTCAGCCAGTTCGAACCGCCCGAGCTTCACGCGCAACTGGCTGGGTTCGACCTCAGCGCGATCGAGGATCTCGGTCCCCGCGCGATCATCGAGCAGTTCGTGCCACCCGAAGCGCGCGCCCAACGCGCCGCCGCTGGTGGAGACCTCCCCGAGCGGGGCGGCCACATCCTGCACGCGATGACGGCCTGGAAGGAGGTCTAGTCGCCTCTCGGTCCGTCAGCGCGCCTGCGTTCGACATGGGCGCGGAGGATGGCGTTGATCCCGCCGTGGGCGTCGTCGCGAGACGTGCCAAACCAGTCCAGCACTTCAGGATCGAGACGAAGACGCACGAGACGGCGGTTTCGGGAGGGATAGACGGGCGCGGCCGATTTCCAGAAGGCCGCCCCGAGACTGGCCCGGGAGGGCGCGTCGTCCTGGCTGAGGTCCGGCAGACGGGCCAGCAGGTTGCGGGATCGCTGCACGATAGAAGGTTTCGTCGGCACGATCGGCTCTCCAGGCTGAAAGGATGCGCTTGCGGGCGCCGCGCGGGGCCCACACCACGACCAGATACATGCCGTCAGCGTGACCGATGGCGATGAAGCGGCGCTCGCCCCAGAACTGGCGGGTATCCTCGCGCTCAAGAACCGGATTGTCGAACATGCGGGCGGCGCGGACAAAATCGACGCCATGGGTTGCGAGATTGTCGGCCGCCCTCGCTGTATCCCACTCAAACATTCCGCACCGCTTCTTATTCGCTCGCGCCGAGACTTTCTTGCATGGCGTCCCGAGTCCGGGCGAGGACGTTCGCCTTGTTGAACACAGCCCGGCTGGAACTTTCTTCCTGTCGGCGACGAAAAATGCAACGGCCGCCCGCATAAAGCGGACGGCCGGGCAGTCTGGTCAGTGAACGCGCGCTCAGGAAGAGGTGGCTGGCGATTCCGGCGCCGGTTCGCTGGGCGCCGGGGTGCTGACTTCCGTCGCCGGCGGCTGGCCGTCGGCGCAGCAGCGAGCGGCGATTTCAAGAACCTTGGTCTGGAAGGTGCACTGCGAATCGTCGATCGACCGCATGATTGAAACGCCGCCAGCGCGGGTCGTGTAATGGGTCTGGGTGCAGCTCACGAGCTTGTAGCCCGGCGAGCATGAGCCGGTTTTCGAGCGGCGGAACGTCTTGGTTTCGCAGGTCAGCGGCGTGTTCGCAGCCTGCTGGGCCGTCTGCTGAGCGGCGAGAGCAGTCTGCTGCGCCGTCTCGGCGGTGGAGAGCGCCTTGTCAGCAATCGCACGCGCTTCAGAGAGAGACATGTTGGTGGACGCCAGCGCGGTCTTCTGCCCGTCGATCTCGACATTGACCTTGCAGACATCCTTGTTGGCGTGATCCGCGTTGGCGCAGTAATCGGCAAGCGACATCTTGTCGGGAATGCTCTGGCAGGACGCCAGAAGCGCTGCAGCGGCAACGGCCGACGCTGCGGCGATCAATTTGATGGACATTAAAGTCTCCATAGCCCCAGGAAATATGTATCCCTGAAGCTAAAGCCTGCGGCAAAGCCGGCAAGAGAGTGCATGCCCTCGCCACAATGGAGAATCCTCAGCGACTCCCGACGCTTAGCATTTTCCGCTGCATTACTTCGAGTCCATGAGCTTGCGCGCGAGGTAAGTGAACTCCAGGGCAATGCGATGGGCGGTCTCCTGCTGGTTGGCCGCCGCCGAGTGTCCGCCTTCCGTGTTCTCGTAATAGAAGAACGGCTTGCCCAATTCCTCGAGACGCTTCGCCATCTTCCGCGCGTGTGCTGGATGGACGCGATCGTCCTTGGTCGAGGTCTCGATGTAGATTTCCGGATAATCCACGTCCGGCTTCACGTTGTGATAGGGCGAGATCTTCTCCAGGAACGCGCGTTCCTCGGGGTGCGCCGGATCGTCGGGGTTGCCATACTCATCCATCCACGAGGCCCCCGCGCCCAGCTTGTTGAACCTCAGCATGTCGAGCAGCGGCACCTGACAGACAATCGCCTTGAACAGGTCGGGGCGCTGCACGAACATGACGCCCATCAAGAGACCGCCATTCGATCCGCCCATGGCGCCCAGCTTCGATGGGCTGGTGATCTTGCGAGCGATCAGGTCTTCGGCGACGGAAATGAAATCGTCGAACACGATCTGGCGATGCGTCTTCAGCCCCGCCTCGTGCCACGCCGGGCCGAATTCGCCACCGCCCCGGATGTTGGCGACAACGTAAACGCCGCCCTGCTCCAGCCATAACTTGCCGACCGTCCCCGAGTAGCTCGGCGTCTGCGACACCTGAAATCCACCATAGGCGTAGAGCAGCGTGGGATTGTTCCCATCCAGCTTGGTCGTTTTCTTGCGAACGACGAAGTAGGGAATCTTCGTTCCATCCGTGGACGTCGATTCAAATTGCTCGGTGACATAAGGTTCGGCATCGAACCATGCCGGCAGCGATTTAATCTTCAGCATCGCGCCGGAAGCCGTATCATACTGATAGAGCGCGTCGGGTTCGAGATAGCTTTCATATCCAAGAAAGGCCGTGGTCTCGTTTTCGTCCGCGTAAGTGACGCTGGCCGAGCCCTTCTCTGGCAATGGCACCTTCTTCGACGCCCACCTGCCGCCCGCCTTGGTGTAACTCAACACGTCGAGTGCGACATTGTTCGAAAGCGTCACCAGCACCGCGTCCTTCGCGATGGAGATATCCTGCACCGCCTGAAGCGCGGTGGGCCGCAGAACCAGGTCGACCTTGGGCAGCTTGCCGTCCTTGAGGAACTGGCTCCAGGAGAAACCGATCAGGTCGCCGGTCTTGAAGGCGTCCTGGCCGTCTGGCGTCCAGTCCTGTTCCAGCGTCACCAGCAACGTGTCGGCGAAGACGCCGTGGATGGTCGCCTTCGGCGGCAGCGGAACAGTGATCGCGGGGCCGCCGTGATCCGGGAAGATGGAATAGGCCGTTGTGAAGAAGGTGAGCGCCTCGACGGCGCCGAACCAGCGACGGCCTTCGGCGTCCTCGATCGAATAGGCCGAGGCGGCGACGTCGCTTTCCTTGCCCCGTGCAACCTCAGTTGCATCTTTGAGCGACTGTCCGCGCTTGAGCTCCTTAATGACGAAGGGATAGCCGGATGTCGTAAGAGTCGGCTTGCCGGCTTCGTCACCCCAGTCGGTCGAGACCAGCAGGGTGTCGATGTCCTTCCATGTCATGTCGGATTTGGCTTCAGGAATATCGAAGCCGCCGGCCACAAAAGACTTCGTCACGACATCGAACTCGCGCAGGCGGACTGCGTCCTTTCCACCGTCGGACAATTCCACGATGCAACGCTCGTATGCGGGGGGAAGACAGGACACTCCCTTGTACACCCAGTTGGCGTTTTCGGACTTCGCCAACGCATCGACATCTAGAATGGTTTCCCACGGCGGGTCAGACTTGGCGTAATCCGTCAGCCTCACGCGGCGCCACAAACCGCGGACATGCTCGCCGTCCTGCCAGTAATTGTAGACATAGCCATTGCGCAACGAACCGTACGGTATGCGCTCCTTCGACGTCGCGATCTTCAGCGCCTCGTCGTAATACCCCTGATAGCGAGGCTCGGATTCGAGCACTTTCAGCGTGCGCTCGTTCTCGCCCTTGACCCAGTCGAGCGCCTGCTTTCCTTCAATCTCTTCCAGGAAAAGGTGGCTATCGGGATTAAACGCCGCCGGTTTTGCCGCCACACCCGTCTCCTTCGCGCCACATGCCGCCAGCAGCAAGGCCAGCGCCACACCCAATGTACCCAGACCCAAAATCCTGCGCATCGCCGCTCCCCGGGGATCTGCTCTTGCCTCAGGGATAACGGGCTGGCGGAAGCGTGCAAGGCCGCCCGGCACGACCCACTAGCTTCTGACTCCATCCGCCCTTAAATCTCGGACCCATGAAATTCTACAAGATGAACGGGGCCGGGAACGCTTTCGTCATATTCGACGCCCGACGCGAAAAGCTGGACCTGACGCCTGAGCGCATCCGCGAGATCGCAAGTCCCACAACCGGGGCTGGCGCCGATCAGGTCATGTCGATGGAGCCCTCGCTGCGCGGCGACGTGTTCATGCGCATCTGGAATTCAGACGGCGGCGAGGTGGAGGCCTGCGGCAACGCCACCCGCTGCGTGGGCTGGCTGCTCATGGAGGAAACCAAGGCGCCAACCGTCACCATTGAAACCGCAGCAGGGCGGCTGTCCGCCTCACGGGCCGGGCCGGCGACAATCTCGGTCGACATGGGCTCGCCGCTTCTCAAGTGGGAGGAAATCCCGCTGGCGGAGCGTATGGACACTCGCGGCATCGATCTCAAGGTTGGCCCGATCGACAAGCCTTTCCTGCAGCTTCCCGGCTGCGTGAACATGGGCAACCCCCACGTCGTGTTCTTCGTGCCGGACGTGATGGCGATCGACGTTGCTGCTGTCGGCTCAATGCTGGAGCATCACCCACTCTTCCCGCAGGGCGTCAATGTCGGCTTCGCCGAGGTCAAAACACAACGCCATATCCGCCTGCGTGTTTGGGAGCGCGGCGCGGGGCTCACGATGGCCTGCGGAACAGGCGCCTGCGCCGCCGTCGTCGCCGGGAATCGCAAAGGCGTCGTCGATCGCAAGGCCACCGTCACGATGGATGGCGGCGACCTCCATATCCACTGGCGCGAGGATACCGATCACGTGATCCTCACCGGACCGATCGAGCTTGAATACGAGCAGGAGCTGAGCTGAGCGGAGACCGGAGTGGGTCGTCCGGAGGAGCCAGTCTGCAAAATTCAGCGCGGAGCGCCATTTCCCGGCAAGTTGATCGCGTCCGGAAACGCGGTTCGGTTTGAAAGGCGAAGCGGCGCCTAGTAGGCAGGCGCCAGAGCCTTATCGCGCCTGCGACCCGGCGCTGCAGTTTCCCTGATCTGCCAACGCTCTAGGATCGTAGTCGGCAATCTGCCGAGGAGCTCTGGCGCATGCGCATCATCACATGGAACTTCGGCCGCCATGCGCCGGATACGCCGGAAGCCAGAACGATGCTTGACCGGATTACGGCAGCGAAGCCGGATGTCGTCTGCCTCACGAAGGGGTACGAAACCTCGCTCGCAGCCCTGGGCGGACATGTCATTTCGAACGCCGGCGCGAGCTGGGGGCCGGCGGCGCCGGAAGAACGCAAGGTTATACTCTGGAGCAAGTCGCCATGGCGCGATCCGCTTGATCTCGGCGCGCTGACTGCGCTTGGCGGCGCGGTTGGCGCCCTCACCGATACCGATCTCGGGCTGGTGCGTTTCATTGGAATCGCCACGCCCAATCCCTTTGCCTCGCCAGAGGGAAAGCTGCCGCGGCCGCCGCAATGGTCCATGCACATCAGCTACCTCGAAATGCTCGGCGAAACGCTGAAGCGGCTGGACCTGTCGACGCCGACGGTCATCGTGGGCGACTTCAACCAGTTCGTGCCGCTGATCTGGGGCGCGTGGTCGGCGCACCACGCCCTCAATGCCGCACTGCACGGCTTCGGGATTCTAACTCAGGGCGACATCGCACCTATCGGAGAACATACGCTTGACCATGTCACGGTAACCCATCACCTCCGCGCCGGCGATATCAGTGGGCTCAGTCGCTTCGCGGAAGATGGAGCAGCCCTTGGCGACCGGTTCGGCGTCGTTGTCGACCTGGAATCCGGCGGCGTGCAGATTTTCGACTGAGCTCCGGCTCCAGGTCGATATGCGCCGCGACAAATAGCGACGAACCCTGACGTCGCGCACCGCGGGTTGCGGGGCGCGAAAAGCTGGTGAGCGACCGCTCACATTACAAGACTTGCTGCAAGGCAAGCGCCCTGAGAAACTCCGCGCCTCAGCAGAACGCAGGTGGAGGGCGTTCCTCATGAAACTCACGATCAACGGCAAGGAAACCGAATATGCCGGTGCAAAGGACCGCCCCCTGCTCTGGTATATTCGCGAAGACCTGAAATTGACCGGCACCAAGTATGGCTGCGGCGTCGCAGCCTGCGGCGCCTGCACCGTGCTGGTCGATGGCGTGCCGACACGTTCCTGCTCGACGCCTGCTTCGGCGATGGAGGGCAGGAAGATCACGACGATCGAGGGGCTGGACAGCAAGGCCGGGAAAGCCGTGCAGCAGGCCTGGACCGAGCTCGACGTCGTGCAGTGCGGCTGGTGCCAGTCGGGCCAGATACTGACGGCGGCGGCGCTGCTCACCAAGACGCCCAAACCGACAGAACAGCAAATCACCGATGGCATGACGGGCAATCTCTGCCGCTGCGCCACCTATCACCGCATCCGCGGCGCGGTCGCCCGCGCATCCGAGATCATGGGGTAATCGTCATGGCCGCTGATTCCGTCAGTCTCGAAAATCCATCCCGCCGCTCGGTTCTCCAGGTCATTGGCCTCGGCGTCGCCGGGTTCGCAGTCGGATGCTCCTCAAGCGTCCGCTCCGCTTCGGCGGCGCCCGGTCCCGGCGGGCTCGTTTCGTTCGGACCCTTCGTGAAAATCGGCTCGGACAATACCGTCACCGTCCTGCTCAAGCACATCGAGTTCGGACAAGGCGTCTCGACCGGCCTCACTACCATTGTCGCTGAAGAGATCGACGCCGATTGGGCGCAGATGCGCTTCGAGGAGGCGCCGGCGGAAGTGCCCACCTATGGCAACGGCGCCTTTGGCGGCGCTGTCCAGGGCACGGGTGGATCCACGGCGATCGCCAATTCGTGGATGCAACTTCGCCAGGCCGGCGCGGCGGCGCGGGCCATGCTTGTTTCGGCCGCCGCCGCGAGATGGAAAGTCGACCCGGCGAGCTGCACGGTTTCGCGCGGCGTGGTTTCGAGCGGATCGAAGAAAGCAACCTTCGGCGATCTTGCGCTTGACGCGGGCAAGCTGACGCCGCCGAGCGTGAAGTCTCTGAAGTTGAAGAACCCGGCCAACTTCCGCCTGATCGGCAAGGAGAAATCGGCCAACACTGTGACCGGCCGCGCCGATACGCCCGCCAAGATCAACGGCACAGCACAGTATGCGCTCGATTATCACCCCGAGGGCTTGCTGGTGGCGCTGGTCGCCCGGAGCCCGCGCTGGGGCGGCAAGGTCGCGAGCGTCGACGACGGCGCAGCACGCGCCGTCAAAGGCGTCCATGACGTTTTCCAGATATCAAATGGCGTCGCGGTGGTCGCCACCGACTACTGGGCCGCGAAGACGGCCCGGGACGCGCTGAAGATCACTTGGGACGATTCGGCCGCCGAGAAGCGCTCGTCGGACGCCATGTTCGCAGATTATCGCAAGCTGCTGGAAAAGCCGGGTTTCGAGGCCCGCAAGGAGGGCAAAGGCGCCGCCGCCCTCACGAGCGGGTCCGGCAAGGTCTTCACAGTCGATTTTTCCTTCCCCTATCTCGCCCACGCTCCAATGGAGCCGATGAGCTGCACGGTAGACTTCGTGCCGGGCGAGCGCTGTGTGTTTCACTCAGGATCGCAAATGCCGACTGTTGACCAGGCCGTCCTGGCTGCGACGCTCGGCCTGCAACCGTCGCAGGTGAAGATCGTAACCATGCTCGCGGGTGGATCCTTCGGCCGCAAGGCGACGCCGGACGGCGATCTCGCCACAGAGGCGGCCCAGATCGCCAAGCACCTCAATGGCGCGGCGCCCGTGAAGCTGATGTGGAGCCGTGAGGACGATGTGCGGTCCGGCAAATACAGGCCGATGACGATGCATCGAATGACGGCGCAGGTGAACGAAGGAAAGATCGAAAGCTGGACCGATCGGACGGTGATCCAGTCAATCATGGACGGCACACCCTTCGGCACGCCGGGCAAGCCGGACATCTCGGCGATCGAGGGCGGGCACGACATTCCCTATACAATCCCGAACATCAGCGTCGACGTGACCTTCGTGAAATCGCCTGTGACCGTGCTCTGGTGGCGATCGGTTGGCCACACGCACACTGCCTTCGCCAAAGAGCATTTCTTCGACCTGGCGGCGAAGGAAGCCGGGCTCGATCCGCTGAAGGCGCGGCAGAGCTTGCTTGCCAAAAGCCCGCGCCTGTTGGGCGTGCTTAATCTCGCGGCGGAGAAAGCCGGCTGGGGCGCCCCCCTCCCTGCCGGACGAGGGCGCGGGATCGCGGTGCACAAAGCGTTCGACACCTATGTCGCTGAAGTGGCTGAAGTGACGGTGAAACCGAATGGGACGTTCAGCATCGATCGCGTTGTTTGCGCTGTCGATTGCGGCATCGTTGTCAACCCGGATATCGTGCGCGCCCAGATGGAGGGTGGCATCGGTTACGGTTTGTCCGCTGCGTTGGGCGAACAGATCACGCTCAAGGACGGCGTTCCGGTGCAGACCAACTTCTACGACTATGCTCCGCTGCGTCTGGCGCAGATGCCGAAGATCGAAGTCTATATTGTCCCGTCGTCCGAAGCGCCGACCGGTGTCGGTGAGCCGGGCCTGCCCCCAGCTGCGCCAGCCGTCGCCAACGCGCTTCTGGCGGCAACTGGCAAGACCGTACATACGCTGCCCATGGGAATGAAGATCTAGCGCTCGCTTGCAGCTACAGTCGGCGCTTCCCATGTCGGATCGAGCCAGGGAGGCGCGCCGTACAGATTGTACTCTGGACCGTTGCGATCATGGTCGCAGTGTTCGCGATCGATCGGCTTTGCCTTTGGATGGAGGCGAAGGGCTGGATCTACTGGCGCAAGGTGAAACGCAGGGGCAGCGCGGGCGCCGCCGCCCTTTCCACATTCAACGAGGCGTTCGATCCCTCGTCGCGACATGCCGCGGAAGTGCGCGAAGAGCGTCAGGTCGAGGATGAGGACGACGGCGACGATGATGCCCAGCGCCCGCCGGAAGACCGGCTGACCTGACCGGCGACGTCCAGAGTCCTACTTCGCCAGATTGAGCTCGATCCAGTCGGCAAAGGCCTTGCCGAACTTCGCCAGGTACTGCCGCTTGTCGTCTTTCACCAGCTTGCCGTCCGCGTCGAACCAGTCGCCGACGCCGCCGAGATACATCTCGGGCTGCTGAAGCGCGGGCATATCCAGAAAATGCAGTGTCTGCCGCAGATGATGATTGGCGCCGAACCCGCCGATGGCGCCCGGTGAATTGGAGACGACGGCCGCCGGTTTGCCCGCGAAGGCGCTTTTCCCATAGGGCCGGGACGCGATGTCGATCGCGTTCTTGAGGAAACCGGGAACCGAGCGGTTGTATTCCGGTGTGACGAACAGCACTGCGTCGGCCGACTTGATAGCCGCGCGAAGTTTGGCCCATTCCGGTGGCGGGTTTTCAGTGTCGAGGTCCTGATTGTAGTGGCCAACGCTAGAGAGATCGACATGCTCGAAAGCCAGGCTGTCCGGCGCTTCGGCCTCGATGGCCCGGGCCACCTTTCGGCTGAAGCTTTCCTTGCGCAGCGAGCCGACCAGTACGGCGATCTTTCGGGACATGGGGACTGCTCCTGTTGCATCGGGTCGGGCGAAGGACGACCCGCCTTGGAGATAGGTCGTCCGGCGGCCCTGTGAATGACGCAGAATTCTCGTCCTGTCCTGTCAGACATGGACAAGACGAGCGGAAAAAGTCGCCGCGCGACCGGGCTTGCCCATTTGGCAGGCGTGACATCCGCTTCCGCCCGGCCTATCTCGACCCGCTATGGCCGATGGCGCACGCACTGCCCCTTCCCGTCTCGACATCCTGACCCTGGGATGCCGCCTGAATTCCTATGAATCCGAGGTTATGCGGGGCCATGCCGAGGCGGCCGGCCTTGATGACGCGATCATCGTCAACACGTGCGCGGTCACTGCCGAAGCAGTGCGCCAGGCCCGCCAGACCATCCGACGCGCCCGGCGCGACCGGCCGACGTCGCCAATCATCGTGACCGGTTGCGCCGCCCAGATCGACCCCGCCGCTTTCGCAGCCATGCCGGAAGTGACCCGGGTGATCGGCAACGCGGAAAAGATGAAGGCGGAAACCTTCGAGCCCGCCGCCCTGCTCGCTGGAGACGCGCGCGTGCGGGTCAACGACATCATGTCAGTTCGGGAAACGGCGGCTCATCTCGTCGATGGACTCGATGGGCGGGCGCGGGCCTTTGTGCAGGTGCAGACCGGCTGCGATCACCGCTGCACCTTCTGCATCATTCCCTATGGCCGTGGAAACTCCCGCTCGGTGCCCGCGGGCGACGTCGTCGACCAGGTGAAACGGCTGACGGCGACCGGCCACTACGAGATCGTGCTCACGGGCGTCGATCTCACTTCCTGGGGCGCCGACCTGCCGAACGCGCCAAAGTTGGGAAACCTTGTCCGCCGGATTCTCAAACTGGTTCCGGATCTGCGGCAACTTCGTCTCTCGTCGATCGACGCCATCGAGATCGACGAGATCCTTTTCGAAGTGCTGGCGAATGAACCGCGTATCGCGCCTCACCTGCACCTGTCCTTCCAGTCCGGCGACGACATGATCCTGAAACGCATGAAGCGCCGTCATTCGCGAGGGGACGCGATCGACCTGTGCAGACGGCTGCGCGCCGTGCGGCCGGATATCGCATTTGGCGCGGACCTGATCGCGGGCTTCCCGACGGAGACGGACGAGATGTTCGAAAACACTCTGGCCTCGGTCGATGAATGCGGGATCGATTATCTCCATGTCTTCCCCTATTCGCCGCGTCCGGGAACGCCCGCTGCAAGGATGCCGCAAGTGGCCCGCGACGTGGTGAAGGCGCGGGCGGCGAAGCTGCGTGCAAAAGGCGCCGAACGCCTTGCGATGCGGCTTGATCGCCATGTGGGCCAGACAGCGATGGCGCTGGTCGAGAACGGTGGGCGGGCGCGCCTGCCAGATTTCTCCCCCGTGCGGATTGAGGGTGCATCGCCAGAACCGGGCCGCCCGTCGCGCTTCGAGTTTGTCTTTCGCACCGCCAATGAACTCGTGGGACGCAGCACTTGATTTTGTGGTGGGGAAAGAAGGGCGCGACCGACCCGCGCACCGGCGAGACGCCAATTACGCCGCTGAAGCCGGGCGAGGCGCCAGACAAGCCTGCGCGCAGCCTCGACGAACAGATATTCGGCGCGCAGCCGGCCGCTGAACCGCCGCCGCAGACGGACACGGACGATGATCCGATCGGCCTCATGCGCGCAGCAGCGCGCATCGCCGCCGAGCGCGAAGCGGAAGCAGCGGCGCGCGAAGCGACCGTTCTCTACAAGCTGAATGAGGGCCTCAAGCGCTCGTCGTCCCGTCTCGCCGAAGGACTGGCCGGGTTGTCGCGCCGGACACTCGATCGCGATGCGCTGGATGAGCTTGAGGATCTGCTGATCACGTCGGACATGGGCGCGAAAGTCGCCGCCCGCATCACCAAGGCAATTGCGAAGGGGCGCTTTGATCGTGAGATCAGCGACGCCGAAATTCGCGAAGCCCTGGCGGGCGAACTTTCGGCTATCCTCAGACTTCGCGAGCGGGTGGTCGATTTTTCAGAGGGGCCGCGTCCGCGCATCGCCCTTTTCGTCGGCGTCAACGGATCCGGCAAGACGACGACAATCGGCAAGATCGCCGCGAAACTTTCAGCGCAGGGCGCCGACGTCACGCTAGCGGCGGGCGACACATTCCGCGCCGCCGCCGTCGAGCAGTTGAAAGTCTGGGCCGACCGGGCCGGCGCGCGCTTCGTTTCAAAGCCGCAAGGCGCCGATTCGGCGGCTCTGGCCTTCGAGGCGGTCGACATCGCGCGCAAGGAAAACCGCGACATCGTGCTGATCGATACGGCGGGACGGCTGCAGAACAAGACGCAGCTTATGGATGAACTCGCCAAGGTTGTGCGCGCCATCCGCAAGCTGGATCCCACTGCGCCACACGACGTGATCCTCGTCCTCGACGCCACTGTCGGACAGAACGCCCTCTCCCAGGTGGAGGCGTTCCATCACACAGCCGGCGTCACCGGACTTGTGATGACCAAGCTGGACGGCACGGCCAAAGGCGGCGTGCTGGTCGCTATCGCCGAAGCCTACGACCTGCCGATCCACTTCGTAGGCGTTGGCGAAAAAGCCGAGGACCTGCAGCCCTTCAGCGCGGAGGCCTTCGCGCGGGCGCTCGTGGGACTCGACGCCTGAGTTGACGCTCCCCCTGCTTCCTCTCGCGCTTGGCCTTGGATCGGCGGTGACGCTGGCGGGCGCCAATACGTTCGTCAAAGCCTCAAGCGACATCGTTGGCGCGCGATCCGTCACGTCGATATCGGGCGCTGTGATCATGGCGCCCTTCGCTTTCGTCACGCCATTGCCCAATGTGGCGACATGGGAAGTGTTAGCGTTCGCGCTGCCGGCGCACTGGCTCTACCAGACTGCGCTGGTGCGGGCGCTTTCCCGTGGCGATCTGTCCCTGGTCTTTCCCGTGATGCGCGGATCGGCGCCCTTGCTGACGGCGCTGGTCGCCGGCCTGGTACTGCACGAACACCTGTCGATGCTGGCGCTGTGCGGCCTCGCGATCGCCAGCCTCGCCACAATCGTCTTCGCCATACCGCAGAAAGCCGCCTCGCAGCCCATGGACCTGCACAAGTCTGCGATGTTCTGGGCGGCGGCGACAGGCGTTACCGTTGCGATTTACAACGTGGTCGACGCCAAGGGCACACGTGTCGCTCCTGAGCCTTTTTCCTTCACCGTATGGCTCTTCCTGCTGGACTGGATCGGTATCAATACGGTCACTGCGCTCACGCGGGGACGGGCATATGTCAGGATGCTGAAGGCGAACTTCCGCTACGGTTTTGGCGCCGGCGCGTTGTCGGTCCTGTCATTCAGCGCCGCGCTTTACGGCTTTTCCATCGCGCCGGTCGCCTACATTTCGGCGCTGCGCGAAACGGCGGTGATCTTTGGCGCGCTTCTGGGCTGGTTCCTGCTGAAGGAAGGGTTCGGCGTCCGCCGCACCCTTGCGGCCCTGCTTCTCGCTTGCGGTCTCATTGTGTTGCAGTTCGGCTAGCGGGGGCATCCCGGCTTCTGATCACTTGCCAGTCATCCCCGACCCGAAACCCTTGTATCCATGCCCTGCCCGTTCCAGATGGAAGTCTGATCCCGGCGCAGCGGAGTGCGAGCATGACCGAAACGACCGCCTACACGCCCCCGAAAATCTGGACCTGGGACAAGGAGAGCGGCGGACGTTTCTCGAAGATCAACCGGCCCGTCGCCGGGGCGACCCACGACAAGGAGCTGCCCGTCGGCCGCCATCCATTTCAGCTCTATTCGCTGGCGACGCCAAATGGCGTGAAGGTCACGGTGATGTTCGAAGAGCTGCTGGAGCTCGGACATACCGGCGCCGAATATGACGCATGGCTGATCCGGATCAACGAAGGCGACCAGTTCGGCAGCGGCTTCGTCTCTGTGAATCCGAACTCCAAGATTCCGGCGCTTCTCGATCGCAGCGGGCCGACGCCGATACGCATATTCGAGTCGGGCGCGATGCTGTTGCACCTCGCCGAAAAGTTTAGCGCGTTGCTACCCGCCGAACAGCCTGCACGGGTCGAGTGCATGTCCTGGTTGTTCTGGCAGATGGCGAGCGCTCCCTATCTTGGCGGAGGCTTGGGCCATTTTTACGCGTATGCGCCCGAGAAGATCGAATACCCGATCAATCGTTACGCCATGGAGGTGAAGCGTCAGCTAGACGTGCTCGACCGCCACCTCGCCGAAAATACCTACATGGCGGGAGACACCTACTCCATCGCCGACATTGCGATCTGGCCCTGGTACGGCGCGCTGGCGAAAGGCCTGCTTTATGGCGCCGGCGAATTCCTTCAGGTCCAGGAATACAAGCACGTGCTGCGCTGGACGGACATGATCGGCGCGCGGCCCGCCGTCAAGCGAGGCAGAATGGTCAACCGCACATGGGGCGATCCCGCCAGCCAGCTGCATGAACGGCACGACGCCAGCGATTTCGCGCATCGCACGCAGGACAAGCTCGCTCCAGCGAAGTAGCGACGTGAGACCGCCGCGCCCGGCCGAGCCGGCAATGCGGCCGATGCGCAGGCGAAAGGCTTGAATCCGGGGCCGGTCCGCAGCTATGTCAGGCCTCCCTCGAGCGCCCCGAAGGGCCGGAGCCCCGATGACCGACGCGCCTGCCCCAGCCTCCGAAAAAATGAAAACGGCCGCCCAGGGAGCCGGCAATCTCTGGACCGACATCGGCCCGGTGCTGTCCTTTGTGATCGTCTACAACGTGGTGCGGCGCTTCCCCGAAGGCGCGGGCATGCTTTCAAAGGAAAACGCGATCTACTGGGCGACTGGCGTCTTCATGGCCGGCGTCGCCGCCGCGATCGGCTGGACCCTGTCGCGCGGGCGCAGGTTGCCGCCGATGCTGATGATCACCGGCGTCGTGGTGCTGGTGTTCGGTACGCTGACGATCTGGCTGCACGATCCGAAGTTCGCCTATTACAAGCCGACGATCATCAACCTCCTCTTCGCGGGCGTCATTCTTGGCAGCCTCGCGATTGGCCGGAACATCTGGAAGACGGCGTTCGAGCACGCTTTCCAGCTATCCGATCGGGCGTGGAAGATTTTCGCGCTGCGTTGGGCGGCGCTCTACGTCTTTCTGGCGATCGTCAACGAGGTGCTCTGGCGGAACTTCTCGGAAGACGTCTGGTCGAACTCGAAACTGTTTCTGACGATTCCGATCGTCTTCGTCTTCATGGCGCTCAACATTCCCTTCCTGCTGAAGCACCAGATCGAACCCGAAGGAACCGACCCGTCCCCAAAAGACACCTGACGGCGCCTAGCGCGTGAGCGCCTCGGTTCCCGGCGGATTGCCATAGGGTGCAAAGCCGGTTCTGCCCTTCGTTTCGCGGAAGGCCTCAAGCGCCCATTTCACGGAGGGAAAGGCCAGATCCAACCAGGGAATCTCGTCCCAGCCCGCCAGCAGGACTTCGCTCGACTCAGGCCCCGGGCTCGGCTGGTTGATGAGGCGGGCGCGATACATGAGCTGGACCTGGCTGATGCGCGGGATCGAGTAGACGGCAAGCAGCGTCTCGAATTCGACTTCGGCCATCGCCTCCTCGCGCGCTTCGCGCCTTGCGCCCTCCTCCACGCTTTCGCCCTGCTCCATGAAGCCGGCCGGCAGGGTCCAGTAGCCCTTGCGCGGCTCGATCGCCCGCCGGCAGAGGAGAATGCGATCGCCGGAATAGGCCACCACGCCAGCGACGATGCGGGGGTTCACATAATCGATGAACCCGCACGTATCGCAGACGCGGCGGTCGCGTTCGTCGCCCTCAGGCGTCTTGAGGGAAAACGAGACTGGAACAGTTGGCGCATTCACCACGCGAATTTGCGCGATTGCTGTGCGTATTCAAAGGTTGGAGACAAAAAAACTTCATTGGCCAGTGATTTACTTGCGCACTAGTCCGTAGGCTGACGGGCGATTCGACTAGTGGGGCTGCATATGAACGCGCTGACCGATGCCGGGCGGCCTGCGGAAGGTGCGGGGGACGCTGAAGAGCCGTCGGACGAGTTCCGGTTGAGCCAGTCGCCGTCCCATCTGTTGAGACGGGCCCAGCAATTCGCCGCTGAAATCTATCTCCAGGCCGGTCTCTCCGACGGCGTGACGCTGCGCCAGGGCGTGGTGCTGGCCGCAATCGCCGAAGGGGTGGTGCGCAGCCAGTCCGAACTTGTACGCGCAACGGGTGTCGACCGCTCGACGCTGGCGGACATGGTCGCGCGGATGGAGAAGAAAGGCCTGATCGTCCGGACGACGGCCGCGGATGACGGGCGGGCCAAGTCTGTGTCGCTGACGCCGGCGGGGCGCGCCCGGCTGGACGAAGCGCTGCCGGCGATGCGCCAAGTGGACGATGCGTTGATCGGGGCGCTGCCGCGCAACCGGCGCAACGCCTTCCGGGACACGCTGGGCGTGCTGGCCGGACGCGCGGACGAAATGGAAGTCAGCGAAGCCGAACAGGCGCGCCGGCTGAAGAAGGCGTCGAAGGCCGCGCGGGCCGCCGCCAAGGCGCGAGCCAAGGACAAGAAGAAGCGCAAGAAGAAAAAGCGCTGACGGCCTGACCTGCCGGCGACAGCGATCAGCCTTCGCGCGGCCTTTCCGTCTTGCCGGCCTGCGCCGACTGCGCCTTCCAGGCCGCCAGAAAATCCGAAGCGTCGTTGCCGACCAGCGGGCCGCGCAGGGTTTTGACGATGGTGCCGTTGGCGTCGATCAGGAAGCTTTCCGGCACGCCGGTGATGCCGAAGGCCAGGCTGACCTCGCCATCCGGGTCCGTGAGGGCGTGTTGAAACGGATTGCCGTCCTGCGCCAGCATCGTCCGGGCCTTGTCCATCGACGCCTGCGGATTGGCCTTGTCGCTTTCGTCCATGTGCTGGACGCCGATGATCGGCACGCCCTGGCTGGCGAACTGCATCAGCACCGGATGCTCCGCCTTGCAGGGGGTGCACCAGGTCGCCCAGAAATTGACGATCACTGGACCCTTGAGCGTCGCGAAATCGACAGGCTGACCCTCAAGCGCCGGGGCGGCGATCTTGGGCGCAGGACGGATCGGCGAGGTGAAACCGGCAGGCTCGGGTTTGGGCCCCGTAAGCTGCACCATGGCGACGCCGGCCAGCACGACGAACAGGCCAAGCGGCACGATCGCAAGCCAGCGCCCGGCCCCTTTTTTCGCGGAGGACGTATCCTCGGCCGGCGCCGGTTGGTCAGCTGCAGGTTCGTCAGCCATTGGCGTCACCGCCATCCTTTCCCTCGATCTCGTCCAGTTTCTTCTTTGCGCTGGAGACGCGCAGGATCGACCAGACCACCAGACCCACCAGGATCGCCGTGGCGATGGCGTAGCCCCACCAGATGTAGGGCGCGTATTTGTCGAAATGAGGGAGCATCAGCCGGCCGCCTGCAGCTTGCGCTGGGCCAGCATCTCGGCGCGCGTCTTCATGATGTCGGCGCGCATGTTGATCAGCGTGAGACCGCCGAAGAGCGACAGGAAGCCAAGCAGGACGGTGTACATCGGGATCTTGTAGGACAGCGGCGCGACGTTTTTCGACGTGAAGAAGGTCGAGCCCTGGTGAAGCGTATTCCACCACTCAACCGAATAGTGGATGATGGGCAGGTTGACGACGCCGACGAGGCAGAGAATGGCGGCGGCGCGCGCGGCCTTCTGCGGCGTCTCCATTGCCTGCCAGATCGCCATATACCCCAGATAGATGAAGAACAGGATCAGCACCGACGTGGTGCGTCCGTCCCACTCCCACCACGTGCCCCAGATCGGCGCGCCCCAGATCGATCCTTCGATCAGGCAGAGCGCGGTGAAGGCGGCGCCGATGGGCGCGGCCGAGCGGGCGGCGACGTCGGCCAGCGCGTGGCGCCAGACCAGAGAAATGAAGCTCGCCCCGGCCATGAAGGCGTAGGCAAGGATGGACAGGATCGAGGCCGGCACGTGCATGTACATGATGCGGGCGGCGTCGCCCTGCCGGTAATCGGTGGGCGCGGTATAGAGGCCCATATAGTAGCCGCCCCAGGCGATGATCACGATTCCCAGGATGGTGAACCCCCAGGCGAAGGGCTTCGAGATCGCCATGAAACGGTGGGGGTTTGCGAAGACGGAGAGGACGGCCATGGACGCTCCGGAACTGTTCGGGACCCAAGACTAGGCGGTCCTGCGCCGTGGTCATAGCGCCGCAAGCGCCGCACGGAAACCTTCGAGTATCGGCTGTGGGTCACCGCCGCAGACACGGCTTCGTGTTCGATAGGGGCAGCGCACATGGCGGCGCCTCCGCCGGAGGGTCTCCGGGGAGCGCAAAAAAGGGGTGTGGCCCGCGGCCTAGGTTGGCGGCGGGGTGGTTTGCGGCTCATCCTTCGACAGGCTCAGGATGAGGGGAGTCCTCGTGTCGCCAGCGCCTTCATCCTGAGCCTGTCGAAGGATGAGTCCGGTGAAGGATAGGCTGGACGCGGAGAGGACTGGACCCCGGCCTTCGCCGGGGATGCGGACGCGAAGGCGTGCGCAAATGGGTTGGGACGTGCGGCTGTGTGGTTCAGCCGGTGTGATCTCCTGAAAATCGCGTGAAGTGGCAGATGCGGCTTCGCTTGCTTCTAGCGTGTGCCAATCACGCCTGAGACATCCGAAGACGCATCCGCAGATCATCGCGATGAGAGGCGCAAGCTCGGCCCACACAGCCATCACTCCGCCAAGCCAGTGCTTGTTCGAAGAGGGGAGCCAACCCCGATATGACTGTGAAGGCGCTTGCGTCATGCCCGCGATGATCGGGCCGTCCCGACAGGTGTCGGATAACTTTTTTCAACGACGCGGTGGCGGCTGGGGATTCTGGCTCTTGGCTGGGGGATAGAGCCGCCGGGCCCCGGCCTTCGCCGGGGATGCGG